>NZ_QLYY01000001.1 GCF_003350295.1 Vibrio tetraodonis
TAATCCTAGCTTCTAACTCTTGGATCTTCTTCTGTTCTGGCGTCAGAGCTTGAACCGTTGGCGTCTCTCCGCCACGCTCAATCTTTAGTTGATCGACCCAGCGTCGTAAAGCCGTATCACCGATGTCTAGAGAGCGTGCCGCCTCAGATATTGAGTAACCTTGATCAAGAACCAAGCTTGCGGCATCTACTTTGAATTCAGAAGAAAATGTACGTCGTTGTCGTTTTGTCATTGAACACCTCATTTACGGTGGAGACTTTACCACCTAATTTGATGTCCGGGATCATTAAACCACTACATAAGCACGATTAAAGTATTTAATATTCAATAATGTATTAGCATAAAAATCTAAGGTTAAGTGATTTGCTTTAATCCAACAGGACACTTTAATAAAGGAATATAATCCTACTATTGAGGTGACTATGACAAAACGAAAAAACAGAAGTTATACCGATGAATTTCGGCGAGAAGCGGTGGCGTTGATCACTGAACAAGGCTACAGCGTTTCAAGGGCGGCTGCATCTTTGGGTGTCACAGACAAGCTTCTTTACAACTGGAAAGCGAAATTTGAAGCTGAGAAATCCGGTTCAACTCTCTCTCCTGATGAACGAGCAGAGTTAATGTGGCTACGCAAGGAAAACAAAGAGTTAAGGATGGAAAAGGACATCCTAAAAAAGGCCAGCGCCCTGTTGCTAAAGGAAACTAAGTAGCCTTTGAGACGATTAAACAACTGACTTCTGATTATCCTGTTACTCGTTTATGTAACAGCCTGAATGTGAGTCGCTCAGCCTATTATGCGTGGTTGAAGAGGCCACCTCAACGAATAACACAAGATTCGACTAACGGCGATATGTCACCGATTGATTATGAAAAGTCCTTTAGAAAAGTGTCCTGAACAAGTTGCGCAGAACAATACTTTGAAATCGCTAAACATGAACTAGTTTGCCGTTCAGTAATATTATTCATATATGAGGTTACCTATGAGAGCTTAATATAAATTTCAATTGATTATTAAAGGAAGACAAAATCTCCCCTAATTTCCCATCTTTTAAGGAGTCTAAATTGACCATTACCTTCAACTCAAAACCACCGTCACTCTTTCCTAGAGACAAGCTACCTGTTTCAACAAATTCAACAGGCGAAATAAGGGTAGAAAGGATATTTCTAGAGTTAAAAAGCAATTGCTCTTCACTGACTGAAAGGAAAGACCAAACAAACAATCGTTCATCCGCCAATGAGATATTGATAGAGAGTCCATCATCCAGCTCGATAGCAATCGTGGAGTGCGAATCAAAATCATTCAGTAGGTTATCTGAGACACCAAGTCCAGAAAGAGCAGCCCGAACCAAGGAGCTAAGGTCTTGATGGATGTTTTGAGAAAAAGAAAGTGGATCACGCATTATATAACTCCAATCACAATTAGGTAAGCAATATAATCATAATCGAGGCAAGTTTTCTATAAAAAATCACCCATAGCTACTAGATGGCTTTGTTGGCGCGCTCATTAAACCATCAATTTTTATTTAAGCGTGTCTTCCTTTATCCTCGACCTATATCGTCACATCTAACGCCAAAATAATGCCTTACAAACACAATGAGTCCAAGCGCCACCACTTCAAAAAACACACCTATCGACAGACTAATTATGCCGAATACAACCAAAGTTTACGTGATCGTGGCGTATTGATATCTGGTTGTCTGATGAGATTATGGCGAATTGGCAAACCGAACAACGTCTCTATGATGGCACAGGCTCATCACCAAAATACCCAGATAGCACGCTCATTGCGTGCCATTATTTGAGGCTGGTATTCAAACTTCCATTTCGCCAAACTCAAGGTTTTATTGATAGCCTTCTAACAGGAATGGGCTACACAGAGTTCACTTGTCCTGACTATTCGTTATTGTCAAAACGCCAATCTAAGCTTGGATTTAAGACGCCCAGACTCAAAAACAGATAAACCCAATGAAGGTTTAGTTAATGCCGATCGGTTTAGAGACTTGAACGATCCTGGGATCGTATGATAATCCCCACTAACTTTGTTAGTGGGGATTTTTCTATGTTGGCTGAAGAGTTAGTTCTAGCTCATGATACTATTGAAGATGGCAAAAATTATGAGTCTGTAATTAATGCCATTCAACTTGAATGGATAGAGCAAGCTCTCTATGAAACATCTAAAGCGAGTATCAGAAGGCGTCGGCTACCAGCCCAACAAGCCGTATGGCTCGTCATTTGGATGGGATTGCAGAGAAATAAATCCATTAAAGAGGTTTGCAGTTCTCTCGATTTGGCTCTGCAACCCAAACCAGAGGACACATGGTCTCGAGTCGCCCCAAGTGTGCTAACCGATTGTAGGCGACGCCTAGATGAAGCGCCTCTTGCTGCACTATTTAAAACAGCGGTGACAGCGTGGGAAGCCGATGCGCTCGTCAAGGACAAATTCCTTGGCCTGAACATTATGGCTGTTGATGGCACGACCTTTCGTTGCCAAGATTCTGAAGAAAACGCAGAGGCATTTGGATTCATTTCTCAAAAGTATAAGCCTTACCCTCAATTACGTTTAGTCGGCCTGATGGCTACCGAAACACGCATGATGATGGGAGCCGCATTTGATGCCTGTAGTGTTGGTGAAGCAACTTTGGCCCGGCGATTACTGGATGATGTACCAGAGAACTCACTAACACTATTTGACCGTTGTTATTTCTCCGCTGAACTGTTGCTATCGTGGCAAGAAGCCGCTTCTGACAGCCATTGGCTTACCCCCGTAAAACGTAAACTCAGATATGAAGTTGTAAAACAGTTTGCCAACAATGATATGCTGATCTCCATGCCAATTTCACCCCAAGCACAGAGTAAGAACCCCAACTTACCAACGCATTGGCAAGCTCGGCTAGTCCTGTATACAGCTCCGCAAGGTGAGATTGAAGGGTTCATAACCTCGTTAGTAGACCCTCAAAAGTATCCATTGGAGCACCTATTAAGTATCTACTGGCAACGATGGCAAATTGAAGAAGGTTACGGTGAAATCAAGCAAACTCAGTTGCAGAGTGAAGTGACACTTAGAAGTCGCTTTGCTGCTGGAGTTAGACAAGAGCTTTGGGGCATTTTGCTTGCCTATAATTTAGTACGTTTAGAAATGATTCATATTGCCGAAGATGCCAATGTAAGCCCAACTCGGGTTAGCTTCACAGCAGCAATAAATTTGATAGATGCCCAGTTGCGCTGGCTAGCGCTCAGCCCCGATGGCACTTTACCTGTTAGGCTCAAACAAATGCGAGAGAGCATCAGCCATTTCATTTTGCCAGATAAAAGAAAGGACCGAACGTTTCCACGTTCAGTCCTCTTTGTTCGGGCCAAATATCCATTTAAATATAAGTGTTAATACTTATCCGAACGGCATTAAATGAAGGTTTAGTGGCAATTGCCATTGACTCTACTGGCCTCAAAGAATTTGGTAAAGGTGAATGTCATCAGGAAAAACATAAGGTTAACGCAAAGCGTAGTTGGAAGAAGGCGGCATTTCGGTGTCAGTGATGACCACATAATTCATGGTGCGGTATTGACGGATAAAGACACTATGGATTTTCAAGTCGTGGGGGAGCTGTGTGAGCAAATCAATGTTGATGTCGACCACGTTTCAGCGGATAAGATCTATGATACGGATAGTGTTTACACCACATTATCTAATGAGTTTCCAGAAGCTGAGATAGTCATCCCTTCTAAAGACAGTCTGTATGCTGACAATCACCATCAGGCCAAAAGAATGAGCAATTTGGTGGCGTATTCGGCATTAGGTCCCATGCGCTGGCAAAAAAAAAGCAGTATGGGAAAAGGAATGTATCAGAGAATGCGATGCAACGTTACAAAACCATCATAGGCCCCAAATTACACAGCAGAGAGTTTAAGAACCAACAACAAGAAATGGTGCTAGCTGCATCAATATTGAATCGATTTACCCAGTTTGGTATGCCCGAGAGCTACCGAGTGGCCTAATGATATCAAAAGACAAAGTGGGTTGAGTACTGCAACAAAGCCATTAGGTAGAGGTTGAGCGAATCTAAACCGACAACGCAAAATTTTGCGACAGCCCCCTTTTTAAATGACATTTTTTTGACATAAGTATCAATAGATAGGTGTTAATATTCTGATACTTCATTTTGACTTACCGAGGGAGGGCTACTTTGTTAAAAGTTACAAGGACTCCAGTTCAGGTGTCCCAATCTGATACCGATAAAAAGGCAAAACACTTCCACGACAGGTGGTAAACCGGTTTTATGTGCAGGCATTATTCAAATTGAACAGGGCAAAGCTAAATCATTTCACCTAGACTCCGGTCACTATATGCCGCAACACCCACAACTCGAACACTTTATAAAATGAGTTGTCGCGAAAGACGTGGATATTAGCCAGCTTGAGATTCACGCTAAACATATCACACGGGAAAAAATTGATGGGCTTACCAATAAATGCTCCTGATAGATAAATCACTTACCGGAGTGTCGAGTATTACTATATGCCTATATAAACCCAAATGTGCATTCAACAGGAGAATTATATGAATCTAATTCAAACACTGCATCGTCCAGCTTCTACCATGACAGTCGATGCTAATTCCCAGTTCAATCAAGCCATGGTTGTGACTAAAGTAAGTAATGTTGCAAACAGCTTTGGAACTACAGTTAACATCCAGGACAATTCCCAAGCACCAATGTATGATAATCTCGAACCTGTTACTCATGACCAATACAACTTTAAATGCTCAAATACCCCCATATCAATGTATGAAGATCCTGACTATGCTAATAAAGTGATAGATCAAACGATTGAGCAAGCCTTGGCTCATGCACACGTTCAAGTAGAATCAGACGATGGAAATTCTAAAGTAAGCCAGATTGAGATGCACATAGCAAGTATTGGAGAGAAAAGTCTAGATAAAATGTTTCGGAGGAATATTCATCGCGATCTAGGTACCGACGAAGATAAGAAGGCAAGAGACAACGAGAGGAAGTTAATAAGAAAAGCTTATTATGAGCAAACTACAATTAAACCTGGCTTTTCATCATCACCTTTATACCAAGCTTTGTATAACGATATCTCAAATAAGGTAAATCCTAACGATATTGAATATTCAGTTATAGAAGGGAAACTCAATGAGAGAATAAACCACATGATTCAAACTGAACGTACCAGTATGCAGATTCAGTTAAAAACCACTGATGACATAGACAGCAAGATTCAAACTGACCGTACCAGGATGCTGAGTCAGTTAAAAACCACTGATGAAATAGACAGCATAATAACAGATTTAGAAAAAAAATATTATTCAGTTAAATAGAGCAGCTACGCTGCAATTGGGCACGTGATAGGTTTAGGTGTATGATCAGGCTCTCCATTCGCTATGATGACGCTCCGACAACCTTTACTGACTAGGGGTAGTGACCGGATAGCTGAGATAACCGCCAACTTTTAAGTTGTCATTTCTATCGATAGTTTTGATATTTAGCAATTTCAAAGTATTCCAGACGGCGTTTTTTTGATGATAAGGATGGCTTATCGGTGGAGCATGTTGGTTGACCCATTCATAATATAGATCATCGGCTATAAAGCGCAAACCCCCTCCTTTTAGGGGTAATGCCGTTCGGATAAGTATTAACACTTATATTTAAATGGATATTTGGCCCGAACAAAGAGGACTGAACGTGGAAACGTTCGGTCCTTTCTTTTATCTGGCAAAATGAAATGGCTGATGCTCTCTCGCATTTGTTTGAGCCTAACAGGTAAAGTGCCATCGGGGCTGAGCGCTAGCCAGCGCAACTGGGCATCTATCAAATTTATTGCTGCTGTGAAGCTAACCCGAGTTGGACTTACATTCGCATCTTCGGCAATATGAATCATTTCTAAACGTACTAAATTATAGGCAAGCAAAA
>NZ_QLYY01000002.1 GCF_003350295.1 Vibrio tetraodonis
AAGTGCGTCGTAGTCCGGATTGGAGTCTGCAACTCGACTCCATGAAGTCGGAATCGCTAGTAATCGTGGATCAGAATGCCACGGTGAATACGTTCCCGGGCCTTGTACACACCGCCCGTCACACCATGGGAGTGGGCTGCAAAAGAAGTGGGTAGTTTAACCTTCGGGGGGACGCTCACCACTTTGTGGTTCATGACTGGGGTGAAGTCGTAACAAGGTAGCGCTAGGGGAACCTGGCGCTGGATCACCTCCTTATACGATGATTATTGAGACAAGTGTCCACACAGATTGATGGTTTATGTAGTTTAAGAGAAAGAAGATATCCCAATATCTTCGAYTTAGTGTCCCGTTCGTCTAGAGGCCTAGGACACCGCCCTTTCACGGCGGTAACAGGGGTTCGACTCCCCTACGGGATACCATTGGGTCGTTAGCTCAGTTGGTAGAGCAGTTGACTTTTAATCAATTGGTCGCAGGTTCGAATCCTGCACGACCCACCATTCTTCTCCACGAAGAATAAAAACTTATGTGGGCGATTAGCTCAGTTGGGAGAGCACCTGCCTTACAAGCAGGGGGTCACTGGTTCGAGCCCGGTATCGCCCACCATTCTCTAAGTATTTTTGGTTGTTTTATCCAAACCACTTCAGTAAGCGTATGTGGTTAGATAAACGACGCCGAGAATCTTTAGATAATGTGCTTCCCTTTGGGAAAACATAGCTCTTTAACAATTTGGAAAGCTGACAAAACAATCTTGATTCCTTGTGAATAGGATTGTTTGTAAAGTTCTCAATGTTTATCGAAAGATAAACACCAATAAACACATTCAAGTGTTCTTGGAAACAACACCTTAGTGTGTTGTTTATATTTGAGTCCGGCAAAATCGAGTCTGCATCATGTTTAAATAATTGCAGACAACTTTGGTTGTTTAATCTAAGACCCTTTGGGGTTGTATGGTTAAGTGACTAAGCGTACACGGTGGATGCCTTGGCAGTCAGAGGCGATGAAGGACGTATTAACTTGCGATAAGCCCAGATTAGGTAGTAAAAACCATTTGAGTCTGGGATTTCCGAATGGGGAAACCCAACTGCATAAGCAGTTACTGTTAACTGAATACATAGGTTAACAGAGCGAACCGGGGGAACTGAAACATCTAAGTACCCCGAGGAAAAGAAATCAACCGAGATTCCGAAAGTAGCGGCGAGCGAAATTGGATTAGCCCTTAAGCTTTACACGCGTTAGACRAACGGTCTGGAAAGTCCGACGATACAGGGTGATAGTCCCGTAGTTGACGACGYGTGTTCAGTGAAATCGAGTAGGGCGGGACACGTGATATCCTGTCTGAATATGGGGGGACCATCCTCCAAGGCTAAATACTACTGACTGACCGATAGTGAACCAGTACCGTGAGGGAAAGGCGAAAAGAACCCCTGTGAGGGGAGTGAAATAGAACCTGAAACCGTGTACGTACAAGCAGTAGGAGCAGGCTTGTCCTGTGACTGCGTACCTTTTGTATAATGGGTCAGCGACTTATATTCAGTAGCAAGGTTAACCATCTAGGGGAGCCGTAGAGAAATCGAGTCTTAACTGGGCGTCGAGTTGCTGGATATAGACCCGAAACCAGGTGATCTAGCCATGGGCAGGTTGAAGGTTGAGTAACATCAACTGGAGGACCGAACCGACTAATGTTGAAAAATTAGCGGATGACTTGTGGCTAGGGGTGAAAGGCCAATCAAACCTGGAGATAGCTGGTTCTCCCCGAAATCTATTTAGGTAGAGCCTCGGACGAATACTACTGGGGGTAGAGCACTGTTAAGGCTAGGGGGTCATCCCGACTTACCAACCCTTTGCAAACTCCGAATACCAGTAAGTACTATCCGGGAGACACACGGCGGGTGCTAACGTCCGTCGTGGAGAGGGAAACAACCCAGACCGCCAGCTAAGGTCCCAAATTACAGCTAAGTGGGAAACGATGTGGGAAGGCTTAGACAGCTAGGATGTTGGCTTAGAAGCAGCCATCATTTAAAGAAAGCGTAATAGCTCACTAGTCGAGTCGGCCTGCGCGGAAGATGTAACGGGGCTAAGCTGTAAACCGAAGCTGCGGCAATGCATTTTATGTATTGGGTAGGGGAGCGTTCTGTAAGCCGTTGAAGGTGTGTTGTAAAGCATGCTGGAGGTATCAGAAGTGCGAATGCTGACATGAGTAACGATAAAGGGGGTGAAAAACCTCCTCGCCGGAAGACCAAGGGTTCCTGTCCAACGTTAATCGGGGCAGGGTAAGTCGACCCCTAAGGCGAGGCCGAAAGGCGTAGTCGATGGGAAACGGGTTAATATTCCCGTACTTCTTACAATTGCGATGGGGGGACGGAGAAGGCTAGGTGGGCCTGGCGACGGTTGTCCAGGTTCAAGTGCGTAGGCTTGAGAGTTAGGTAAATCCGGCTCTCTATAAGGCTGAGACACGATGTCGAGCTACTACGGTAGTGAAGTCATTGATGCCATGCTTCCAGGAAAAGCCTCTAAGCTTCAGATTGTAAGGAATCGTACCCCAAACCGACACAGGTGGTCGGGTAGAGAATACCAAGGCGCTTGAGAGAACTCGGGTGAAGGAACTAGGCAAAATGGTACCGTAACTTCGGGAGAAGGTACGCTCTTGTCGGTGAAGTCCCTCGCGGATGGAGCTAATGAGAGTCGCAGATACCAGGTGGCTGCAACTGTTTATTAAAAACACAGCACTGTGCAAAATCGTAAGATGACGTATACGGTGTGACGCCTGCCCGGTGCCGGAAGGTTAATTGATGGGGTTAGACTTCGGTCGACGCTCTTGATCGAAGCCCCGGTAAACGGCGGCCGTAACTATAACGGTCCTAAGGTAGCGAAATTCCTTGTCGGGTAAGTTCCGACCTGCACGAATGGCGTAATGATGGCCACGCTGTCTCCACCCGAGACTCAGTGAAATTGAAATCGCTGTGAAGATGCAGTGTACCCGCGGCTAGACGGAAAGACCCCGTGAACCTTTACTACAGCTTGGCACTGAACATTGAGCCTACATGTGTAGGATAGGTGGGAGGCTTTGAAGTGTGCACGCYAGTGTGCATGGAGCCATCCTTGAAATACCACCCTTGTATGTTTGATGTTCTAACTTAGACCCATTATCTGGGTTGAGGACAGTGCCTGGTGGGTAGTTTGACTGGGGCGGTCTCCTCCCAAAGAGTAACGGAGGAGCACGAAGGTGGGCTAATCACGGTTGGACATCGTGAGGTTAGTGCAATGGCATAAGCCCGCTTGACTGCGAGAATGACAATTCGAGCAGGTGCGAAAGCAGGTCATAGTGATCCGGTGGTTCTGTATGGAAGGGCCATCGCTCAACGGATAAAAGGTACTCCGGGGATAACAGGCTGATACCGCCCAAGAGTTCATATCGACGGCGGTGTTTGGCACCTCGATGTCGGCTCATCACATCCTGGGGCTGAAGTCGGTCCCAAGGGTATGGCTGTTCGCCATTTAAAGTGGTACGCGAGCTGGGTTTAGAACGTCGTGAGACAGTTCGGTCCCTATCTGCCGTGGGCGTTGGAAGATTGAAGGGGGCTGCTCCTAGTACGAGAGGACCGGAGTGGACGAACCTCTGGTGTTCGGGTTGTGTCGCCAGACGCATTGCCCGGTAGCTAAGTTCGGAATCGATAACCGCTGAAAGCATCTAAGCGGGAAGCGAGCCCTAAGATGAGTCTTCCCTGACCCCTTGAGGGTCCTAAAGGGTTGTTCGAGACTAGAACGTTGATAGGCAGGGTGTGTAAGCGTTGTGAGGCGTTGAGCTAACCTGTACTAATTGCCCGTGAGGCTTAACCATACAACACCCAAAGGGTTTTGTTGTGGACTCAACTAGAACATTGAATGTGTAAGAACGAAGAAACAGCTTTCCGAATTAACAAATTTTGCTTGGCGACCATAGCGTTGTGGACCCACCTGATTCCATGCCGAACTCAGTAGTGAAACGCAATAGCGCCGATGGTAGTGTGGGGCTTCCCCATGTGAGAGTAGGACATCGCCAGGCTTCTATTTATTTTCATTTTTTAGAAAAATGAAAAAATAGCGGCTTTGTCTATTTGCTAGACAGGTCACCATAAAGTTCTAAGAAAGTGTAGAGTTTTATGTTGACTTCAATAGTCATTCGCGTATTATACGCGTCCTGCTTAAGTGCTAAGGCATTGAAAGCAACGCTCTTTAACAAACTAAACCTATCAATCTGTGTGGGCACTCGTTGATGATAATCCAAATAGTTTCTTAGGAAACAATTTAGGTTTCAATGATACGAAGTGACCATTCGAATTGGGAAGCAGCCTTGAGCTGTTTTGTTTTACTTTTTCAAAAGTGAAAACCAATAAGAGCACAGTCAATTCAAACATTACTTATGCTATTTATTTAGCAAAGCAATGTTCAGTATTCATTGAGCCTCCCCTATTTATTTAGGGAATCAAAACTTTAAATTGAAGAGTTTGATCATGGCTCAGATTGAACGCTGGCGGCAGGCCTAACACATGCAAGTCGAGCGGAAACGAGYTATCTGACCCTTCGGGTGACGATAACGGCGTCGAGCGGCGGACGGGTGAGTAATGCCTGGGAAATTGCCCTGATGTGGGGGATAACCATTGGAAACGATGGCTAATACCGCATAATAGCTTCGGCTCAAAGAGGGGGACCTTCGGGCCTCTCGCGTCAGGATATGCCCAGGTGGGATTAGCTAGTTGGTGAGGTAAGGGCTCACCAAGGCGACGATCCCTAGC
>NZ_QLYY01000003.1 GCF_003350295.1 Vibrio tetraodonis
AACCATGTTTAAGAACACTTAAGACTTTCTATTTCAAAAGAAATGCACTTAAAGATGGTGGAGCTAAGCAGGATCGAACTGCTGACCTCCTGCGTGCAAGGCAGGCGCTCTCCCAGCTGAGCTATAGCCCCATCAGGTGATACTGTATGCCACATCTTATTGGGAATAAGATTGGTGGGTCTGAGTGGACTTGAACCACCGACCTCTCGCTTATCAGGCGAACGCTCTAACCACCTGAGCTACAGACCCAGTATCGTCTCTAAAACTTCTAAACCATCAATCTGTGTGAACACTCATCGCGACTTATTTGTTTTCACTTTAAGAAAGCAAAAGCAAACCATCCATCGTATAAGGAGGTGATCCAGCGCCAGGTTCCCCTAGCGCTACCTTGTTACGACTTCACCCCAGTCATGAACCACAAAGTGGTGAGCGTCCCCCCCGAAGGTTAAACTACCCACTTCTTTTGCAGCCCACTCCCATGGTGTGACGGGCGGTGTGTACAAGGCCCGGGAACGTATTCACCGTGGCATTCTGATCCACGATTACTAGCGATTCCGACTTCATGGAGTCGAGTTGCAGACTCCAATCCGGACTACGACGCACTTTTTGGGATTCGCTCACTTTCGCAAGTTGGCCGCCCTCTGTATGCGCCATTGTAGCACGTGTGTAGCCCTACTCGTAAGGGCCATGATGACTTGACGTCGTCCCCACCTTCCTCCGGTTTATCACCGGCAGTCTCCCTGGAGTTCCCACCCGAAGTGCTGGCAAACAAGGATAAGGGTTGCGCTCGTTGCGGGACTTAACCCAACATTTCACAACACGAGCTGACGACAGCCATGCAGCACCTGTCTCACAGTTCCCGAAGGCACAAAACCATCTCCAGAAACTTCTAAGGATGTCAAGAGTAGGTAAGGTTCTTCGCGTTGCATCGAATTAAACCACATGCTCCACCGCTTGTGCGGGCCCCCGTCAATTCATTTGAGTTTTAATCTTGCGACCGTACTCCCCAGGCGGTCTACTTAACGCGTTAGCTCCGAAAGCCACGGCTCAAGGCCACAACCTCCAAGTAGACATCGTTTACGGCGTGGACTACCAGGGTATCTAATCCTGTTTGCTCCCCACGCTTTCGCATCTGAGTGTCAGTATCTGTCCAGGGGGCCGCCTTCGCCACCGGTATTCCTTCAGATCTCTACCACCTGCATGCGCTTTACGCCCAGTAATTCCGATTAACGCTCGCACCCTCCGTATTACCGCGGCTGCTGGCACGGAGTTAGCCGGTGCTTCTTCTGCAGCTAACGTCAAATAATAGYGCTATTAACACTACTACCTTCCTCACTGCTGAAAGTACTTTACAACCCGAAGGCCTTCTTCATACACGCGGCATGGCTGCATCAGGCTTGCGCCCATTGTGCAATATTCCCCACTGCTGCCTCCCGTAGGAGTCTGGACCGTGTCTCAGTTCCAGTGTGGCTGATCATCCTCTCAGACCAGCTAGGGATCGTCGCCTTGGTGAGCCCTTACCTCACCAACTAGCTAATCCCACCTGGGCATATCCTGACGCGAGAGGCCCGAAGGTCCCCCTCTTTGAGCCGAAGCTATTATGCGGTATTAGCCATCGTTTCCAATGGTTATCCCCCACATCAGGGCAATTTCCCAGGCATTACTCACCCGTCCGCCGCTCGACGCCATTATCGTCACCCGAAGGGTCAAATAACTCGTTTCCGCTCGACTTGCATGTGTTAGGCCTGCCGCCAGCGTTCAATCTGAGCCATGATCAAACTCTTCAATTAAAGTTTTGTGCATCTAAGATGCGGCTCAATGAATACTGATAACATTACTGTGTAATGTTGAATTGACTGTGCCGGTATTACTACCGATTGCTCACTCAGTTCATTGATAAATCTTTTGGATTATCATCAACGAGTGCCCACACAGATTGATAGGTTTAGTTTGTTAAAGAGCGTTGCTTTCAATGCCTTAGCACTTAAGCAGGACGCGTATATTACGCGAGTGACTGTTGAAGTCAACATAAAACTCTACACTTTTTTAGAATCTTATGGTGACTTGTCTATTAAATAGACAAAGTCTAAATATAAAGCCTGGCGATGTCCTACTCTCACATGGGGAAGCCCCACACTACCATCGGCGCTATTGCGTTTCACTACTGAGTTCGGCATGGAGTCAGGTGGGTCCACAACGCTATGGTCGCCAAGCAAAATTTGTTAATTCGGAAAGCTGTTTCTTCGTTCTTACACATTCAATGTTCTAGTTGAGTCCACAACAAAACCCTTTGGGTGTTGTATGGTTAAGCCTCACGGGCAATTAGTAC
>NZ_QLYY01000004.1 GCF_003350295.1 Vibrio tetraodonis
GATGATGATGGTTTTATCGATGCGTCGACCTTGGTGGTAGAGGGTGAGGATGTTAGAAAGGCGGAGCGAATATCACGTCAACCTGATGCATCGACCAATAAGGGTCCAGTACGCTTGACTGCGGGGGCCGTGAGTGGGTCTAACTATGAACCGGGTCCGAGGCACAATGTGGTCCCATCGGACTCGAAGCCAGCCTCAACCTTATTTGATCAGGTTTCTTCTAGTCAGGGTACACAAGGTCATCAGGAGCCTCAACAATCGAAGACTACAACGGATAGTAAGCCATCCATTGCAGCTGATAGTGCAGATGATGATGGTTTTATCGATGCGCCGACCTTGGTGGTAGAGGGTGAGGATGTTAGAAAGGCGGAGCGAATATCACATCAACCTGATGCATCGACCAATAAGGGTCCAGTACGCTTGACTGCGGGGGCCGTGAGTGGGTCTAACTATGAACCGGGTCCGAGGCACAATGTGGTCCCATCGGACTCGAAGCCAGCCTCAACCTTATTTGATCAGGTTTCTTCTAGTCAGGGTACACAAGGTCATCAGGAGCCTCAACAATCCAAGGCTACAACGGATAGTAAGCCATCCATTGCAGCTGATAGTGCAGATGATGGTGGTTTTATCAATGATCCGGCGCGCTTAGATGCGCATGCCGTAAGTGTGGAACACAATTCTGGAGAAAAGATACATAAACTCGATCCTGAGTTTGAAATCAGTTCCAGAAAGAGAGATTTTTCAGTGCCAGTAGGCTCGGAAATTACCAGAGAAATCTATACCACAAAGGCAGAGTCTAAGATTGACAATCACGTTGGCCGGTTTAGGACGGAACTGATTATACCGATCGACTCTAGGACTGCGGTGCGTAAAGAAAGGGAAAGTCAGAAAGTTTCAATCCTGAAAGAAGCTAATGGCCAAAAGACTCTGTCTTATAGCAACCATGACGATAAGGTGATATTAAGTGTTGGTTCTTGGTCTAATTCAAAGAATAGATTGAGCCAGCCAACCATTCATTCTGTAAATATGCAAAATTTAGCTAGGCAAAAGATGCAAGATAAACAGATGGAGGGAACTAGTGGATTGCATATTATCGGTGGGTTCGCTTTCCATATCGCTGATGAGACGAAGTTTAACAGGCTTTATGAATAAAGCTTCCTAAATCCTACATACATTAAAAAAGACTAAGTTCATATTTAGTCTTTTTTTTTCTTTTGAGCCATGGAGACCTTGTCCAGTAAGCTTAGCGCCACTGATGAAATGAGGTGTTTCTCTTGTACATTGAACTTGAACCAGAGCAGCGAGTGATTCCGAAGATCACGTTTAAGCGCAGTCATAATTCCAACGTTATAAAAAAGTCCGAAGTCCGTTGTTTCCAAGAAGCTCAGGCACTTGTTATGGCAATGCAAGAGCGTGCCGATGAGTGTCAATACATCCTTGAACAGCAAGTTATTCAGATGATTGAAGATAAGGAAAAGGCGCTTAACGAGTATGTTGAAGAATCCTATAACAATGTGATTGAAAACTGGGTCGAGTGGCAAAATGACTGGTTTGATAATGCAGAATCAAAACTCGGTGACTTACTCAAAGCACAGCAGAAACAGCTTGATGAACTTAAAGAAGAATTGAAGGAATCAGTAATCACAGCGGTGAAAGAACGTTTGGTTAAGCTCAACCAAAGTGAACACTTGATCGGTCACTTGGTAGAAGTGCTTCATGCGGAAGTTGACGATGAAGCGAGAAATCTATCCGTTGAGAAAACGATTGAAGAAAATGGCGTAACGTTAACGATCGAGAATGAAGACAGTATCGTTAGCATCAACACGGCTAGTTTAATCACTGAGCTGAGGTCAAGTCTGGATCAATTATGAAGCAATTGTTTAAAGGGCAGTCATTACTATTTAATCCGAGTAGTGTCATTATTGCTCTGCTTTTACCGACGATTATACTGGTCACACTGCCTGGCGGTGTTATTGACGCATTTATTTTAGTCAGCTTTATCAGCTCAGCGTTACTGCTTGTTATCATGCTTGAAAATGATGAACCACTGAAAGTGACTTTCTTGCCAACGGTTGTACTACTTCTGACCACCTTTCGTCTGTTACTTTCTATTGCAACCACTCGAAACATCATCGCCAATGAAGATGTAGGGGATGTGATAGAGACGGTTGGTGAGTTTGTTATGGGTGGAAACCTTATTTCAGGTTTGCTGATTTTTGTCATTATCACTATTGTTCAATTTTTGGTTGTGACCAAAGGTGGTGAACGTGTCGCAGAAGTAGGAGCTCGTTTCTCACTAGATGCCCTGCCAGGTAGGCAAATGACCATAGATGGTGATTTAAAAAGTGGCTTAATCACGGGTGAACAAGCACAAAAATTGCGTGCAGACTTGAGTACGGAGAATAAACTTTTTGGCTCTCTTGATGGTGCTATGAAGTTTGTAAAAGGAGACTCTATTGCCGGAATTTTAATCAGCCTAGTCAACCTCTTTGGTGGTATTTATGTGGGGATTAATCAGTTCGATTTATCGCTATCAGAAAGTGTGAGTCGTTTTTCTGTCTTGACTATTGGTGATGGATTGGTCTCGCAAATACCAAGTTTACTCTTATCTATGGCATGTGGTGTATACCTCACGCGTATTAAGGGATCCGAAGAAGAATCTAGCCCCTTCATGGGGCAGCTCATGACGCAGATAGGCTCGTTTTGGAAAAGCTTATTGATTATCGGTGGGGTTATTTTTGTCTTAGGGGCATTGAATAGCAACTTGCTGTACGTGTGTGTACCTTTGGCTTTTATCTGTGCATTAATAGCGTTTTTTCTTTGGCGCAGACAGGGACAGCCTGCGGGTGTTATGAGCTTTGAACCGACGGGTTCGGGTCTTTATGAATCACTAAAATTTGTACTACGAGATAATAGCCATCAAGTATTAGTGCAGCGGCGAGTTGAAGATATCGAGCGTGTTCTATGGGGACAAGCACTTGGCACTCCTGCTATTGACTTTGATAGTCAAATGGAAAGTGATATCGAGGTGTATATCTCTGATATCTGTGTGTTCAAGTTTAACCAAGGCGATGCACAAGATATGATCGAAGTATTGGGTGATGAGGTGTTTGTTCGTCAAGACGATGTGCTGACCAATATTTCAAGTGTTGCTAACTACTTCCTTAGAAAGCGTATGGTAGAGAAATATAATCTCCAATACACCAGTAATATTATAGAGGGGTTAGCTGCGCAGAGCGAGGTCATGAAAAATGAGATAGATTCTGCGATTGGACTCAATCGAGTTCATGATGTGATGAAGGAAATGATTCGTGCGCCTGAATTTTATTTGGATCGAGTCAGCTTTTTTGAGGCCTTGATATATTGGTCTCGAGTCGAAAGTGAGCCGAAAAACTGGTTAACTCGCATCCGAAGTCAGGCTAGGTATGAGATCACATCGAGATTGCTAGCTGGAGAAGAAGGTATTCACGTTGCACTACTGACACCAGAAATTACAGAAGCAATCGAGTCTTATGTGATGGGTGAAGTTGAAGATGTTGATCGCTTGATACAGATACAAAAAGGTTTAAGAAAAGAGATCCTACGCTTGACAACTCAATACGGACGTAAGCCGGTTCTGATTGTAAACGACAATGAGATAAACCCAGTCAAAGCGTTCTTCCAACAAGTCATGTCTACCTTATTGATATGTAGCCATGGGGATATTACAGACCAGTCATATGTGACAAGTTCAGAGCCTCTTCAGGTAGCATCTTAGAGGGGCATTAAATGGAGTCAACAGAGCCTAAAAAATATCCACCCACGGAAAAAAAACTTCGCGATCTTAAAAAGAAAGGACAGTTTCCGAAAACAGAATTAGCCGAGCCGACATTAGAATTAATCGTCTTTGCTATTGTGTTTATTGGTCTGATTTACTTCATGTTTGAAAATGCCAATTATTGGATGGAAGAAATCCTCCATTCCGATATCTATGTTGGTTTTGATCTGATGTATTCTCTAATTGCCGCAGTCATTGGAAGCCTAATGTTAGTGAAACTGATCATGGCTATTATTGATTGGGTGTTGATCAATAAAACAGTGATCAATACTGAGTCGCTTGGTCTGAAGATGGAAAAAATTCATCCCGTTACCGGATTTAAGAACATTTTTGGCATTGAGGCAATGTCACGTTCATTGCGTAAAGTATTAGAGCTACTGTTCCTTCTTTTCTTGCTCAAGTATGTGTTCGATATTGCTGGAGATGAGCTAAATACACTCAAGCAAGTCAATAATCGCAGCTTTTTTCTTTACAATTTCATTTTTTATATGTTGCTGGTTTCTTTGATGTTCTTCGTTTATGGCCTTTGTGTAGGTTGCGTAGATTTCTTAGTTGAGCAATATCACTTTCGGCAAAAAAACCGGATGACTTTCACCGAAATGAAAAATGAAATGAAGGAAACAGAAGGGTCACCTGAAATCAAATCTGAGCGTAAACGCAAGATGCGCGAGATTATGGATGCACCTGTAACTAAGGGAAGAAAGCCCACTTTTGCGTTAGCGAATCCGACTCACATACTTGTTCCCGTATGTTACGACAGAAATATAGATAAAGCGCCCGTTGTGCTTAAAATTTGTACTGACACATTGGCGCAAGAAGAAAAAGCACGTTTAAGAGCAATGAATATTCCTATTATTGAACATAAGCCATTAGCGAGGGCTTTTCATCATAAGATGAAACATGGTGAAGACTTTATACCAAAAGAATTTTACCGGGATGTTGCCATGATACTTTCAGCTTTAAAGAAGCAGCAGAAAAAATGAAAATGACCAATAAAATTTGCCTCCCATCGGCTCTACTTCTATTGCTTGGGGGATGCAGTAACCAGATCCGTGACGATAATCTTGTCCTCGATTATGACTGGAAACCTGATGTATATAATTTGGTGATGGTTGAAGTCGCTGACGCGGATAACTTTAAGTTCTGGGTACGCAGAGCACCAGAGTACGCTGAAGGTTCAGCTCACAATAAAGCATGTGTTGAAGTGGCAGAACCGACAGAGCCAAATCGCTTTTATATCGCTAACCTAAATACTTATGGCTTAACTGAAGTGAAGAATTGCGAGGGAGATTATACGGCAGCTAGCAATATAGTTGCCCCAAGTAAAAGTCGTGGCTTTGGCGGCGATGAGTGGCATGAAGTACACGGGGTTTCGACCAGCTTACTCGACAACTCAAACTTATTGCTGAAGTTTGAAAGCCTGTTTCTTGTCAATGAGTATGAGCTGACTCGTCAAGGACGTACCACATTGTTTGCTACCGTTGATGAACTGCAAAAGTGGCCATTAGAGTCTCTTACCGTTTACGGTGTCGCTGACTCCTCAGGTTCTTATGCAAAAAACCGTGATTTAGCAGATAAGAGAGCGAGAGTGACTCGTGATTTTCTGATTGAAGAAGGTTTGAGAAATGTCCCAATCTACTTGCGAGGTAGTGTTGAAAATGGTTTGACTACCTCAGAACAGAGAGTGACTCAGAGACGTTTTATGATTGAGGTAAAACTTAAAAAGTATGAAAAATAGAAAATTCTCTCTGTTAATAAATGAATTTGTACATCTAAACCAGGGCAGTGAGCTCAAGATTGATGGCAATAATGTTCTGGTTTGTCACTATGGAGAGAGGCAAATTGTTATTGAAGATGGATCGCGAGTTGGACTTGAAGGACAGCTAATTTTGTTGTCGGAGTTGGAAAATAAGAATTTGACGCCAGCAATGGCGGTTCAGCTTAATGCTGATTTTCGCTTTACCGGAAACGGTTATATTGGTCGAATATCAGGTAAAAATTACTATATAAGCAATCTTTTACTTCCTGAACATCCTCAAAAACTTCAGCAACTGCTTAGTCAGTTTGCTGCTCAAGCTGACTTATTGCACATTGAGATCAAGAGTCATGTGGTTGATTGAATTTGTTGATGGCCATTTAAATGGTATATGCCTACCTTTAGAGCAAAGTTTTGTTCTGACAGGCAATAAAGAAGCACGGGCTGAAAATTTATTGTCAGTTCCAGAGTACTTTCCTAGCACCACCGAGTTAAAGTTTGAAGTAAAGGACAAGAAAATTCACGTTGTAGGTTTGTCGCGTGGAAACAAAGTTACCACTGTAAACGCAAATCGTATCTACAAATTTAAGGGGCTGAGTTTTTTTGTTTTTCAAGAAGGTAGTAGAAGACCTGCATTACGACGACATCGTTTTAGGCAGTATAAAACCCTGGTCGCTTTTACCTTTGTACTCAATGTTGCCACGGCAGCAGCCATTTATTTAGGGGTTATTAACCATCAACAGTCCCAAGTGGCAAATTATTTAGATGTAATTGGGTCTGGTTATATTAAAGATGGTGAATTATTTGCGTTCAATCAAAATGCTGTTACCAGCTTACCTGACTTTCTTCAGCGCAATATTACACTTGTTGAGTCTAATGACTATTTGAGAGTGAGTCGATTGGATATTGACTTAATTTCAACATATACAGGTAAGCCACTTGTTGGTCGGTTGGTATCAAAAGCGGATAGAGATGAAATTGTCATTGATACTCGCGAGCAAGACATTCAGATCATGACATTATTTGGTGATTATGGCTTGGGCTTTTCTAAGCAAGATGACTATTGGCTGGTTTCCGATCGTACCAAAGCGAGTCAAATACTAAAATCAGCGGGCTTAAGCTCTGTCATTGCTCAGCTTAAATCTCGAAAAGACGAAACTCAGATTATTACAAGTAGTGAGTTTCCATATTCAATTTTTTACTCCACTAAATCAGGTGGTTATATATACGACCAACAAGGACGTTATTGGGAAGGAAGCACTGTCCCAAGTCTAGGGGTCATCCAATCCATCACCCGCGACAAAGTCGTATTTAAGGATGGACAAAAAACACGAGTTTACCTCATTCAACCTTAATTAGGAAAATTATATGTCAGAAGTTAACTTTAGAGTATCTCAGACTGTCGCCGCGTCAGAATCAAACAGCGATATGGAAGCTGTTATTGCAAAAAGTAGCCCTGTAGTACAACGAGCAGCTGCAGCTACTCCCCAAGCTACTTCATCAACGTCACAGTCTTTATTTTCATCAGATTTTAGCGACCCTTTGGATTTGATCGATGATTTGTTGAGTATGTACATTACTACGCAAACCGAGGCAGCCGATGAACTGTCGAAAGAGATTGAAGCAAAGTCCAAAGCGATTGCCGATATTAACAACCTTTGGGGTGAAGTTATGGTCGAAGCCCTAGGAAATGTTGATGATGATAGCGATGGCTATGGACCAGGTAAGCCAGAAAAAAAACCATTAAATAGCACTCTATTGAACGAAATTAATGCAATAATTGTTGATATTTCTGGTGGAGAAGACAACATCAATGTTATTACAGGTGGTAAAACTTCTTGCACATATGACCAACTTCAAGAAATGAACGCCAGAATGACGGCATATTGTGACAAGATCCAAGTTGATTTGGATACGCAGCAGCAAGAATTTAAAAATATGATGACAGAGATTTCTTCTGCTCAGGAAGAGCTGCGTGATGTTAGACGTTCTGTTGTTTCTATGTCACAACAGGGATAAATGTGATGAAAATAGCTATCGATGTTGTGGTTGGACATACCACAATGACGCTAGATGAGCTTAATCAGCTTCAGTCTGGACAAGTAAAACCGTTAACAGATTTCGTTCAATCGCAAGTAATGCTCAAAAGTGGTAATGAATTAATTGCAACGGGTACGTTAATTAAGGTTGATGAGCAGTACTGCGTTTCAATTGACGAAATTAACGAGTCAAAAAATTAATCCTTATATATCAAGGGCTAAGGCAACCGAAAACGGTTGCCTTTTTTTATGTTTTTATGTTTATATGTTTTTTTAGTGTCAGATCTAACAAAATCACGGTTTTTTTCATAATTTTTTCATCCTTTTTTTTGAAAACTAGTACATTCTCTGTCTGGCCGATGTCATGGTTCGCTAGTACGCGAATCTTAATTACAAATTGAATCAGCAAAATCAAATACGATATTGGCATTGAGGTTCCGAGTGATTAATTGTTGTCTGTTAATTAGTCGGGTGAATAGCATAGGGTAAAAAGAACTGAGAGTAGGGTTGAATAATGGATAGAAATTACGTTCTGGGTAATCAGGTGATTTTTGACATTCTAAAGCGTGAAATAGTTGCAAGTGACCAAGCCGTCAGCTTGGGTGGGCGTGAAGCCGCAATACTTAAGTTGTTATGTGAACAAGGCAACAAAGTAATTAGTAAAGATGAAATACATGAAGAGGTATGGGGTAAGGTTTTAGTGAGTGAAACTTCACTGACTAAAGCGATTTCAAACCTTCGTAAATCTCTTGGACTGTTTGAAGGTCTTGCTTGCGAGATTAAAACCGTACCAAAAGAAGGCTATATGCTGATTATTGACGAAGAAGCTGTGGCAGAATTCTCCGCAGAGGAAGTCCCTACCTTATCGATTAAAAGTATTGCAAGCTCGGTTAAACCAGTGCCTTCTTCCCCTCAATTATTACTGGATTCTGAACCTGCAGGAAACATCTCAACAGGGGGAGCATTCTGGCTTACCTTAGTTTTTTCTGCCTCTTTGCTGTCTTCAGCATTAACCACAGGAATTTTGCTGATGGTTCGCTGAAGATCACATATTGACAAGGGCAACATTTTCAGGTTGCCCTTGTTCTTACATTTCTTCTATGTGACGACTTCGATTTGAGCGGAAGAAAGTCTTCTAAGGTCAGCTCTGAAACTACAAGCGTAACTTAAAGTAAGTGACCATAGTTATGTTGATCTCTTTTTCTGAATGTGGTCGCTCTCGGAATACAATTGATGAATCTCTGGACCAATATTTAAACTTGTCATCCTTTCACGTTTGATTAAGCTTTAGACGCTCTTTAAGAGTAGTTAGACAAGGAGCTGCATATGCTAAAAGCAGCTAATAATCTCAAGTTACCCAATCTAATACAGTAAAATAGAGTGTTCTCGAAACTCGTATCAGCGACAGAAAATACCGTGTGGTAGTCAATCGGTCTTGATTCGCCGCCCTCAGGTATTTTGCTCATGATACAGATTAAAAAATAGAGCGTAGATAATCTTAACGGAATCATAGGGTGTGATTAGTATCATACATAAGTAGAATGATGCATTTTCAATACATAAAGATAGGGTATTTATTCCGAGCGTATCTGAATCGCAGCGTTTCAGATATTGGGACATGATGAAAAATGACTTTTGCTGCGTGTTTTGACCGTGCGTGATTTGTCACCTTTTTTCACTTCATTCACGCTATATGGGTTGTTAGATTTAGCACTCCGAAATATTGATTATTGATAGGACAAATATTATGTCAAACCCTACTGCAGGAACTTCAGCTACACCAATTAACCCTGATAGCAACTTAACTACTGGTGAAGTAAGTGATAACTTCGAAGCGTGTATTGAGCAAGCGGATGCACAAATTGAAACATTTCTTGACGAGCACACCTCAAATGGCGTTCTTGAGCTTTCAGCATCACAGTCGTTAGAGCTTCAGCAGTTGATGGCTGATCAAAGTATTGCAGCGCAAACCGGTACCTCTACCCTAAAGGGTGTGAAGGACTCTATTGTCGCTTCTGCGCGTAATATTTAACTATGCTGGGGCTATTGCCCCGCTAGTATCGCTGTTTGTGAGGATAAGTTATGGTGCAGTTACTTAGTCCAGATAATGCATTTTCTGGTGCTAACCTTGTGTTACTGCTTGTGTTAGCACTGTTATCTACCGTGTTCTTTATTTGCTTTTCTGGTTTTGTAAAATATAACATTGTCCTAAACATCATAAAAAATGCAGTGGGCACGCAGCAAATTCCTCCAACAATTGTGGTTAACTTGCTGGCTGCTTTAATGGCGTTAAATAGCTTATGGCCAGATATCAAACCTGGCCTCGATCGAATTAAGCCTTATTTTTCCGAACAACAGCAAGAAGAGAAACTTAACTTACCTTTAGATATTGGTATTGAAGAAGATAAGCCCCAAAATATTACTATGTATTATTTAGCCAGTAATATTTTTGACTTTTTTCCTGAAGTACTGAAAAGAGCAGAAGATAAGACCAATCAGCTTACATCAATGATTGATATCCCACTTAATTTTGATGAGGGAAGTGACACTTTTAAGTTCTTTTTAGGTAATTTAATTCTCGATTTATATCAGGGATTTGAACTTGGTCTCAAGCTCTATATGGTGTTTGTAAGTATAGACTTTCTCATTGCAGTTGTACTCAGTGGAGTCGGGATGACTATGCTATCTCCTACTGTGATTTCAACACCAATAAAGCTGGCAGTGTTTTATTTCTCTGATAGCTGGACTTTGTTATTTAGAGCTCTTGGTTAACATGGGTGATCTCTTATTCCCCAGTTGGATGTTGTTTGCGGGTTTTTTCCTTTTTCTAAAAATCTATAACCCGACACGATTATATTTAGACAATATCACATGCTTGGCGATTGCGATCGCTATGGCGATTTTTGTTGATGTAAGTCAGTTTGATCAATTACCTACCTTTGGTTGGGTAGTTGCCGTATTTATGTTCGCAGTTTTTTCTTCTGTGCCTTATTGGATAAGTGGCACGGTTGGCAGTGTGATTCAGCAGTTGTTGCTGCTGAATGAACAGTCTGTTCAGGACAAACGCTTTACCGATGAATCAGAGGCCCTAGCAAAGCTAGGCAGCCTAACATTTTTAGTTTATGCGCTGCAAAGTGGCACATTGTTTCGCCCTATTGTTGAGGTCATTACACAAGGTAAGACAGATGCAGGAGGCTTAGATTTCGAAGCGCTATATTTTTTAGTCACGGATAGCTTAACAATGATGGTTATTGTGGCGGGTAAATACATCATTATCATGCTGACGATTACTGTGTGTTGTGGCTATGTAGACTTATTTTTTAAGAAAGCGTCACTGTCACTGTTTGTTACGCCAAACATTAAAGCGATAGTGGTGATTGTGTTGTTAAATCTCTGGTTGTTACATGACCAGTTTTATGTGTTTAAACAAATGATGCACGAGGTAGGTTATGACTAGAGTTGAGATAGTAGATACAGCTTCAATTACAGCTGGAACTGACGTTCAATCTGAGTTTGATGCAATTGCTCGCGAAGTTGAGCAAAGTGATAATGTAAATAATCAAGCTCCTACTGACACTGATGAGCCCATGCTCTCAGATGAAGAAATTGCAGATATGATAGTGTGTCAAGGTGTTGTAAATACCTGCATCCGTCAGATGAAAGAAAGCGAAGAACGAATGAAAGAGATTCTCGATGAAGAAGTATAAGAAATTAATACTACTTTGCTTGGCTTTACTCGTTCCTATGGCTCAAGCTGAAGTACTGATTAAACAGCAAGATATAAATTTACAAACTGCGCTAAAAGCAATTGCTAAAGATATGCAAGTTAAGCTAGTTGATGATATCGATAGCAAAACAGAACGTCAGTTAATTACACAAACCTTATCAGGAAGTGGTCCTGAACTTCTAGAACAGCTTTCAGAAGTTTATGATTTTGATTGGTATGTGTACGGGGGTACTCTTACGGTGCAATCTGGGCAAGCTTATATTAATTACTCATATAAGCCGCGTAATATCAAGCCCAAGGCTTTACTCAGAGAACTTAATAATACCTTTAATATTAGTGCTACGACTAAGGTAAAATTAGTCGAGCGTGGCAACTCCATTTTGTTCTCTGGTACTCGAAAGTTTGTCAACGATGCCGTAGGTTATGCAACTATGGTTGACCGTAACCAATTTCTGGAAAATGGTAACGATCTTCAGCTTGCGCGCATTAATTTTCACTATATATCGGTGGTTGATCGTCAAATAGATACGTTCGGTAATTCTGTCGTTTTTCCTGGTGCGATGAGTTTGATCTCTTCAGCCATTATCAATATCGGTCAGTTCCAGAATGTCACTGATAGTGACGCGATTGAAAAAGCCTATAAAGTTAAGCTTAAAAATAGCGATAAGCAGGAGCTAGAAGAGGAAGAAAAAACCTCTAAAGTACAACCATTGCCTGGTTCAAACGCATTATTAGTTCGTGGTACTCCAGAAGAGGTAAAGCTGGCTAAGCGCATTGCAGCGTTAATCGATATTAAGCGCAAACAGTTGTTGTTTTCACTTAAGGTTTATGATGTCTCAGTAACACGTGGTGAAGATCTTGGTGTCGATTTTAACAGCAGTAGAGGCATCTACGATATTGTGGTTAACCCGTTTACTGAGACAAAAGAATTCCTGCAAAGTTTTCAAGCGCTCTCATCTAATGGTGTGGCTCGTGGAGTGTATGAAACGAATTTGTTGATTCTTGAAAATCAACAAGGAATTTTTAACAAGAAAGAAACGGCAACGATCAAGCTCGTGTCTGTTGAGGAAGTTCAAACTCAAGAGATAGAAGCCGACAATGGCCTTTATGTTACTGGCCGACTGCTGCCTTCTGGAAGTGTTCAAGCAAAAATTCGCTATATTGAAGAGTCCTTAGATGATAGTGACGACGACGATTCGACCACTGCAGAGCCACCACGAGTTAGTTCACAATCATTAGAGTCTGAAGTCTATATACACCCTGACCAAACGGTTGTTCTCGGTGGGTTTGACAATACAGAAACTCAGTCAACTGAGACCGGCGTTCCTGTGCTATCGAGTATTCCCCTTCTTGGTGAATTGTTTAAAAGCACAAATGAAACTAAGCGAAAGTACAAACGTTACGTGTCCATCTCCTATGAGGTTGTTGAGTGATGTTGAATCATTACTTCAAGGTTAAAGAATCTTATCAAGATACGGTTATTTGCCATGTCTCGCTAGATACTTTTGTTGGCCAAGAATGCTTTATCAGCACGGTTACTGGTGATCGTATTCGTGGTGAAGTGATGAAAGTTGCAGGTCATAGAGTGGAAATTAAATTGCTACAACCAGGAGCAGTACAGCGAGGTGGTAGAGTTGAAATTACCCCAAGACGTTTTTGCTTCCCGCTCAATGAGGATGCATTGGTCGGCAAAGTGATCAATTGTTACGGTGAGTCTATTTATGGCGATGACTATTTAAATCAGCCAGGCCGATTCGAAGACTTACCGATAGCAGTTGAGCCGATTCCACTAAATATTAGGGCACCTATCGAAACTGTATTTCCGACCAAGTTAAAAATCATTGATGGTCTTTTTACTATCGGAGAAGGGCAACGTCTTGGTCTGTTCGCACCTGCTGGGGCAGGTAAGACGACCACTGTATCAATTATGGCCAACAATATGGATGCAGATGTCGTCATATTTGCCATGATTGGTGAACGTGCACGTGAAGTGGTCGAATTCCTTGAAGGAGAAATAGGCCCAGAGGTGATTCAAAAGTCTATTACTATAGTATCGACTTCTGAAGCGAACCCCTTGGAAAAGGTGCGTTCTGGGTTAGTGGCGGTATCTATTGCTAGGCATTACATGGAACAAGGTAAAAAGGTCGTTTTGTATTTTGACTCTCTGACCCGTTTCGCTCGTGCCCAAGCTATGCTCGATAACACGCCAATTAAAGGGGGGATCCCAATTGGTGTATCGCTTGCTTTATCTCGTTTAGTAGAGAGTTGCGGCAATTCAATCCATGGTTCTGTGACTGGTATATTCACGGTTTTGATTGAAAAAGAAATTGATGATGATCCAATTGCTCATGAGGTGAAATCGCTAATCGATGGACACTTGGTGTATTCAACAACGATTGCTTCAACTGGACGATATCCTGCGATCGATGTTTTAAAGAGTAAGAGCCGTTTGCAAAATAAGGTTCAAAGCGAAGAATATGTTCGATTATCTGAACGCGTAAAAGATATGGTGTATCGATATTTCAATGTTGAGCTTTTAATTCGGGTTGGTGAATATGAAAAGGGCAATGATTTGGAAACCGATGAAGCGATCGATAGGTACCCTCATATCATGTCATTTCTAAAGCAAGGATTCGATGGAGTTGAATATGAACAAACCCTCGAAGCAATGGAAGGAATTTGGTCAGCTTATTGATATTGTAGATATACGTATTGGTAAGCAGCAAAGGAAGTTAGTTAAGTTAAAAAAACACTATCAGGAACTCCTGAATATTATTGAACAAAAATGGCAAAAAATAGAACAACATCAGCAACATTTAAAAGCACTCAATGTTAAAGAGGAACCCAATGCATTGAGACTGCTTTTTATGAGACGGGAAAGCACTAAATCAGCGATAGAGTCGTTGTTTTTCGATGCCTCGGTTAATCGTCAAGATGCGGAAGAGGTCGCATTGGAAATAGCAGAAGTAGAAGCCGAGAAACGAAGACTGGAAAAACGAAAAGATGCGCTTGGGGAACTACGTGAGGAATTAAGGTACGTTAAGTCATGATCAATGTGTTTGAAGGATTAATTCGACAGGATGTATTAGACGGAAAAGGAGGATTTGAAAAGATTCTTAGTGAGGTCGAGCAAACTGGTAGTAAACCAGACGATAATGAGACTTTTCAGACTCGAGAAGGTGAGAGAACACTTCCGAACGCTCCTTTTGAACCTTGCTTTGATTATCAAATGCTGTTGGGTCTTCATACGTCGGATACATTGAAAAATGAGTCCGCGACATCCAATGTATCATGGCGAGAGGACACTAAGTCTGAAACTCATACTCCTTTGGTGGCTGAACACGTCACAATACGACCTTGTTCAGAATTGTCAGATTATCCAGCAATAAGACTAAATAAGGTAACCTTACACAGCGTTGAACCTGAAGCACTTCGTCTTTTAGGCAGTAAGCAAAGCTCTCAAGGAACAGTATTAGAGTGTGATATCGCTGTGTCTAAAGAGAGTAGTAATGTCAGTAGTAAAGCAGGTACAACAACAAATGGTTTCAGAGATAACATTTATCAGCAAAACCATGTTGTGCCTATGAGTTATACGAATGGCCTGGTGAGTACGAAATCCCTATCTGAAGAAAGGCTTGGTAATAAAATAGATAAGCTGGACCACTCAGCTGTCATTTTTGATACTAAGGGACAGCATAGAGTGAGTATGGAATACGGGCAGGATAGGGTGGTAATCAATGGTGGTGTGCTGTCTCCACAGGGTGTTAAAGACATACCATCTGACAGATTGGGTAACGTAAAGGATAACAATGTGATCCCTTCTGCTGATGAAGGCTTAACCAATTCTCATAGTATTACTTCAGTTTCGCCGGTAATAAAAGCAATGTCTTTGTCAGGAGTAGGGCTTCCTCACTACCAGTTAGCACCGGAACTATTTTTGCAATATCCCAAGTTAAATAGTTATGTGGTGCTATACCGAAACAAATATTATTTGTTCGAATTTAATGAACATAAAATGGTAAATTATCTGGAGTACTCAGATGACAGTAATTGATGTTACCGCGGCATGCTTAGACATAGTCAAAGATGCGATAATAATCTTCTCTTTGAGTTTTGTTATTACAGGGGTAGTTGTGGGTTTACTCCAGACAGTATTTAGTGTTCAAGATCCTGGCCTTCCTATGGCCGCAAAATTAGTCGTTTTTATTGTGCTTTTGACTCAGGTCGGCGGCAATATCTATGACCAATTTCATCTGCTCTTCAGGCAGTTGTAATACATTAAACTATTGACGTCTTTGTAGGAGTTTACGTTGAAAAAGTTACGAGAAATAGTCTTTAAGACTTTGGTAGATATTTTAGGTGTACCAGCTAATCTATTATCTAGGATTGAAGGTGATGAGCCGATTGGTATTGAGTTGGTTGATGGTGAAGAGATATTTATTTCACTTCATGATAATACGATTAGAGCGTTCGTTGAAATTCCGGTACGTGATCGAAGAGTATTATCAATTAAAGCTCCAAAGCTAATGGAGTTGCTTGTATCTGATGAGCAAGTCTACATGAGTACGACAAAAGATAAGCTGATCATGGTCTCTGAATGGGAGGTGAGTGTGGCGAATGTTGAGCGAAAACTAGCCGATAAGTTGATGCTATTCAACAAAGCGGTTCATTGTATCAAAGCTTAACCAATAATTGCCTTATCGACGAATAGCATCAGATAAGGCATTTGGTATCAATATCGCTTCATGCCCATAATTTGGCCACCGTTTAAGAAAGTGATGATGATCATATAATCATCGCCCCTGTGTTTGACTTCTACAGTATTGCGAGTTGAAAGATAGCGTTCAGCACTGTAGAAATTGCGACTAATAGGGAGATCTGGTAGCCGGTGGTTATCAAGAAAGTTTGAAGAGTGGTCTTCATAAGTAACCGTAAATAAGTTACGGCTATACGTTTTGACGAAGCCTGTACTGTGACTTTCGAAGTATACAGGCTCATGATCTGCTCCCATTTCTTCAACCACCCATTTAGATTCAAATTCGTTGTCATTGCTGTATATTTGTATCTTGCTTTTACCGTGATAGTCATGTGACATGTGTTTGACTTCATACTCTATGTCGTAGGCAACGCCAGGTTCCCCGCTAAACCCATAAACAACGAGGAGCAAGATGTTAAAGCAGGCTATGACAATGAGACTAGCGTAAAACATTGTCTACCTCGCTAAGGGCGAGTTCGGTAATTTGCCCTAATTCAGTGCCTTCATCCAAAATAATCAGGCGGTTAGTAATTTTACCATTACCATCCACTATCGCTAATGAAAGGTTTTGCTTAAACAGTAGAATGGCGATTTTCTTTGGTTGAACTTGTTGTTGCTTAAGCCAGTTCACAACCTTCTCTCCTATCATAGCCGCTGCATATAGTCTGTCAGAATAAACCTCAGTGACACCTTTACTGTAACCGATCTTAGGGTATTCAGTTATGTTTTCGGGACTGATAAAGTGATAGTAGATGTTATAAGATACATTGAATGTGGTAGCTAAAAGTACGACTAAGATTGAGATTTTGAGTTTAGAATGGTGTTTGATATCGCCAAACACTGAGTTCTTAGGTTGTGATGATTGCGGAGATGAGACATTAATTTCAAGTGCAGAGTCGTCTTGACTCAGCTCTTTAACTATCGACGCATCGAGCATATAACCGACTTTTGAGACCGTTTTTAACCAACGTTGATCTCTACCATTATCACCGAGTAAGGTGCGTATGTTTCGGATAGACTGAGTTAGAGAGCTATCCGAAACGATTTTACCCGGCCATCCTTTTTCAATCAGCGCTTCTTTTGACACAACTTCACCAGCATGACAGCATAGCTCATACAGAGTGAGCAGATCATGGGTGCCCATTCGAAGATCTTGGTTGGTTCGCAAACCGTTTTCAGACAAAGTGTTACCAACCAAAACGAAATCTAGTATTTGAAAGGTTCTTGTTATTTTGTTCTTCGCTTCAGTCATATAGTTAGAGAAACTTTTTAAATTGTTGATTTTTATAAGCTTTCCATATTTCTGGCAACCAGAATTCGTTGAAACACGGTGATACTTTTATGTGCCTACATCTTTGCCATGGAGTACCTTTTCATAATCAAGATATCATCTGTATTGATATGATATGCCTGTCATCTAATTTGCGCAAAGACTTACAGCGAGACATGTGGCCCAGTCCTACACATATCATTAATGAGAATCATTTCTTATTAATGATTTTTAAATCTGATAATATTATTACCTAATTCAAACCTCGGTTCCACAAATTAGTATTATTAGCCCTCATTATAGCTTGTCACTGGTCTAATATTTTGGCTTTTGTAACGTAGTAGAAGCTTGTTATCTGAGCAGGATCACTTTCCTGAGACTTACCTATAGATATCCGGTTAGCGTAATCGGCTTACATAGAATAAAAATCATAATATTATGCAACTGAGAAATAAATTATTTTTCTATCGAGACAATAAAAATTAATTTTTAAATTATATTTATTTTATAATTATTGAATGGTAAAGAAAAACAAAGAAACTATAATTGTTAACTCAATATTATACTTATTATATTTGTTTTTATGATGAAAGAAAGTGAAGAGATGATAATTCAAATGGTTATGATTCATTTAAAAAAAACTAGAGAAGAAGCAATAGAGTACTATCGAAGTAAGTTATGTAATAACAATGCTGATGAAAAAGTAACAGTTAAAGATAGTTATAACAATTGATGATTCTAAGGTTTTAATATGAAAGCACTTAATAAAAAATTCATTTTCTTTGATATTAAGGGTGTTATTATACCTCAAGATTTAGAGAGTGAAGATTTTGGCGAAGTCACAAGAGAACTTGTAAAACAGAAAGCTGTGCTTATTCCAGTAATATGTCATGCTAACAATGTTCGACATGCTTTTGATATATATCAAGAAAAAATATCAAATCATTCAACTTATATTAACGGAAATAAAGTAATTAAGTCTTTAAATATTTAATTTTATATAGTAAGAGGCAGGTTTACTCTATCTCTTACTATAAATAAAACATTATATTAATTAAGTCTATTAAGCTCTACTGCATATAATTTATTGTTAAGTCTAACACTAATCAGACAGTTGCCGTTTGATTTAAGCAAGTCAATAAATCTAACTGACAATAAGGAATCCTCTATGCCTTGGTCACTCGAAGTTTTACTCAGTAGCTGCTGTTTTGAAAATGTAAAAGTATGTCGGCCGTCTAGATTTTCTGAGTGCCTTTTGTAAAAGAATTTAGATATATAGTTTGGTTCTTGCCGAAAGACTATGATATCAGATTGTTCTGCGTCTATGAGTAAATGCGATCCTTTAAAATTTGCTTGCCATAAATTTTGACCGTAACAATGGTGGTGGTTAGGACAGAGTAATTTGACGAAGCTGTAACCGGTAAAACATAGTACAACCAGAATTAAAGCTTGTTGCATACGTAGCTTTTCATGCATGAATAAAGCTCTCCATCTACCTTATCAACAAATAGTAACTCACTCTTATCAATAGTGCTTGCCTTCATATATTGGGCTTTAGTAGGCTCGAAAGTAAAAGGGATATGGTCTACGTAGGTAAGCCGATTAAACGGGAAGTGGTGTACAAACCTGCTGAAAACGGCCCCAGCTAGCAAAGCAAGGCAGTATAATATATTAAATTTTCGATTAAACAGGCGTTTTGAATCCTTTATATTTTCTGCATACGCTAAGAGTCTAGTTGGAGGCTCAAAAATATGAGAGCTTGGACTTATTCCAGTGTTGTCCTCATTAGTACATTCATTGGTAATTATGGGTTCTATCTGCAGCTTATACCCCACTTTAGGTATTGTTTTGACGATAGGTTTGTATTCAGAGTCGAGTTTTTTTCGCACACTATTAATTAACTGATTGACTGAAATGTCATTTGCATATGTCGTTGACCAAAGTTGACTTATGATCATCGAACGAGTAACGACTTCTGGGTATGCCTCACATAGTAGAGCAAGCAGCTCTGCTTCTTTCAATCTTAGAGGTATATCACTGCCCTGTTTTGAGTTTGTAATAATAAGCTCTTGGAAGTTGATCGCTAAGGTTTCTAATTGAACCTTTTTGCTCATATAACTGAGTCTGGAGCTTTGATCTCTATCAGTCATTCACTGCCTTTACTAATAATTTATTGATGTCGCTGACGTGATGTGCTGGTGGTCTGTGAGTGAGCGGATCTCGGAGTTTTACCGTCCTCATTTTGACCTGCCACATCTGTCACTATATTATCAATTCTATCATTAATTATTTGTGTGACTGAAATAACTTTATCTAAAAACCATCAAATTCATGTTTTCATACGGTATGAAAAATTTAAGGACAATTAATTTACATCTACGTGCGTTTCTACTGATATGAAATTGTATCGTTGCTCATAGTACAAAAATACCTTAACTGATTACGTGCTATCAGATGTTTATGGGTGTGAGAATGAATCTTATTTCATTAATCAGTGCAAAGCTTTCTCTTGTATCTTTTGTTTTCGAGGTAGCGAAATAGTTTCGCATAACCAGTGATGTGTTCCCATATGCTCTTGGTGTTATATTATTTCCGGCCAAGTTCTATAACGTACTAGAAAATATTATTTTTACGATACTTAAAACTTAGGTAATCATATTCAATATTTATACTTAACCTTTATAAAACTTTCACTTGAGAAGTATTTCAACTATTTTCAGATTTTTTTTCGTTTATGTCTTTGATTTTTCCTTTTGTTATTGATGGTTTTTTTGTGTTTTTTTATTCATATAGTCACAATTTTCTGAGATTTTATTCATTTTTATGTTTGGGCAGTTTTGGGTTTCATGATTTTTTTTGATTTTTCTCTCTGTAGGGGGGAGAATCCCCAGCTAGTGAGGTGATAATGCTGATAATCATATCTATTATCCCATTTCAAGAAAGCACGCCGTATTAAATTTAGTGAAATGTATGTAATTGATTATGCATAAATATCTATAGTCTTATTTAAGATAGACCGGGTGATTTATATTATTTTTTAATGTTTGATATTTTAAGGGAGTGAAAGCTGTCAAGTGGTTGCTTCTTTTTATCTCTAAATTGACGAAGGCTTGATTAGTAAAAAAATCAAGTTTGAGTTGATATTTCCCATAAAGGGAAATTGGTTAAATGTTGTTAGAAAATTATTTTTCTATATGCATTTTCATACATAAAATACATAGGACAAAAAATGAAAGCTAATTTTATTCGTTCTTCAATTTCAGCATCGCTTCTTTTTGGCTTGATGTCAGCAACACCTGCTTTGGCTGAGAATACAACCAATGTTTATTTCAAAGGTGAAATCGTAGAATCAGCATGTGGTCTGTCTCCAGACAGTATCGATCAGACAATTGAATTGGGCCAACAGCCTACTCATATTTTCAAAGCTAAAGGAGATCGTTCTACTCCAGTACCATTTCGCGTGAAATTGACTGATTGTGATACTAACGTGGCTTCTAATGCAGAATTCACTTTTGTTTCTAACCCTGATGCAACTGGCGATCTGTTCAGTGTTGATGGCGGTGCAACTGGCATTGGTGTGCGTATCCTTCACAACGGTAATCCAGTGAATAATGGCGATGTAGCGGCAACCAATGTACTTGTTGATGGTACAAACATCGCTTCTTTCTCTGCGGCGTATGAAGCAAACATTGATATTGATGCCGTGAACAAGGTAACGGCTGGTAACGCAGAGTCTTGGGCTTTACTACGTGTTACTTATAACTAGTGATCTAGGGTGCTCGGCTGTATAGCCAAGCACCTATTTTCTATAAATTTATTGGTTGATGAAAATGCGTTGTTTGTTACTTAGCTCAATAGTTGTACTTTCCACTCCTAGTTTATCTTTTGCGACAAACTTTAATAATTTCTTTATAAGACGTGAAAATAGTGTTGATTTAAGCAAGTTTTCAACTGCTAATTTTGTGGAAGACGGCAGTTATGATCTGGACGTATACATTAATGGCGAATTTTTAACGACAGATAAAATATTATTTAGTAATAACGAACCTTGTATATCTGAGGTGTTGGTAGATAGCCTGCCTTTCAATGATCGCGGATATAAACTGTATAAAGAACAAATAGAATCAATTGAAGGTGCAGTTTGTTATAAGATTGATAAGATTGAATACACTAAGATCGTTTCTGATCTTGGTAAAGGCCGTATCGACATATCAACACCACAAGAATACATTGCTAACGAGTATAAATATGGATTTGTGCCCGATCGATTGTGGGATGATGGAATTTCAGCTTTATATCTCGACTACAACATAAACTACTTTTCAAGCCAGCAGGACGATGAAAACGGCTGGAATGATGACTTATCGACATACGGTATTATTGGAGCGAATGCTGGTGCGTTTCGCTTTAGAGCCAATTATCAGGCATCCAATAATTATTCAGGTGAGTTTACCTCATTGTATGGTTATACGCCCGTGCGCAGTATTAAGTCCAAGTTGACATTTGGTAATACCCAGTTTGGCTCGGATGTTTATGACTCGTTCCAGATGACGGGTGTTCGCTTACAGAGTGATGACCAAATGTTACCGTCTAATTTGCGTGGGTATTCGCCGGTTGTTTCGGGAACCGTGAGTACGAATGCAGTGATTACCATTAGGCAACAAGGAAATGTACTCAAAGTTGTCAACGTTAATGCTGGTCCATATTTGATCGATGATCTTGCGCAAGCTTCTAAGGGCACACTCGATGTAGAAGTTAAACAAGCCGACGGAAAAATTCAACGTTACCAAGTCAATGGTGCTGACGTTTTGTATTTAACTCGCCCAAACCATCTGCGCTACAGCGTATCGGTTGGAGTTCCAGACAGCGAGACTTATGAACATAAACCGGAGTTTTTCTCAGCCGAAGCATCTTACGGGATCAACAATTACGTGTCTGTTTTTTCGGCAACCTTATTATCTGAGGATTACCAGTCTTACACGGTTGGTACAGGGGTTAATCTAAATTACTTTGGTGCTGCATCTGTCGATGTCTCTACAGCGAAGGCCACACTGGGTGATACTAGTGACGTATCTGGTATATCTTACGGTGTTACTTACAACAATACCTTAACTGATTTTGGTTTAGGCTTACGTATTGCTGGATATCGTTTTTCAGAAGAGCAGTATTACGAATTTGATGAATATCTTAACTCTTATGATGATGTAACCTCATCATTTGTTTATGCCGCAAACAACAATCGTAAAGATGAAAAGCAAATCGCGTTGACACAGAGTTTCGGTGTTACCAGCGCATATGTTTCCTATACCTCCAATAACTACTGGGATAACCGGCGCGATTCTTCTCGTTACGATGTCAACTTGTCACATCCCATAAATCTTAATGGGATCAACTTATATCTGACGCTGAATCTATATCAAGCCGATGATTCATATCTGACATATAACTATGAGTCGGGTATCCAAAAGTACTCACCAAGCAGTGGTGAAAAAGGTTGGTCGTTAGGCATCTCTATTCCTATTGGGGGCAGTAATTCCGTATCTGTACAAACAAATTCACGTGACGGCGACTACTCTCAGACTCTATCCTATTCCGGATATGACAAAGGGGATGGTTCTAACTATCGAGTCGCTTACGATGTTTATGAAGGTGAATCGAATGGTGTAAGTGGTAACTACAGTCGCGATTTATCTTTTGTTTCAACTTCTTTTGGTGGGAGTTATAAAACCGACTCATACAGTCAAGTGAACGCAAATGCTACGGGGACTGTATTGTTGTCCGAACATGGATTGGCATACAGTGCACTTAACTCAGGCACATCACGCATTCTTATTGATTCTAGTGTGTCAGACGTCACCATTAATGGTAGCCATCACGAGAAGACTAACGAATTCGGTTTAGCCCTGATTAATGGTGTTACGCCTTACCAAAAGAGCTACAACACTATCGACTTTAAGTCACTGCCTGACAATATTGAAGTGCTCGATAGCGTTAAGAGTATGGTCTTGACTGAGGGTGCGATTGGCTACCAAAAAATAAAAGCACGTAAAGGTAGCAACTTCCTAGCGCATTTGGAAGGTGATAAAGAGATTCCGTTTGGCGCTTTAGTCTTTGATGATGAACTTAATCAAGAGATTGGCATAGTTGGCCAAGATTCAACAGTCTATGTGGTTGGAGTCAACATCGATTCAAATATAAGTGTGAATTGGGGAGATAACGAAAGTTGTCACCTAGTCATCGATGAGTCGATTTTGGAAAGTCAAGAAGTCATTCGTTCAGTTAACTGTGAAAACTAAATTAGTAGTTGGGAAAATATGAAAAATTGTATTTTAGCAATCGTGTGCTGCTTGATGGTATCGACCACAGCAAACGCCGCATTAGCACTAGACAGAACTCGCGTTATTTACGATGGCGATTCTAAAGTCGAAACAGTGAAAATAAAAAATCCGGCAGAGACGCCATTTCTTGCTCAATCTTGGTTGACAGATATGACAGGGCAGGAAGTACAAGATAAGTTTATTGTGGTACCACCAGTGCTGAGAATTGAAAGTAAAGATTACGCTATTTTGCGAATTAAATCTTTACCTACCGTTTCTCAATTGCCTCAGGATCGGGAAACCGCCTATTTTTTACATGTTCGAGAAGTCCCCCCTTCAGTTGAACATAAAGGCCGTAGTACAAATACCAAGATAGCCAGTGGATCGATCCAAATTGCTATCGAATCTGTCATTAAGTTTTTCTATAGGCCGGAAAACCTTAAAAAAATCAATCGTATAGACAAGTTAATTGATAGTAGTACAAAGATTAGGCGTTTGAATGGTAACAAGGTTATTATCGAGAATGGTTCACCATTTTACGTGACCTTATCTGACCTAAAGCTAACTGATGCAGAGAAGTCCTCTAAGTTTAAGCCCTTCATGTTAGCGCCTTTTTCGAGTAAAGCTCTGAACATAGAGAAAAGTGACCGATATACGCTGAGTCATATCAATGACTATGGTGCTACTGTATCAAACACTTTCGTTTGTAATACACAAAATGTTTGCACAGTGCAAAATAAACAGTAGGCCGGACAATGAGAAAGCTAATTTTAACCCTTCTATTGTTCGCTATTGGGAATATATTCGCCCCGAGTGCATTGGCACTAGCTTGTTATAGTACCAGCGAAGGTGGCAGTTTTGGCGGCAGGGGGCCAGGAGGCGTCACCAATTTTTATATCGATCCATCTGCATCTGTACCTGTGGATGAAACCAATGGTCAAATTGTATGGCGAGGGCCATCGCAAACAGTAACCGTGACTTGTTATAAAGATGCGACCAATTATCCCAGCTTAAAAAACTATCCTGAGCAAGTGTATTTTTGGCCAGGGAAAACGGGGAACACTTCTGTACCAAATATTCCTGGTATAAAAGTTGGATTTCGTTATGAGGGAAATGACATCTATGGTGTTAAGACCGCAGTCAAAGGTTTTGTTGTGCCAGCGTGTGGAAGCAATGAAAATAACAATAGCTGTGAGAGTCGAACGAAAACATCGCGTAGGATTACTTATCAACCAATTATCGTAACGGCACCTGGCACCTTTACTGGTTATAGTCAAGCGATCAATATTTTCCAGGTAGATGGTAAAGGTGGGTATAACGGCTTATACGCAAACTATCGAAGCGTGATTGCTAATATGGATATTCTTCAGCCTTCTAAATGCCTAGTTGAGCTAGAAATCCAGAATAATGATATTGACTATGGTCAAATAAGCGTCGACGAAGTTGGTCAAGCTGCGCAGCTTCCTCTCACTATCATAGTCAGAAACTTAAAGTATGGTCCCGATTGTCCATCGGTAAAGTTGCGTGGTTATTTTGATAACGTCCGCGATCTTACCAATAAGTCATATATTCCCGTTTTTGATGAAGATGGCAAAGAAATTGATTCTTTAGGTATCAAGTTATACACCCTCGGAGGTCAAGAAGTGGAATTAAACGAACCTGTTGGGGATGGCTATGAAGTCGCACAAGTCGGCTATGACCGTTATATCGCAAAACTAATTCCGCGTGGTTCCTCTGACATCAAAAAAGGTAAGTTTGAGGGAATGGTAGTTTATACCGTTTCTTACTTGTAAAAGAGTACTTATGAATAATAAACAAACTATTTTATTGGCTCTTTCTGTATTTACAGCCAGCTCGGCTTTCGCCATTGAAGCTCAGCAGTCGAATGAAAATGAGAAAGGCGTTATTGAAACATTAATTTCTAATGGGTTGTATTTTCAGATAGGGGGAGGTCTTGCGCAATTTAAGGACGATCCTTACAAAAATGACAATGACATAACCAGCTTGAAATACAACATAGGTATTAGTACACAACCATTTAACTTCGAACTCGGTTACCAAAGCTTTTCCGATGGTGATGGCTTTAGCATGAAGGGCGTAGATATACTGGCTAAACATAAATGGTCGTTGTCACGTGATGGAGGGTTATTTGCTGGTGCTGGTGGCTATTTTTATAATGCTGAAATGAATAAACAATTTTTGGATTCACCGCCAGAAACTAGTGGTGTGTCACCATACCTTTCGGTTGGCGGGTACTATGCTTTGAGTGAGTACATTGATGTTTCCTTGCAATTTGACAGTTTTTTCAATGTGAGCGTTATCGATCAATACTACGATAAAAAAGATAGCAAGCAGCTTAACCAAGTTAGCTTGTCTTTGATCCTTCACCCATGGTCAAACAGCCGCTACGACGCTCAACCTATCGAGTCTATTGAAGAACCAGTAAAACAACAGGTGAAGCTAGGCCAAAATAGTGCAGAATATAGCTATGATGACGCTACGCTTAGCTCTGAGATGGAGGAGCAACTAACTCGGTTTGCAATTAAAGTTACTGAATTAGAAAGCTATGATGTGGTAATAATTGGTGGAGCAGATAGTAAGCCTGCATTTGTAGAGTATAATACGCGACTGGCTCGAAAGAGAGCAAAGCGAGTGGCGGACTTTTTGATTTTACACGGTGTGGACGAGAGGAATATTCATCTTGAGACATCCGTTGTTGAGAAAGAAGAAAGTGATCAAGACGCTCGTAAAGTTGAAATGGTTGTAAAAGGTACAAAGGTCTTTAATGCATATTAATGGCTAGCCTAGGACTCTTAACTTTAAATAATGCCCCTACAAAATAGTGAGGGGTTTTTACTTTTGAAATATATGGGGATTTATATTTTCAGACTAGAGATTACTTAGCGTATTTTAGTTGATAACTATACTATATTCACATTATTCTCGAACCAGCTATTAGGACAGGTTTTAAATACCTACATTACTATAAAAAAGCAGTTATCAATGCTAACGAGCAAATTTATAGCTTGTAAACTAAACATTACATTTTCTTAGAGTGATGGTTTTACCCCCTCAAAGTGCTGTGATTCTTCCGCGATTAAAAATTAATATTTTCTACTTTATCAAGGTAAGTTGTGGTTTTAATTAATCTTTTTACAATTTGCCATTAGGGGTTAAGAGATTAAAGGTTATGTGGAACCGATTCTTTTAACAGGTACATATATTAACTGATATCAAGTGAATCTTTGTTTATCTATACTTTTATCAATTAATGTGAGTAACTCTTCAAGTTGGAAATTTGATGATTCAATATACTTTAGATCAAATGTTATCTTTCGCTCTCACAGCAGAACATGGTTCATTTGCAAAAGCAGCTAGGGCAAGTGGTAAAGATAGGACCACTATTAGTGAACATGTTAATAACTTGGAAATTGCACTTAATGCGATTTTGTTTCAAAGAGGTAACAATAAGTTGGTGATTACGGAACAAGGTAAAGCTCTGCTACGCTGGTCCCGAGGCCTCATAAGGCATGCTGAGGCCCTACAATCATTTGCTGATTCGCTGTCCTTTCCAGAGCAGCACCATTTCAAAATAGCAGTAGACATGCATCTACCTAGTGAGTTTATCTTAGATGTTGATATTGCGGCTAGAAAGTTATGCCCCAACATTACCATAGATTGGATATACCGCGGCCGGGATGAGGCTTTGGAAGAGCTCAAAAGTAAAACTTTAGATGCCGCGATAATACTCAGAAACGATCAATCTTCGAAGCTAATACCACCAAGCGGCTTAATGGCATGTTATTTAGGTGAAGTCAAAGGAAGGTTGTATACTGCTGTAGATTCGCCACTTCAGGAGTTTAGTCCTGTTAACTTCAGGGATTTAGCAGACAGTACGCGCTATGTACTTCAAAGTACATCGGATGCTGGGCTTGGTGAACGCGCAGCCTTTTCTGGTCGGCAAGTTGTGTTAAATGGTATAGAGCTAGTGGTAAAATTTATCGAAAAAGATGGCTGGGCTTATTTACCCTCAATCCCTATGCTAGACAATAACCCAAAAGTTAAAGTGTTAGATGCCAACTTTCTCAACGCCCATTGGTCTGTGGGGTGTAGTGGTTTAATGATCCCGGACATCAAATTAGGTGGTAAAGTCTCCACCGTAAATGAGGTGTTCAATGACAAAACGACAACGACGTACATTTTCTTCTGAATTCAAAGTAGATGCCGCAAGCTTGGTTCTTGATCAAGGTTACTCAATATCTGAGGCGGCACGCTCTCTAGACATCGGTGATACGGCTTTACGACGCTGGGTCGATCAACTAAAGATTGAGCGTGGCGGAGAGACGCCAACGGTTCAAGCTCTGACGCCAGAACAGAAGAAGATCCAAGAGTTAGAAGCTAGGATTAATCGCCTAGAAAGAGAAAAATCCATACTAAAAAAAGCTACAGCTCTCTTAATGTCGGACGAACTCGAACGTTCTCGCTAATTGACCAGTTGAGGGAGCATGAACCGGTCAAACTACTGTGCGAGCTGTTCGATGTCGCGTCTTCCTGCTACTACGAGTTTAAACAACAAAAGCCAGATGCCAATCGTATTCGGTTAGCCAGCCGAGTTAAGCAGCTCTTTAACATGAGTCGTGGTGCTGCTGGTAGTCGGACTCTTACTTCTATGTTGCGCTCTGAAGGCTTCGAGGTTGGACGATTCAAAGTACGAAAGCTTATGCAAGAAGCTGAGCTGATGAGTAAACAACCAGGCTCACACCGCTATAAGCAGGCTAAGTTAGAACGACCAGATGTCCCCAATAGGTTGAAGCGTGAGTTCTCTGTTACTACTCCAAATAAAGTTTGGTGTGGCGATATTACTTACATCTGGTCCGGTTCAAAGTGGAGTTATCTAGCGGTTGTGCTCGACTTATTTAGCCGTCGCGTAGTGGGATGGGCACTATCAGATAAACCGAATGCAGAGTTGACTTGTAAAGCTTTGGACATGGCTTGGGAGCAACGAGGACGGCCTAACGATGTGATGTTTCACTCAGACCAAGGGTGCCAATATAGCAGCCTTAAATATCGTCAAAGGCTTTGGCGATATCGCATAACTCAGAGCATGAGTCGTAGAGGTAACTGTTGGGATAATGCCCCAATGGAAAGGCTATTTAGAAGTCTAAAAACCGAATGGATACCAACTACTGGGTACCTAACCCAAACTCAGGCAAAGAAGGATATCAGTTATTACTTGATGGATTACTACAATAGGCAACGGCCTCATCAAGCAAATGATGGGCTATCGCCAGTTACTGCCGAAAATCGGCTTAAGTTAGTGTCCGGAATTTGTTGAACACTACA
>NZ_QLYY01000005.1 GCF_003350295.1 Vibrio tetraodonis
CTGCAAACCTGCAAACCTCTTTAATGGATTTATTTCTCTGCAATCCCATCCAAATGACGAGCCATACGGCTTGTTGGGCTGGTAGCCGACGCCTTCTGATACTCGCTTTAGATGTTTCATAGAGAGCTTGCTCTATCCATTCAAGTTGAATGGCATTAATTACAGACTCATAATTTTTGCCATCTTCAATAGTATCATGAGCTAGAACTAACTCTTCAGCCAACATAGAAAAATCCCCACTAACAAAGTTAGTGGGGATTATCATACGATCCCAGGATCGTTCAAGTCTCTAAACCGATCGGCATTATTCCATATTTGGAAGGCATTTATATGAATCGGCTATTGCGACATCCGTATTAAAGACTTGCCAATCAACCACTCCACCTCTTTGGCACTAGTTTCACCAAACTGAGATTCAGCGGTCTGGTATATGCGCTCGATACCACTTTTTGCAAAGCTATGAGCATTTTTTGACGTAACAATGTGGTGAAATAACAAACGTAATATTGCCAAAAACTCCGAACGCTCCAACGCGTTGCTCCAGCTGTCTGAAAAGTCTGTTAGGCTTCCATCTAAGTTTAAATGCTCAATGAATAACTTAAAGATTCGCCCATCTAGTGCTTCTGTGAAGTCAGTTTTCTTGGGGAAATGATGACTTATTCCTGTCCTCGACACGCCCGTTTGCTGGCTTAGGGTGGTGTATGACATTTTGTCATATCCCAAACGCAACAGTTGGTCCACGACAGCATCCATTATTTTCTGAATCGTGATTTCAGTATCTTCTTTACTACGTTTTGGCATGGTTATGCTCTTCTCTTTGTAAATCCATCTAACTTACACAAATCAACTATGGTGCCCTCTAACATGCCTGCATAACTCTCAGTCAAACTTATGATGTCAACAAAAAAAGGCTAAAGAGCGTCCCAAAGAACAACTAGGTGATCTCACATCCACTGCGATGAGTAATAGTACACCTCCCTTTGAAATCAAAAATAAATATGCAAATAACGGAAAGCATTGTTGATTCGTATAATTAACTTGCGATAATCGTATAAATTACGATTTCTGACAACTCGATGAATGCTATCATTAGCTTATAAGCACATGATATTTCTCTACAATATGATTAACATCACATTATTTGACATGTCTATCAATTCTCAAGCCTGAATTAAACGCAACTTCGAAATAGAAATGTTTATAAATACAAATGTTTTTATGGATAACTGCTACACAGAAGGATAGAATAACCATACTTTTTGTAAGAGGATTAAAATGATGAACAAAACAACAGAAAAGGCTGAAGTCTGCGAAGCGTGCGGCTGTGCTGGAGAAATGGGTTTCATTATTAAAGAAGGCGATGACATCGCAGAAGTCGTTATACACGCTGAACACAAAAAGGCACTAGAAACTGAATTAGAAAAATATGTTGCGCTTGCTTTCGAAGTATCTAAGGAAGTCCAATACCAAGTATCACCTGTCACCGAAGATTCCACTCAGCTAACGGTCAAATTCCAATTTGGTGTGAGTGCTGAAAAACTAATTTTTGAGCTCAAAACACGCTCTCTCGCCCAATAATATAGGACAGAGGACTAAATTCCTGCTTTTCGTCGTTGAAGCAGCATGAATGTTGACCCAGTAACAGCCTTTCGTTAATACTTGTTACAAAGCACTCTTGGAGTCAAAACATGCGGCCATGGCTCATCTTTGTTATAACAGGCTTGTTCGCTAGTACAGTATTGAGCGAGCCAATTAACCATTATCATATCTTGAACCATATTGATAACTACGGAAATTTAGATCTTCGTAATAAGCCTTACTTGGAATTGCCAGCAGGTTTGGTGGTTAAAGGTAACCTTAATATTGCCAAAACAAGCATCAAAGAAATCCCAGCAGATGTTGATATTCAAGGCAGTTTAGATGCTTCAAATAGTGCACTCAAAAAGATCGCTAAAGGGGTCAATATCAAAGGTTATGCAAACCTACTTGCGTCACAAATCGCGTCTTGGCCGGGAGGGGTCAAAGTCGGCGGCTACATAAACCTAACAGATACTCCACTAACAAGGCTCCCACCCCGCTTAAAAGTGAAGGGGGACCTGAGTGTCATCAGAACTCCCTTAAATGCATTACCAGAAGGCATAGTTGTTGAAGGAAACTTATACATTGGTGGTTCGAAAATCACAGAGTTTCCCGATAAAATGACAGTGAAAGGCAATATTTTCCTTGGTGGAAACCGTATATCCAAATGGCCTAAGAACTTAGAGCTGGGTGGAGCTGTTGCACCTTAAAAAAGCGCTCATTAAGCGCTTTTGTTTTTGAGTGGGTTAGCGTAGCTAGCTAGCAGATGTGATTTTGCCCCCTCTGGCAGCTGGCTCAGTTTCGTTGAGAGTTTATCCTTAACATTTTGAGCAACATCATCTTTACCCGCTGCTAACTCATTGATTGGGTAGAATTTGTAGTTATCATGAATTTGTCGATCAATTTCTTCAGCCAAAGCTTCTGGTGAATCAAATTCTCCTCCTATCACTTCACCAAAAGCGACATGCACTCGCCCTTTTTCACCAACAATACCTTGAACAATGCTTTCAATATCCTCAAATTCGCTTTTTTCATAGCTACCCTGAGTCTCAAGTTGATGTAACTCTAGCGCTTTCGACACATCACAAGGATCATTTTCATAGGAAATAGAAACAGGAACAATTCGAAGAGACTGTATATATTGTGAAAATTCAATTTCCTGCTTGCGACCTTCTACGTGAAACATTTTTAAAATCGCTGGATCAGTGAAGTCATTTCCATCTTTTGCTCGGCCTTCTTTTTGTGCAATCCAAATTGAGTTTCCTGAGTCTAAAGAATGCTTAATGTAGCTTGAAAGAGTGCCTAGTACTTTCATCATTTCTCTAGGCCCTTTGGCAGAACGTTTAACAATAAAACTTTTATTGAGTCTCATTAGCTCGGTCGCACACGGCTTTTTAAGCAGATTGTCACCAATCGCAATTCTAACCGTTTTGTGTTCGGTTTTATTGAGGCCATAGTTGACCAAAGCAGGATCCATTGCGATATCTCTATGATTTGAGATAAAAAGGTACGACTTCTGCTTGTCTAATTTATCCAAACCCGAGTAAGACACGCCATTGGTAGTCGTATTCACTATTTGTTCAAGATATTTTTTTACTTCGAGTTGAATACTGTCTACCGACTTAAGCTTAGACCACTTCATTTTGAGATAGACTTTCACCAACGGAGACATTAAGGCCTTAAACCAAGCAGCATGATTAGCAAACTTATGCTGAAGAATTGCACTAATGAATTCTTCATCGGCAATGAGGCGATTAATCGCTGCTGGAATTTCATCATCATTGTAAGGACGAATTTCGTGATAAGGGTCTTTATTAACAGTCATATTGTACTTATTTATTAGAGAACAGCTCTATTCTACTCTGAGATCATTGGATTAGCAGCTATACATCATAGATAACACTCAGGTCAGACCAGCATTTACTTGTTGGATAGATAAAAACTCGCTGCTTTATTGGTTTTTATCATAAGAAACGTTACTCTAGTCACTCGTGCAACACAGAAACTAATACCACCTCATGCATTACGCTATCTCCCACCACAATAATGAGTTCCCTTACTTGGTTGTACAACCGAGGAAAAGAAGCCTTAAACATGTATTACTGAGAGTCAATCAAGGCTTAGCTTTGCTAAAACTGGGGAAAATCGAATATGCCATTGAGGATGGGCAAACGGTTTGGTTGCCGTTTGATGCATTGGTTGGCCTTACTTTTTTCCCCAATACTCGCGCACAAAGGGTTGAAGTTTCTTCAAGAGTAACAAAACCACTACCTAAACAGGGTGGCTACGTAGAACTAACTCCGTTAGGTTCGGCAATCATCGACAGACTCGGCGAAGATCAGCAATCCCAACAGGCAGAGAAAAAGCTTTTATCTGTGCTGCTCGATGAACTCGTCGATATGGAACCCGAGTTATCACAAAGCACTCTGACGGTGAGTATTCAAAAGTGGTCACCATTAAAAAATGACAACACACTTTCGGCAGAGCAGCATATCACTTTAACCTTGCGAGAAGCGACTAAACGAATTCAGTCTGGAGTAAAAAAATCACAAGTGATTAACGATCTATTCGAAGGAAACGAACAAGTATACAAGCAATTAGAACAAACCATTCTGGGACAGTAAAGAGTAACCAAAATAACGTTTTATTGCAATGCCTTACCGTACATTCACATATTGCTAATAAACAACTAATCTGAGCTTTTGAGTGCTATGCCCTTAATCCTAACTAATAAATTTGGTGCTACTTAACCAATGATAATAAGCATTTACTCACTATGACACTATACTAGAAGACATAAGCGTTAATGACATGGGAAGTCGACAATGAAATTCAGCCATAAAATTGTGGCCGCATCATCTCTTTTATTCTTGGCCACAGTGTCTTTGCTGACACTCCAGCAGTACTACACGGTTCAAAAAGAAATCAAGTCTCTCGTTACCTCAAGTGTCGCAGAAATCGTAGATGGTGTCCGAGACACAACTGAAGCAGAGATCAATAGCCGCAAGATCATTGCGAACTATGCCACCAGCATGCTAGAAGCTAATCTCACACCGAGCGCAATGGAAATGGTCATCACTAGGCCAATAGTAAAAGAAACCTTTTTGCTGGCTGGGTTAGGGTTTGAGAAAGATGGCTCCAATATCAACAACGATCCTGGGTGGAACCCTGGCCCTACATGGGATCCTCGCGCCAGACCCTGGTATATCGATGCCAAGAAATCAGGCGAGCTTATCATAACGGCCCCTTATGCAGATTCGGCAACGGGTGAAATTTTGGTGTCAATTGCCACCCCAGTTATGGATGGAAGCGAATTTATCGGTGCAATCTTTTATGATGTTAGCTTGGCGGGTCTTGCCGAACTCGTAAACAAGGTGCAGCTCTTCAACGCGGGTTACGTATTCATTGTGTCTGGAGATGGAACAACCATTGCTCACCCCAACACTGAAATGAACGGTAAACCGATGAAAGATTTTCTCGGAGATGTCTCTATTCAAGAAGATCCCCGACAAATCTCTATTGAAGGAAAAGACTATACACTCGACTTTTCTAAAGTACCTGGTGAAAACTGGTATATTGGCGTTATCCTTGATGAAGAAATTGCCTATCAGTCCCTCGCCGATCTGCGTAACAGTTCCATCATCTACACTGTCATCGCTTTGGTGATAAGTATGGCTATTCTGCTGGTATTAATGACAGCGTTAATGCGTCCCCTAGGCGCTCTTAATAATGCAATCCAAGACGTTGCCTCCGGTGAGGGTGATTTAACCCAGCGCCTAGATACGGCAACAGATCAGGAGTTTTCCCAGTTGGCCGAGGGTTTTAACTCATTTACGGGCAAGCTTCAGCAGCTACTATCCCAATCTAAGTCAATTGGTGAAGAGATTCTGCGTGGCTCAGAGATGACCTCTGTGGGTCTTCAGGAGTCAGCCAGTGCAATGCAAGATCAACTACACGAACTTGAACAGCTGGCAACCGCTATGCATGAGATGGCGGTCACATCAGGAAATGTCGCTGACAATGCACAAAGCGCTGCATCAGCCGCCAAAGATGCCGACGATGCGACTCAAATGGGGACCCGAGTCGTCGGTGATACATCGGCTTCAATCAGTGAGCTATCTCAGCGAATCGATGAAGCCGTTGAGGAAGTGAAAACTCTAGAATCTGCTACTGACAACATCGAGACCATACTGAAAGTAATCAATGATATCGCCGACCAAACCAACTTGCTTGCACTTAACGCTGCAATCGAAGCGGCAAGGGCTGGTGAGTCAGGTCGAGGGTTTGCTGTAGTTGCTGATGAAGTCCGAACTCTTGCGCAAAGGACTCAAGAATCAACAACAGAAATTCGTAACATGATTGAGCAATTGCAATCTGGTGCAACATCCGTTGCCAATGCGATGAATATGAGTAAAGAGACCGCAAGTAACGCAGTGAAACGTGCAGAAGAAGCAAACAACGCACTCAACACTATTCGAGATGCGATACAAAGCATCAGTGATATGAATATTCAGATTGCATCTGCTGCCGAAGAACAAAGTCTAGTTGCAGAAGAAATCAACTCTAACACTGTAAAAATTAAAGATTTATCGGAACAAGTTTCTGAGGCAGCGGGGAATGCTAACATTGCCATGCAAGCTCAAACTGAAAATATCAGAGAACAAGACGCTATACTCAATAAATTCAAGCTTTAACCCTGTCCTAAGCTCTCTTTTTGAGAGCTTAGGACAATTCAACTTACAGCAGTCAGAGCATCTAGAAAGCATAGGCACCTATGATAAAAACTATTCGTATCGATCTAATATCTGATATCGTCTGCCCTTGGTGCATCATAGGCTACAAAAATCTTGAGCACGCCCTGTCAAAGCTGTCGGACAGTCTCAAAGCCGATATCTATTGGCACCCTTTTGAACTCAACCCTATGATGAAATCCGAAGGCGAAAACCTTAGAGAACACATCGCAGAAAAGTATGGTACTTCACTTGAAGCCAGCATAGCCGCGAGGCAGACTATCTCTGAACTGGGTCGGGATTTGGGTTTTGATTTCAAATTTTCTGACGATATGAGGATTTATAATACACGTAAAGCTCATCAGTTGTTGCTTTGGGCCCAGTCAGAAAATCTACAGTTAGATTTAGAAATGGCTTTATTTCAAGCGTATTTCACACACAGACAAGACATCAGTAATACTACAGTGCTGCTTGATATTGCTGAGTCACTTGGGCTTGAGCGCAATGTTTGCGAGCTCGTTCTGCAAGATGAAAGCTGGGCAGAGGCGGTTTCATCAACCGAATACCAGTGGCTTGAAGCAGGAATCAATGCCGTTCCCGCCATGATAATTGATAAAAAACACCTGATTTCTGGTGCCCAGCCAAGTGAGATACTAATCGAAGCCCTGGTAGAGATAGCGAGGCTTTAACTACTCACTTTCTAATCTCTAGAACGCAGCTTATCTATGGCAGTCCAAAGCAGCAGCACCATAGCTCCAGCGACAACACCTATCAATCCATTCAAAACCGATGGAAGAAAAACGCTAACTAATGGTAAGTCTGAAGCCTTCATAATGATCGGCTCCACCCAATGGTGAATAAGAGGAACATTGTGCACCACAATACCGCCACCGACTAAAAACATTGCGGCAGTTCCGACTATAGCTAAAAATTTCATTAGTTTAGGAGCAAAAGTAATAAGGCTTTTACCCAGCCAAGCTCTTATTCCCTTCCCTTGAGAAACTCGATTCAAATAAAAACCAAGATCATCAAGTTTAACAATCCCTGCCACTAGCCCATAAACACCAATCGTCATTAGCACAGCAATAAAGCTAACAACCATAATTTGTGTCATCATAGCGTGGCCCTGCACTGTGCCTAGAGCAATCACTATGATTTCGGCCGACAATATGAAGTCAGTTCTTACAGCACCTGCTATCTTGCGTTTCTCATATTCTTCAATTGACCCTGATGGCACCTCATCCTCTTCTACCTCTTTTGCATGAAATAAGCTTTCTGCTATTTTCTCTGCTCCTTCAAAGCAAAGAAATAGTCCACCGATTAAGAGTAAAGGCATGATCAGCCAAGGTGCAATTGAGCTAGTAATCAGCGCAGCTGGCACCAAAATAAGCTTGTTACGAAAAGAGCCTTTTGCAACACTGAGCACAATGGGGATCTCTCGCTCAGCAGCAACGCCTGATACCTGCTGAGCATTAAGCGCTAAATCGTCACCAAGTACTCCTGCCGTTTTCTTTGCCGCCACTTTTGACATTAAAGCAACATCATCTAGCACTGTGGCAATGTCATCCAACAATGTTAATAAACTCGCACCAGCCATGAAGGCCCCTTTAGACATACTGATATGCTGTTAAATGTACCACCTAGATACTATTACTCAAACTTAATTGCTGACATAAATAGTACTGAATAAATGTTATCTGCTTAAGTTATATGAATTGCTTCAACAAAAAAGGCAATTTATGCTGTGCTTCCGATTTACAAGGAATTTGGAAACAGTCATGCAAACAAAGGAATTTTATCCCATAGGAGTCGCAGGTCAAAAGTGGCAGGATGCTGAGCGTAAGCGGTGGCGTGATAGCACCTCAATCAAGCGTAGCTACCATGAGGAGGTTGTCAGCAAAATATTCGCACTTAAGCACAGATTCCAAATCGAGCAATATGGAGCGCTGTCTTATGAGACTGAGCGCTATCCTCTATTCTGCATCAAAAGTAATAACTGGGATACCAACAAACCTGTTGTATTGATAACTGGTGGTGTGCATGGGTATGAAACAAGCGGTGTTCAGGGGGCACTTCTGTTTATCGAGAACAAGATGGAAAGCTACTGTGAATACTTTAATATCATCGTTGCTCCCTGCGTTAGCCCATGGGGCTATGAGACCATAAACCGCTGGAACCCTCTTGCTACTGATCCTAACCGCTCCTTTTATTCGAACAGCCCAGCAGAAGAGTCGGCAAACCTTATCAAACTGGTGGGCTCAATTGACGGCACTATTATGGTTCATTTCGATTTGCATGAAACTACCGACACCGATGAAACAGAATTTAGACCAGCGTTAGCGGCTCGTGATGGCATCGAGTATATACCTGGCAAGATTCCAGATGGATTCTACACTGTCGGTGACAGTGAAAACCCACAGGCTGATTTTCAAGCAGCGATCATTGAGTCTGTAAGCCAAGTAACTCACATAGCACCCGCGGACAAAAACGGAGAAATTATCGGCTCGCCCGTTATTCAAACTGGGGTGATTAACTATCCGATGGTTAAGCTGGGACTGTGCGGTGGAATGACAAATTGTACCTATGGCACAACCACCGAAGTCTACCCTGATAGCCCCAAAGCGACACCACAGCAGTGTAATCTCGCGCAGGTTGCCGCAATAACTGGTGGTCTGGATTTCGTGCTCTCGCAACTTTAGTCGCTAGAGACGACTTATAACAGTTTATTTTTGTATTGTTCTGGCGTCTGTCCAGCGTACTTTTTAAACATTGCGATAAATGGGCTGGCTTGACGATAGCCAAGGGTTAACGCCACCTCTTTAACCGAGTGCCCCTTTCTTAGCAATTCCATCGAGTAGAGGTAGCGAACTCTTAGCCTCCACTCGGTGAAACTCATTCCTAACTCAGACTGACAATATCTCGCTAAAGTACGTTCTGTGGAATGCACTGTTTCTGCCCATTGTGCAAGGCTTCTATTATCCAGAGGGTTTTCTTCCACTTCCGCTAATATTTTTACTAAGTATTTGTTATCTGAAGAGGGTAAGAAATGATGCTGTGTATCCTGAGTGGCCAGTTGATCAAGTAAGACCTGAATCAACCTCTTATCCTGTTCCGTCTGAGGTATACTAATATTTCTGGTGCGAAAATCATCAATGATGGTCAAAGCGATTGGAGAAATTTTTATCAAACTCGTACTACTAGGAAAATATTTTGTTAGCCGCTGAGCAATGTTTAAAGAGCAGTATGACAAAGGTTTTCGGTTATAACTGGTATGCATCACACCCGCAGGAACCCAAATCGCTAAATGAGGCGGAGCAAGAAATCGAGTGCCTTCCGCTTCCATTTCTAAAATACCCCCACTAATAAGCTGCACTTGTCCCCATGGGTGGCTATGTATACGTGTTTCCGTATTCGACAGAAAAGCTTCGAAATTCATGAAAACGTCAGAGGGTGCTCTATCAATAGATAAGGATGGATGAAGGTGTTTAACCGACTTTCTCACACTTGTTACCCCAGCAAATAGGTCTTAGATGGAACTTCCAATCTCACTAAGACCAATTTCAATTGCCATACAGTGTAAAATATTATTAATGCTATGTCGAAACAATGACTAGCCTTCACTATGGTATGTTAATTGGATAGCTATAACATAAACTTTTGTTGTAAAGCACAAAAGTTTAGCCCTTCAATCAAGGAGTTAACTCCTTCTAAGCTTTCATCCTCAAACTTAATACCATACTTATAATAGCGCCCTATTTTTGAGACATTTTTCACCAGGGCTTTCAATGTTTCCTCTATGACTGGAACGTCTTTGTTTGAGCTGCAAATACTAAGGTGAACCAAAGACCCGATCCGATAATTGGCTTGATCTCTATCAACCACAATCAAACAGCCTTGTTGAGAAATATCCCTAATTTGACATGGATATTTTTTACCCTCTGGATCTAAAATGCCGTTGAGATTGATTTCTAAACGCGCGCTCTCACGCAAACCAATGACAACCTGAGTGGCAGCAGGCAGTGTAACTAAAAGTATATCGGTGGCCCCTCCACTTAACACATATTCAATTTTGGTCTTAAAATACACCCGAGCGCCTTCCCCTTTGGGAGAAATAACACAGGCCTGAAGAGGATAACCTTGACGCATGTATATGAGTTTTTCTTGAGGAGATACCGTTGGCATCTCAAGTAACAAAATACTTTTTGAGTGTAGACCTATGTATTTCGTGCGACATTTCAGTACCTTGCCAGTGGGAGTAGAAATAACGCAGGCAACATCACAAAGTGGCATAACCGTATCAAAAGCATCTTCACCACGACGAATCGTACTCGCTGTTTCTGACGGGCCACTATTGCTACTTTCTTCGTGATCGACGTTTGACGAACTACTTTGAAGGTTATCTTCAGAACTTAGTTGCTGGTTTGAATCCGTTTGATTTGTTTCTGCGACACCCAAAGCCAAGCCCTCTCTTATAACTGTTTATTGTCTAAACTTTAGTATGAAAAAGCGCACATATAAAAATACAAAGTAAGACTCTGTTCACATTATTCTTATCTATCGATGTTAAGCAGCATAGAGGCCACACTCCAGCTTTGTAACATAATTCTGCTAAACCCTCTCAAAGTCTCATTTTTGAGCGAAAAATTCCAACGTTAAACCATAGTAAGCAACCAGGTGCCTATAGTTTTGTTTAGTTCTGAGAAAACACTATGATCTAACAAATGGAGATTAATGATGTCACTACGTCTCAGGTTCATACTCGCCGTATTGGGAGCAATCACCCTCTCTCTTGTTGCAAGCACATCCATTAGTACTTACTTATCGACGCAAGAAATGCGTTCTGTGTTGCTCAAACAAAGTCGAGACAAATTGACCGCCAAAAAAGAGCTGGTTCGGGCCGAGGTGGAGAATTATTTCTCCGACATCGAAGGACAAATCATTTCCATGGCCAACAACATCGCAACCAGAGAAGCAGCGGTTGACTTTACGCAAGCTTTCCAATCGTATGAACCTATCAGGCGAATCAATTCTTCAGAAGTAAAATCTAAGGTCAATAATTACTATCTGAGAGAGTTTGCGGTTCGGTATGACCAGCTCAATACAGATAAAGTTAGTATTCCAGATATGTTTTCCGGTTTAACCGATTTAACCTATAATATGCAGTTTGACTTTATTGCTGATAACCCCAATCCACTGAGTAACAAAGATAAACTGACCGTAATAGAGAATTCATCAAGATATGCGAGAGAGCATGAGCGTTTCCACGACTCTTTTCGCCAGTTTCTCCAAACCTTTGGCTTCTATGATATTTTTATTGTCGACCCAGAAAGCGGCCATATTGTCTACAGCGTGTTTAAAGAACTCGATTTTGCGACCAGTCTAAAAACGGGGCCTTATTCAAACTCCGGCATAGGACAAGCATTCCAAAAAGCATTATCTTTAGATAAAGGAGAAGTATACCTTACTGACTTTGCCCCTTATCTACCCTCCTACAACGCACCTGCAAGCTTTATGTCCACTCCGATTGTCGACAAGGGCAATCTGGTTGGCATACTCATTTTTCAAATGCCCATTGATGAGATTAACAATATTATGACTCAAGATGGTCATTGGAAAAGTAGAGGGTTTGGTAACTCAGGAGAAATCTATCTTGTGGGCTCTGATGGCACATTAAGGAATGAGAGCCGATTTTTGATGGAAGACAAAAGCGCATATCTTGAAACCATTCGAAAAAAAGGGATTAGCGCCGCCAGAGATATCGAACTTAAAAACACCAGTATCTCTTTACAGCCGGTGGATACTCCGGGAATCACTGAAGCATTGAGAGGCATCAATGGCTTTGATATCTTCGAAGACTATCGAGGGGTTCCTGTCCTGTCTGCCTATGGACCAGTCAAAGTGCCCAATCAAGTTTGGGCAATCATGTCGGAAGTAGACGAAGAAGAAGCCTTTGCACCTAAAGAAGCCTTGGGCAATTACATTGCGTCAGCTGGCGCTGTAACAACCCTTGTGATGGCTATCATTTTTGGTGGTCTGACTATCTTTTTAGTCAACTATTTACTCAGACCACTCTATGTATTGAAACATCAATTCAATGAGTTGAACTCTAAAGACGCAAATTTAAATACTCGATTAAGAATGTCTAACATTCCAGAGTTTGACTCAGTGACACAAAGTGTGAATACCTTTATTGAACAGATAAAAGTTATCATAGACTCGGTGAAAGCCAGTACCAAGGTGATCACTCACTCAAGCAAGCAACTTAGTAAGATCACCGATAATTCATATAAAGCGGCGGAAGATCAAACCATACAAGCAAGCAGTGTCACCGAATCCATGATGCAATTTAATGAGGCATTGCTTGAGGTTTCACAAAGTAGTGCCGCCGCATCCGACTACACCCACCAATGCAGAGAAAGTGCATTACTCAACTCAGAGCAAGCTCAGCAAGCAGCACAATTTGTTGAACGTACAGGGCATGAAGTACAATCTTCTGCCGAAGCACTTTCAGAATTGCAGGATGAAGTACAAAGAATAAACAGTGTTTTGAAAATTATTACAGGTATCGCAGAGCAAACCAATTTGCTTGCTTTGAACGCAGCCATTGAAGCAGCACGAGCAGGCGAAAGTGGACGCGGCTTTGCCGTCGTAGCTGATGAAGTGCGTCAACTCGCTACAAAAACCCAGAACAGCACCATAGATATCCAAAGTAATATATCTCGTTTATCAGAAGTGACACTATCGACAGTCAACTCTATGGAGCGCAGTAACCTCTCGGCCCAAGAGGGTATTAAACTGGTGAGCGATGTAAGCAGTAACCTACGTGATTTAAGCTCAAAAATTGACGATCTTGCGACGATTAATGCTACCGTTGCCGCAGCGACGGAAGAACAAAAAGTCAGTTGTGATGAGATCAATAGAAACATATCAAACGTTAAGGATTCTTCTGGCGATCTCAGAAATGCATCGGAAGAAATTGATTGTGCCGCACTTGGACTCGCTGAGGTCTCAGGTAGTTTACAAGAATTAGTCAACCGCTTTAAAGTCGCTTAATTTCTAACTGGATATAATAGGAAGGCTCACTTTTTAAGTGAGCCTTTTCAGTTTCCAAATATTTTATTGAGTCGCTATTTATGAGCTAAAGTCATTAATCCAACTATTCGCTTTATCTAAACACGTCATTATGGTCTTATCATCAAGCATTGTTTTGGATTGCAGACTCTCTAACGCTTTCCAATCCAATATTTCGATAGCCTCAGCAATACCTAATAAATCTCCTAAGGTCCCTTCCCTATGAACCAATGCAGCAACAAGAGAATCGGAAAGTGTTAATGAAGCCAGCACATCTTTTAAAGCCATATCGAGTAAACCGTCGATAAGAGATAACATGCCACATAAGTACGCTGACTCAGAAACCGACGTATCATTAACATTCTGAGCCAGTCCTTCCATAAACTTGGCACGTATCAATAAATTTCTGAGTAATATAGAGGGTTTACTTGGCGAAAGTGCCGAGGCCATTGAATAAGTAACGTACTTGCGTACCCTAGCTCCGCCTAGATAGGAAAGCGCTTGCTGCGTGCTTTCTATCCGTGTACTCACTCGTGAATCGCTGTTAACAAAATTGAGTAGCTGAACGGAAAGTGCAGGGTTGCGCTCAACGATTTGATTAACCTTTACAATATCGATATCTTTTTTAGCAACTAATGCCGATAGTTTGAATGTGTCGACAGCAGAAGCGGTGAGCTTTTGGGTTTTGATTACCTCTGGCTTTTGATAAAAATAGCCCTGAAATAAGTCAAAACCACATTTTTGCGCTTGAACAAATTCTTTATGGTCTTCAACTTTTTCGGCGATAAACTGGATATCCGTGTTCTTGAAGTCTCGAATAATACTCGCACATTGATCAAAAGATAACTCTCTGACATCGAGCTTGATAAAGTCAATCAAAGGATAGAAACGATCCCACTCGGGAGCGGGAACAAAATCGTCAAGTGCCACTAAATAATCTTTTTGCTTTAGATCGACAATAGCATCATACAGCTCTTGAGTTGCCGAGCATGTCTCCAATATTTCAACCACAATATCTTCGGGCGAAAAGTCACAGGGAACCCCTTCAATCAGATCAATGTATTCAAAGTTGACCAAGCCTCTTTTCTCACTGAGATTTCGTTTTTGTAGAGTCAGAAACTGCTCCGATAGCAAACGCATCGTGGCTCTTTGCCCATAGGGTGTATTAAACGCATTAGTGTCACCTTCTCGGTACAAAAGTTCAAAGGCAAACAATTGTTTGTTTTTGTCGATGATAGGCTGCCTCGCCACAACCGACACCTTGGTAGGTCGAGTATTCTTAGTTATCTGATTCATAATATTACCTGACGCTGGTTAACAGATGCCATACAAACATCTCTTTCACTGGGTTCTGTTGAAACATAATTGTTTTACCGAAAGTGTAGACGAGGTTTAGCGCTTTAAATTAGTGGCAGCCGAAAACGTCGAACACCCCACAAACAGCCGAATGCAACAAGTCAACCAAGTTAAAGAACACAGTCTAGTGATGCATAGACATACTTACTCAATATCATATTATTCGGTGATTGAGTTGCTTTCATGGTCACAAGACGTAAAATTGCGTCATTCCCTCATACAAGGATACTGTAAGTGAAAGCCATTAAGCGTCATCAAGAAATCATAGAGCTGGTGCAGACACAAGGTTTTGTAAGTACTGATGAATTGGTTGAGCGTTTCAGCGTCAGCCCTCAAACTATACGCCGAGATCTCAACGAATTAGCTGATGATAATAAGATTCGTCGCAATCACGGTGGTGCCACCATCACATCAAGTGCTGAGAACTCCTCTTATCAAACTCGCCAAATCGCTTATCAAAAAGAGAAGTCACAAATTGCTTTAGAACTTGCAAAACACATTCCTGATGGTGCTACCTTGTTTATTGATATTGGAACCACTCCCGAAGCCATAGCGCGGGCTTTGCTCAGTAATCACCACCATCTACGTGTGGTTACAAATAATATCAATGTCGCGACAATCCTGATGTCCAAGCCTGATTTTAAAGTCATACTTGCTGGTGGAGAAGTTCGCGGAAAAGATGGCGGTGTTACAGGTGAAGCAACCCTTGATTTTATCTCACAATTTAGGCTCGACTTTGGTATTTTAGGGATCTCAGGAATTGATTATGATGGCTCCCTACTCGACTTCGATTATCACGAAGTACGAGTGAAAAGAGCCATTATTGAAAACAGCCGCTCAGTATTACTCGGTGTCGATCACAGTAAGTTTGGCCGTAACGCTATGGTGAAGCTAGGTACTATCGCCGATGTTGATCTCATCATCACAGACAGAAAAGCGCCCAAAGAAATTGAAAGCTTCGCCAAAAATAATGACACAATATTACAAGTCGTCACATAAACAATAAAAAGGTAGAACGCTTCAAAGCGCTCTACCCAGCTTACGTCCAAAACTAGCTAGTAACGTCGATATCCGTCTCAGGCACACAGCAGCATGCGAGTGCAATCCCCATATTTCGCTCAGAATCTTGCAAACCCGGAACATCAGGCTGATGAACCTTACCTGACTGAATCGTCACTTTACACGCACCACACAAGCCAGCTCGACAACTGTTCGCAATACTTATTCCAGCCTCTTCTGCTTGATCTAACAGCGGCTTTTGGTTGTCGCCCGTAAAAACATGCCCGTTAACACTGAGTTGAAGCGATTTTAATGGCTTCGCGCTTATGTTAGAGACACCAAACGCCTCTTGGTGATAGCAGTCTTCGGGTAACCCTTTTTTCAGCAACAAGCTTTTCGCCTTTTGCATAAATTCATCTGGGCCACAGACAAAGACCTGTTTTTTCTCCACATCTTTGATCTGTTTGAGGTGCGATAGGGTCAAACGCCCCTTTAAGCCAAACCAATCAATAGGAGGTTGCGATAAAGAGATTAATACTCTCAAGCCCGGATGCTTCTGTTTTAATTCATCGAGTTCTTCTTTGTATGGAATATCCTCGACACTTCGGCACTGATGATAGAAGAACACATCGTCCGCTTGATCGTTATCAGACAAATATCTGAGCATCGAAAGCATCGGTGTCACACCGCTTCCCGCAGACAAGAGAAGAATGGGCTTATTGCACTGCTCATCCAGATGAAAGCTGCCCTGCGGATATTCACACACCAAAGAATCGCCAACATTCAAATGCTCATGGAGCCAGTTTGATACTCGACCGTCGTCAATACGTTTTACCGAGATCGCTAGTCGACCAGGTCTTGATGGGCTGGAAGATAAGGTATAACGCCTTGCAACCCTCTCGTCACCGATTTGAATCGAAATCGGTAGGTGTTGCCCTGGCAAATACTTAGGCACTATGCCAGATTGAGGTTCCAACCAAAAGGTAATGAAGTCTCTTGCCAAAGGTTCTTTTTCAACACAAGTCATCTTTAACTGTGTTGGCGAGTTGTCTGGATAGAATTCTTTTTCCTTATACTCAAGGACTTCAATTCGATCACCTTGGCGAATCATACCCTCATTTTTTGCAACAAGGTTTTGCCCAAAAAATACACCACCTCGCTCATTCGCTCTAAACTGAGACAAGGTTTTAAGCGGCTCTTTGGTCTCTCGAAGTTTACCTGTACTCACATCGACGGTAGTCATAATGCAGCGTTCACAAGGCTTTACAGACTCAAATTCCACTTCACCAATGCGAATACGCTTCCAGCTGTCCTCTTCAAATGGCTCGGTTGTTGATACAATGAGATTGGAACGAAACTGATCCATTGAATGTTGCTGAGGACTACGGCGATTAAGTTCATCAAGCGATCCTTGCCCTATCACAAGCATGGGGTACCCGTCGGCAAAACTCACATTATGCCCTACTTTTTCACGTATTCGGTTTGATTGTTCACCACTAAAGAGCAGTTCAACTCTTAAATTCAGTACATCGCTAAACCAATCATCAGCCTCATCTGTGGTTGTATAAGCCGCAAAGTTATCTTTCCAGACTTGAGCTGGCGTCTCTTGCATTTTAAAGTCAGAATATCGAAGCTTAAGCGGTGATTTGCCCTCGGCAACAAAAATTAAGCCATCGGCGGTTAAGCTCGATTGAATAGTGACCATCTGAGGGTACTTACGTGCTGTGACCATGGAGCCATCAGCTAAGGCCAACATAAAGCGGCGATCAAACATAAGGCCCTGCTTTTCCACCCAGCAGTTAGACTGAGTAATGCCACCTAATGACTTAACTGGATACACATTGATTTGAGAAAGGCTTGGTGCTGACATGCTGTCCCTAATAGTTTTAATTATTTTTGCTATTATACCTAACTCTTGTTGGAATTTTCATATCCGAGTAAATATTGATTAAAAATGTGGTTAAGGCATAAAGCCCTTATTCTCTTTGATTTACAACGACAAAAATTAGATGCATTTAGCAGCACTTTGCTCTATCATCCCGTCGCCTAGACGTAAGCGTTTGCCTTCTCATTTTTCACGCTTGTTTAGGCTCCAATCCGACAACTAAAATTATGGTGGGAGCAACAATGACAACACTTACGATCACTCGACCCGATGACTGGCATGTTCACTTACGCGATGGTGATGTTTTACCTGATACAGTAAGAGATATAAGCCGATATAATGGCCGAGCTCTTATCATGCCCAATACTATCCCACCCGTCACTGATACTGAAATGGCGATAGCTTATCGAGATCGCATCATGGCTAACCAGCCCTATTCTCATTTTGAGCCCGTAATGGCTTTGTATTTGACGGATAATACGTCGGTAGATGAAATTAAAAAGGCTAAAGCCAGCGGTAAAATTGCGGCCGCAAAATTATACCCGGCCGGTGCGACAACCAATTCAGATTCAGGCGTTACTTCGGCAAAAAATATCTACCCCGTACTGGAGGCAATGCAAGAAGTCGGAATGCTGCTACTTGTGCATGGCGAAGTCACACATCACGAAGTGGATATTTTTGACCGTGAGAAAGAATTTCTTGATACCGTTCTTGCTCCCATCGTAAACGACTTCCCAAATCTTAAAATCGTGCTTGAGCATATTACCACTGCTGATGCCGTAAACTTCGTCAATAACGCTAACGATAACCTTGCCGCAACTATTACGGCGCACCACCTTCTCTACAATCGTAACCACATGCTTGTGGGAGGGATTAAACCCCATTTCTACTGCTTACCGATTTTAAAGCGTAATACCCACCAAGCTGCTCTGATTAGTGCAGCCACCAGTGGTAGCAAGAAGTTTTTCTTGGGCACTGACTCAGCTCCCCATGCCAAGGGAATGAAAGAAGCAGCGTGCGGCTGTGCAGGCTCTTACACTGCCCATGCAGCACTAGAACTATACGCAGAAGTGTTTGAACAAGAAGGTAAGTTAGAAAACTTGGAAGCTTTTGCAAGCCACAATGGGCCAGATTTCTATGGTCTTGCTAGAAACTCAGATACGGTAACACTGACAAAAGAAGAGTGGCATGTCCCAGAGTCCATGCCGTTTGGCAATGATATCGTTGTACCAATTAGAGCCGGTGAAAAGATACACTGGAAAGTCTCATAGACTGGAGCTCTACAGAAAGGCCACTCATGTGTGGCCTTATTCTATCGCTTAGCTGAGCGCAGATTTCTTCGGTTTAAAAACAAGCCAATCAATCAAACCAAACAATACAAGAGCCAAACAAGCTAAAGGAAAGCACACAGCAACCAATAGAAGTCCTGCAATGCCCGTTTTCCAGAGGCCATCGCTCTCAAAGTGCTTTGGTATCCCCATGCGAGTTTTTCCTGACGGTCTTCGGATCCACCACATCACTACCCCAGAAAGTGATATCAAGAGAAAAACAAGGCAAAACAGTACATTTAACGCCTTATTAATGATGCTCATATCCCCTTGATGCAGGGACACGCCAGCTGCCATCAACTTAGCCAACACACTGTAGTCATCCCAAGCAACATCCACTAAGACATCACCTGTGTATTGGTCAATATGCGTGGTTTTATCCAAACGTGGATCAGTAATATCTCCGCCCATTGAATTTGCCGCGAGTGTAAAAACACCTTTTTCAGATTGAGGGAGAAACACCTTGTATTGCGTAAATCCAAGCTTTTTCGCCTGCTCGATTACAGAATCAATATTGATTGCGTGCTCGCTAATCGTAAAGTTCGTTTTTCCAGCGTGGGTTGTTGCACCATGAATATGTCCGCTTGATTCGGGCAGTGCCGCTTGTTCAAGGTTCCATGGTAATTCTTTTTCACTGCCATGGTTAAGATCAGCGTGAGTAAGATTAGACTCAGGTTTATCGCCCCAAGTGTAATAGACAGGAAAAGTATTCCAAGCCTGCACTAATTTTGCGCCCCATACACTCGTCCAAGCTAGACCGGATAGTAAAAAGAACAATAGGACAAACGAAAACAAAGCGGCAAAGTTTGCATGTACATCTCTCATTAATAGGCGCATATTTGAGATTCGAACTTTAAAGAAGCCCGCTTTACTGGCATTGTCTCTCGGCCACCACAAATATACACCTGTCATAATCAGTAATATGCTCAGGCTCGCTGCTATCTCAATAAAATAATCTCCCCATTGACCCATGAGCAAGGTACCATGAATATCATTAGCTAGCTGATACCAGCTATCACTGCGATCAATTTCACCTATTACTTCACCTGTGTACTGGTTTGTCGTCACCAGAACCGAGCGACCATCAGCTAAACGAACATCGAATTTATTTGCCAAACTGGGGTCTTTGGAGGGGATGTATTGAGTGACTTTCCCGAGGGGGTAAGCCTTTTGTACTTTGTCTAATTGGAGAGAGACAGGAAGTGCAACAGATTCAGGCACAACAATCAGTTCATCGTGATACCTAATCGATTCGATTTCATCATCAAATAACATGACCAATCCAGTTAGACTGAGCATGATAATGAAGGGAATAACATATAAACCTGCATAAAAATGCCAGCGCCAGACCATAAAATATCTTGATTTAACTTGAGTTCTGTCCGTTGCAGAACACGGTGCTTCCTTAGGTGAGGTCTGAATTTGATTACCCAACATGGTACTTTCCTTTTTTTGACGCGCAGACAAGAGCATCAGTCAAAGCCAAGTACTTTGCCTACGCTGCGTTTACTTTAAATGTATGATTTTCTGTATTAAAAAAAGGAAGGTGGTGGTGCTCTGGCAAAAGCTAATTGGTATCTTATGCTAGGGGCTAAAAAAGCATAATACTCACTGATTACATAAGTAATGCGTGATACGTAAGATGGGGTTGGAAGCGTGTCTTGGTGAAAACAAGAGAAGTGACCGAAAGAGCAAGCCTTACCATGCTGAGTTGTCGGCTTTCCTTCTTCAACTTGAACTAACTTAAAGCCATTAAGCGTACACAAGCTCGCCCATACCCCAGCATTGGGGCCATGCGCATTGATGACAGGCATCAATGCAATCAGTGCCCAGCTTAGGGCACTGATTGTTAGCATCAATCGGTTAAACTTCTTCCGCCGAGGCATCATTACTCTTCAATTGTTCAAAGGCCTTAATGCGTGAAAATTTCACACAATCATACAAGTAGTGACTTTTACTCAGATAAAAATATGGCAATCACATCAGCCAAATATTTTGCTCCAAATACTAGGATTGCGTTTATCATGATATTCAATACGAAGTTCATCGACCTGACGTAGTGACTCTTGAGCGGAAGCGAGATCTCCTGCATCAAGCTGCGAATCAATCTGTTTTAGGGTTGTCGATAGCTTACTAAAACCTTCAATATAAGTATCAACTTTTTCTGGTGGGTATTTGCCTTTTTTGGCTTGCTCAACAAGCTGCAACATATTATCAATAGGTACTTTCATACCATCGACGCTTGTTGCCTGTGCAGCTTGCTTGAACTCAAGCTTCATTTGCTTCATGGTTGCTTTCAGGTCAACGTCTGATGCAAAAACCTGAATCGAAAACATGAGTGTTAAGGCAAAAATGATTTTTTTCATTTTAAATTCTTAGTCGGTTAAAGTGCAGAGTAATCGTGCACTTTACCAAACTAACGGCCTTGTTGCTCGCTTATTACCTTGATCAATGGGAACGCTCTTTTCCATCCATCATCAAGCATATCGACAAAGTCTGGATGCGTATCAATCATTACTTTTAAGGTGACAGATTCTTGGTTAGGGATAATCTGGTAATGTTCCTTTGTTCCTATCCATTTCTGCGCCGTATCGCTATCAATATCTTTGACATTTTCCGGATTCGAAATTGCAACATGAGTGTATTGAATTTCTCTGTTTGTATCTATTTTGTCAATGATAGCGCGAGTCCCCCCAAGATCCGGGTCGAAAAAGCAAATATTGCTGCCCTCTTTCCACTCTCCTTCAAATTGAGAATGTGGTGAGAAGGCCTTGGCCCATTGCTCATACAACGCCTTTTCCGTTAATACTTGCCAAACAACCTCTGAGGTCGCTAATACTTCAACTTGATACGTCCGAGTTAACATCTCTTTGCTTCCAATTAAACTGTGTCAATAATAGTTATAGTCGATGTAGGCACAATTTAGTTTGAAAATCATCAAACTAGATGACAAATGATGCCTTAACTCATCTTTCCTTTTGCAGGATTTATATATTGATCGATACTTATGGAGAAGCCATTAAGCGACATATAAATGAAGAAACGACATTATTCTCTGAGTATTCACATCACGAGCTTATTTCTGGTGCTAACGACTTTGGTTGGCATCGTGCTTATTGCTATTAGTTATCATCACTCACAAGAACTATTAGCAGTAAGTGCCAAGGAACTGAGTAATGAAAATAGCCGCAAGCTCGAATCGACCTTCAAAGTACGTGCTGGTCCCATTTTAACGACCCTCGATTTTATGGCGTTAAACGCGGTCATTAAAGAGCGTACACCACCCATTGAGGCGAAACGTTTCTTAGCCTCTGCCAATTTAATATTTGAGAGAAATCAAGGCCTTGTTGCTTTATTCTATGGCAACGAACACGGTGAATTTTTTATGCTTCGCCCACTGCATGACGAATCATCACGAGAACGGTTTGAAGCGCCCCCCAACGCAAGGATCATGATAAACTTCACCAAAGCAGAAGGGTTAAACGAATTTCACTATTTAGATCATGATTACAACCGTGTTGGATACAAAAAAACCAATGACAACAAGTTCGATCCTCGTGTACGACCCTGGTACATCAACGCTGATGCCGACGGGGAAATACGTCTTACCGAGCCCTATTTTTTCTATTTCTTGAAGACAAATGGCGTGACATTGTCACGCAGGTCAGCTGACGGTCAAGAAGTGGTGGCTGCAGACTTCACACTTTCGTCACTCTCAGATCAAATCGCTGAACTTAGTCTGTCCAAAGCCACTCAGGTAGCTTTGTTTGACACACAATTCAGACTCTTGGCACAGCACCAATCCAATATAGATTTGGATCAAGAAGTAGAGTCCGTGCGACAAGCGGTCAAAAACAGCTTATTTGAGCCAATTTTAAACCGACACAGTACAGAAACTCTGTATGAAGTTATTGAAAGAGACGGCAACATTTGGTCAGTCACTTTAACCCCAGTATGGTTAAACGAACATGTCCGACTGCTACTTGCAGAAGCTATACCACAAGACGAGTTGCTCGGTGATTTACTGTCAATGCGAAACAGACAAATTCGTGTGGCCATGGCCATGCTAGTGGTGAGCTTTCTTACTGTTTGGTTTGTTGCCACCAAATTATCCACACCGCTGCACAATCTGGTCCAACTGACCGACAATATTGCCCGTTTTGATTTCAAAAAGACACGCTACCCAAAAAGTTTAATTCGCGAAGTGTCTAACTTAACCGAATCAATAGAATTAATGGAGCACACGCTGCATGATCTTCTGAGATTATTGCGTGAGACAGCCAGTAACAAAGATTTCTCTATTTTGGCTAAAACCATCACTCATCAAAGCTATCTTGTTACACGTGCTGAAACTATCGTTCTTTTCTCTGTTAATGAAAAAGAACGCAGTTTTGAGGTCATCGCCAACCACGCCATCATACCGTTTAAAATTGATGTTAATGAATTTCTTAAAGACATCGCTTGGCTCGAAAAAGACTTACGACAAGGTGAAATAGTCCATTTGAATCGCAGTGATAACGCGCTTAAGAAATATATTGATGATTTTTATAACTCAGATGTCTACTTTTTCCCTTTGCTTAACAGAGAATCTCAATTGGTAGGGGTATTGCTTCTTGGGTATGAAAGGGCCATTACAAAAGAGCAAAGCGATAAACATGCCTTCCTGAAAGAGCTGCTGAGCTTTGCTGAAATCGCCAAAGAAAACATTCATCAAATGGAACAGCAAAAAGATATGATGAATGCATTTATCCAGCTTATCGCCTCAGCAATCGATACGAAATCACCGTATACGGGCAGTCATTGTCAACGCGTACCGGAACTGACCCAAATGTTAACCAAAGTCGCCCATAACGACCAAGGTTACTTTCCTCAGTTTTCAATGACAGAAGATCAATGGGAGGAGCTCAAACTCGCAGCGTGGCTTCACGACTGCGGAAAGGTAACCACACCGGAATACGTAATCGATAAAGCTACCAAGCTTGAAACCATTTACGACAGAATCCACGAAGTAAGAATGCGATTCGAGTTACTCAAAGTTCAAGCAGAAGCCGACTATTGGCAAGGCATGTATCATGGCGGCGATGCCACTGCATTAAAGAAAACCCTTGAAGATACTCAATCTATGTTGGACAGTGAGTTCGAGTTTGTTGCTGAATGCAATATAGGTAGTGAGCAAATGGACGAAAGTGCCATTGTTCGGCTCAATCAAATTGCGCAAAAACAATGGAAAAGGACACTCGACGATCAAGCTGGCGTATCTTGGATAGAAAAGCAACGCGCGGGTGAGCGACAACCATTGCCCGTCATGGAACCAATACTGAGTGATAAGAAAGTCCATGAGATCCCTTGGACTAAGGGTGAAAGTCCACAAGATGTCTGGACAGAGAAATTTGTACTCGAACCGGGCAAATTGAAATACCACCGTGGAGAGCTCTACAACCTATCGATTCGTTATGGAACTCTCAATGATGAAGAGCGTTTTATGATCAACGACCACATCATCCAAACACTGACGATGCTCGGCTGTCTTCCCTACCCTGAGCACCTTAAAAATATTCCTGAAATCGCAGGAGGACATCACGAGAGAATCGATGGTAAAGGCTATCCTCGGGGGCTCAACGAGGAGGAACTCTCCATTCCAGCTCGTGTTATGGCGATCGCAGATGTATTCGAAGCATTAACGTCGAGTGATAGACCGTATAAAAAGGCGAAAAATCTTGCCGAATCCCTCAACATAATGACCCATATGGCAACAACTGGGCATATTGATCCCAAGCTTTACCTGTTATTTTTAGAGCATGAAGTCGACCAAGACTATGCCAAAATGTTCTTAGACGCAGAACAAATCGTTCCTATCGACCGAAACGGTTATATTCAAACCGTCAAAGCACATTTAAAAACACAATTTTAGACGGCCACGCGCGATAATCAGCACTGATTTAACACCTTTGTATACTGTTAGTGGGGATTCTTAAGTGGCAGAAAACACCAAATGTGCCAATAATCAGTCAATATTTAATCGATTGCTTTCACAAAGGTTGATGTCTAATCAATAGTCATGGACAATGTTCTGCCTTATTATGATTTATCTCGTGGCTCGAAATAATTCATTTCTAGCTATCAGAATAATAGGCATGACCAATTACCAATTTTGAATTGCCGTTGGTAGGGTTGGCTCTCTGAGTTCACTGTATGAACGACATATGATAACTACCTCGTTTCTAAGGGAAAGATGATGGTAATACCAGAAAACAGCAGCATCGTTATTTTTGGTGCTTCGGGAGACTTGACGTATCGTAAGTTGATCCCTGCTTTGTATCACCTTTATGCGAGTAAGCAGCTTCCAACAAACTTCGCCATACTTGGTGTCAGCCGCACTGAATACAGCGATGAGTCTTACCGCGAAAAACTGAAGCACTCTCTTCAGGAAATGGAAAAAACTGAACCTGCAACGCTCGATGCGTTTATAAACCATCTGCATTACCAAGCTATCAATACCTCAGATACCGCAGACTACAGTAAACTGGTAACCCGCCTCGACCAACTCTCTCAACAGTATCATTTCGAACAGCGCAATACGCTCTTTTATCTTGCAACGCCTCCAAGCTTATACAATGTCATTCCAGCAAGCCTTGCAGCACATGGGCTAAATAAAGAAGAAGACGGCTGGAAGCGGTTAATCATCGAAAAGCCCTTTGGCTATGACCTTGAATCAGCGCAAAAACTCGATAAAGAGATCCATGGGCATTTTGAAGAGCATCAAATCTATCGTATCGACCACTATTTGGGCAAAGAAACGGTTCAAAACCTGCTGGTCTTTCGTTTTTCAAACGCCATGTTCGAACCTCTATGGAACCGAAACTTCATTGACTATGTCGAAATCACTGGGGCTGAATTTTTAGGTGTTGAAGAACGTGGCGGATATTACGACGGCTCAGGTGCAGTTCGTGATATGTTCCAAAACCACCTACTCCAAGTTCTTGCTATGGTAGGAATGGAGCCTCCTGCACAAATCAATGCCGATTCAATGCGAGACGAAGTCATCAAAGTGCTTCAGTGTCTTAAACCACTTGATGAACAAGCGCTAAGAAGTGATTTAGTCCTTGGTCAATACACAGCATCAGATGTGCGTGGTCAACACCTAGTCGGGTACCGCGAAGAAAATGGTGTGGCTGATGATTCTCGAACTGAGACTTATATTGGTCTCAAAGCCTACATCAACAACTGGCGTTGGAATGGCGTTCCTTTTTACGTTCGTACTGGAAAACGACTGCCGACCAGAGTCACAGAAGTGGTTATCCACTTCAAACAAACGCCTCACCCTGTTTTTGGCCAAAATGCACCAGAGAATAAGTTAGTTATTCGTATCCAGCCAGATGAAGGCATTCAGATAAGCTTTGGTCTTAAAGAGCCAGGCGCAGGATTCAAAGCCAAAGAAGTGGCGATGAACTTCCATTACGCGGATTTGCCAGAAACACAAATGCTCACCGCCTATGAACGCCTACTCCTTGATGCGCTCAATGGCGATGCGACTCTATTTGCTCGCAGCGATGCCGTCGAAGCATGTTGGCAATATGTCCAGCCGATTCTAGACTTCAAACAAGATCCACAGGCCCTATTTGGTTATGCATGTGGCACATGGGGTCCGAAAGAGTCAGACGAGCTGCTAAAACGAGACAACAGAGCTTGGCGTTTCCCATGTAAGAATTTAACAGATACGGATTATTGTGAACTATGATCAACCATAAGATCTTCCAAACCGCGCAACAGGTAGTGGAAAGCTTAGCTGACGACCTAAAGGCGCTTAGCGAACTCAATCGACCTGTGCACATTTCGCTGTCAGGCGGTAGCACACCCAAAATGTTATTTAAATTGCTGGCAACTCAAGCCTATTCAACATCGATTGAATGGAAAAATCTTCATTTCTGGTGGGGCGATGAACGTTGTGTGGCACCAGAAGACAAAGAGAGTAATTTTGGTGAAGCGAATGCCCTGCTCTTTAGCCAAGTAGATATACCGGCTGGCAATATTCATCGCATTCGTGGTGAAGAAAAGCCAGAGCTAGAAGTCGAGCGATTTGCCAAGGAAATGGTTGACGTTATACCAACCGAGAACGGCACGCCTGTTTTTGACTGGATCCTACTTGGTGTCGGCGCTGATGGTCACACTGCTTCCCTATTCCCAGGCCAGACTAACTACCAAGAGGAAAAGCTATCTGTTTTAGCTTCTCATCCAGAGTCAGGCCAGATCCGTGTCTCTAAAACCGCTAAAGTTTTACAAGCGGCCAAGCGTATCAGCTACCTTGTACTTGGTGCTGGAAAAGTAGAGATCGTTCATGAGATTCATACCACTCCCGCAAACGAGCTGCCCTATCCCGCAGCCAAAATCCAGTCGCAAACTGGAAAGACGGAGTGGTACCTAGATTCAGACGCAGCAGAAAAGATCGCGTAACGCGAGCGTCCATTAAAAATTGGAGAGAAATAATGAAAGGTGATATCGGTGTTATTGGTCTAGCGGTAATGGGCCAAAACCTTATCCTAAATATGAATGACCATGGCTTTAAAGTGGTAGCGCATAACCGTACTGCTGCAAAAGTAGATGAGTTCCTTCAAGGTCCAGCAAAAGGCACCAACATCGTCGGCGCATACTCCCTTGAGGAGTTAGTTGAAAAATTAGAAGCACCACGTAAAGTTATGCTTATGGTACGAGCCGGCGACGTCGTAGATAAGTTTATTGAAGCGCTGGTTCCACTGCTAGATAAAGGTGACATCATCATCGATGGTGGTAACACCAACTATCCAGATACCAACCGTCGTGTTGCAGCACTTCGTGAGAAAGGTATTCATTTTATCGGAACGGGTGTATCAGGCGGTGAAGAAGGTGCTCGTTTTGGACCATCTATCATGCCAGGCGGCACACCAGAAGCTTGGGAAGCAGTAAAACCTATCTTCCAAGGCATCTCTGCAAAAACAGATGCAGGGGAGCCATGCTGTGATTGGGTCGGTAACGATGGTGCTGGTCACTTCGTTAAAATGGTTCACAACGGCATTGAATACGGCGACATGCAGCTGATCACCGAAGCTTATCAGTTTATGAAAGATGGTTTAGGTATGTCTGCTGATGAAATGCAAGCAGTATTTGCTGACTGGAACAAGACCGAGCTAGACAGCTACTTAGTTGAAATTACCGCAGATATTCTCGGTTACAAAGATGAAGATGGTGAAGCTCTGGTTGAGAAAATCCTCGACACTGCGGGTCAAAAAGGCACGGGCAAATGGACAGGTATCAATGCGCTTGATCTTGGTATCCCACTCACTCTTATTTCTGAGTCAGTATTCTCTCGCTGCCTATCGGCACTGAAAGACCAACGCGTACAAGCAGAAAAGCTGTTTGGCAAAACCATTGAACCGGTTCAAGGTGATAAGCAAGAATGGGTTGATGCACTTCGCCAAGCGCTACTTGCTTCTAAGATCATCTCTTACGCGCAAGGCTTCATGTTAATGCGCGAAGCATCCAATGAAAACAGCTGGGATTTGAACTACGGTAACGTAGCCCTAATGTGGCGTGGTGGCTGTATCATTCGTTCTGCATTCCTAGGTAATATTCGCGATGCATTCGAGAAAAATCCTGAGCTTGCATTCCTAGGCTCTGACGATTACTTCAAAGGCATTCTACAAAATAGCCTTGCCGCTTGGCGTAAAGTTGCTGCCAAGTCTCTTGAAGCTGGTATCCCTATGCCATGTACAACGTCTGCCCTGACTTTCCTAGATGGTTATACCACTGCTCGTCTGCCAGCCAATTTACTTCAGGCGCAACGTGATTACTTTGGTGCTCATACCTATGAGCGCATTGATCGCCAGCGCGGTGAGTTCTTCCACACAAACTGGACGGGAACTGGCGGTGATACAGCGTCAACCACTTACGACGTCTAATTAAGCATCTCAAAACAGCCAGTCATATAACTGGCTGTTTTTCTATTGAGATTTACCCAGATAAAAGCCTATCAACCGGTCCTTTGCTTTAAAAGGCACCTCAAGCTCATTTACCGAAAACAAGCCATTAAAATTTTGATTTGATTACAGATCATAAAAGTTCACGTTAGTTTATTATCGATCATCCTAAACCTAATGTAACCTCCGCGACCTAACGAAAACAGATACAAGGACTTGTGCAACGAAAAATACTGTGAGAGATGGGTGTAAAAATGGTAACAATTGAATTTGAGGACTTAGATGGACTCCTACCAATGCTTGGCGAGATGTGCATGATAAGCGATGTCGAGCTCTACTATAAGGGTCACTTCCTTTCAGTAAAAAATGTAAAGGTTCTTGTTACCAACATAAAGCAATTCGGTCATATTCGTACGGTAGAAACGCATTACCAAGTCACACTGAAGGGCGACCAAACCCTTACTTTTCCAATTGTAGAAAATAAACCTGTTATCACTAAAGAGGTGTTGGAAACACTAATTTCTACACCAGACTTTGCTCTTCCTCAGCCTTTATTATTGGTTTAACAAGACACTATATAAACCAAGCCATTAGCCTAAACCCACTAATTACTCGATAAAAAAATGAATAACGAACTAATAAGCAAGCTCGAACAAGCGGGACTCAAGAGCATCAAAAACGAGCTCAAATCAAAAATAGAGCAAGCAGAAAGAGAGATTGTTCTCCAAGCGTTAGTTCAAAAAGCGAAACAAATTTCGTTCTCTTTAGAGTCGGTCGAAGCACAATCGGTAGTGACAGCATTGAGCGCCTTTACAACCATTCCCGATGCTCCATCTGCAGAGCGAGCACTTGAACACTACAGCCAACTCAATGACGAGCAACAATTGGAGTATAGGCAGCAAATATACGCTCAGTTTATTCGCCAATCATCCATGTTTAAAAAACTTATGCAAAAAAGTTGATATAAAAGCTGGCTTACACCGGCAGGTAGTTTCTGTAGCTGGTTACTACTTGATGCAAACATGCCAACTCATGCGGCACAATGGCGGTGTAGTGCCTGAGTCTTAAACATTTCTTTTTGCCAGTTAGGCCGCATATTACTCTAATCATTTAATTGAATTGGTTTAATATTAAAATAAACAACTGGTTAACAAACATTCAGACACCTCTTTTTAACACTTTACTTCGTGAGTTGGATCACCATAACGTATAAATGTCGTGATAATTATTTACAAAATATATAGCCTTGCGTTTCCATGACAGACAGAGGTAACGCACAAGTGAGTGATACTCAAAATACGTTAACAGCGAAAGCAAGCCCGTGGACATCCTACGATACTCAATGGGTCTTAAGCCTATTTGGCACCGCCGTCGGTGCAGGCATCCTATTTTTGCCCATCAACTTAGGCATAGGTGGCATAGTCCCACTCATTATAATGGCCATACTTGCTTATCCTATGACTTACTTGGCCCACAGAGGATTTACTCGCTTTATTCTCTCTTCTCGCCGAACCGATGCCGACTTTACTGACGTCGTTGTTGAACATTTTGGTCCAGCTGCAGGACAAGGTATTTCTCTTCTTTACTTCCTATCAATTTTCCCTGTTCTGCTGATTTATGGTGTTGGTCTTACCAATACAGTCGATAGTTTTATGGTTAACCAAGCAGATATGGCCTCTATGCCGAGGGCTTGGTTATCTGGTGTATTAGTAGCTGGATTGATCGCCATCATGCTCGCAGGTGAAAAAGCCATGCTGCGAACATTCTCAATCATGGTCTATCCACTGGTTGCTATTTTGCTGTTTTTATCTGTCTACCTGATCCCTAGCTGGCATTTGCCAGAGCTGGTTATGCCAGCAATATCCGATTTAAGTAGCACTCTATGGCTAGCTACTCCCGTCGTGATCTTCTCATTTAGCCATGTCGCTGCTCTGTCTTCGTTTGCTAATGCTCAGCGCAGACATTATGGCGATAAAGAAGCCACACCGAAATCAGAAGTGATCGTTCGCCGCACTAACCTAATGCTGATTGTGTTTGTGATGCTATTTGTAGGCTCTTGTGTACTGACTCTTTCCCCAGAGCAATTGATTGAAGCTAAGGCTCAGAACGTATCCGTACTTTCTTACCTTGCCAATGCTACTGAGAATCCATTTATCGCAACGCTTGGCCCTATTGTTGCCTTTATTGCTATCACCTCTTCTTTCATCGGCCACTTCTTAGGCGCACGTGAAAGCCTGATTGGTATGCTGACCAAAAGCACGCCACTTTCTCATCGTCAAGCACATGTGATGTGTATCCTTGCACTCTTCTTAAGTATTTGGGCGGTGTCGATTATCAACCCGAGCATCTTAGGTATGATGGAAGCGCTATCAGGTCCAATTATTGCGATGATTTTATTTATCATGCCAATGATCGCCGTCTACAAAGTAAAAAGTTTGCACGTATACAAAGGCAAACTCTCGACTTTCTTTGTACTTGCGACCGGAGCCGTTGCGGTAAGTGCATTAGTGTTTAAGCTAGCGCAATAGTTCTGACTTTCAATCTGAAGAACACAAGGTAACAAAAAGGACTGATAGTTTTCAGTCCTTTTTTAATTCAACGAATAATTACAGTTCAATCTTAGCTAAAGTATCACCGTATGTTTGGTGATTTTATCTAGTTTCATTTTTGTCCATTCTAACAATCAAACCTTATCCAGCTCTGGCGCCATTGGGCATAGGCATTTCTGGACAAGCTAAACACGGCAAAAGTTTGTCTTCATAACCAATGTCGAACAACATACCTTGCGAGACTTCACCAGCCATTTTCCTCTCCGGCAAATTCACCACAAACAAAGCTTGCTTACCCTCAATATCCATAGGGTTATCACGTTCTTGTTTAATACCCGCGAGAATGGAACGGGTATGATCGCCAAAGTCCACGGTAAGCTTCATCAATTTATCAGACTTAGCCACCTCACTGACCTCACGAATAAGGCCAACCCTAATATCTACTTTCGCAAAATCATCAAAACTAATCAGCGGTTTTATTGGAGCATGTTCCATACTTTTATCTCGACGAAACAATATGAGTGGCGCAAAGCTTATTGCCAGCAGGATCTCGCAAATAAGCCAAATATAATTTCCGGCCTCCGCCTTCACGTATACCAGGAGGGGCTTCACACGCTGTACCGCCATTTTCTAGACCAGCGGCATGCCATGCCTCCACCAATTCAGGGCTGCTGACTTTAAGCCCGATTGTCATTCCATTGCCATGAGTTGCCGTCTCGCCATCAATCGGGTGGGTAATACCCAATACACCATCTTTTGTTACATAAAGGCAGCGGCCTTTGTCATCCATCACACCTTCTGAATGTCCTAGAACGGCCATCACGGCATCGTAAAATTTTTTGGATTGATTAATATCATTTGCGCCGACCATAACGTGACTGAACATTGCTATTCCTTTTTTAGCTATGAAGTTAAAAATACTGTGCAATATGAGACACATAATGTCTAGTACTTAGAGTGAAAGTAAAGTTACCAACTATGAGAAGCATGTTTTTTTGATGTGGGCAATTTGGATATGGCTACACGTTTTCACGTCGCCATTCATCTTAAAACCTTTTGTCCATGGCAACGACTTGAAATTCATCTTCGTAAAATATTTTGAATAATTTGTCACACTTTAAAACTCGAACCTGAATTCCATGTTCGTTTAAAAGCGCCACTAAATTATACATCTCAGACACAAAGTACTGTGCAGTCACCTTGAACCAAGAAATGGCATCGTCTGGCCAATGACTCGATGACCAAGGTGGGCAAGGTAACTCTTGATTGAATTTGTCAAATATGTCTGAAACGATATCTTCCTCATAAGATGCTAATAGCCCTTGTTCTCGAAGGTACGCAACTTCGGTAAAAGGTCCGTGCATTTCCCTTGGGCTTTGCCCATCAGAGCCAACGACAAAACGAATATACACTTTATAAACTCCTGAGTGGCATGCTTAAGAAAAGTCCCCGAAAGCCTTAGATACGGGTTATGTTTTGGCAACCTCAGTGATGAATTTATCCACCTCTTGGTAAAACTTAGACGGTTCATTTTGAACCCAGTGATTGGCCCCTTCGAACGAAACATTATTCAATGTCGAAATGAATTTTTCAGCACGTTCACAACCACTTAAACTCTGGGTACCCCAAAAGTAAACTTTAGGTATCGGCAAGCTTTCATAGATTTGTCCCCAACTAACAACACCCCGCACATCTTGAGTGGCGTGCTGAGCATAAATTTCACTTGCTGTACTACCTAAAACAACGGGGTCACAACGCCGAACAGACGATAAATACTTAATACCCGCCCCGTGGCCCCAAAACATAGAAAAACGCTGTGAAAAACCAACACCTTTCACCCACTTAGAAAATTCATCAGGACTTAACTGAGAATATTGTTCAGCAATTATCTTAGACAAAATTATATTTTCTGCGTGAACGCCACCTTCGGCATTAATAAAACCACGCACAATACCTTTTATATCGTGTTGGCAAACCAAGGTAGACGTATCGCCTCCCCAAGAGTGACCAAGGAGAAAGCAATCATCAATCTTTAATTGCTCAAGCGCTTTTAATATGCGCTTTGCTTGAGTTTCCGTTGAATGAGAAATAGCTGAAGCAGGAGAATAGCCGTAGCCACACAGATCAAACATGACTAGGTTGTAATTCGGCAGCCAGTCGATTGCATCCGCAAAACAGAGATGCGATTCGCCTAAACCATGAATCAACACCAGCGTTTCTTGAGACTCTTTGCGCTCAGTAGCCAAACAATAAAGCTGGTCGCCCTCGATATCTAACCATTTTTCTACTAACACTTCGCCCTCGCACTTCTAGCCACTGAATAAGTGGTTTATCATAACCAATTTAGCCCGAAACGAAAGATGGCATTGATGATAAACATAGTGAAATTAATTTAGGATATACACCAAACGTACTAAGCCACGCTAAGAGGCGTAAACTTATATACGCCTAGGATTGAGCTACTTGTTAGTTGCCCATCTCAAAGGCTAGTGCTAACATTTGTACACACAGCAACAAAGGAATACATCATGGACACTAGAATTCAATTTCGTGTTGATGAGGAAACGAAACGCCTAGCTCAACAAATGGCTGAGAGCCAAGGTCGCACACTGAGTGATGCTTGTCGTGAACTTACTGAACAACTCGCTGAACAACAAAGAAAAACATTATCTCATGATGCATGGCTAACTGAACAAGTAAACCTAGCATTTGAAAAGTTTGACTCGGGAGAATCCGTTTTCGTTGAGCACCAAACTGCTAAATCTCAAATGGAAGAGCGCAAAGCCAGAATCCGTAATCGAGGTAAGTAATGATTTTATGGGAAGAAGAGTCACTTAATGATCGTGAAAAAATCTTTGAATTTCTCTATGACTTTAACCCTGATGCGGCAGAAAAAACTGACAACCTCATTGAGGTAAAAGTAGAAAACTTGCTAAGGCAACCTCTTATGGGTGTACAGCGAGACGGTATTCGTGGGCGATTACTTATCATTCCTGAGATTTCGATGATCGTTTCCTATTGGATAGAAGGCGACATTATCCGAATTATGCGTGTACTCCATCAGAAACAAAAATTTCCAACGGATTAGTCGCGTCCTCTGGCAAGATAATCAGGACACACACCAAATTTTCAGTAGGTAAACTGAATCAATCTAGCTTAGTTAAACATCTTTCCTATCAGCATCAATCCAAAGCAGAGGATATAACTCCACATGCCTAAAGCATTCACCCACATAAATAATTTGAATTTCTTTGAATCCGTCGTTGAACGCTTGCGAATAAAAGGATACTTAACCCAGTAGTCAAAACAGCGACTACCTATTTCCCAAGACAATTGATATTTAGGGCGCATGTAGCCTTTGTCGTCGTAGTACTTGCTTAGATCTTTAGCAAGTTGCTGATCCATAAAAATAATATGTTTAAAGCTTCCCAGAGAAACAATTGAAGCCATAACTACACCAGGCACAGCCCAAACGGTAGCAAAGTACAAAAGAAAAAATGCTATATCTTTAATACTCATTGAGAGCTCCAAGCATACATCTCATCAACAATCCATTTACTAGCGGTAGATCCCGCAACACCACCAACTAAACCTCCTGCCACAGTGCCACCAATAGCAGCAACAGCAAGTACAGGAGCAGAAGCCGTAACACCAATGAATAAAGCGATACCAGAAACAGATGAGACCGCTATCCCTGCGCCAACAGTTCCACCTTTAACGCCTCCAATGACACCACCAATAAAGCCAGCAACTTCACGAGTTGTTGTCTTGCCACAGTCCCCTTTACCATCGACTTTACAAGCTTCATAGATGCTATCAACACCACTGGCTGCGCCGATCATTAAGCCAATGTATCCCAGCCCTCTCGCGGCGGAAATACCAATACAAATATTGCCGATACGCTTGCCTAAATCTTTAACAAAGCCTGTCTTTAGAATTTCATCTGCATTGTGGATTACTGACTTAGTCGACAACTTCAAGTTACGTTTAATTTGAGTGTAAATAGGAATTTGCACACTACGCTTAGACAACATGGCAAAAGAGCCATCAAGCTTTTTAAACAAGCCCGCACGTTCAGAGACAAAGGTTCCATAGTTCACCCCGCCTGTTCTGCTTGCCATCGCTACTTGAGCGGCATATAAATCGTTAATTTCTAAAAGCACGCCTTGGATGTTTTTCAAATTCTGCTCGACCAGCGCCGATGTCGCACCCACACCTGTGGCGACTTGCGCATAGTAGTCGGAAGGTAAACCGTCAGCCCTAATTCGCTCATCGAGTTGATGGGAGAACAAGTCGAAGTGACGGTTTAGCGTATCGACTTCTTCATCAAGCAGTTTGCCTAACTCCTTGCTCGCAATCTTGGCTTGCTCTAACCACTCATCGAGGAGCTTGTTATCTTCTGCTGTTTTTGGCTCTGTCGTGGGAAGCAGCACAATCTCACCCTGCCTTACAGGCTCGTTTAGGTGAGCATTGCAACTTTTGATGTATTGTTTCTGGTCTTCTTTGGTGCCGGCAGTAAATAGACTTGCCCACAATGCCTCTTGAGACTGTGTGCATGGTGATTGCATCCAGCCAAGTTCAAACACACGGGCAGCTTTTTCACGCTCTGCAAGAACGCGCTCTCTGTTTTCTGCCCAACGTTTCTCGTCCTTAGCGGTATAAGTTAATTCCGCTCTGCGCTCTTGACGTTGTCGCGCTGCTCTTTCTCTTGTGGTTTCTTGCCTTTCTTCTGGGGCATATGGGAAAGATTCATACCGCATGGGAGTTAGCCTTAATAAAAAATAAGCCGAATCATATCAATATTTTCAGTTATTTATCATTCCCAACAAGGCGTTTTGCGGCATTTACCAACCAAATAGTTATTTTGACTAGCAAAACGCTCAAAGTGACGGTTTTGAACCCTCTTCGAACGTAAAAAAAATCGATGGGGGCATGGCTAAAAATTAAACAAAAGCTTGTCAGCTACATTACTAAATTAGAAGATAGCGGATTAGTTAAAGCATTGAAATTTAATGCTATATTAAGGTATGAAGCACGATACTCAATTGGGAAGCCTGAATCACTATTAAATTGTTTGTTAGATTTTTATTCCACTTTATCTAAAGCAGGGGTTCGCCATTGCCAAACTATATCCTCTTGTCCTTCCACATACCCCATAACTTGGCGCTTGTAATCGGCTTCTAGTAAATTTTTGTTCTTAGCTAACTCTTCAATGTCGACAGCTGAAAGGAAGAAGAATAGAACATTGTCATTTAGAACAAATTTCTCCGGCGATTGAACTTCAATTGTTACTGTATATTCTCCCTCTTTCCACGGGAACATATGTTTATTGAAGTTATATAGTTCTGTCATTTCCTGGTCACGTAAAAAGGACTCAGGATCATACTTGTTTTCCGATTTAAGATAGGTAACACGCTTGATGGCTTTGTTTTCGTAGTCTCTTTTAGATGACAGGAATGCGATATCTTGAAAACGGATAAACCTCTCTTCTATGTCGGCTTGATTAAGTTTGATAGCTAACACTGACTGCTCTTTTTCGAAAGGTACAGAGCCTGCGTCTGCTGTCGTCATTTTACCTACATTCTGTTTAATGCCTTGCCATTCGAAAACACGTTCTTCACCACTAGAGTGCTTTAACCTTATCTTGAGATCAGATACGACAATGTCTTTTCGCTCAACTGAAAAAGCCAAATGAAGATTCAAAATGGGACCTAGTGAAGTAAAACCAACTTCAGCAGTTCGAGATGTGATAATACGTACCTTGGGCTTTGTATAATGATTTTTCACCATCGACACTAGATGAGGCGTCCAAGCTAGAGCACCCAACACTGCAATTCCATCTATAAAATTCACACTCATTATCCTATATACTTACCACTGAAATTGATTAAAATATAACGCCCAATTAGGTAATGAGCAACGCGACCACCCTACCTAAAGCATTGTGCCATAAACACTAAACTTGCATGAAGTGAAAGCGCCAAGCGTTGTGAATCACTCTTAAATTTATTGTTAGGATTGTTCTATTTTTGACTTCATTTTCTCGATTTTGCCTTCTAACTTCCTTGCAGCTACCTCGTAGTTAATAACATTGCTAAACAACTTGTATGTCCAAAACGAAAACGCAGTAGCTGAGAAGAATACTATGAACTGCACATATGCAACTATGATTTCAAAACTTTCATTCAAAAAGAACTTAAAAGCTGATGGAATGAGTAGCCCTAACGAAACAAGAAACAGAATTAGGAATAGTTTTGAGAATGCATGCCTTACTAGTTCCAGCGGTCTTTCTTTAATTTTTTTGATGTAGCTTAACTCGTTCTCGAGATCAGATAACATCTCGTGATACTTCTTCTTCCTGGACGAAAAATACCAACCAAGGATAAAACTCACAGTTATCGAAACTACAAATAGTATGATATCTCTTTCCATGTTTCCCTCAAAAATCTTAACGCCAAATTAAGGTGTGAACAACGCTAATACCTTAGCTTAACCATTGTGCAATAAACACTAAACTTGCTTAAAATGAAAGCGCGAACGTTGTAAACCAATATCAAACCTATCAATATGCCACTAGTATAATAATTGATATGCATCAATGCACACAAACTGGAACACTGTACCATTTGTAACTTAGTAAAACACTATTTCAAAAGGTATTAATCATGAGCTTTGACATTGAAGGCAATTGGAAAGCAGGTTGGGCATTAGATTTACACACAATAGGTAGTGTCAGGCTTGAGGATGGCTCATTTGACAATACATATTCTGATGTTGGTAAGGCACTTAATCGCCTAAAATACTCAGGGGAAGAAGAAAATATCGAGTATCTTGTAGCTGAGCTTGTTGCTTTTTTACGAACTCGCTTCGTAACTCCCTATATCGAAGTCATTGTTCCAGCCCCAGCCTCAAAACAACGAGATTTGCAACCTGTTTATGCAATTGCGCAAGCAGTTGCGGAAACTTTAGAAATCAAGTACGACCAAAACTATGTCGAGAAGGTAAAAGACACCGCTGAGTTAAAATCCATTGAGGATATAACTGAAAGACAGCAAATATTGAGTGGTGCATTTAAGGTAGACTCGCGTTACGAATCAGATAAAGTACTGATTATTGATGACTTATTCCGTTCAGGCTCTACTCTTAATGAGTTGACCAAAACAATGTACAATCAAGGGAATGTAGACAACGTATATGTTGTAACTTTGACTAAAACAAGAGTACATAGATAATGGATAGCGTTTTCTTTTCTGGGTCGATCAGTATCAAGACTTTGCCTGAGCGAATAAAGCGAAGTCTTGAAGCTATAAAAAGCGAAGGGAAATATCGAATTTTGGTCGGTGACGCAAATGGATTCGACTCTCTTTTACAAACGTACTGCGCTAAAATCGGCTTGACCGATGTCACTGTATATACAATTAGCGAAGTACCACGAAACCATGATGCAGCCTTTGATGTGAAATATGTCAAAGTTCCAGATGGCATTCGTGGAAGCAGACAACGCCAAACAGTTAAAGATGAAAAGATGACTCTTGACTCAAACATTAGCTATGTAGTTTGGGATGAGAAAAGCAAAGGTTCCTACTCAAATATAATTAGAGCTTTTAAAAATAATAAGAAAGTTAGAGTCTTTTCTGCTAAATATGACGCACCGATAAATAATATTGATATCGACAGTATTAATAAGATCTACTTCAATTCAAATGGACTTGCGGCAAAGGAGCTATTAGATGAGTTGTTTAACAAGGGCGTAAAAGAGTTTGATACTGTAAGACAACTAAACTCTTACCTCTTGAACAATAACTATATCGAAAAGTTAGAGTCGTCATCTAACGTATATAGAACTCTAAACACAGAATATGCAATTGATAACTTCTACCGTGGAAGGCATAGTGGCGTGAAGTTTAAATATGAGCTAGTACAGGCTCTCGCGAACAAATTTCAGAATAAAAGTAAAGTTGGCACCTATGGTGGAATGCGAGGGTAATAGTGGCATAACATTCTTAATAACAGGCCAGCTCGTTTCCCCACCAGCCCAAATTACAACAAACCTACCATAACCCACAAAAATTAAACAATATGCATCAAGTTTTTTATTTCTCCGTCACATACATCCTTCGCAATGGTTTACCCAAGCTCTACACACAAAAAAGCGAGCACAAAGCTCGCTTTTAACTGTCTGTTTTATCGTTTAAAGCAGCTCAACCGATTGCTTGGCGATCACGTATTCTTCATTGGTTGGGATCACCATGACCACGGCGCCAAGTAACTCGGATTTGGCGATAATGCCAGATTGGCCAAAGCGAGCGGCTTGGTTGGCTACTGCGTCTTCAACAAAGCCAAGCAGTTTAAGGTTTTTAATGATTTCGCTGCGAATCGGCAGCGCATTTTCACCGATGCCGCCAGTAAAGACTATTGCATCCAACTTATCGAGCGGCACAAGGTAGGCTGCGATATATTTTGCGACTCGATAAGTAAAGACATCAAAGGCCAATTTCGCGCCTTTGTGCCCTTCTTCCATGGCTTCAAGTATGCCTCTGGCATCTGAAGTTAGCCCAGAAACCCCGAGAAAACCCGATTTCTTATTTAGGGTTTCAAACACGCTTTTATGGCTCCAGCCTTTTTTGATTAAAAATTCGATGATCCCTGAATCTAAATCCCCGCAGCGCGTGCCCATCATAAGCCCAGCCAAAGGCGTAAAGCCCATAGAGGTATCAACAGAGCGGCCTGCACTCACGGCGCACACCGAGGCGCCATTACCGAGGTGCACAGATATAATATTTGACTCTTCAACCGTCTGACCAAGCATTTTCGCCGCTTCACGGCTGACATAATAATGGCTAGTACCGTGAAAACCATAACGGCGAATGCCATGCTCTTTGTATAGCTGCTGTGGAATGCCGTAAGTAAAGGCTTTATCTGGCATACTCTGGTGAAACGCGGTATCAAAAACGGCAAATTGCGGCAGACTAGGAAATGCATTTAACGCCGACTTAATTCCCTTTACGCCCGCAGGATTGTGTAGCGGAGCAAGGCTAGATAAAGCGTCAATTTCAGCCAGTACCTTATCATCTATGCGAACCGTAGAAGTAAACTTTTCACCGCCGTGGACAATTCGGTGCCCTACTGCAACCAATTGTTTTGACAGCCCTAAGGATTCTATCAGGGTAACAATTTGCTCAATCGCATACTCATGGTGGTTATCCTTCGCCTTGATCTCATGTTGCGTTTTGGTACCTTGGTGTTTCCAGCTAATAACGGCTTCCGCTAGACCGAAACACTCGCCCAAGCCAGAAATAACTTCTTCGCCTGTCGAGGAATCAATAACGGCAAACTTAAGGGAAGAACTCCCTGAATTAATCACTAAAACAAACGATTTGGGCATGAGCGATATCCTGTAATAGAGCATAAATGGGAGCAACTTCTCCCTCGTCTACCATAATCTTACTCAATATTTTTTTAATGCTTCAACTTTTTAAAGCTCTTAGAAGTAAGCAAACCCATTTTTGTTGATCAAGCACAAGCTCGCCTTTAATTTGTCAGCGAAATTTATCCTGTCAGCAGCCAGACAAAACAAGCAAAGGGACTTGAGGTACGAAAAAAGATCCGTCATAGTCACCTTGAGAGTGAATACGCAAAGAGGTCAGCATGAATATAGGAGCGGTATCCAAGCTTACTGGCTTATCAAGTAAGTCGATTCGCCTTTACGAGGAAAAAGGGGTGATCAGCCCGCCCAGTCGCAGCGATGCAGGCTATCGTGAGTATCATGACCAACACATACAAGAACTGAATTTGGTCTCTCGCGCTAAAAATGCAGGCTTCTCACTTCAAGAATGTAAGGAATTTGTCCAACTGGCCCAAAACCCGAAACGCACCAGCCGCGCAGTTAAACAAAAAGCGCAGCAAAAGCTTAATGAAGTGGAAGTGAAAATTAGCCAATTGCAAGAGATACAACAGCAGCTTACCTCGTGGATCAATGCATGCCCAGGCGATGAAGGAAGCCAGTGCCCTATTATTGAGGAGCTCACCAAGTAGTTTGCTACCCACAGTATTTTTCTGTGAGTTTTTAGGCGCCTACCATGAAGTCACTCATAAGATCATGTAACATGTAAAATAACACAGTTACACCGGACACCTTCATGGAAGCAGAATTACTGGATATAAAGAATTTCCTGTCTCAACACCCACCGTTTGATGAGCTCGACGACGACGTGCTTAACTTCGTCGCGAGTAATGTTGAGATTTCTTATTTTCGTGAAGATACGCCGGTTATCCATTTTGGTGATGAAATCCATGATCTTTACATGGTGCGCAGCGGTGTGGTCGAAGTCTATCGGCGCAAAGGCGAGCTGTATAACCGTTTGGATGAAGGTGCCCTATTTGGCCAAATGGGGCTGTTAACCAATAATAAAGTGCGCTTTCCAGCCAAAGCCATTAAAGATACCCTGCTCTACTGTATACCTGAATCTGCTTTTCAGGAACTCTACGATAACCATGAAACTTTCGCCGATTTTGTAGAGGTAGAAGATACGGCTCGTCTGCGCCAAGCCGTCTCCAGCAGTAATGAGCAAAACGATCTCACCACTTCTAAGGTTCGCACCCTTCTAAAAGGCGAAACACCCTTTCTTGAAAAAGATGAAACCATTCAAAATGCGGCGATAAAAATGGCCGATGAAAATGTGTCTTCCTTGCTGGTTATCGACCCAAATATTCTTGAAGATAACGAAGAAGATCAATCTCCTTTGGTCGGCATTATCACCGACCGAGACTTATGTACTCGCGTGTTGGCTGAAGGTTTGGACCCAACCGACCCAGTTTCTAACGTGATGACCACGGAAGTCATCTCACTTGACCACAATGCCTATGTGTACGAAGCCATGCTTACTATGCTTAGGTACAATGTGCATCATTTGCCAGTACTAAAAGATAAAAAGCCGATAGGCATTGTCGAAACGACCGATATCGTCCGCTATGAGTCGCAAAACTCTTTACTGTTAGTAAGCAGTATTTATCAGCAGCAGTCCATCGAAGAGCTGGCTTCACTGGCCGAGCAAGTCAAAGACAGCTTTGTAAGATTGGTTAATGAAGATGCCAACTCACACATGGTTGGCAGCGCCATGTCAGTGATCGGTAAAAGCTTCAAGCAAAGAATCATAGAGCTAGCAGAAGAAGAGCTTGGTGAACCGCCAATTCCCTATTGTTTTCTGGCCCTTGGCTCTATGGGGCGCGATGAACAAATACTGGTCACAGATCAGGACAACGCCATCATCCTTGATAACAGCTACGACAGTAAACAGCACGGCCAGTATTTTGCCGACTTGGCCAAAAGAATCTGCGACGGTTTGGATCGCTGCGGCTATACCTATTGTACGGGTGATATTATGGCGACCAATCCGGTTTGGCGCATGACGCGCAGCGAATGGGAAGAATGTTTCTCTGACTGGATTGATGATCCCAACCCTAAAGCTCTGCTCAACGCTTCTATCTTCTTTGATCTTGTCGGTGTCTATGGCCGGCTAAAATGGGCTGAGCAACTCAATGGATTTATTATCCGACGAGCGCGCAAAAATAACCGCTTTCTTGCTTGTCTCGCACGTAACGCCATGAACCGCACTCCTCCTCTTGGCTTCTTTAAAGCCTTTGTGATGGAGCAAGACGGCCAGCATAAGAATTCGATCAACCTCAAGCGTAGAGGTACAGCTCCCCTTGCGGACCTGATTCGAGTCCATGCCCTTGCGGTGGGCTCGCGGTCAACGAACTCATTCGAGCGCTTAGATGATATTCATGAAGCCGGTATTTTACCTAAAGGCAAGGCGCGTGATCTCAAAGACGCGCTTGAGTTTATTTCCATGGTACGAATACGCCACCAAGCCTACGACGTCGAAAACGAGATTGAGCCAGATAACAACATAGAACCGGAAAACTTGTCTGACTTTGAGCGTCGTAACCTTAAAGATGCCTTCCAAATTTTGAGTAACGCGCAAAACTTTCTCAAATATCGTTACCAAGCTAGTAACAACTTTAAGTAGGTGCCAATGATCAATAATCTCATCAATGCGTCTCATATCAACTGGCAAAAAACATTTGATATCAAACATAAGCAAAGCAAAGATTCAGCACTGAAAGAGTATTACGCCGCCAGTGTACCTAGCTCTATGACTCCTATTGAGGAGACGACTTTTTTGGCGATGGATTTTGAAACCACGGGATTAGATTCTAACCATGATGACATCATCACCATAGGGACAGTCCCTTTTACTCTTAATCGCATTTTTCTTAATCAAGCTCGTCATTGGACGGTAAGACCTCGCCAACAACTTGCGGAAGAATCTGTGGTTATTCATGGCATTACCCATAGTGATATACTGGATGCACCCGATTTAATTGAGATATACGGACAAGTGTTAGAGCAAATGGCTGGTAAAGTCATGGTCGTGCATTATCAGAGAATAGAACGGGAGTTTTTTGACCGAGCGCTGACCGATCGCATCAACGAAGGCATTGAGTTTCCGGTTATTGATACCATGCACCTAGAAACTCTTTATCAGCAGCAAGCCAATGGCAGCTTTTTAAAGCGATTGATAGGCAAAAAGCCTGAGTCCGTGCGCCTTGGGGCAAGTAGAACCCGCTATGGCCTGCCCAACTACACGCCACATCATGCACTGACTGATGCCGTAGCAACCGCAGAATTACTGCAAGCTCAAATAGCCCATCACTACAAGCGCACCACAAAACTTGGTGAAGTCTGGATATAAAAAAGGGCGATTAGTCGCCCTTTTTTATAGTTAGTCGTGCTATTACTTAACGCTAGTATTTTTCAGTACGCATACCCATAAGTAGGCTTACACACATAAGTAGCAGGATAAAGGTAAAGGGTAACGCGGTAGAGATAGCGCCGGCTTGTAAGCCTTGAACGGCTTCAGTACCACCGATCCAAAGTAGCGCAACTGCGATCGCCCCTTCCATAAAGGCCCAGAAAACACGTTGTAGAACTGGAGCATCCACTTTACCACCAGCCGTAATGCTATCGATAACCAAAGAACCAGAGTCCGATGAGGTAATAAAGAATACTAGAACCAACACGACGGCAATCACTGATAGCACACTACCAAACGGCAACACATCAAACATCTGGAACATAGCTAAAGAGACATCGGTAAGACCGTTTGCGCCCAACTCACCGACGTTATTCACCACTTGATCGATAGCCATGCCACCAAAGACTGACATCCAAAGTAGCGTAACAATCGAAGGAACAATCAGCACTGCTGTCATGAATTCTCTAACCGTTCTACCTTTGGAAACACGAGCGATAAACATACCAACAAATGGTGACCACGAAATCCACCATGCCCAATAGAAAACAGTCCAACCTTGGAACCAAGCTTCATCTTCACGGCCGTGAGGGTTACTTAGCGGGATAATATTTTCAACATAAGCCATCAAGGTCGTACCTATGTTGCCAAAGGCTACGGCGTAACCAATCAAAGCCACCATAATAAGCAATAAGAAAGCGACGATCATGTTGATGTTACTAATGACCTTAACACCACCATCGATACCACGAATGACAGAAACCACCGCAAGCAGAGTCACAATCGTAATAACCGCCACTTGTAACCCCATGTTGGCTTCAAAGCCAAATACATGATGAATGCCACTGGCAGCTTGCTGGGCTCCTAACCCTAACGAGGTCGCCAAACCAAATAGTGTCGCTAATACAGCCAGAATATCAACGACATGACCCGCCCAGCCCCAAGCTCTATCGCCGAGTATTGGATAGAAAATAGAACGAATTGATAGCGGGAGACCTTTGTTATAGGCAAAGAAGGCGAGAGATAAAGCAACCACACCATAAATCGCCCAAGGGTGAAGACCCCAGTGATACATGGTTGCGCCCATGGCCAGTTTCGCAGCTTCCGCCGTATTGGCTTCAACACCTAATGGCGTTTTATACCAACCAGTAAAATAAGCGACAGGTTCTGCAACACTCCAGAACATAAGGCCGATGCCCATTCCTGCAGCAAATAGCATGGAAAGCCAAGAGACATAGGAGTAGTCGGCTGTGGCATCTTGCCCGCCCAAACGAATCTTGCCTAGCGGCGTAACAATAAGAGCGATACAAAATAGGACAAATATATTACCTGACCAGATGAACAACCAGTCAAAGCTGCCAATAATCTTCCATTTTACTCCATCAAGCAGCGCTTTTGCTGATTCTGCATCCATGAGCGCTGTCATGAGTAAAAACAAGCCAATCAGGCCTGCACTAATTCCAAATACAGGGTTATGTACGTCAAACCCCCATTTTTGGACATTATCTTGACCGACCGTGTAGTCAGTACTGTCGATACTGTACTTATCTATACCTTTAGTCATTATTCCTCTCTTGTTGGTTTTCTTCCCTGACCAAACCCTCAGATAGAAAAATCGTTAGTGATAAAAACAAATTTCTCTATATCAAGGCTCAATCAATCCGCTATCATTGTACGCACAGATACACATCATTCCAGTACTTTCGGACTACCTGTTGTATTTTTGAACAAAAAAGACACTAAAAGAAGATAGTTTAATCAATAATGGAAAATCTAAACATCGAGATTAAGTTTGACTTCTAAACATTTGACCACATCACATTTACAGCTAAAATACTGAAATGACGTTTCATAAACACCATGCTATCCACTAAGATGATAGTCCAGTTTGATATTTATCATTTGCAAGGCTTCAAATACTGCAAAATTTGATGTATTTTCTCGCCTCCACCGCTTTACTAATATAAGGAACAAGATTGGAAAAGCACGAAGAAGTTCTTATCTCAATTCGACAGATCATCCGTGCCATTGATCTGCACTCGAAAAGGCTAAGTAAAGAATCTGGCTTAACTGGGCCACAATTGATTTTAATGCGTTCAATAAGAGAGCTCGGAGAAGTCACTATTCGTGAGCTTTCAAACCATACCAACATGAGTCAAGCAACTGCGACGACTATCTTGGATCGCCTCGAGCGCAATGAACTTGTCAAACGTGTTCGTAGCGTACAAGACAAGCGTAAAGTTCATGCTCATTTAACCGACAAAGGCAGAATGGTTTTAGAGCAAGCACCTACACCACTCCAGCAAAACTTTATTAATAAGTTTCAACGTCTCGAAGAGTGGGAACAGTCATTGCTCTTATCTTCAGTTCAACGGATTTCCTCGATGATGAACGCTGAGGATATCGATGTGGCCCCTGTTTTAGAGATAGGAAGTATCACGACGCCTGAATAACTCTGCCTGCAAAATTGATTTAGCCATATTTAGGGCTTACGTTTTATACAGGGCTAAACGTAAACTCACAAAATATGATGGGAAAAAAATACAAACTTCAGGATGATCATACCGACGCTATCCTAGACATACGTAGGCAAAAGCAAGTACTGAAGTTTGTCGCTGCAACAACATTAATATTTTTTGTACCTATCGGGATCAATAATATCCTGATCGGTGAAATAATGCTGGGCGCTATTCTACTTACTTTCGAAATCACTCTTTTGCTCGAAGTGACCGCCATTGTATACAAGCGTAAAGGCTTTTTTGGCCATACCCTTCCCCTTATCTTGCTTGTAACGTCTATGATTATGGCCATTCACATATTTGGTACGTTAGCCACATATTGGGTGTTCCCCATTATCATCAGTGTGGTTTTTCTGTTACCCATAAAACTTGCGTTAAGCGCTAATGTCGTTCTTTTGATAGGGTGTACCTTAGCAGCACTTCCCCATCAACACCTAGCGACCACTTCCAGATACGCTTTTTCTCTGCTTGCTACAGCGGTTATTGCTCAGGTGATTGTTCAAGCAATCAAGAGGCTGCAAAAGGAGCTCCGTTATCTTTCAGAACGTGATAGCTTGACTGGTGCTCTCAATCGACACGAGCTTCAAGAACACCTAGAGAACGTATGCGCTAATTACCCAATCTCATCAGTCGCCTTGATTGATATAGATAACTTTAAGAAAATCAACGATCAGTATGGGCATGATGTCGGTGACAAAGTTATCAAGCAAGTAGTGGGGGTCATGTATCGTCATATGGAAGAGTCCGACCTACTTTTCCGACTAGGCGGAGACGAGTTCCTACTGGTGTTGCCAGAAAGAGACCAGTTTGCCGCAAAAAATACCATGATATACACGGGCCAACATATAGAGCAAAGTGAGTATCCCGAAGAAGCGAAAGTCACTATAAGCTCCGGTGTCGCCCAACTTGTTAACAAAGAAAGTGTGGAAGATTGGGTAAAACGTGCCGACATAGCCCTTTATCAGTCGAAGCATAATGGCAGAAATAAAGTATCACTCTACAGTGGCCCCCTCCCATCAAACAAAGAAAAAGAAACCTCAAAGTTTCTTATATAGTTATTCGATTGTGATAAATACCCGTTTTAGCCATCGCTCACTCTAAGATCCTCAAAAATAGAAATTTCTAATAATGATTGCAGTTTTAACTGCATTGTATAGCATTGTTCGACATTCAAAAATTGTATACAGGTATAGGGAGCTAAACTTGAAAACGCCCTGCATAGCAGCATGCAAAAATGATCGCGGTATCTGTAGTGGATGCTTGAGAACCATGGAAGAGATCATAGAATGGAGAGCCTTCTCAGACTCAAAGAGAGATGAAATCATCGATGTATTATCAGGTGAAACTTCTGACCATAGTTGCCCTTCTTGCAACGGGCCAGCTAGCTGTGATTTAGCCCAAGGAAAGCAGACATGTTGGTGCTTCTCACTTGAGAAACGTATCCTTCCAACCGAACTTTCTTCCGACCTATGTTTATGTAGAACATGTCTGAGCAAACTTGAAATTGCCTAGACTATTGATTAGATTTTCTAATCCAAACCATAGAATAATATCTTGCTTAAAATCACATTATTGGTTGCAAAGTCATCAACATAATTCTAACATCTCTCACATTCATAGCTCAAAGTCTCTATTTTATATGGCTTTAGCATAAATAGACTAGTTATATCATTTACTTATAAGCCTTTTGTTAATTGAAATGAACGCATCATATAAAGTTATTAAACTTACATTGTTTATCGCGCTTTTAGCCGCCGTTGGCCAAATGACGCAAACAATGTATGTGCCTTCAATTGGCTACATGGCTAGCGAGTTTCTTGTCTCACCAACTAAGTTACAAGCAGTGATGGCCTGCTACCTCATTCCATATGGCGTATCACAGTTTGCTTATGGTCCCCTCTCTGATCGCTTTGGGCGCAAACCAATTATCATTTTTGGCCTTGGCATATACATTATCGGCAGTGTAATGTCATTGTACGCTGAAAATTTCGAAGCATTTTTAGCTGGTAGCTTTATTCAAGGGCTAGGCATAGGGAGTGGCGGCGCAATGTGTCGTACACTCTCACGAGATGTATTCTCTGGAAACGACCTCCACAAAGTAAATAGCTTAATCAGCATGTGTATTATCTTTTGCCCTCTCCTAGCCCCTGTACTAGGAGGCTATTTAACCGAAAGCTTTGGCTGGCGAGCGAGCTATCTATTTTTATCTCTGTTTAGCCTTGTGGTCGTCATCGCGATAATGACACGTTTCGATGAAACCCTGCCACCATCGAAGCGTCGCAGCGAATCAGTTATCCATAGCTATCGTTATGTTCTGTCCAATTCAAAGTTTCAAGGTTACTTACTCTGCTTAGTGGCCACCTTTTCCGGAGTCGCTATTTTTGAAGCGGCAGCGGGCGTGCTTCTCGGAGGAGTATTAGGGCTTCCTGCAACCGTAGTAAGCATACTATTTGTCATACCCATTCCTGGTTACCTGATAGGGGCCGCAATATCTGGCGTGATCGCAACAAGAAAGAGCGAGAAGTCTGCACTGCAAGTTGGATTAATCGCTATTACCGTAGGTTCGCTGGTGGTCTTTATTCCCGGTCTAATGGGACTAACTGATGCTCTAACACTGGTAGGAGGCGCGACTATCTACTTTCTCGGAGCCGGTGTTTTGTTCCCTGCAGCAACGACGGGGGCGCTCTCCCCTTTCCCTTATCATGCAGGAACAGGCGGCGCGCTGCTAGGAGGCATCCAAAATTTAGGGGCTGGAATGGCAACTCTGCTTGCCTCTATGATACCGTCGCCCAACCAAATGCCACTTGGGTGTCTGATGCTTTTGATGTCAATCCTTGCCGTCGTTGGGTTAACAAGGGGGTATCGTAACCAAGATCCTCTCCAGGAGAGCTCAGCTACAGTCTAGGTTTACCACTTTTTCATTACCCGCCCCACCCAATTGGGGTGATATGCCCAGCAATGATCGAATAAGGACATAAGTTCGGGGTTTCCATACTTGGACAAGCTAATAGCGTGGAAGCGATTGTGTTGTTTTTTTAAGTTCGTAACTTGCTGCTGCAACTCTTCCGACTGTTTGGGCGCAATAAAATCTGAAATGACAACCAAATCAGCATTTCGATATCTTTCCCCTTTCATTAAGTCAATTGACTTAACAAGGACGGGTTCCAGATCAGTACCACCGTGAAAGCTATAGGTTAAAAAGTCACTCGCATCTCTTAAACCATCTTGCCGAGTCAGCTGATAGGTGATTTGTTCTGTAGAAAATAAAATTACAAAACAATCCCTATCTTCAGCGAGCGCAATCTGCATAAGCGCATAAGCAATCGCTTTAGCACATTGTTCAGGGAAACCACTCATAGAGCCGGAGGAGTCAACGCATACAATGAATGGCCCCTTTTCCACATCGGCTTGCATGTTTTCAGGCCGATGAGCTTTGACTTTACGCAAGGTTCTTGATTTACCTTGCATTCTATAGTTCAACAATCGCTTATCAACCAAGTGTTTATAGAATATGACTTCTAGCTCTGGGTAAGCCAAGAACATAGTTTCATTTGGCAGCAGTTTATTTAAATCGTCACTCTCATATATGCCAACAATATCATCTGTCGCTTCATCTGACTTTTCCTCCACCATCTGTATATCTTCTGTCGGTGCTCGGTTTAGTTCAGGATCATTGACTTCACTGGCCATGCGACCCAGTTGTTGAGCGATGTCTTGTAAGCCTTTATTCTTTTTCAAAAACTCTGCATGGCGTTTCATCGCTGAAAGATCGGTTTTACTCAATTTGGCCGCAGCCATATCCCATAGCCGACCCAAACTGCTTTCATCGCCTTCTTGAGTCACTCCATCCATGTTTTTCATCGTTTCCATACGTTGATATAAATCTTGGAGAAGTTTCTCTTTGCTCGCTTCGAGTTCGGAAACTTGAGCCTGACGAATTGCATCAGACAAGCTTTGGTACCACTGATCGCAAAAGTAATGAGGAAACATAGGGTTATAAAGCCCTTTATTCTTTTCAATTAACCTACGTGCTTTGAGATAAAAAGCAGAGTGCCATTCGAGCTTTTTAATGACCTCTGGGATATTATCGAAAAAGGTTTGCTCATTCCAATGGATGACATCCTGATACAAAGCGAGCTCTTGCTGAAACCGCTCTGTCTCACAGACATTGGTGATGCGCTTTTTAACCGTGCCTCGCCATTTAAGAAGATGATTTTTTACTTTTGCTCTTACGCCTCTGTTCTCAGTCAAAGACATGACTTGAGAGCGCGCCATCAAGTCGTTTACCGCCGAATCTATGATCCCTGAATCAGCGATCATTAAAGCCAAGTTTAAACCATCAGCGCCCAACATCTAGATCACCTCTCATGCAAAGAACTGATTTAACTGCCGAAAACGCAGTACTGTACGTTCACATTCAGTCTTTGTTGACTCCAGCGTTTGCTGAAGTGTTTGCAGACTCGATTCCATGATTCTAGGAAGATCTTGGTCAACAAAAATGTGTGGTAAAGCGCCATGAAAATCGGAACGTACTTTAAGGAGGTGATGCTCTGCTTGATTGAGCTGATCAAGTGCTTGTTCAGACTTACCTAGCCAAGCTTGGTATAAGCTCTTATCCAAACCTGCTTTTGTCACTACAGATACAAGCACGGCACGATTTGCTATATCTTTAATCACCAGATTACTCTCTACATCAAGATCAAATCGTATACGGCACAAGTTGGTATTTTTATTTACATAGCCATAAACGTCACCGTGACCTTCTTTGATGACCTTTTCTAGGTCTGCCTTGGGCACATAGACCCAACGGCTGTCACCTTTTTCAGATTCTGAAACCGACAAGTTACTTTGCAACAAAACCAGCTTAACTAAGCCAGACGCGTTACCCACTTCATAGAGGTTTGCATCTGATATGTTGTAACTGTGGATTTGTTTTTTTCTAAGACCCGTTGTGGACTCCGTTGACAACAGCATTCCAAACTCAGATTCCAGCTCTGCCTGCACCTCGGCCAACTCATCTCGACATAAAATGATTTGCTGCTCGACATCCTGCTGATCAAAAGCACAAGTAAGGGCGAACTGCTTGATCACACTCTGAACTATTTCACGAGAACCAGGGCTATTCCACAAACAGTCTTGAAGCAATAACAAATCAAGTGGATTAACCTCGTCACGACCATTGAAATAAGCACTGGCTTTAAGCAGTTTGACCGATTTTTTCCAGCGCCGATCTGAAATATACATCTCTGATTCATTGATTTCACAACCTTGAGCAGCGGCATTCTCTAACATCTGCTTCAGCACATACAACTTTTCAAAAGTAGCATCGCTCAAAGCCAATTGCTCAAGTTCTGATTGCCATTGATGGTACTCGTGCTCGGTAATCGCTAAGCCTTCAGGTATAATCGCTTCCTGTATTGTCCCGACCGTCAGCATAGATTTGAAGTTCTGCTTGTTCTGAATTCGATTGACAAAAATACGCACGAGCATCCTATCGTATAACGCTTCTAAGCCACTATCTTCATCAGGCAGTTCATTAGATGCTGAAACGAGCAAACGCATCGGGACTTTGGTTATATTGTTACCATTTTTGAACGTTTTCTCGTTCACTACTGTCAGCAAGGTATTTAAAATAGCGGGGCCCGCTTTCCAAATCTCATCAAGAAATACTACCTCAGCGGTTGGCAAGTAGCCTTCGGTCAAACGTACATAGCGGCCATTATCTTTAAGTTCTTGAATACTAAGTGGTCCGAACACTTCTTCAGGGGTTGAAAAACGTGTCATTAAGTATTCAAAATATGAGGCGTTGTCGAATGCTTGAATCAGCCTCTTGGCAATCAGACTCTTGGCAATTCCGGGAGGACCCAGTAAAAATACACTTTCACCAGCTAAGGCAGCAAGCAAACACATTTTTATCGTATCTTCTCGTTCATAAACACCGTCAGACAAGGCTTGAGCGAGTTTATTGATTCGTTCAGAGAGTAACGCTTTTTGCGCATGGGACACTCTAGTAGGGCTAATCATAGTGTGTTCCTCTGAATATTAACTAGCGTATGTAATCTGCATAGCTTTATACATTTGTTATAACCCTGTTACAAGTGGATTTTTTCGTTTTGATCGGCCTTTATACCAGAAGCACTTTTTACGTAACGCATTGAAAACTTTGATTTCAAAATTGCGACGTAAATCACTGTAACAGTGTCTAAGGTTTGAGACATAATGTCTAATAACCTTTTTTCAATCGTTGATGATTTGCATTATATCATCACTTAATAATGACTAAATTATAGATTATATGGACTCACCTTTGAAAATTCTCCACACTTGGAAAGGCATTTCTCTCCAAGAACTGAAAACCACACTACCTAATGGTAGAGTTATTACCCATACAACTATCTCTCATCCTGGTGCTGCGGTGATACTTCCAATACTCCCTAATGGTGACATAGTACTGGTAAACCAATACCGGCCATCATTAAAGAAATGGCTACTTGAATTGCCTGCGGGTACGATCGAAAACAGTGAACCTCCCGAACTTTGTGCTGTGAGAGAATTATCAGAAGAAACTGGTTATCATGCTGAAACTATGATATCTCTTGGAAAAGTGACGCCTTTGCCTGGTTTTTGTGACGAAATTCAATATCTATACATTGCTAAAGGCCTATCAAAAGCTCACCAACTTATGTGCGATGATGACGAAATCATAGAAGCAATTTCCTTACCTTTCTCTGAAATAGAACAAAAAATCATCGAAGGTGAAATTACGGATACTAAGACTATCGCATGTATCAGCAAAGCAAAATTATGTGGATACTTATAGGAGATAAAACATGGACTTCCGTTCGGATACCGTCACTCAACCTACCCAAGCAATGCGACAAGCTATGGCTGACGCCCCTGTTGGGGATGATGTCTATGGTGACGATCCGACCGTAAATGAACTAGAGACATGGGCAGCAGAAAGGCATGGCTTCGAAGCGGCTCTTTTTACAAGTTCAGGAACACAGGCTAACTTACTTGGCTTAATGGCTCATTGTGAGCGAGGGGATGAATATTTGTGTGGTCAGCAGGCACACAACTACAAATATGAAGCTGGCGGTGCTGCAGTATTAGGCTCTATCCAGCCACAACCAATTGAAAATAATCCAGATGGCACGCTTGATTTTGACAAACTTAGAGCGGCAATTAAACCTGATGACAGTCACTTCGCTCGAACAAAATTACTAAGCCTTGAAAACACCATTAACGGAAAGGTGTTACCACTTTCCTATATGGCGGAAGCTCGCGAATTTTGTGACCACCACAAGCTTGGACTTCACTTAGATGGGGCGAGAGCATACAATGCTGCGGTTGCTCTTAATGTTGATATTAAAGAAATTGCTCAGTATTTTGACTCTATGACAGTATGTCTGTCTAAAGGGCTCGCTGCACCAATAGGCTCGCTGCTTATGGGAAGCAAGGAATTCATTGCAAAAGCGCGTCGTTTACGAAAAATGGTTGGTGGCGGGATGAGACAAGCAGGGATTCTGGCAGCTGCTGGTAAACTGGCACTCACTGAACAAGTCAGCCAGCTTGAGACTGACCACAAAAACGCAAAGACACTTGCAGTCAAACTCAATCAAATACCAGGCTTTCATGTCAACCCCGACTTTGTTCAAACTAATCTCGTGTTTGCTAAACTGGATTCCAATATTGACATATACACTATCGCTGAAAAGCTAAGAAGTGATGGCATTCTTATTAGCCCGGGTAACCCTGTCAGATTCGCCACTCACAAAGACATATCTGTAGACGGTATCAACGAGCTAGTAGAAAAGCTACAAACTCACTTATCTTAAATCAATAATAACTTGGCCCTCAGCAATGATGGGCCAAATTTTATTATACATTATTGTCACCGGATTAATAATTCATATCCATGTTTCACCTTTACCACACTGCCTGTCGTTATACTTTTCTAACCTAAATTAAATATCTCAAACAAAACACGGAATCTATTTTAAATTCTAAAATATTATGAACTCTTACTTACATATAAATAATAATGATCTTTATTATTTATACTATTGGTCTTACCCAATAAGATAGATGTGAAAAAAGCGGTTTTTTAAAAAGTTAAATATGAAACTTAAGATTCAAGTTCATGTTTATACCCAGTTTAGATTACTCATAATCTATTTATAGATAAATTCCTTATGCTTCTATTATTTAATGGATTATATAGATATTATATAAATAAAAAACAAATGCCATGCCTGCAGTTTATAACCTAGCACAATAAAACACAATTAATAATTAACTATCAAAATATAGATATATGAAATGATATAAGAAAAAACAGCGAATTTATTTAACATTGTCAGCAATGTTATTTTTCACCATCTGTTATTTTTACAAAATCAACGTAATTTGAAGCTTTAACTCTAAAAACGACAATCATAAAAAATTTCATAAATCCTAAAAAAATAATGAAATTTAATCCAAAACATATATCAATCGCACAAACAAAATACACCTTTGATCGTTAATAAAAATCAAAGCTAAATTTTAAGTGCCTGCCAATCGGAAGTATTCATCTGTATATATTTGTAGGCCGCTTAAAAGGTTTTGAAAAAAGGAAAAAGCAATGGATATTAGATTTAAATGCCGACGTCAGTTGAAAAATAGAAGAACCCCGCTTTCAACTATAATTGCCCTAACTCTTGGGACCGCTTGCCTAAATGTGCAAGCCGCACCATCTCCACCACAGCTTGACTGGAATATGACCAGTGTTAAAAACCAATCTTTCGTAGAAATCAATGGAGAACCCGGAAGACAGTCTTACAAGAAAACGGTTGTCAGACATGACAGTGTTTCCTTTCCTGTAGATTGGGATGTTTGGTACAACAGCGGGACTCCAGCAACGCAATGGCAAGTAAAACTCGACGATAAGGTCGTTTATACCGAGGCTATTAATGGGCCCCAAGGCTCTGCATTTTCAGGCACAACCACAGTTCAAGTCGACAAAGCTGGTCAATATGATATGACGGTTAATGTGTGTGATGCTAACGGCGATTGCTCTTCATCAGCCGTTCACAGAATTACAGTCACTGATACAGATGGTAGTGGTATGGATCCACTTACAATGGACGTTGACAGTAACAATCAATCTTTCCCACCTCAACCTGAGGGCACCGTAGTGGGCAGCTATTTTGTCGAGTGGAGTCAATACGAGCGAAACTTTACCGTGGATAACATACCAGCTGACAACCTCACCCATATTATCTACGGCTTCATTCCTATGTGTGGCCCAAATGCTTCACTTACTGATGGCGACGCTCAACGAGCTCTGCAACTAGCCTGTGGCGACTCAAAAGACTATGAGGTTGTGGTTCATGATCAATGGGGAGCACTAGGCTCGAGCCTACCAGGTACCAGCAATTCTTCAATTAAAGGTACTTATGGCCAGATGATGGCACTCAAACAACGTTATCCAGATCTTAAAATTTTACCTTCAATTGGAGGGTGGACATTATCCGACCCCTTCTATGGATTTACCGATAAAGCGAACCGTGACACCTTCGTTGCTTCAGTTAAAGAATTCCTTCTTACATGGAAATTCTATGATGGTGTTGACATAGACTGGGAGTTTCCCGGCGGCGATGGTGCAAACCCAGATTTAGGTAATCCAGAATTGGATGGACAGGCCTATATAGATCTGATGAAAGAACTGCGTGATATGCTGGATCAGTTATCAGCTCAAACTGGCAAAACTTATGAGCTAACTTCCGCTATTGGTGCTGGTTGGGACAAAATTGAAGATGTCGATTATTCTGACGCTCAGCAGTACATGGACTACATCTTCGTTATGTCATACGACTTTTATGGTGCTTGGGATAATAACTTGGGCCATCAAGCGGCTCTTGACTGTGGTTCACATATTTCCCAAGGACAGTGTGATGGGACAGAAGATCCTGAAGAAGGACCTGAATACACCACGCGCAACGCTTCAACTCTACTGCTGAAACAGGGTGTTTCAGCGAACAAACTTGTTTTGGGTGCAGCCATGTATGGACGTGGCTGGAAAGGTGTAACACGTGAAAGCATGACAGATCCAAGCAACCCAATCACAGGTACTGGTGATGGTGCTATCAATGGTAGCTGGGAGCCTGGTGTCATCGATTATAAAGATATTGTATCTGATTATATCGGACAACCAGGCGTAGAAACCTTCTACGACGCACAAGCTCAAGCTCCATATTTGTACAAAGAATCCACTGGAGAAGTGATTAGCTACGACAATACGGAATCTGTCGAAGCCAAAGCTGCTTATGCTCGTTCGAATGGATTTGCAGGATTATTCTCATGGGAAATTGATGGTGATAATGGTGATATTCTAAACGCCATGCAAAATGGGCTCCTCAATGGCGGTGAAGGTGTAAATCGTCCACCAGTGGCAAACGCTGGTGACGACATAGTTGTGTCGACAGCAGGTGTCGTTTCATTGGACGGCTCGCAATCTCATGATGCTGAGGGTGATGTTTCTTACTTGTGGGAACAAATTTCGGGGCCAATGTTAACTATCAATAATGCCACTAGCGCGGTAGCAACTATTTCTGTAGAAGATGATGCTTCAAATAACATATACAGCTTCAAATTGACGGTTACTGACCAAGATGGCGCGTCTGCTTACGATACGGTAAATGTTAGTGCGCAGTTTGGCTCTCAACCTGAGAATAGGCCACCAGAAGCTGTCATTTCTGGCCCTTCAGAAGCTGAATCAGGGCAACAAATCACACTAGATGCATCTGGTAGCTCAGACCCTGATGGTGATAGTCTCACTTTCGTTTGGTCATCCGAGGACGTCGATGTAAATGCTAACAACAGTTCTGCTAGCTTTGTTACACCTGAGTTTTCTCAAGATACCAATATATCTGTATCTGTAACCGTTTCGGATGGTTCAGGCACAGATACCGAAAGCGTTACTATTTTGGTGAAAGCCAAAGAAGATGGGGGCAACCCAGGTGATTATCCTCAGTATGTTGAAGGGACACCATATCAAGCCGGAGATAAGGTAACAAATGCCGGTGGGAATTATGAGTGTAAACCACATCCATATACTGGATGGTGCGCAGGTGCAGCATGGGCTTATGCGCCTGGCACAGGAACGTACTGGGACCAAGCTTGGACGAAAATCTAATCTATCCAGTAAGTAAAAAACCCCGCTGAGCGGGGTTTTTTAATCTAAGTATCTCTATTCTGAACAAAGATATTATGTCCTGTACAGTACTTTAACGACATGCCACCCAAACTTAGTCTTCACTATGTGAGGAACGAGTGTCTCTCCCTGAAAGCAAATTTTGTCAAATTGCGCAACCATCTGTCCGCGACGAAACTCGCCCAAGTCTCCTCCCTTCTTTCCTGAAGGGCAAGTAGAGTACTTTTTTGCCAAAGTCTGAAACTTTGCACCCTTTTTAAGCTGCTTAATTATGTCTTCAGCTTGTTCTTTGTGCTTTACCAGGATATGTAAAGCTGCGGCAGAGTTAGCCATGTACTGCTCTCGCTAAGTCATCACATCAAATTGACAAACATTGTAACTAAATGAAGTGAAAACACCACAGCAAAAGGTCAAAAAACGAACGGAAATTTAATTTATCACCTAAAGTATCCGCTCTAGATTGATAAGATTTATAAATGATATAACATCGACATGGGCAAATAGAAGAGACGAGTATTTCTGAATATGGCAAAAACAGTCAGTAAAGCAAATCAGTCACAAGGGATGTTGATGTTTACGCTTACCCACAGTAAACAACTTTTTGCTATTGGTACATTAAAAGTCCGCGAGATTGTACCGTATCAGCCAACTACCCAAATCCCGTATTCACACCACCATGTTATAGGTACAGTGACGATTCGTAATAACACAATTCCAGTTATTAATATGCCGGCTGCCATTGGGTTACGCCCCATTCAGCCTGAAGAGTATTCTTCATGCTATTTGATTGTAACGGATTGCTTGAGAACCGTTGTTGCCTTTATGGTTCGTTCTATTGAAAAAATAATCGAATGCAATTGGAAGTCGATTGAATCTTCACCTCAAGCAACGGGTAAAAATGTTTTCGTTACTGGTATTACACGATTTGAGGATCAAATTGTTCAGATGTTGGATGTTGAACTTCTATTATCAAAAATTTACCCTCAATACGAGTCTAATACTATACCTATGCTTACCGACATCGAGAGAGAGAGGTTAAAAGCATTGAAGATCCTTTTGGTAGACGACTCTTCAATTGCGCGAAAGCAGTTATCGGACGCTCTAGACAGTATTAATATTGGCTACCAAATTTGCAACAATGGGGTTGAAGCCCTCACTTTAATGCGAGAGCAAGCCAATAAAGACCAACCCATTCAGCTATTAGTGAGTGATATTGAAATGCCTGGCTTAGATGGCTATGAGCTCGCTTTCGAAGTTCAAAATGATCATGGTTTGAGCAAAGCCTATATCATACTGCATACCTCACTATCGAGTGAGATTTGTACAGACAGAGCACTTCAAGTTGGCGCACACGAAGCACTGGAAAAGTTTAATGCTGGCGACTTGATTGAGGCAATGCTTCGTGGCGCTGAGCTACTAGAAAGTAAGGATAAAGGTCAAGCAACTGAGTTGCTAGTTTAGTATGTGGATAATAGTGGCCTGCTAACTTATTAATATCCAAGCAACATTAATTTTTTATACATATTAACTCAAGCAGCCCATGCTGAAATCCGCTAATCTTATTTTATTGGGTAGTTAACGAAGAATATTAATCAGAAGATGCTAGACGACGATTTCAAAAAATCGACTGCTAACTTAAAAAAAGCTGTCCCACTCATGATGCAAAACCATGTGGCGGCAACGCCAGCTAATTATGCTTTGTGGTACACCTATGTTGATAATGCGATTCCTGAAATGAATCAGGAGTTGGATGATATTATCGAGAATTACGGATTGTGTCCGCCAGCAGCGGGAAAACAACTCTACGATAGCTTTGTAGCAAGTCGCTCTGAGACGGATATGAAGGAGTTGAAAGCCAATGTTGAAGTATTGGTCAACCAAGTGGCCTCCTCCATGACGGATACTCTTTCTGATACATCTCATTTTTCTGAAGTAATAGATAAAAGCTTTGAAAACCTGGAACGGTTTGAGGACCAAGCCATGTCTATTGAAGACGTAACTAAAGTCGTGCGTCACTTGATCTCCGAATCTAAAGAAATCAGAAACTCTACAAGTTTTTTAAACACTCAACTCGAAACGGCAGCAAATGAAATCCAAAGGCTCAAAGAACAGCTCGCAGAAGTGCAACAAGACGCTCTTTTTGATGGGTTGACAAGTTTATACAATAGGCGTTCTTTCGATAATGATATCAGTGTGCTGTGTGAAGCGGAACAGACTATGTGTCTGATACTCGCTGACATCGATCACTTCAAAAATCTTAATGACACTTATGGGCATCTCTTCGGGGATGCAGTGCTAAAAGGGATTGCTAAGCGATTCCAGCTCAGTAGTAGAGACGGTATTCATGCTTACCGATATGGTGGGGAAGAGTTTGCATTCATTGTACCAAATAAACAACTCCGAATTGCTAGGCAATTTGCAGACAGTTTGAGACGCTCCATAGAAAAGTTGTCGGTTAAAGATAGACGTTCAGGAGAATCCATAGGCAACATAACGTCTTCATTTGGTGTAGCTGAACTGCAACCTGGTGAATCCCCAGAGTCACTAATAGAAAGGGTGGATAAGCTTCTCTATGAGGCCAAACAGCTTGGACGCAACCGTGTAATGCCAATATAGAAATAAAGAATAGACACGTCATATCGGCTAGGCGTGTTGAGCCATAACTTATACCCGCTAGCTACATACGAAACCCCTACCCCGACTTAAAACCTTAAAATACATCAAAACAACCTCAATCCTGATAGAGTGTGAGACGCGCAAGATTTCACAAATTGTCTTGATTGTATCAGCTAAAAAAATTCAATATCTTCAACCGTCAGAAGTTATAGCATCAATGAGGTCTTTTAACACCTGATCAGCTTTATCATTTTCAATCTGACACGTTCCTGCAGCTTTGTGACCACCTCCTCCATATTTCAACATCAGCTCGCCAACATTTGTCTTAGAGCTCCTATCAAATATGGATTTTCCGGTCGCAAATACTGTATTTTTCTTCTGAAACCCCCACAGCTTGTGGATTGAAATATTACACTGGGGATAGAGCGCGTAGATCATAAAGCGGTTACCCGCATAAATTGTATCCTCGCCCGTAAGATCCAGTACGACTAGGTTATTATGAACCGTCGCACATCGCTGGATTTGCTGCTTGAACAAATCCTCATGCTCTTTATAGAGTTCTATGCGCTCTGCAACATCAGGATGCTCGAGAATTTCCTCAATGGTATGGGTCGTACAATAATCGATCAGGTCCATCATCAAATTGTAATTTGAGATCCTAAAGTTTTTGAAGCGTCCAAGCCCAGTTCTTGCGTCCATGAGAAAATTGAGTAGATTCCACCCTGTCGAGTCTAACACTTCATCTCGTGTGAACTGTGCTGAATCACCTTTATCGACCGCTTCCATCATACCCAACCAAGCTTGAGGAAAGACTTTCTCACCACCATAATACTCCCATACAACCCTCGCCGCAGAGGGGGCATTTGGATCAATAATATGATTGGGCCTTTCACCCGGATTACGAATGGTTTCAGAGAGGTGGTGGTCAAAAACAAGATGAGCATGCTTAACGTAAGGAAGGTTAGTCACAATATCTAGGGAAGTGATATCAACCAGCCCGTCTTGCATATCTTTAGGATGGACAAATTTTATATCGTCAATGAGACCGAGTTGCTTGAGCAGAACCGCGCATACTAACCCATCAAAGTCGCTACGCGTTACTAAACGATGTTTCTTTTCCGGCATCTGTAAATCCTTATCTCCCAGTGTTTAGACTAACGCACCAGCCAACACCAGCTTTAATATCCGACGAATAGAATGATGATTTTGTCTTACCTTTAGTTTAGACACCTTCGATCGTTTAACAAACTTACACTTGTTTTTTCCTCTCCTTTGATTCGAAGCGAAATACAAAATTCTCTCAAACATCATAATTGCACAGTGTTTTATTTTGACGCTATCATGACAACTGACATTACAATTACATTAAAATGTGAGTAATATCTCAAATAATTTCTTATTAACTGGTTGTCACTATGAAGCACAAGCAATCCACTTTTAACGAACACGACTTGGATGCACAAGTTAGTATTTCAGATAAGTCGAAAAAGATTCTATACAGGTCTTCGCTCAATGCCTTGGTGATACTTGCGATTGGGCTTTTGGTAAATTTAGCTATCCGTGTAGACTTTTCCATTTTAAAACATGGCTTAGGAGAAACATCGATCACTGAGGCGCTTCAATCGCTTATGCTGATAATATCCGCTAGTTCCTTCTTCCTTGTGATCCGCGAGCGTAAAGAGCTCAGTCATGCGGCAACATTAATTTTCGGTTTTTTAATCGTATTGACCATCAGAGAAATGGACGCTTGGTTTGACATGATCTTCCATGGAGCATGGGTGTACCCCGCTCTTCTTGTCACAATCGCAAGCTGTGCATATGGATTCAAGGGACACAAAAACACGATTAATCAAATGGCTACTATCCTGGACGTTCGCCACATGAATACCTTGATTGGTGGCGTCGTATTACTGGTCGTATTTTCGCGTTTGTATGGCATGGGAAGCTTCTGGCATAGCGTGATGCATGAATATTACATACGCGAAGTTAAAAACGTATCTGAAGAGGCGATGGAACTTCTGTGTTACTGCCTTATTGCTCTTGGCGCTGTCAAAACACGCTTAACTCTTAAAAATCAACCAGTTTAAAACGAGGGCACTGATTGTGCCCTTATCTTTTTTCCCTCTCAATTATTACCCGATTTTTCCATAATTCCTGTACAAAGCCTCTGTTTATCTATAGTGTCAACAAGGTTACCAAATTGTTAACTATATTTAACGAGAGTCTGGATAACAGACCATTTAAACAGGAAGTAAAGATATGCTGTCGATTTTTGATATCTTCAAAGTTGGAGTTGGGCCATCAAGCTCTCACACCAATGGGCCCATGGTAGCTGGCTACCATTTCACAGACCTGCTAAGCGAATCAATATCCAAAGTAGACAGAATCCAAGTCGACTTATACGGCTCATTGTCTCTTACGGGTAAGGGCCACCATACAGATCGTGCAATCATACTTGGTTTGATGGGTAATAAACCTGACACCATAAAAATGACCAGTGCCAAACAAGCACTGCAAGACACTTTTGAGAACCACACATTACTGTTAGCGAACAAAAAACAGCTCAGGTTTGAATATGAGAAAGACATTATTTTTCATACCACAAACCTCCCTCTGCACGAGAACGGTATGACTGTAACGGCCTATGATTCCTCTGGAACCCAACTCAAAATGGAGACCTACTACTCCATAGGTGGTGGGTTTATCCTCACTGCAGATGAACTGGAAAATGGCAGCTCAGACAAACCAGTAGAAGTACCTTTCCCATTCACTTCCGCTGAGCAAATGCTTGAAATGGCGGAGAGAAAGGGCCTTAGTTTAGGCGGTATGATACTGCAAAATGAAGTCTGCTTTTTCGACAAAAAAGAGATTGATCAGAAAGCAGAGCAAATCTGGAAAGTGATGTCTTTGTGTATGGTAAGGGGGTTCGAAACCGAGGGGATACTTGAGGGCGGCCTAGAGGTTACCCGAAGAGCGCCTAACTTACTCAAGAAACTTGAGGCCAATCAAGCCGTTGAAAATGATCCTATGGAAGTAATGGACTGGATAAACCTTTTCGCTTTCGCGGTCAGTGAAGAAAATGCTGCTGGAGGGCAAGTCGTAACCTCCCCTACCAATGGAGCTGCTGGTGTGATCCCCGCAGTACTAATGTATTACCATCGTTTTGTTAAAGCCCTAGATACCAAGCAAATCAAAGACTTTTTAGCCGTTGCTGGTGCCATTGGTATTTTATACAAAACTAATGCATCAATCTCAGGTGCTGAAGTCGGTTGCCAAGGGGAAATTGGTGTTTCTTCTTCAATGGCTGCGGCTGGTCTTACCGCACTACGCGGTGGAAGCAACGAGCAAATCTGTATTGCAGCAGAAATAGCAATGGAGCATTCATTAGGAATGACCTGCGACCCAATTGGTGGCCTGGTTCAAGTCCCTTGCATAGAGCGTAATGCGATGGGTGCGATGAAGGCTATCAATGCGTCAAGGATGGCATTGAAGAGAACCAGTAAGTGTCTCATATCGTTAGATAAGGTTATCGCTACTATGTATCAAACCGGTAAAGATATGAATAAAAAGTATCGTGAAACATCCCTTGGCGGGTTAGCTGTAATTCATATGTCTCCCCCTTGTGAGTAGGCGACGACAAACCATACAAAGCTTTACTGATACAGTGGGGCTTTTTAATCGCCACTTGAGTTAGGTTCAGTACGACCTATTTATTTCTATATTATCTATCTGATCAGGCTCACATTTATTGATATAAGCATTCATATTTGCTAGTTTTCCTGCTGATTGCTCACCGTTCATCGAGTTAACATATTGATAGGCCACAAACTATTTAAAGGCCTCGCTAACAAATATCATTATTGGGTACTTAAGGGCTCTAATGGCCAAACATGAAAGATTACTTACTCTACTGACTCTATTACGTTCAAAGCGCTATGCGGTAACGGCAAGTGAGCTTGCTCAAACCTTGTTGGTCAGTGAGCGCACCATATACCGGGATATAAAGTCATTGGTACACTCTGGAGTGCCAATAGCGGGCGAAGCGGGTATTGGCTATGTCTTAGAGCGTGGCTCCCATCTGCCTCCATTAATGTTCACCCAGCAAGAAATGATAGCATTGGAACTGGGAATGCGAATGGTTCGAAGTTTATCCGACAAAGAGCTTGCGGAAGCCTCTACGACTGCTTCTGCCAAAATCATGTCTGTGCTGCCCGATAAACTTAAAAAGCAGGTTGAGAATTTTCCAATGCGGGTACCTGATGTACATACAAAAAGACTCGCCACAAAATCCGCAAAAATATTACGCCATGCAATAAATGACCAGCACAAAGTCCAATTGACCTATACGACTGAAGCCAATGAACAGACAATACGAACCATTCAACCTTTGGGTCTGATATTCTGGGCATACTCTTGGACGTTGGTGTCGTGGTGTGAGCTCAGGAAGGGTTATCGCCAATTCAGGTTAGATAGAATGGATGAAATCCTTATTCTCGATGAGAGATTTGAGGTTTCAGAGAACAAAAACTTGGAGCACTATGTCAAGACACGTGCTCGCTAATGTTATTGTATAAATTTGATAATGACCGGGCTAATATTTGTTGCCATCTTACACCCGTTCATGTCCCCAAGAACATCGAACTCTACTTGTTCGGATACGTAAGGAGGACCTTCTTCAGTACTCATGTCTCTGACATGGAAGAAAACTTTTTGGGCTGGCAGATTCTTAGTTGAGATCAATCCATAGCCATGTTTCTCGTCCCATTGAACTATTACGCCTAACACAGTGCTACATCCTAGTAAATTAATTACAACACTTATACTCAAAACTATAGACTAGGGATCACAACATGTTAAGGAATGAGAATCTTTTTCAATTCCACAAGTGAGCTTACAATGTAGGTAGGCTCAAGGCCCTCTTCTTTATCTGCGTTATGCCTATTTAACCAACAGGTTTCGATACCGAAATTGATACCGCCTACAATATCAGATTGGAGCGTGTCCCCCACCATCAAAACCCTACTTTTACATGGATAATTCATTTTTCCCAGAGCATAATCGAAGATCTTTTTATCTGGTTTAGCAACCCCGACTTGTTCTGAAATAATTACTTGCTCAAAGAACTTCTTCAATCCTGTTTTTTCAAGCCGAACATCCTGTAACTCTTCAAAACCATTGGTAATGATCCCAAGCTTTGCTCGCTCAGATAAAGAGTCAATCAAATCTCGTGCTCCGGGCAATAAAGTACAAATGTCTGCCATGGCATTCAGAAAAGCACTATTTAACTCCATAGTTGTAGTACCAAGCTTTTCGGCCCACTGTAAAAATCGGGAGTGTTTAAGTTCATGGGCATCAATCTTACCATTCTGATAGTCTACCCATAGAGGTTTGTTGACCTCTTGGTATTGGTTGTAATCTGCTTGGGTAAAGTCCACACCTTTGCGCGAAAACATGAGTTGCATGCCTTTAAATGCATCAAAATGAAACAGTGTTTCATCTGCATCAAATAGTATCCAATCGTACTTCATTTTATTCTCCTCGATCTTCAGCAGGCATTGTAGATTGTTTTCCAATACATGATAATACTCTCATCAAGAAACTAATTGTTTACTTTTTCTCAACTAATGCATTCATATACGTCTATACCCGTTTTTATTGCTGTAGTCGAAAGCGGAAGCTTCTCGTTAGCCGCGAAGAAATTGTTGATTACTAAATCAGCGGTAAGTAAGCGCATAACTCTACTAGAAGAGGAGCTCGGATGTCGTTTACTTAATAGAACCACGCGAAAGCTGAGTCTTACCGAAGCAGGTCAGCAATATTATGACTATGCATCTCAATCTCTCGCACTGGCTGAGCAAGGGATCAATACCGTTATTGAACTACAAGGCAAGCCACGAGGTAAATTAAAAATAACAGTACCTATGTCATTTGGTGTAAACCATATTACGCCTTTTCTTGCTGAATTTATGACCAAATATCCCGACCTAGAGGTCGATATGGAACTTGAGGACAAAATGGTAGATTTGGTTCAAGGAGGCTTCGATCTAGGGATCCGAATTGGCCATTTACCGACATCAAACCTAGTTGCAAAGCGACTGACGATATGCCGAAGTATATTATGCGCTTCAAAACATTACCTTGAACACTATGGGGAGCCACAAAAGCCCAAGGATCTCAGTCAGCACAATTGCTTACGGTATGCTTATTTCAAAGGCGGGCAAAACTGGGAGTTTAAGAGCTCTGTAGGAGTCTCGAGTGTCTTACCACAGGGCAATTTGACGATAAACAATAGTGAAGCAATACGCAGAGTGTTACTTGACGGTCTCGGTATTGCGCAAATGCCAACATTTCTTATATCTAAAGATATTGTATCCGGAAACTTAAAGCCTATCATGACCAACTACTCCTTACCTATTCATGCAGTGTATGTTGTCTACCCTGAAAGAAAACACTTGCCACTCAAAGCTCGCGTTTTTATTGACTTTATGGTAGAAAAACTATGTCCGGATATCCCTTATTGGGATCAAGCTATATTTGACAGCTAATTGAAGTCAATTAGCGATCAATACGTACCAACTCGTAGCAGTGATATTCATTAATGATAAAAAGTGTCAAAAAGCTGTCTAGCGAATTCCAATTTCACTTAGATCGTGTAATCTGAATCCAGCTTATACCCATGTAAAAACTTAGGAGATAATAATGACAAAAGTGGCAGTAATTCTCAGTGGTTCCGGCGTTTACGATGGTGCAGAAATTCACGAATCGGTATTAGCCTTGCACGCACTTGAAAAACAAGGAGCGAGCTGGCATTGTTTTGCTCCCAATATTGAACAGCTACATGTGATTAATCACTTAACTGGCGAAGAAATGCCAGAAAAACGCAATGTCCTCACTGAAGCGGCTCGCATCGCCCGCGGGAATATTGAAGACGTAGCAAATCTAAAAGCTGACAACTTTGATGCATTGCTCGTCCCAGGAGGTTTTGGCGCTGCAAAGAATCTCACAGACTTTGCCGTTAATGGTGCCGAATGTAGCATAAATACCCATGTCAAATCCGCTTGCCGCGATTTCGCACAAGCGAACAAACCTGCGGGTTACTTGTGTATCGCTCCAACCATTATTCCTATGATCTACGATAATGGTGTCAAAGCTACAATTGGTAATGATGAAGGCACTGCTGCAGCGTATAACGCATTGGGCGGTCAGCATATCAACTGCCCTGTTGATGAAATCGTTTTTGACGAAGAACATAAAGTTCTGTCAACGCCAGCTTATATGTTAGCTTCAACAATAAGTGAAGCTGCAAGTGGTATAGAAAAGCTCGTCGAGAAGTTAGTTAAACTGGCTTAAATTAATATTTAGATGGGGTATTTTAGCCCCATCTATACATCACAAATCAAACTGCCATCTAAGATTCAATTTACAAAAACTTAATAAGAACGAGTCAGTAACCCTAAAACAGATTCACTAGACTCGCCAAAATACAAAGTTACTGATTTTGTCTCTTCCTGCGCAAAACTTCCATCCTGCACAATCCGTGTAGGTGAGACATATTGCTCGTTACCAAAATAGGCTTTTATTTGACTTGGCTTAAGTGACACACCACTACCAGAATGGTTTGTTATCGTGGCTTGCACCATGCGTTTACCACCTTGACTACTATAAATGTCGTATGACTCTAAACTGAAGTAGCTGTATGCAGGTTTATCTCGACTGCTTTTAGGCTCTGGAACATATTGTGAGCCATCAATAGTTCTTACATATTGCATACTATCTTGTGATTTTTGCTGTGACTTTTTAATTCCCTCAAGGCTATCTTCGATATTACTCAGGTCCACCTTATCGTCATTCCAAGACGCTAAACTCGTAAAAGAACTTAACAGTAATACCAAGGCACATAAATTACGGACCATCATTATTCACTCCATGGGTTGTGGTACGAAACGGGCAATCAGGCTATCACTTGCATTAATGATGTCAATGACACCTAAGTTAATATCATGTTAATTTGAAACTTCAATTAGGTTTCTAGGACTTTATATTAATAATTACAAACTGTTAGAATCAAACGACTAATAAATCACATCAACCACTAATGACATTGAGGGACGAAATTATGCCGACAGTCAGTATTATCGGATTGGGAAGCCTAGGTGGATTCGTGGCAGCAAGGAATTTTTAAACTTATTTGAATACCACGACATACCTCGCCCAGCGTTTGACATAACTAGACTTATATCCATACTGGACAACCCTTCATATAAGGGCAGTTACTTCAGTATGAAGGAGGACTACGACGAGGGAAGAAAAGTTGAATTCGACGCAGTATTCAAAGCGACTTGCGATCTCGCTGCTCTCTATAATATTCCATTTAGCAAAAGTTCGACCGTAAGCCGAAACATAGAAGATTTAATCGCTACACCAAGAACACTCTGAATGTGACGTGTTCGATATTCTTTTATACATACGACGTTGAATATTTCCTGACTATACCATTGCAACTACACTTCATTGGTTGAATGGAGGGATTTATGAACACACGTCTATTAACCTTAGCTGCTCTTTTATCGGCAAGCACAGCTATGGCAGGTGAGAACAAAATTTACAATGTAAATGGTCAAGAATATGAGGGGTACTGGGCAAAAACAAGCGAGAAAGCGCCACTGGTATTACTTATCCATGATTGGGATGGCCTCACGGACTATGAGAGAAAAAGAGCTAAAATGCTGAATGATTTAGGCTATAACGTCTTCGCAGCGGATCTTTTTGGTAAAGGTATTCGTCCTACAGAAGTGAAGGATAAAAAACAACATACAGGTGAGCTATACAAGGATCGAGAGAAGTTGAGAGCGTTAGTACTAGGCAGCTTAAATTATGCTACAAGTCTGGGTGCAGATTCAAATAATGTTGTAGTAATGGGATATTGCTTTGGCGGTGCAGCGACGCTTGAAGCTGCGCGTTCAGGTATGAAAGCGAAAGGTTTTGTCACCTTTCACGGCGGCCTGAAAACACCAAAGGGCCAATCATATAAAGATACCTCCGCGCCAATATTGGTGCTTCATGGTACTGCTGACAGCGCGATTACCATGGATCAGTTTGCAACCTTAGCCAATGAGCTCGAGAATGAAAACGTAGACCATGAAATGATCACTTACAGTGGTGCTCCGCATGCGTTCACTGTGTTCGATAGCGAACGCTATAGAGAAAAAGCGGACAAAAAGTCATGGCTGCGCTTTACCGAGTTTCTTGAATCTACCACTCAGTAGTCACCATATGCCCCATTAAGAACATCACGGGGCTTTAACGCCATGCTAAGGTGCAGAGTCTACTTCTGCGGGAAGATAATGCTTAGGCTCGAGCTTCAGCCACTCTGGTAACACAGTCCCTATAGAAATTGATGACCAAGTGCCCGAAAGAATGCCAATAAACATAGCAATAGCAAACCCTTCAAGTGCATTACCTCCCATGATCCATAAAGCGGTCACAGTAAGTAAGGTAGTACCTGACGTAACCATAGTCCGAGAAAACGTCGCTATCACCGCTTGATCATTAATGTCTTCTATCGGTGTTGACTGCTTTGCAACTAACAACTCTCGAATTCGGTCAGCAATGATGATTGAATCGTTGAGTGAGTAGCCCAAGATAGCCAAAATGGCGGCAAACACGGTTAAGTTAAATTCCATCTGAGTCAGTGCAAAAAAACCTAATACCAAGACGACATCATGAATAAGTGCGAGTAAAGAACCACTAGCCAACCTCCACTCAAAACGGAAGCACAAGTAGCCAAGAATACACATCATAGATATGAGTAATGCTAAACCACCTTGGTCAACCAGATCTTGACCGACTTGAGACCCAACCATACTGTTACTAATTACATCGACATTTTGCGAAATACCTGTCAATAATGTCGTTATATCAGGAGATTCCACACCTTCATCCGGCACTGGATAGCGTATAATCCAACGCCCCTCTTGGTCAGAGTGGGTTACCGAAGTAAATTCACCTAATTTAGGTTTAAGGTGCTCAAGTAAATCATTATTGCCCAAATTTTTATCCACTTGAACTTCTGTCACCATACCGCCGGTAAAATCAAGCCCCATATTTAAGCCTTTAGTTGCAAATGCAGCCAGAGACACAACCATTAAGGCGACTGAAACGAAGCTAGTAATATAACGAATTCGACGAATGTTATTCTTAAGATAGTGAACCATGATTACACCTTTACATTGCGGCGGCCATCACGACCCCAAACCAAATTAATGATCGCTCGTGAAGCAAAAATACCAGTAAACATACTGGTCAACAGACCCAAGCCTAACGTCAATGCGAAACCTTGAATTGGACCGTTGCCAATTGAATAAAGAACGACAGCTGTGATCATAGTGGTAATGTTGGCATCGAGTATTGTACTTAGTGCACTATCAAAACCTTGATCAATGGACTGAGCAAAAGTGCGGCCTTCTGCCATTTTGTCTTTTATTCTCTCAAATATCAGTACATTAGTATCTACGGCCATACCTACTGTCAAAACCAGCCCAGCAATTCCGGGCAAAGTGAGGACTGCACCGGGAAGTAAAGCAATAAGCCCCAATAAGCTTACCATGTTGATCACCAATGCCACATTGGCCACCCAGCCTAAGCGGCGATACCATAGAGCCATGAAAGTCAGAGTCATTGCCATTCCAAGAGCCAAGGCAGCAAAGCCATTCTCAATATTTTCAGCTCCTAAAGAGGCCCCTATCGTACGCTCTTCTACGATAGTCACAGGAGCAGTTAATGAACCTGCTCGCAGCAATAAAGCTAAATTTTGCGCTTCATCTAATGACCCTGCCCCTGTGATCCGAAACTGACTACCTAATTGAGACTGAATGGTTGCAACACTAATGACCTTCTCAGTCCTTTCTGTCTCGCCATTAGCATTAGTTGTGTACTCGCGATATACAGTTGCCATTGGCTTACCGATGTGCTTTCCAGAAAAATCACTCATTATCTTGCCACCAGCATGATCTAGAGAGATGTTCACTTCAGAAAAGCCCATCTTATCCATTCCAGCCCGAGCATTCACAATATGCTCGCCAGTGAGAACGGGACGCTTCGACAAAGTAACATCACGCCCACTATTGTCTTTTAAAACAATATCTCCATAAGACGATGGTTTTGAGCCTGATTTAGCTTCATGAAATGCAAGAGTGGCGGTCGCGCCAATCACATTCTTGGCTTGTGACGGATCTTGAACACCAGGAAGCTCAATGCGGATACTGTGCTCACCTTGACGCTGGACCATAGCTTCTGTAATACCCAGCTCTTCAATTCGATCACGCATAATTTTTAAGTTCTGCTTTATGGTCACCGATTGAAATTCCGACTTATTCTGGGCTGTTGGCTTCACAGCTAAGTGACCAGAATGGCGTTTAACATCCCAACCCGGATAGTTTTGGCGTATGTAATTAGCCGATTTTGTCAATGCGTCGCTGGAGTTACTCTTAAGGTCAAACCCATCGATACCAACCTGAGAGAGTTTCACTCCTCGCAAATGCTCTTGACGTAGCATATCTCTAATTTCATCGACAATGGTGTTGCGCTGCTCTTCAAATGCTTTATCTACATCAACATTAAGTAGAAATTGAACACCGCCTCGTAAATCTAAGCCAAGCTTTATTGGATTAAACCCAAGTTCACTCAACCATTTGGGTGCTACAGACACATAAGAAAAAGAAATAGAGTCTTGCTTACCAAGTAAAGTATTTAGCATTTCTCTCGCATGCGTTTGGTCTGTCTCATTATTGAATACGACAGTCGTTCCACCCTGCTCTTGACGAACTTCTTTAACGTGAATATTGTTTTGCTCAAAAAATCGATTCAGTTCTAGTGGATTATCTACAACCTTACTTTCATGTGACGTTGTCACTTTAATGGAGGGTTGCTCCCCATACCAAGTGGGTATTGCGCTTAATGTCAGGATGACGACTGTCACAATTAATACCGCATACTTCCATCCGGAATAGCGATTTATCACTCTAGATTGTTTTTTATTCGGGTGACTATTCTTCATATTGATATCTTGGTTATTTTTACTGAGCCAAAGTCATGCTTAAGCTATATAAGTTTGTATAGTCCGAGTGAACAATGCATTTTATAGAAATAAAAATATCAATAATGACAATGCATTGTGCTTTTATATGCTTCAAAAAAAGAAGCGTGAGACATCAGGAATAACTTCCTAGTTTAAATGGAATGATTATGAGAAGTGGCCATTAAGAGCAACATACAATGCGTTAGACTCTTTCCAGCCAGAAATTCGGTACTGAGAATGAAACCCTAACCAATGATTTATTGGACTGCTAGAAAAAAGTGTATCTGTAGTGATACTTAGGGATGATTTATCAAAACTGTCCCCGTCAAAAGGAAAATTTTGTTTAGTATCGTTACCATCTCGAGTAAATGAGCTTAGGCGTACAAACTGAGCGATTGCCAGCAGTTCTGCATCAACTCCAGACTTCGATACAGGTGTACTAGGCCCATCGATTTCTGATGACTTTGTGAATATTGGGCTCCTTCCTACCGAATCAACACTAGGATCGTAGCTGGTATTATGAGTAAGCGGTTGGTTCGCAGCATTTGTGCACTTTGTTAGATACGAAAATGCTTGCGATGGTAATGCCAAGGCAACCAATACAATCCAACAAAACGATGCAAAAAAGCGTTTAATCATTCACAAAACCAATAAAATGAAACCCTGATATTCTAATGTCTAGTGACATTACGGACAAATAAAAAAATCTAAAATGATGGACGTTAGCCTCTCGATTCCAATTGAAACATCAATTTAGGTAAAGAAAAATCAGTAAAACACCTGATCTATCGATAAAAGATTTCTCCCGTCCGAACATCTAGGTAAATCTTGTTAGCCTGTTTAATGCCTCCGCAATAGATAAAATACACATCTCGATATTTAAAAGTCAGTGAGCGTATCCATCCATTAGTTTCTTCAAAATCTTCTGGGGTGCATGTCTTTTCTTTTAGCAATTCATCTGAGATTTTCACAAACATTTCAAAATGCTGTTTGAAATCATCTGACTTTTCGATATAACTGCTTACGGTATTTACTCTCTCCTCCTTTGTGATTGTTGGGGCAATTTCAACTAAGGCTTCCATAGGAACCCACTCGGCAATTTCTTCACCACCTTCTTCATACACATAGTAACGAGAGATGCGACCCCAGCCATTTTTTTTCTCCAAAATATGCAGTTTCTCTCCTCGATAAACCAAGCTTTCGACAAAAGCGTCATACCTAGGTGCCTCTCTCACACCCAATTTATCCGGGCTTACATAGTAATCTGTTACTTCAGGTTCAGGGTGTCTATGCTCTTTTTGTTTACCAGTAATAGGTTTGGGAGGTTTCTTATTCCTTTCTCTCTCCGCTGCTGCTTCAGCATCTTGCTGCGGCTTAAAGTAAAAGATGTAATAGCCTCCCCCCGCGCAAGCTAGGCCAAGTAGCAGTACAACAAACATTAATATCTTTTTCATATAGGTTTGGCGTCTTTTCTATACTTAAATCATATTTCACCAATACTATAGCTAATATGATATTTAACAGGCTATATATCACTATAGCGGCAACTTTAGTGTTCACTTTACCAATGAAAAGCACAGCGAGTCACTGTGTTGAAACGACATGGAACAAAGCACTCATTTTGCAACAAGAGATCGAGGTCTGGTACAACGAAAAAGCTAGAAACTTCAATGATTTTTTAAATTCACATCGACAAACCACCCTCTTACACAAAAAATATACTCAAAATGAACTTGTCGCCTTGATTCAATCAAGTAGTGATGCTGAGCAAAAGCAGATTCGTCAGCAGCTCAAGAACTCTGAGCAAACTGTCGCTGTGCTCCAAGGCGAAGCCAAGCGAATAGGCGAGCAATCCGATCAGGTTAAGGTCGCCTACGCGAATTGGGCCAGTATATACGATCACTGTAACCAAGCTGGCTTGGCTATCAACAGTTCCTCAAGTCAACGCTATATGCAGCTCAATAAGGAAATACTCTCAGACACAAAAATTTTGCTCAGTAAATATAAATTTCTTATTGGCCTTTACAATCAGGAAGTTAAAGCGTTAAAAATGCATTAAGTGACTACAAGTTGAATTTTTCTATTAGTAACAGACAGTTAGACAACAACACCTGCCAGAAGAAGCAGAAAATTACTGAAAAAAGACACTTATATTTCTCAACACTCAAACAATCACAACAACTCAGATTATATCCATCCAATAGTTAGTTCGAACATTTTATAATCGCATGCAATTGTCGATAAAACTTTTCTATAATATTTGGACTTTGGAATGATAACTAACAATATTACTAATGCGCTTCTTAGCAGCATTGAGCATATTAACCCACAATTAGCATCAGAAAACGCTGAAGCTTATCTTGCAACAATTGAGAAAGCTCAAAGAGACCTTGAAAAAATAGACCCCGCCATCGCTTTGCTCGACAAACAACCAGCGGATTCCGAAGTTCTCGCCATGGTTGCCGCCCACCAAAAACAAGTCGTCCAATCTATGGTGAGTAGCAATCCTGAAGATGCGATTGCGTTGACTCTGGCTGCAAGTATTGAAGCTTACAGTAAACAATTAGAAGACATACAAGCATGGACTGAGGGCGGAAGTGCTGTTCTAGAACCAATGCTAGATATGATATACCAGTCTATCCTCGCAGACGGTGTTGATGGCACCGAATATGAAGACCTTATGCAGCTACTAGTGATAGATTTACTTATGCACTCTGATGAGTGGGGGTTAGACCTTACTGCTTTGCTTGGCGACGACTACGAAATCTATCTGGCACAAATTACAGAACACTTTGGAAGCGGTTTGCATGCACCATATGGCCAGTATGATGATTATCCGCCAAAAAAAATTATTAATTGGTTTTTGAATACACTAGTTCCCTCCTTAACTCCATTGGTTGGAAACCAAATCCCAGCTGATTCACTGACTGGCCAAATTCTCACATTTTACAATGACCCTAAGAATCGATTAGGACTAATAAACTGCGCTCGTCATTATTGGACAGATCCCAATGGTTTTATCAACGGCTCAGATGAACTAAGTTCTAAAAATTGTGAGAGACTGAGCCCAACATTAAAAATAATCATTCTTGCTGATGCAGCAGACAAAGGAACCATTACAGCAGAGCAATGGGACCAATTAATAATGGGTGATGTCAGCGATTTCGAAGAGTTATTGGGAATCTCTGATGGCGAACTGGGTCTCTACTTAATGGATATTGATGGATGGGCTCCAAGCAATGGAGCTTCTGGTAGTGGTGCTGGCGACCATGTAGAAACCGATCGTTATCCTGACTTTACCGAAAGCGCAGGAATCTACCCAGATGATCTCATTGAAGTTCTGGACACATTTCCAGGAAGAGACCTTACAGACGAAGAACTCGAAGAAATAAACCGAATCGGCGATCAGGTAAAAATGCTACAACAGACTCTTAAATACTGGTTACAAATATGCCGTGATGAGCAAATGGCCATCGCTCGTAACATCTAATGATTAACCCTTAGGTAGAGTGTCAGAAATTTCTTTTCTGATCCTCTATCTAGGCTTAACACATAGCGAGGAACACTGACTTTTTGTCAAACCATCAAATCTCGACATCTATAGTTCACAAACCAGCAGGGGCATATGTAAGTTATTCATTGATTCATAAAAACTCAGGTTAAATCCGTCTAACGACGTAGAAGACCATCTTATAATTGCACCAAGTCATCCTACTTTACCTCACTACTTCAGGAATTTTTTTGGAATGATAACCAACAATATTACTAATGCGCTTCTTGGCAGCATTGAGCATATTAACCCACAAGTAGCGCCTGAAAACGCTGAAGCTTATCTTGCAACAATTGAAAAAGCTCAAAGAGACCTTGAAAAAATAGACCCCGCCATCGCTTTGCTCGACAAACAGCCAGCAGATTCTGAAGTTTTGGCCATGGTGGCAGCCCACCAAAAACAAGTTGTCCAGTCTATGGTGAGTAGTAATCCCGAGGATGCGATTGCTCTAACATTAGCCTCTAGTATTGAGGCTTACAGCCAACAGTTAGAAATAATCTACGGTTGGACAAATGGCGGTGTCGAAATGTTTGAGTCGGCTTTGTGGCTAATGTTAGAGGGCATTGAAGAAGGTGGTGTCCAACCAGAAGAGCTTGAAGATCTTTTTCAGATCGCACTACTGGAAATAATGATTCACCCAGAAAAATACGGGCTCGAAGACTGGTATGCAGCGAACAAAGAAGACATCAGCCATATTCTCGAAAGCACTGGAAGCGGCAGCCATGGTTTACACGAAGAAGATTACAATACACCAGAAGAACTTGCTAAAGTCACCAAAAGCCTATACGAAGGCATTATGAATAACGCAACTATTCCGGAAGGCTCTTTACTGGATGAGGTTATGTCAGCATTAGAGGGTTTTGAGGATGCTGATGGTGCTACGGGTTCTGATGCTTTATATTCACAAATCAACGAGCACTACTATGATGACTATGGTTGGTGGACAGAGGGTACAGCTGACGATCTAAGCCCTATGCTACGCTTATTTCTTCTTAGTGAAGTGTTATCCAACAACCCTAAAATGTCACAAGAGGATGTTGAGCTGATATTAACGGGATCATTAACTGATATTGATGATCTAATTAAAAAGACGTTCGGCTCTGACTCCGCACTTGAGTTCTTGTGCGAAAACACAACTTGGCAAATTCAGACAGGATATAACTACTCAGATGGTAAAATAACTACCCAGATCGACTGGAAAGGTGATGGTATAGACAATAATGATTTGGTCGACCTTTATACCAACTTCAAGCCACGAGACCTAACCGATGAAGATATTGAGGAAATAAACCGAATCGGCGATCAGGTTAAAATGCTGCAACAGACTCTTAAATACTGGTTACAAATATGTCGTGATGAACAAATGGCCATCGCTCGTAACATCTAGTGATTAAGCCTTTGATAGAGTGTCAGAATTCTCTTTTCTGATCCTCTATCTAGGCTTAACACATAGCGAGGAACACTGATTTTTTGTCAAACCATCAAATCTCAACATCTATAGTTCACAAACCAACAGGTTCATATCTAAGTCATTCATAGATTCATAAAAACTCAGGTTAAATCCGTCTGACTACTTTGAAGGTCTCTTTATAATCGCAACAAGCAGCCCTACTCTACCTTACTACTTTAGGAATTTTGGAATGATAACCAACAATATTACTAACGCGCTTATAGGCAGCATGGAGCATACAAACCCACAGGTAGCTCCAGAGAATGTTGAAGCCTATCTTGCAACAATTGAGAAAGCCCAAAGCGACCTTGAGAAAATAGACCCCTCGATTGCTTTGCTCGACAAACAGCCAGCAGATTCTGAAGTTTTGGCCATGGTGGCAGCCCACCAAAAACAAGTTGTCCAGTCTATGGTGAGTAGTAATCCCGAGGATGCGATTGCATTAGCACTCGCTGCAAGTATCGAAGCATACAGTGCACAACTTGAAGCAATAGAACAACAAACTAAGGGCCTAGGTGCATTTGAAGATGCCATGAAAGTCATGTGGGAAGATATATCCCAAACATCTCCATTAACGGGATACGCCTTAGAAGACGCTTTTCAACTTGTTCTTATGGACGTATTAATCCATGCCGATGAGTACAACTTATCTACTAAAGACATGAATACACTACAACGCTTTATGGAATGTGGTGGTTCAGGAATGCATGGTTCTCACGAACATTATAATGGCGATGACTTTGCCAACGATATCGCTAGCTTATTTAACAGTATTTACAACCAAGCGCCACCTGATAGCCTTGCATATACAATTACTCGTTCTATGCAAAGTCAGTCAAATTGTCCTGAGGCTTTAGTAAAGCAATTTGAAAACGGCTGGGGGGATTTGAACCAATGGTATGACGACTGGAATAATGGCGTAGGTGAAGTTTCTCCATTAATGCGTATGGCATTACTCTCTAGTGTACTAGCTGATGAGTCTATAGAACTCACCACTGAAGAATATAACATGTTTCTTACAGGTAGCTTGTCTGATATTGATGCCTTTATGACAGATAAATATGGTAAAAATACCATTACTTACATCAATAGTGACCTTGATGGCTGGAACTACCACTATGATACTAGTCCAGACGAAAACGAAGGTTACGGTATGAATTTCTGGTCTTCAGAAGGCGTCACGGTAGATTACTTCGCAGAACTGTCCAAAAATCTACCTGCTCGGCCTCTCACCGATGAAGAACTAAAAGAAATTAACCGAATCGGTGACCAAGTAAAAATGCTACAGCAAACGCTAAAATACTGGCTTCAAATATGCCGCGATGAGCAAATGGCCATTGCACGCAATATTTAGCACGAAAAACCAACTGGATAAATCGCAATAAAAAAGGCCTGAAGTACTGGGGGAAGTGTCGCTTCAGGCCGCTTAAAATTAACTTAGGCTGTCACATTTAGCAGCACAAATAAAATCGTTACGATGCAGCCCTTTTATGGCATGGCTCCACCAGGTTACCGTTACCTTACCCCACTCCAAAAGTATCGCTGGGTGGTGAAATTCATCTTCAGCAAGCTGTGCGATATTGTTTGAAAAATCCCATGCAAGTTGAAAATTCTTGAATTTATATACTTTTTCTAACTGAGGAATATCATCACGGATGATAATTTGCCAGTTATCCAGCTCCGTCAGCAAAAGCCTCTGCTCTTCTTGTGTTAATGCGATCGACTCGGGGCTGCACGCTTCACAGCGCAATTCATTAAGCATGTTGTTTTTCCTTTGGTTCAAATAGTGGGGACAGTAATCCAGCCTTCATAGCCCTATGGACGTGAGACATTAAGTCCTCTTGGCTGAGTTGATAAAGCTGTTCGATGTTGTTCAGATAGAAGTACGCTGGCTGCATAATGTCAATACGATAAGGTGTACGAAGAACAGTATGAATATCAAATACTTCCCTTACCGGTTTCTCGTCATTCAGCGCATATACTGTTTCTCCGGGCGAGGATAGAATACCTCCACCATAGATTTTAAAATCTTCACCTTCCTTAACCAAGCCAAATTCAACAGTAAACCAGTAGAGCCTGGCTAGATAAACTCGTTCTTTGCTGTCAGCATCACGCCCCAATTCGCCATAGGTCTGAGTAAAACGAGCAAACTCTGGATTAGTCAACATCGCACAATGGCCAAATATTTCATGAAAGAAGTCAGGCTCCTGTAGATAGTCAAACTCTTCTCTTGAGCGTAAGAAAGTCGCTACGGGGAACTTTTTGTCTGCCAACAAAGCAAAAAAGCGATCAAAGTTTATTAGAGCCGGGACAGGTTCGACTGCCCATCCTGTCTCTCTTTGTAAAACACGATTGATTTCTGGCAATTGAGGGACTCTATCGACAGGTAAGTCCAACAACTCCAAACCACGTAAATATTCTTTACAGGCGCTATCATTTACCAGCGATAGTTGGCGTGAAACTAAGTCATGCCAAATCTGGTCTTCTTCTCGGCTCCAATCCACAAGCCCTTGATTATTAATAGGTTTAGAAACGTAATCACTCATGGCAACGCTCTTTAACAAGTCCTTTACATAAAGCCTATCGCCTGACTAAATCGGTGACAATCGACGCTCATAGATCCTCCAGATAGAGCCGTGTAACATTTTCTTTACAAACATAAACTTTCTTCTTAATTATCAATCATATGATCGATTGCTGTTTGTTTGACTTTAGACGCTTTTAACACAAAACTTAGCCATGTTTGAAAGGAAACTACTTGAGACGAGGAAGTCATGTCTATTCAAGATATCACCATACCTGCCCCTATCTGGGTACCCACTAGTCAGCGTATAGAGGCATCCAACCTGCATCAGTTTATAAAGCACATCAACATGCAGGGTGAAGCTTTAGAGTCCTATTCTGACTTGCATCAATGGTCGATAGAAAATCCAAAGCAATTTTGGGCAAACCTATGGCAATTCTGCGATGTTATCGGCTTCAAAGGTGACTGCATTTATGGTGAAGGCGTGCCGAAATGGAACCAACTCTTGCCAAGCCGGGATACCATATGGTTTCCACAAGCCAGAATGAATTATGCTGAAAACCTGCTCGCTTACGCTTTTAAGGAGCCGAATAGCGTCGCCATATTATTTAGTAACGAGCTGGGTGAGGAAACCGAAATCACTTGGCAACAACTGTGTGATAAAGTGTCTCTTGTGCAACAGTGGCTAAAACAATCTGGGGTCGGATCTGGTGATGTGGTTGCAGGTTACTTACCTCATATGCCCGAAACCGTTATCGCTATGCTGGCTACAACCAGTCTTGGTGCTATTTGGACCTCAACTTCTCCAGACTTTGGCGTAGAAAGTGTCAAAGAACGTTTTGGTCAAGTGCAGCCAAAAGTGTTGTTTTGCTGCAATGGCTACAGCTTCAATGGAAAAGTCTTTCATATGAAAGATAAAAATACTCAGATTGCTGATAATATAACGAGTATCCAACATGTGTGCTGTATCAATTACCTGAAAGAAACCAATGATAACTATGTCGGAAATGATCGAGTCATTGACTGGGAGTCTGTAGTTTGCAGCTTTATTCCGCAGCCTATCGAGTATCAGCGTATCGGGTTTAACGAACCTCTTTTCATTCTCTACTCTTCGGGAACTACAGGAAAACCAAAGTGTATTGTTCACTCAGTTGGAGGAACAATATTAAACCATTTAAAAGAGCATCAACTACATTGCGATGTGCAGCCACGCGACCGGATATTTTATTACACCACCTGTGGCTGGATGATGTGGAATTGGCACGTCTCGGCATTAGCTAGCGGCGCAACCCTAGTTATATTTGATGGTAGTCCAATGTACCCATCTGAAAGTGCTCTTTGGGACATAGCTGAAAAATATAATGTTTCCTTGTTCGGAACTTCAGCCAAATATTTGGAAGCACTAGAAAAAGCTCAGTATTCACCTATTCAACAGCATAACTTGAGTCACCTTAAAACCTTATGCTCTACAGGATCAGTCTTGTATCCGAGTCAATTTGATTATGTATACAAGCAAATAAAAACCGATCTACATTTAGCTTCTATTTCTGGCGGTACCGATATATGTGGCTGCTTTGTATTAGGAAATCCCATTTCGCCAGTATATCGCGGCGAATGCCAAGCACCAGCTCTTGCTTTGAATGTACAAGTATTTAATGAACAAGGCCAGACTGTTGTCAAACAGCGTGGTGAATTGGTTTGCCTAAACAGTTTTCCCAATCAACCTATCGGTTTTTGGAAAGATAATGGCGAGCGTTACCATAACGCCTATTGGGACAAATATCCGAACGCCTGGCATCATGGTGATGATGTCGAGAAAACAACCTGCGGTGGAATGATATTTTATGGTAGGAGTGACGCTACTCTCAACCCAGGAGGAGTGAGAATAGGAACGGCTGAAATCTATCAGCAAGTCAACCAACTTGCCAAGGTAAAAGATTCTATTGCTGTCGGTCGAGTCATAGATGGTGATGAAAAGGTGGTCTTATTCGTTCAATTAATTGGTAACGTCGAACTTGATGAAGAGCTTATTGCAAACATCAAGTTACAGCTTAAGACCAAATGCTCGCCGAGACATGTTCCCGCTGAGATATATGCCATCAGCGACATCCCTAAAACCAAGTCAGGAAAGCTTGTCGAGCTGGCCGTAAAACAAGTACTGCATGGCAAAGAAGTCAAAAATAAAGGAGCAATAGCTAATCCTGAGGTGCTTGAAGAAATTGCGCAATACTCTATCCAAACGACGATATAGCTCTAGAGCCCGAGTGAAACAACTCGGGCTCTAAATCTTTTCAATGGGATTTATTTTTTTGCAATCGCCATTAATACTGTTGATTTGCCTCTCGGCGTCTCAATACTAAATGGGGTCGTTACTTCAACTTCATCAAAACCAACGCTACTCAGAACTTGTAAGACATGTGTCGGTGTCATCGCACCTGCTTCATTATGGTCAGAAAACCAATCCCAGTGGACGAAATACTTCCCTTTATCAAGTACGCTAAAGACAATATCAGCCACATCTGAATAATTTGGTAAAAAGCTGCATACTGATGACGCGACGACCAAATCAAATTGATGGCGAAACGCAGGGTGCATAGCTACTAATCCGCGAGTTAAACTATCAACAACCGGTTCTACGTTATGGAGCTGCTTGCCATCCAGTTGTTCAATCATTGCTTCTGAACTGTCTAGTGCAACGATATCCTTCACAAGTGGAGACAACTTTTGACTTAGCAAACCAGTACCACAACCAAAATCCAGAACTCTTAAATCTTGAATATCAACAATTTGTTGAAGAGATTCAAAGGCTTTATCCGCATACAATAATGCAGAAGGTTCATTATCCCAGGCTGCTGCGTATTCGTCCCAGCTCTTAGCCATCATGATCTCCCTATAACTTCATTCAATTTGGCGCTGAACAAGATTACCAAAACTACATTAAATTCATAGCTTTTCGCTTCATAAAACACATAAGATTTGTGTATCCTTGTAACATAGATATGCATACTCACCAGAGAAGTGACGGATCAAGATGAACCAATCTCAAATTGAAGCTTTTTGTATGGTCGCTGATACTGGTTCAGTTTCAGGCGCCGCCAGACAGCTAAATTGCAATCGTACCAAGCTTAGTATGTCGATAAAAGCACTAGAGAAAGAGCTCCAAATTGAGCTATTTAACCGCACAGGTAATCATCTCACTTTATCTGAAGCTGGCAAGGCAATTTATAAAGATTGTCAGAGCCTATTGGTTACGCTATCGCGAATAAGACAAACTTGTGCTCAGGTCTCAGGAGAGTTTAATGCAGAGGTATGGATAGCAAGAGATGACTCACTTCCTGATAGCATGTGGCAAGAATTCTCACACAAACTCAATAATATGTTTCCTGCTACCTCCTTTAATATTGTGCTGGCATCGAGCGGAGATCTAACAAATTTAGTCGCCACTCAACAGGTCGACTTTGCATTTGGTGTCGACTACGAGAGAGTTGATGATCCTTTGATTAGCTATCACCCATTAGGGAAGATTCGCCTAATGTCAGTATGTAAAGCTGATCACCAACTCAGTAAAATGCGTCGCGTATCAGACGAGCAATTACGCCACGCGATGCAAGCGGTCATGGTTTATCTCAATGAGAAAGATAACCCTGAACTTCAACCTTTTTCCCTGCGACACATAGGCTTTTCAAGCTTTGATAACATATTAAGCACTATTTTAACTGAAGATGCTTGGGGCGTTCTGCCAGAACCACTTATACGTCATCATCTCCGTAAACAAGAGCTAGCGGTTATCAAGCATACCTACGGATTGACCCAAGAAGATTATTGTATGTTTACGGCTGCTGGTATGACTGAGCACCCTGGTATGTCATGGCTAGCTGATAGACTGAATGAATACTTATTTGATTTCTAGCCATTCTCCTCTTCCTAACAAAATAAGGCTTTTCTAGTGCCACATTCACCCACGATTGATGAAAAAATCACAAACCAGACAGTCATAGTCAAAAAAATTGACACTATAACTTTGTTTTACATCATTGAATTTTATGACAAAAAATTATAAAGACCCATAATTGGTCGTTATTAATACAAATAACATTTGTAAAATCGGGTTTTAGTAAGAAGAATAAGAGAGTGAATATAACCGAGATCACTCTATGTGTGCAAAAACAAGCTTGAACGAAAAACGCATTCTGATTTTTTCAGCGCTTTTAGCGTCAGGCTTTGCCGTGGGTGGACTCATTCTTGGGGTGCTTGTTGGCTCTCTTGTGATAGTGTTTGATGGCGTCTATTCTTCTGTCAGTTTGGTGCTAACTTTATTGTCGCTCGCGGTATCAAAATATATTCAAAATCCATCTCGCCAACATTTTCCATTCGGGAAAGCAGTACTAGAACCCGTTGTGATCGCTATCAAAGGTAGCGTCATTCTCATCATAGTTAGCTACTCATTGTATTCTGCAATCATGGCTCTTTTTACTGGCGGCCGAGAAGTTGACGCATCCATTGCTACCCTTTTCGGAATCGTTAACGTATTAGGGTGTGGGTACGCATGGTGGTATATAGCTCAAAAATCGAAACGCTTCTCTTCTGGCCTAATCACAGCAGAAGCTAAACAATGGCAAATGGACACATTGCTCAGCGTAGCGGTGACATTAGGTTTCATTTTTGCCTGGGCAATAACACTATCGCCCTTTGAGGGATATTCTGTTTATGCTGATCCTGTAATGATGATCCTTATATCATTTTATTTCATTAAAGTACCCGCTGATATGCTAAAAGAAGCCATTCGAGAAATGCTTATGATGTCCCCCAGCACAGAGATTCTTGAGGTAGTTGATAAAGAGGTCTGCGCTTTAGACAAGCAATCCGTGCAACACATAGAACTCGACGCAGTAACTAAAGTAGGACGAGAGCTTAGAATAAGCGTGAACATCCATTCAAACGACAAACAACTTGCTGTTTCCGATATTAAAAGAACTCAGCGGATTTTAAAGCACAAGCTGTCTAAACTGTCGCTTGACCTCAGGCTGAACTTGAATATTGCCAGCTAATTCATTGCGAATTGTTTTAAATTGACTTTGTTCTGTACTCAATAGTTTCAAATTGAGAATCAAAATAAACAGATCTTCAACACAGCATACGCAAGGAGCATCCGCTGTTTTTTCATTAAGTACGTGTTAAATGGGATGTAAATAGCTGATATTGATGATTATTAAAGGGGGCTTGTTTCGATAGGCAAATAAGCGATTAATTTCCTATCAAATCATCTTGAAAGTGGTTCGAATTTTGCTCTTCTACTATTATTCATAAGCTAGTCAAGTAGTATCGACTGAAAAGCAAAGGGGAAACGTATGGCACGATTCGAACCAGACAAATTCACGATATTGGTTGTTGAAGACAATAACTTATCTCGAAAGGCATTAATTGGTATGCTCTTCAAGAGTGGTTACGAAAATATATTAAGTGCTCCAGACGGTCAAACAGCCATAGACAAGATAGAACACAATCATGTCGACCTCGTTGTTACTGATATTAATATGCCACATATCAACGGGCTGCAACTTATAAAAGCCATTCGTACGGGGAGTACCCGTGCTGTGGCGGAAACTAGTATCATTGCCGTTACTTCCCTCTCAGATATTGAGACCATCTCTTCTTGTATGAGGCTAGAAGTCGATGCATTCTTACCCAAGCCGGTGACGGTAAAAGATGCTAGAGAACAAATAGAGCAAGCGGTTACAGGCCATACAGAACTGTATCAACAACACCTCTACCACGAAATAGAAACAGACCTTGGTGGAGAGAACAAACAAGATTCAGAACAGCCTCCAGCACAAAATACAGATCTTACAATGACACTCACCAGTCTCTATGATTTGCGCTCTGGTATGACACTGGTGCGTGACATTTTTGCTAGTAATGGTACTTGTCTCGTCAAAGCGGGCACTCAGCTCGATGGGCGTCTAGTTAAGCGGTTGTGTGAGTTAAACGAGATTATTGATGAGCAACCCATTCGAGTGGAGCTTGAAACTACAGATGCTTAGTCATTTTACTCGAGGGTAAAGACACCTAGTCCTTACCCTTATTTGACCTAGCCTTTTTACGTTGCTCACACAGTGCAATCACTTTTAGTTTCTCTTGCGCACTGTATGTATTCCATTCCAGAATTTCAACCAGAGTCCGATAGCAACCAAGACATATATCTTGTTCATCGAGGCAACACATGCGAACACACGGTGACTCAGGTACTTTATTCACACACTCTTTCCTCTCCTACATCCACTATAACGTTAGTGAGGGAAGACTCATCTGTCGAATAAATACATTTGAATAGGATACCTAGAGGCAGTATTAACTCGTTACTTCACTTGAAGGCTTAAACGTTTCCTCATATAAGGCCATAAAGTCCTTCCTGATGTCTTGCTCAAGGTGGGTTGCTTTCTCCGTAGGACAAAAAAGCATGAAATGAACGACTTGTTCACCTGTCGGAGCACTGCTGATATGAATATGAGGTTCAGCCCCAGGCAAATCAACACCGGCATGTTTCTCAATCATGGAATTATAGCGAACGGCGACATCACTGAAATAATGACAATGCTCATCAATCTTATTAACCATAATCGGCAACAAAGGATAAAGATTAACGAACTCAGCGACCACAATAGAAAAGTTATGATAAACATAGCGTTTCATGAAATTGAGATTTTTGACTGGGTAGGTGAAAAACATGCTATTTGGCAGAGTCGCTGTCTTTCCTGTGTAATGATATTGACCATGGTGCAAGTCAATTTCTTGAATCACGGTTGCCATCATGTTGTGTTCGATAACTTCACCACATAATTTGCCAACCTCAATCCAATCACCAATTCGAAAAGAGCGAGAACTAGCGCGCTGAATAGAGCCCGTGAAACACAAAATTATCTCTTTTGATGCCACTACTATAGCAACAGCGATGGCTGTCACTGACAAGGCAAATTCATTGATCTCCGATTTCCATAATATGAACAAGAGGATGACAGTGACAGTAAAAGTCCCATTCTTCGTTCTCGACATCCAGCTACGCTGTTTTTCAGTGATAAACGCCACATCACCACGAATTTTCGATAGTACAATTTTTCGAACAATCGTAATAAGCCCAATAATAAGCAGCGTAAAGATAAATTTATGAGTCAGTAGAAAGTCGATAACAAGATAAAAATGATTCATCCCCAGCCCCCCATCAAAGTAAATAACACTAGGGTAAACCCCAAGAAAATCTCACTTTATAGCAAGGGGCCGAGACTGCCAATATTTATTGGCTCACACAACTCAATCTTGGAACCACACTGACTACTTAAAGCGCGCAGAGGTAATAAATTCGCCAAACGTTTCACACCAAACTATTACGGTATTATATTGAGACAAATCTAATTCTTGAGGCAGGTTAAGAGCAAACCTATCAAATGTCTTAACATCTCCGACTTGTGCCATGCTGTGCTTTTGTTCATTAAAGTCCTTTTCTGTTTCAATGAACTTAGGGGATAAATAAAGCTTATAATCAGGACCCGGGGCTAGTTCACCAACAAAAGCAATTTGTTGGTCACTTATCGATACGGATCCTTCCCCCCAATGTAGGAAATCACTGTCTTTGCGATCACGCTGAAAAGTCGCGGTATAAATGGCGTTGTTAGTCACCATTTCGACAGAGCTCATAGAGGGTGAATCAGGCTGGATAAGTATAGGTAAAGCATAAACCCCAAGCGCAAAACCCAAAACACCGCAAACTAAATGTGTAAACAGTAAACCAATTTTTTTCATTCCAAAACCTATGGTGAATTTATCTGTGTCAGTAAAAAAACCGAGTGAACAATTAGATAATAGATACCCTATATAAATTTGCTCTCCAGCAAGTGGGGTTTTCCTACCAAAATCACAATCCTAACAAAGCCAGATACTCATATCGATGCTTTCTTGCGGATTGTAAGTACATTGATTTAATCGCTTGTTTCCTACTTACTCTGATGAAATATGCATCTAGTTAATATAAAACCATGGACAAGGTTCACAAAATTGATTACGAAATCAAACACACTGGCGTTTTATGTTTGCAAATTGTTAACAGGCATCTAGCTTTATAACTGTATCAACTAACGTACTCGTGAACCAAGTATTCACGGACAACGTCAGAGGCTAACACAACGCAAACACAACTATATACTGTAGCCCCACTCACGAGTGGGGCTCTTTATTTGTTCGGGTTCTATTTTTGTCCCCATCACAAGCTCCCGTAAGATAAGCTAGATTTCTCATTGTAGTGTTATAAAATAACAATCGAAGATCACTTACCATGGAAACCTTGTGGAACACGATTACACCCTACTTTATTTGGAAAATACTTCCAGCGATGAGCTAGAGGAACTCAGCCTAAGAATGATACATCGACTGATCGATGAACAATCAATGACAGAGCTTTTTACATTTGATAATGAGGAAACAGATTCTGAAGATAAATTCCAGCAAGCACAATTTGATGCCCTGCTGAGAATGAGTGCAATAGCGTTGAGTCAGTTACCAGCTCTTTTTAGTGAATCCGAGCATTCAGCGCAGAACATTAGGCGTATGCAACGACTGCTTTTGTGGCATTTTTACGCTGTATCTTTCAAATTGGAACAAGCCATTGCACTGGAAACACATTGTGCGCACGTTGAGGTTCTGCTCGATGAAGCCCCGAGTAATACAATTGAATGGGTTGCAAGTTTAACAGACTTGCTTCGGCAATACGCAACGATTGCCAGCAAATAAGAATTATCAGAGACTAAGCCAGGTTCTATGATGTTTACTTCACAGCATAGAACCTCATTCATTTTTATCGTCTATTAATCGCTTGCAAGTACAACTCGAGCATTTTGATTTTGCAGCGGACGATTGTTTTCACCCATGACTTTCTGCATTTGTTGCGCTTGTTCGGAGGTCAATGCTTGTGGCGATCTAGCCACGATCCAACGTACACCTTCTGAGCAAGGAGGGGTGGTTAGAGAGCCATTAAAACGATAATATTTGGTCATCTTAGGCAGCATATCCGCTACAGGAAATGACTCTTTTAAAGAAATAGTCTGATTAAGTTTAGGCATCGATTCCGTAAGCTTACTTATCTCTTCATTCTTGCCATTTCCAAGGTCATACATCACTGACACAACAGCTAAATGTCCCGCTTTGTCAGCATTGACAAAATGTGCTTCTAGAGGATAAGTGTGACCTTTGATGTGATTCTCTGAAGGGGTATGGAAATGAAACTGAACCAAGTTAAATTCAACACCATCAAGTATAAAGGAGTTGTCACCCGTAACACCTGCTTGCAACGTATGACCATTGTTGGTCAAGCCTGTGACCATGCCCTTATATTGGATGTTTAGTGACTCTAGCTCAGCTTCAAACGTATCATTAATATCAATAGGGCTTTGGTTTTTTCCTAGTGCACATCCTTTAGCAAACTCTCCCCAGTGGTCAGGACCAGTCTTTCCCTCATATCCCCACTCTGCAGCTTGGGTAATACTGCACATTGACATTACAAGACTCATTGCCATTATTGTCTTCTTGATCATATTCTTCCTCTTCCTTTAATCAGACAAGCATTAAAATCGAAGCATCATAAGTCGGAGATAAAATTTACAGGCAGTAAAAGATCGTAAAACAAAGCAATTAAATATCAATATGAGGGGATAAAGAGGAAATAATAAAACGTATTCTTTTATCCGTTGCAAACTCAATAACAAAAATAAACGGCCAAGCACCAAGGCTCAGCCGCGTATTCAACTTTTGTAGTAAATTAAAACTCGCTTAAAAGTTAATACAAAATCAATCATTATTCCCAATCAAGGATAACTTTACCAGACTGTCCGCTGCGCATGGCATCAAAACCTTTTTGGAAGTCATCAACCTTAAAGTGGTGCGTAATGATTGGCGTTAGATCTAGGCCTGATTGAATCAATGACGCCATCTTGTACCAGGTCTCAAACATCTCTCTACCATAGATGCCTTTGATGACTAAGCCTTTAAAGATGACTTGGTTCCAGTCAATGCCCATGTCTGATGGAGGTATTCCTAAAAGCGCGATGCGACCACCATGATTCATGGTTTTTAACATACTGCTAAATGCAGCCTGAACCCCAGACATTTCAAGCCCAACATCAAAACCTTCCGTCATGCCCAATTCGGTCATCACATCTTCTAGACTTTCATTGGCAACATTGACGGCGCGAGTCACACCCATTTTGCGTGCAAGCTCTAAGCGGTACTCGTTAACATCTGTGATAACCACATGGCGAGCGCCAACATGTTTAGCAACAGCCGCTGCCATAATACCGATTGGCCCAGCGCCTGTTATCAGCACATCCTCACCAACAAGATCAAATGATAAAGCAGTGTGGACCGCATTGCCAAAGGGATCAAAAATCGAGGCAAGATCATCGGAAATGCCATCAGGGATCTTAAACGCATTAAATGCAGGAATAACCAAGTACTCAGCAAAGGCACCTTCGCGGTTGACACCAACCCCCACGGTATTGCGGCATAAATGTGTTCGACCACCACGACAGTTACGACAATGACTACAGGTAATGTGCCCCTCTCCAGAGACACGATCACCAATTGCAAAGCCCCTAACCTCTTGGCCGATACCGACAACTTCACCCACATATTCGTGTCCTACAACCATAGGAACAGGGATCGTATTTTGCGACCATTCATCCCAGTTGTAGATATGGACATCTGTACCACAAATAGCGTTTTTTTTAATTTTGATTAGGATATCATTGTGACCAAGCTGTGGCTTGTCCACTTCAGTCATCCATATACCTTGTTCAGGTTTCAGCTTCGACAGGGCTTTGATTTTCATTACTTAATAATCTCCATATCTCGACCAACTTCGATGAAAGCATCAATCGCACGGTCTAATTGCTCATGAGAATGCGCTGCTGACATTTGAGTTCGGATTCGGGCTTGGCCCTTGGGTACGACAGGGAAAGAGAAGCCAACAACATAAATACCTTTTGCTAAAGCTCTTTCAGCAAACTCTGCAGCAACTTTTGCGTCACCAAGCATAATAGGGATGATAGCGTGATCAGCTCCAGCTAAAGTAAAACCAGCTTCAGTCATACGAGTACGGAAGTGCTTGGCATTTTCCCAAAGACGATCACGAAGGTCACCACTTTCTTGCAACAGGTCAAGAACGCGAATTGATGCATTAACAATCGCTGGTGCGACTGAGTTAGAGAAAAGATATGGACGTGAGCGCTGACGCAGCCAATCAATCACTTCTTTTTTACCTGACGTATAGCCACCTGAAGCACCACCCATAGCTTTACCAAGCGTACCTGTGATGATATCAATGCGCTCAACGACATTGTGGTATTCGTGTGTCCCTGCTCCGGTTTTACCCATAAAACCGACAGCATGAGAGTCATCAACCATAGTTAGTGCGCCATACTTCTCAGCCAAATCACAAATTTCAGGCAAGTTCGCCACTACACCATCCATTGAGAATACACCATCTGTAACAACCAGGATGTTACGTGCTCCCGCTTCTTTCGCATCAATCAACTGCTGTTCTAATTCTTGCATATTGTTGTTCGCGTAGCGAAAACGCATGGCTTTACACAAACGAACGCCGTCAATAATAGAAGCGTGGTTCAACGCATCAGAAATGATGGCGTCTTCTTTACCAAGAATCGTTTCAAATAATCCCGCATTCGCATCAAAACAAGAAGTGTAAAGAATCGTATCTTCTTTACCTAAAAATGTTGAAAGCTTCTGCTCTAACTCTTTATGGATATCTTGAGTACCACAAATAAAGCGAACCGACGCCATGCCAAAGCCATGCTGATCCATGCCAGCTTTGCCTGCTTCGATTAACTCTGGATGATTGGCTAGACCTAGGTAGTTATTCGCGCAGAAATTTAATACTTCTTCACCGGTTGAGATCTTCACAGCAGCTTGTTGCTGAGAAGTGATAACGCGTTCTGATTTATAAAGACCTTCCGCCTTTACTTCTTCAATCTGTTGTTTTATTTGATCATAAAATGCAGAAGCCATGTTCAATTCCTTGTTAGTTATAATATTAGCCATTGCGCTGTAAGCCGTATCTAGCCAGAAAAAGTCTCAGCATTCGGACGACATTGAGCTCAGGGCGTAAGTGTAATCCAAGCTCACCGTTTTCATTATCCCGTCTTTTGGAAAAACATTAATGAACTCAAGGAACAAATAAGGCTTTTTTATGACATAAATCACATGATAAGATGGGTGGAGTGAAATGGTAGGCTGAATCACAATACGCGGTTATTGCGTCATAAAACATTGAGGCTTAATTTGGTTAACTCGAAACTTATTGCACTACTTCCAGATCTGGCTTCGTTCATTTTGATTGTTGATGAAGGTAGCTTTACTGCCGCAGCAAAGAAACTCAACGTGACTCCATCTGCACTCAGCAAGCTAGTGACGAGACTAGAGCAGGCCCTATCAGTCAAGCTATTTGAACGTACAACACGAACATTGATCATTACGCCAACAGGCCAGCAGATTTATGACCAAGCCATTGTGATGGTTAATGCAGCGCAGCAAGCGTGGGAGCTTTCTACAACTGATCACACAAAACCAACAGGAGCACTGACTATCGCAGCTCCCGAAGCTTTCCTTAACTCAGTGCTGCAGCCTTTTGTTATCCCTTTTCTTCAAAAATATCCCAGTATACAACTTAAGTTGCGTGTCGCTGACGGAGAAATTGACCTACTAAAAGATGGTATTGATGTCGCGTTTAAACTCACCGACAAACCGGATGAAAACTTAGTTCTCAAAGAGATTGGAAAAACTAACCTCGTATTGTGTGCTAGTCCTGAATATACAAAAACTAAAGGGATACCGGTTCATCCAACAGAACTAGTTAACCATGATTGCCTATACCTTGCCGAAACAGCAACCGATAACATCTGGGATTTTTTTAGAGATGATGAATTTCACTCCGTTGCGGTTTCTGGACCTTACGCCGTTAACCACTCACAAATGCGCCTCAACGGTGTAAAGCAAGCACTAGGTATAGGCATATTCCATGATTTTGTGATAACACAAGCCATTGAGTCGCGCGAGGTTGTTCCCATCCTGCCAGACTGGACAATCAAAAGTAATTATCATGGCGTTGTCGCAATGCAGTATTCGCAGACAAAGTACATGCCTGCTCGTCTGCGTGTTTTTATCGACTATATCACTAAAGCTTTGAACGAAAAACTGAATCCAGTCATTCCAAAAGTTACCATGTAATACCAAGCAAGCGGGCTGGCCAAGTTATTTGGCCTTGCCCAATCAGATCATAAATGGTGAAAAAAACACCACATATAATAGCAAGCTTAATCAGTCTATATACAATCACCATGGCGCAATACTGTTACCTTTTAAGGGAATAGAGTCGCTTGAACTTATCAGAATTGGCTCAATATACAAGCCTACATACTTGTTGTTTGACGGTTGGCTCTCGTCGCTCTCCATGTAAACGCGGATTTTGACATTTTAGTTAACAAGATCCCACCTAATAAAGGCGCTAAAAGTCCCAATGATCGGGCAGACAAGACTTCTTCATTAACATAAGCAGAGATAAACAGAGCCACGACAGGGAAGATTAAAAAGCAAATAGATGCTTGAAATGGAGTAGACACCTGCCCTAACTTAAAGTAGGCGACAATCCCACCAACACTTGCAACAAAGCCTAAGTAAGCAACTGCTGACATCGACTCGCTACTGAAAGCGTGATAATCAATACTCTCGCCCATGAAAGAGACAAAAAACAGTAAAATAGAGGCAACAAAACATGGCAACGCATTATAAGTGAGCACTTGAATATCTTTACAATGTTTTTGCACCAATACGTACATGACCGCATGAATTACCACAGCCATCCCAAGACAAGCGGTACCAATAACGTAATCTGTGCCACCTAACTGCATCTCAGTCCCAAGAATTAGCGACAAACTCAACACTGCAACAACAAGACCGAATAGCTGATGCTTTGCTAAACGTAGCCCGAGAAACAAACCAGACATTAGCATGACCGCAACTGGCATGTTGGCAAAGATTATCGACGCCAAACCCGATGATATGTACTGCTCACCATAGATCATTAGAGTAAATGGAATGGCAAAATACATCATAGCGACAATCAGCACCCATTGCCCCTTGCCTTTTGGAAATAGCAGCGGTTGTTTAAACAGTTTTGCCAATGCTGCTAATAACGGAGCAGCCAACAAGAAACGCATCGCGGTTGCAAAAATAGGAGGGATGGTCTCCAGTGCAACTTCCATGGCAAACCAAGTGGTTCCCCAAATTAAACAGACAGAAATAAAAAGCAGACAAGACAGGGATTTTGAATTCATGAGACCATTCACCTACGACAAAACTACTCGGTAAAACACTACTTTGTAGCAAACTTAAGACGTGTCACAGTATACAAATTTAATTGGAGAATAATTTTACTTTGTTATCTATCAATTGATTATTTTTAAACAAGTCTACCTATATAAATAGCAAGTTGGAGAAAATTTTTTCACCCACAATCCATGAGAAGTAACAATATTTCTTATGTGGATTTAAACTACTCTACTCAAGGTTACTGCCTTTAATATGTTGCCCCTAACAGCTCCCTATGTTAGCTTGTCTAATATGAACCTATACACACATTTATCATTTCAAACTTGTTGGTGGCGCTCTATATAGAGCAGCCAAGACTTGTTTCGTCTGTATGCTGCTGGAATAACAGCATACAGGCGCCAAGCTCTATGAATTATCTCCAGTAGCGATCACTCAAGATAGGAGAATAAATTCATGACAAATCAGTATAGTAAAACTCAAAACCAGATCATATTAACAGGCGACCGAGCTACAGGACCTCTGCATTTAGGTCACTATGTTGGTTCGCTGCGGCAAAGAGTTACACTACAAAATCATAACGATCAAACGATACTTGTCGCAGATATGCAGGGCTTAACCGACAATGCCAGCACTCCTTCTAAAGTCTCTTCTAGCATTCTTAATGTTGTCGCTGATTACTTAGCCGTAGGTATCGATCCTGCACAAACCACTATCTGTTTACAATCACAGCTCCCTGCACTTTCCGAAATCACAATGTACTACAGCAATTTAGTCACTATCGCGAGACTAGAACGCAACCCAACCGTAAAGGCTGAAATTAACAGCAAAGGATTTAATCGATCAGTGCCTGCGGGCTTCTTGACTTATCCAATATCTCAAGCAGCTGATATAACAGCATTTAATGCGTCATTGATACCTGTCGGTGATGACCAGTTACCCATGCTTGAACAAACCAATGAAATCGTCAGAAAAGTAAATTCGCTGGCTGGAAAGAAGGTACTAAGTGAATGTCAACCATTACTCAGTAAGTCCTCACGGTTACCAAGTACTGATGGCAGAACAAAAATGTCAAAGACCATGGGCAATGCGATTAATCTTGGCTCTAGCCCCGATGAAATTACTGCTGCTGTAAAATCTATGTATACCGATCCAACACACATTAACATTGAAGATCCAGGTAAAGTTGAAGGCAATGTCGTCTTTACCTATCTTGATGCTTTTCACCCTGATAGCGCTTACATAGGATCGTTAAAAGAACACTATCGTACTGGTGGCCTGGGGGATGCAACAACCAAACGTGTTTTAGATGAATGCTTACAAGAAATCTTGAAACCAATCCGACAAGAGCGCGCTAGATTACTCTCTGAGCCAAGTTACCTTTTACAAGTGTTAGAGCAAGGCAGTAAAGTGGCTAAGAATAAAACCGAACGCACATTATATAGAATAAAAGATGTATTTGGGTTGAACCTATTTAATCTCGAATAATATTAAATTTAAACATTAATATTAGAATTATCATTTATATAAAAGTTTTGAAAATAACACCCCAAATAAATCAATTGGGGTGTTTACATATTATGTTGAAGGTTAGAGCAAAGTCTTGCCGTGCAAAAAACAACCATTGCATTTTATTATTTATGATTATATTTTGTTGAAAAATATAAGTAGTTTATAAAATTAAAATGAATGTTGTGTTTTTTTTGTTAACATTGATGTCTTTTACCGTTATTGCGAATCCTCTTCCTGATGATGAAAAGCTATTGGATTCCTTAGTCGAACGTAACGTCATATGTAAAGACCAATCTTATGATCAGAAGCTTAAGTCTCTCCAGATTTATCTTTCGAAAAAAAATAGTAAAACCAACAAGATTGATAATAACAGCAAACAAACTACGCATGAGCACATGAAGAATAGACAATGTATTTCAGCGCCTAAGGAATAGGTGCTGGAATGCCATCAAAGAATCTCTCACCGTCAGGAGAGTTGTTCACGCAACGTAATAACCACGACTAAAAGTGGAGTTGGCAATAAAAATATAATAAGGAAATAATATGGCTTGCATAAGGAAAACATTGCTAGCAACAGCAGTGATGGCATTATTTAGTGCCAGTGGTAACGCGAAAACACCTATTGATCTAGGTGTTATTAACGAAGAGAAAATTATCGAGATGCTAGAAAGAAAAGGCATTCTTGATGAAAATTCTTCAGTCGAAGAGCAGAAGCTTGCTCTTAATAATTACTTAAATAAAAAACTCGGTAATAATTTTCAGGGAGATGCTCAATTCGGCAAAAAAGCACTTGCACAAAGAGCGAAGATATTAAAGTCAATAGAAACCAATAAAGGTCAACATAAAGCACATGTATTTGCTTTTGATCTATCAGATAAACGTACTGATAAAGTTTTAGCTGTTCTGGTCGATTTTCCGGATCTTCCTTGGAATGAAAACAGACTCACTTCTGAACACACTGATATGCTCTACGATAGCTATCAGCCAGAACACTACCAAAGCTTACTTTTCTCCGATACTGGTTATACTGGCCCCAATGGAGAAAACCTTATCTCCATGCGCCAATACTATGAAAGTGAATCAGGTAAAAGTTACAGCGTAGCCGGACAGGCTGCAGGTTGGTATCGAGCATCAAAAGAAGCCGCATTTTATGGCGGAAACTCCCCTTCTACGGACAACGATCTCAATGCTCAAGAGCTAGTTCGTGAAGCTCTCAATCAACTCGCTCAAGATCCTAGTATTAACCTCGCCGACTATGACATTGAAGATCGGTATGACTATGACCAAGATGGTGACTACCGTGAACCAGATGGCGTGATAGACCATTTAATGGTTTTCCATTCATCTGTGGGTGAAGAAGCAGGCGGCGGCGTATTAAAAGACGATGCTATTTGGTCACACCGATATAACCTCGGAAAGTATCATGTCTTGCAAGGTACCAGCAGCACTGTACCAAGCCGCTTTGGCGGTAGTTATGCTGCGTTCGATTATACAATCCAGCCCATTGATGCCGCCGCTGGTGTCTGTGCTCACGAATACGGCCATGACTTAGGTCTGCCTGATGAATATGATACTCAATATACAGGTAAAGGTGAGCCTGTATCCTACTGGTCCATTATGTCGTCTGGTAGTTGGGCAGGTAAAATTGGCGGCACTCAGCCTACCGCATTTAGCTCTTGGGCAAAACAATACTTACAAGAGTCAATCGGAGGAAAGTGGCTCATAAATCAAACCATTTCCGTTGATGATTTAACAGATGAAGGAGAGGAAATCACACTTCATCAAACCATAGACAATGACAAACAAAACATGGTTCGTATTGATCTTCCGATTAAACGCACCACAGGGCAAAAACCTTACTCTGGTAGCTATGGTTTCCATTCTGGTAAAGGAGATGATCTCAAAAACTCAATGTCACGTGAAGTAATTCTACCAGAAGCAACCAATATAAAACTGGTATTTAAAGCATGGTATCAGATTGAGAAAGACTATGATTTTGCAAGGGTTTTGATCAACGATCAGCAAATTGAAGGAAGTATTACCACATTAGACGATCCTAATACCACTGATCTCGTTCCTGCTATTTCAGGTGAATCTGACGGCTGGGTCGATGCAGAATTTGATCTTTCAAACTGGTCTGGACAAACCATCACACTCGGTTTTGATTACATTACCGATGGTGGCTTAGCAATGGAAGGGCTACATATCGATAACATTGAAATCATCGCCGATGGTGTAGCAACCTTAATCGATGATGGAGAAGCTGAATCTAGTTTTGCACTCAATGATTATCGATTAAATAACGGCTTCAACGAGTCACCCCACTACTATTTGCTGCAGTGGCGCAGTCACAATGATGTTGATGAAGGGCTTAATAATATCAAGCGCTTTGGAAGCTTAATGTCTTTTGAGCCCGGCCTTATCGTCTGGTACGTTGACAATTCAATGACAGATAACTGGGTCGGAAAGCACCCAGGGGAAGGCTGGCTAGGGGTTGTCGATGCAGATCAAAATGCAATGATTTGGGAAAATTCGGGCTCTACGGCTCAAACTCGCTATCAATTGCGTGATGCAAGCTTCTCACTTCAAGATCAAGCGTCGATGACTCTTGAAAATAAAGAAGGAGATATACTGCGTGATGTTAGCCTTCTCGGCAATGCCTACTTTGCTGACAACGAAGATTACTCTAACCCTCAAGCGCCAGATGCTGGTAGATTACTTGCCGAACACGGTGTTGCAATTGAAGTTATCAACCAAGCAGCTGATAATACCTACGGCGTGATTCGAGTGTCAAAAACGCCAGAGCCCAATCAGCTTCCCATTGCTGCATTTAGTTTAACGGTCGATGGAATGACAGTCACAGCAAGTAACATGAGTTCAGATCCTGACGGCAGTATTGTCGATTACTTATGGGACTTTGGTAATGGCGAAACGAGCAAAGAAGCTTCTCCTACTTGGATTTACCTCAATGATGGTCGTTATACAGTGTCTTTAACCGTTACTGATGACCGTGGCGATCAGCACACAATAACAGAGACGATTTTTGCTGAAGATGACAATATTTTACCAGAGGCAACAGCTAAGTACATACATCTAGGCCGCTTGGTGACTATGTGGTCGACAAGTACAGATGCAGACGGACGTATTGTTGATACTGAATGGGTTTTACCAAACGGTGACATCAAACGAGGACGTATGTTCACCGCTCTATTCCCAAGTTATGGAGAACATCAAGTTCGCTTAACCGTGATGGATGACAAAGGTGACAAAGTCAGCAAATTAATAGACGTCGAACTATAACTCAAATTTTATCTTGTAAGCGCAACAGAAGTTGCGCTTTTTTATACCCCAAAACCACCAGTTCGAATGGCAAATATCCCCTAAGTCAACTCCAATCAGCAAAATAAGAAACATATCTCATATTAGAAACAAATTAAGAACCAAAATAGAACAAATTTAACACTTAGATAACTAAAGATTCCTGTATAAAGTTTGATCTAAATCGAATATTGATTGATTTTTTTCATGAATATTTTGACTGTTTAGTGCATGCCATGCGATCAAAGATGAGCAAACACTCTACAATCAGAATAATAAGTGAAGGATCATGAATAAAATTCTACTTTTAGCTGGTTGCATTTTGGCGGCGCCAGCACTCGCAGATGAAACGTCAACAAACCTGAATCTTGGACAGATGGAATACGGCCAAACAATTCAGGGTAGACAAACCAGTACCTATGTCAGATGTTGGTACCGACTCTCTCACAATCGAAATGACACGGATACCGATTGGAAGTGGGCAAGAGATGAATACGGTCGATATTATGAAATACAGGGGTATTGGCGCTCTTCTATATCGGTTAAGAATATGTTCTATACCAGTACCGCTCAGGCTGATATTGAACAACGCTGCAAAGAGACATTGGGGGTAACTCATGATGCGGCAGACCTAATGTACTACGCATCAAATAGTCAAGCTTCGTACAATCATAGCATTTGGACCAATGACCCCGTTGATAATGATAAAATCAATAGAGTCATTACATTTGGCGATAGCCTGTCAGACACTGGCAACTTATATAATGCATCACAATGGGTATTCCCAAATAGAAGCTCATGGTATTTAGGACATTTTTCAAATGGTTTTGTATGGACCGAATATCTTGCTAAACATAAACACCTCCCATTGTATAACTGGGCAGTCGGAGGGGCTGCGGGAGTGAACCAATATGGTGTGCTAACTGGTGTATACAAGCAAGTCACATCATATCTTAAATACGTGGATAAAGCGGAAAACTACAAACCAGAAAACAGCCTAGTAACATTAGAGTTTGGCCTCAACGACTTGATGAATTACGATCGCACTGTCGCTGATGTAAAAGCCGATCTCAGCAGTGCACTGATTCGTTTAACCGAGTCTGGAATAACGAACATTCTTTTGTTTACTCTGCCCGATGCGACAAAAGCGCCTCAGTTTAAGTATTCAACCGTCGAGGAAATCAATAAAGTAAGAGCCAACATTATTGAATTCAACGCTTTTATCAAAGAGCAAGCTGAACTCTATAAAGGCAAAGGGCTTACTATTGTCCTTTATGATGCTCACGAGCGGTTTAACCAAATCACATCTAATCCTAGTTCATATGGATTCGAGAATGCGACCGACTCGTGTTTGAATATCAATAGAAACTCAGCATCGGACTATCTGAAAAGTCATTCACTAACTAATGAATGTGCTTACCACGGCTCAGATAAATATGTTTTCTGGGGAGTGACTCATCCAACAACAGCCACTCACAAATTCATCGCCGACGACATCATTCAAACCAAGTTAGACCAATTTAACTTCTGAACACTGCTTGCATAGAGAGATGAATTTACCATTGACTTCATCTCTCTTAATGCCTAGTTAAGCTGTAACTAGACTCAAACAGGCCTCGTTTCCTAGACGTTAAAGTAATCACTCATAACACTATCAACTCAAACAGGTTGGGTAACATCCTCTTTATTGACAAGGAATTGCTTAAACACTGGTTTAATATCGACGACCAGTGACCCATTTATTACATCCAGCCCTTTGACTCTCAAAGTATTGCCTGAAACGTTAACAATTGAACAATCCGTGACACCGATTTTGTTGATACGGTTTTTCCCTCTTTGAGATAAGATTCCTACAGGATCAATGTTAGAATATGCACTACCCAAACTGCTTAATTCTTTTGTAAAGCTTCTTTTACCGCTGCTTGAGCATGTATTGCCGTTGTATCAAACACCGGAATATCGGTATCAGTATTATTGATGAGTAAACCAATCTCGGTACATCCCAAAATGACGCCTTGAGCACCCTCCGCTGTTAGATCTTCAATAATTGTTTTAAAGTCTTGCTTTGAGCGAGCACTTATCTTTCCAACACAAAGCTCATCATAAATCACATCATGGACAAGCCTACGTTGGACTCCATTGGGAACGATGACTTCTATACCAAACTCGCTATTAAGACGTTGTTTATAAAAATCTTGTTCCATGGTAAATGCCGTTCCGATCAAACCTACTTTTGTAATTCCCTTATCAACAAGACATTGACCCGTTGGGTCAGCAATATGAAGCATCGGGATGGTAACGCTTTCCCCAATCTCATGGAAAACCTTATGCATTGTATTTGTCGCAACAATTATAAAATCGGCACCAGCCTTTTCTAATGACTGAGCGGCTTGACTCAAGATTAAAGCAGCTTCGCCCCACTCTTCACTTTTTTGTAAACATTCAATTTCCGCAAAGTCCACACTATAAACAATCATTTTGGCTGAGTGTAGACCTCCTTTTTCATCATTAACTGCCTGATTTATTAATTTGTAGTAGCTTGCCGTTGACTCCCAGCTCATACCACCAATCACACCAATTGTTTTCATTTCGATTCCTTTCTCTAGGTATAAATCACATCATAATCAGATGTTTAGTAAAAATACAATCGATATTATTAAACAAAGATAGGCTTTCGATAGTAAGAATTAGCCTATGTGTTAGATGAAATGATTTTTGAAAATAAATAGTGGTATTTATGTGATGGATTGAGTTGTAGTAGTAAGTTTTAGGCAAATAAAAAAGCCCTGAGTTATCTTCTCAGGGCTAAATATAATAAGGTCATGCTAGCTGGTCGCTTCTTTGACTGGAAGTACTTGTTTAACGTAGTCTCCAGGCGCTGTACCTATAGCAGGGAACTGTTCACTACCAACATCAAACGGTTTACGCTGTTCTTCGGAGCTAAAATTTAAGAGCCATTGATGCCAATGTGTCCACCAAGAACCCTCCGTATGGTTTGCATTCGCTAGCCATTCATCTGCATTCTCATCTAAGCTCTCATTAGTCCAAAAGCCATATTTGTTTTTATCGGGATGGTTGATGATACCGGCAATATGCCCAGATTCACCTAAAACAAAGGTCTTATTCCCGCCCACATTAAGCGCACCACGATAAGTACCTTGCCACAAAGCAATATGATCTTCTTTTGTAGACACGAAGTAGCTCGGTATTTTAATCTTATTAAGATCTATCCACACTCCGCCTACTTTTACGCCTTTTTGCTTCACCAATTTATTGTTAAGGTACAACTCACGCAGCATAAAATTGTGACATGAAGCGCTCACATTTGTACTGTCACTATTCCAGTAGAGTAAATCAAAGTCGACCGGACTTTGTCCCTTGAGATAGTTGTCTACATAATAGTTCCAGTAAAGACTATTCTCTCTGAGCAAGCTAAAAGTTACGCTTAATGAGCGTCCATCCATATAACCTTTTGCATTGTTCTGCGCTTCAATAGCACTAATGATGGTGTCATTAATGTAAGCCCCAACTTCTCCTGGTTGAGAGAAATCAAGTAACGTGGTGAAAAAGGTCGCGCTCTTAATTCGTTTTTTCATTCTCTTGGCTGCATAATAGGCAATGGTACTTGCGAGTACCGTCCCACCGATACAGTATCCAGCCGCGTTTATTTGCTCTTGACCCGTAATATCTTCAATCGCCGATACCGCTTTAGCAACGCCTTCTGTAACATAATCACCAAATTCAACTTCGCGTTGCTTCTCACCTGGATTGCGCCAAGACATCATGAATACTGAGTGCCCTTGTTCAAGTAGCCAGCGAACGAGTGAGTTCTTCTCACGCAAGTCAAGAATGTAGTATTTATTGATAAAAGGAGGCACAAACAGCAAAGGTGTAGAGTGAACATTTTCAGTCAATGGTCGATATTGAATAAGCTCAAATAACTCATTACGATAAACGATATCACCAGCTGTGTTCGCAACATCATCACCAAGTCTAAATGAGTTGTTGTTCGTCATTCTGATCTTTAGGATGTCAGCACTTGATTCTACATCTTCTTTCAATTGCTCAAGTCCTGACAACAAGTTTTGACCATTTTGCTCTAGTGTCAGTTTAAGCAATTCTGGGTTCGTTGCTATAAAGTTACTCGGCGAAACCGCATTGATAGCTTGGCGGGAGAAAAAGCTGATACGCTCTTTGGCTTTCTCATCTAGACCTTCGATGCTATCTATTGTCTTCAAATAAGTCTGGCTAAACAGCAAATAGGATTGCTTAATAAAGTTATAGAAAACATCATTTTTCCATTCTTCATCAGAGAATCTTTTATCGCCTTTTTCTGCCTCAACAACGGTTTCTCCATTTTGTGCTAACGCAACGTTTTGCCATATTTGTAATTGTTGTTGCCACCATTCAGCTTGGATCTGTAGTAACACTGCTGGTTGATTGGCCGCGCTTTCAAAAAGTTTAGAGGTATCTTCAAAGTTAACTTCTTGCATTGCTTTGTTGAGAGGGGAGTTAACGGCTGCCCTGCTTAGTTCCAGATCTTCCCACCATTTTTGATTGGTTTCTTGAAGCTTCACAAGGTAGTCCGAGAAGAAGTGTTGATACATGTTGCTACTCCTATGATCGGAAAAAGTGCCGCGAGTCAGGCGGCACCATAGTCAATATTATGCTGGAGTCAGTGTTATGCTGGAGTCACTGTCTTGAGGTTTTCCGTTGTCAAATGGTCAACATCATCTTTGAATTCTTTCGCAATGGATTGTAGCTTGTTGCTATCATCCATCATTTGCTGAGACAGCTTAGAAAGAACCGATAATTGTTGGCTGTTGAAGGCTGTAAGTGAAGTCACATCTTTAATTTCACTGGCCGCTTTCATTTGGGTTAGGCCCATTTCACTGTAGGTACGAATTGCGTTTAATTGAAGTTCAGTTAACACTTCAACATTTTTAGTCACAAGCTTATTAAACTTTAGGTATGGTTCTAAGCTTTTCTCTGTTTGGTCTGTGAAAGATTTGAAAAAATCGGTATACATAATAATGCTCCTAGGTTAATTCCATTATTTTCGGCTTATTTTCACTACGTTGAATTTAAGCAATTGACTTGATGACTACTGCCGTTCCCATACCACCACCAACACACAAGGAAGCGACACCATAGCTTCCAGTTCGTCTGTTAAGTTCATGAACTAGAGAAACGAGAATTCGGTTGCCTGACGCGCCAAGTGGATGGCCAAGTGCTATCGCACCACCATTTACGTTCGCTTTTTCTAATATGGAGCCAACGGGAACATTGTGGACATCAGCAAGTTGGTGTATTACTCCAAGAGCCTGAGCGGCAAAAGCTTCATTGAGCTCATAGAGATCAACTTCGTTTGCTAAAATATCGGCTTTACTTAAAGCCTGTGTCACAGCTTCTACAGGCCCTAGCCCCATTACTTCAGGTTCTAAGCCCGACTGTGCATAGCTGATAATTTCCGCTATCGGCTCAAGGCCATATTCTTCGACCGCTCTTTGGCTAGCAACCACAATCGCACTTGCACCATCATTAATACCCGATGCGTTGCCGGCCGTAACTGTGCCATCTTTTTCAAAAGCAGGGCGAAGTTTTGATAGACCATCGATAGAAGCATCTTCTTTAGGATATTCATCTGTGATGAAATTGATGGTTTGTTTGCGTTGCTTAACTTCAACTGGAGTTATTTCATTTTCAAAGCGGCCCGCTTCAATGGCAGCAGCGGCTTTCATTTGACTTGAAAGAGCATACTCGTCCTGCTGCTCTCTGGTGATGTCTAACTTTCTTGCAATATTTTCCGCCGTTGTGCCCATGTGATATTGATTAAATACATCGGTCAAACCGTCACTGATTAGCAAATCCATCACACTCATATGGCCCATTTTATGGCCATCACGAACTTGACTAGGGACAACAAATGGAATTTGCGACATAACTTCAACACCTGCAGCCACAACAACTGAAGCATCACTGCTACGGATATGGCTCACTGCATCCATCACAGTTTTCATACCACTTCCACAAACCATATTCACAGTGTAGGCTGGCACATTCACTGGAATGCCAGCGTGAACAGCCGCCTGACGGCCAACCCCCATACCTTGACCAGCACCAACCACATTGCCAACGATAACTTCATCAACAAGATTGGGCTTTATATTCCCAGACTCCAGAGCCGCTTTGATTGCTATAGCTCCTAAATCCCCTGCTGATATATCTTTGAGAGTGCCTCCAAAGCTACCAATGGGTGTACGCTTTGCTGCAACAATATACACTTTTTCCATAACAACCCCAGATTAATGCATGTATAAGCCGCCATTTACAGATAAGGTTTCACCTGTAATGTAAGCGCCAGAATCACTAATTAAAAACGATACAGACTGAGCAACTTCTTCTGGTGTTGCTAAGCGTTTCATCGGAATTTGAGCTTTAATTGACTCCAGCACTTCTGGCTTCATTTGCTCAACCATAGGAGTACCAGTGTAGCCTGGTGCAACAACATTCACCGTAACACCGCTGCGAGCACCTTCAGCAGCAAGCGCTTTTGAAAAGCCAATCATTCCTGCTTTAGCCGCTGAGTAGTTGGCTTGACCAAATTGGCCCTTCAAGCCATTTACTGATGATATGTTAATGATTCGGCCGTTACCCTTCTCACACATGGCATCAAATAAAGGCTGAGTAACATTGAATACACTGTTGAGATTGGTATCGATAACTTCCTTCCAAGCAGAAGCGCTCATCTTTTTAAACATTGAATCTCGAGTAATACCCGCGTTGTTCACCACGACATCCAATGTTCCCTCTTCTTGCATTAGCTGTATGAGACGCTCAGCGCACTGCTCGGTATTAGTGACATCAAGCTCAAATAAGCGGACCTGATCCTGACTAAACTCTTTGTCATTAAACCAATCCAGAGCACTCTGATGATTGCCCGTAGAGTATGTTGCGATAACACGGTAACCTTCCTTAACTAGCTGCGAAGAGATTGCAGAACCTATTCCACCTTTTGATCCTGTGACCAAAGCAAGTTTTTTCATTGATGAGACTCCATTAGTAATAGCTCGATAATTTGTTTATCTGCTATTAACCGATGCTACAAATAAAAGCCAAGTAACGTTATTAGTTATATATGAATCAGGAAACAGCTGTACCCGTTCTGTTATTTTAAAGTAAAGGCTTAATATTTCAGTTCAAATACTTTTTGACTTTAGTTGCATAATGTTGAAGGAGATCTCATATAGTATGAAATGTTACTCTAGTGTTAAATCACTTCATCTTTTTGTTTTAAAAGGAATTTATTTAAATGATAGGAATAATTTTAATTTATAAACCTATGTTTTTTATGAGGTTTTTATTTTTATTCGTTATTACATAGATCTTATCTTTGAACTCACTCCGTTATATCTAGTAGTTCGATGGTTTAATTTTATCATTAAACTTCATAACAAAAATGAAATCGATTTCAATTTATAATTATATAATTAGTAGGTAATTAATATTGTTGGTTAAGTAAGTTTATAATTAATAATATATTTTAACCAAAATACTAAGAGAAAAGATAAAGCGGTGTTTTTGATATTATTAATATCGAAGAAATACGAAAACTTTAGTCTGTGATTGGAATAATACCTAACTAAATAGCTAGTCACCCTGATTAGAGCATAATGACATGCTGTTAAACCTAAGAATCAGTAATGTTGATGTCAATGAAAATACTTAAAAGGAAAAGTCTGCACTATGCAGACTTTATTAAAAACTGTTCAGAAGACTCTGATAATTGGTGTCAATAATCACATAGGTAATAAGATACATTATTGAAAACAATAATGCTGATATGCCGAGTATTACTTTAGGTGGAATAACCCGTTTTAAAGGCTGTTTGAGGTACTTTGCTTTTAAATTAACTAGAGAAACTTTCTCGTTTTCCACCATTCGCTCGTCTTTTATTAGACGATAGATGGTATTAGCGATGTCAGAAAGCTTTTCCTGTCCACGCTCTTCAATACCATACTTACCTTGAAAGCCTAACTGTATTAGCAAATAGAGCAATTCAATTACATACCGATAGCGTCTAGGATCAGCCTTAAGCCGTTCTAGAATGGTAAAAAACTTATCGCCACCTGAGGTCTCGTTATGAAACTCCGCGAGCAAGCTATTTTGGCTCCAATTGCTGTTTGCCCCCCACTCTTGGCGGCATACTGCCTCATCGATAGCAGCACACAGACAATACCGAATCACTAATACCGATGCCCGATCAACTTCCATTTCATTCAACTTTCGTTCGCCCTTACGAATTTCGCGAGCAATCTGTTCCCTGAATGGCTGAGGATCCTCGAGCCAAGGAATGGAAGACATGCAAGACAGGCTAGCAATTAACCATGAAAATTGATCCACCAATGGATTGACGCCCATTTTTTCTATACTGGGATCTTTCAGTGCTATGTTGCGGGATAAATCAGGAGCAGGCATAACCTCCATAGGCTTACCCAAATCGGGTTGGAATAAAACAACCGTTACATCATTATCTACGTAACTCATACTCTTACAGCCCATAATTGTAGAGATAGATTAGCAAAATCACCAGAAACATGAACCGCAATGGCCGACGCCTGCTCCAATGCTGCCCACTCTTCACTGGCTCTCTCCAATTCAAAATAGGTATAACCTGCATGATAAGGCAATGCTCTTGGTACTACAGGCATAGGTTTAATTCCTATTCCTGGCAGCTGGAGATTAATAAGATCTCGTATGTTATCAATTGAACCGATTTTGGTTTGGCTGACAAACTGAGTATGAAGTATATCCAGCGTAACGTCGGCTTTGACTGCAAGAATAAAGGTGGCGGAGTCAACCACTTTCTTGTCAGGAATGACCGCAGTACGAATACCAAAGTTCTGTTCCTGCAGTGTCAATGGTATTGCTCTTTGCTCAGACATTACGCTCAGAGTACGTTTGGTATGCTCTAATACTTTTGACATGCAAACCGTTAAATCGCTGTGATTGTATTCTACAAATTCTGGTGGTCGACGTGAAGTGGAGCATAGAGTCGAGAGTTCACCTTCTACTTGAAGAAGGATCCGATATAAGGACTCTGGGTGCACACCCTCGACACTGGAAAAGTGCCAAAGTAAAGGTTCGTAGCGATTAAGTGCTTGTAAAAGCATAAAATCAGACACAGTAGAGACTCCCTGCTGATCGACCGTACCAAGGCGCTCAACAATAGAGTCCGCTCTGTGTTTTAACATAGAAGCAAATTCATTGGTAAACTTGGAAAGCAGCTCTGATGCCTTAATATCGATACAAGTAGGGATGTAGCGATCATCGAGAACAATACTGCCATCCGTCTTCACTTCCGATATTTTCAAAATAGGGATACCAGTGTAGGCGCTGCGGTCCTCATCTTCATACATCAGACAAAATTTTAACTTACCTATGGCAATATTTGCGGTATCTTCACTATCGTAACATGAGTCAACTGCGTCTTGGTAACTCACTATATAACGTGCATCATTTCTATCAGATCCGAACAGCTCTTCGCGTTCCGAGGGAAGTGGACAACACAAGTAAATCACTTTATCGGTTATCGATGGATCAACTTCTTTAACATCGGGCACATCGGCAAGAGCTGGCAAATCAAAAGGCGTTTTATCTTGAAGTACACCCGCCGCACTTGTTACTGCAATCTTTCCTTGAGTCAAAAGCTCAGTATTAATCTTGATTCGATTAACTCCCCACATTAATGGAGAACTATTTGAGAACAGCATACTACTCCGCTTAGACTGAGAGCGGTCTAGCTGTTGGAAGTGTTGTGGCTTCATGAACATGCCATCTTGCCACACAACTGGATTATATAGCGACATCTCGTGCCCCTTAAAAATAGGTTTGCTCAATTCCACGCGTCGAATCGAACGATAACTCGTTTTCATCTAGCTTCAGTTTTAGGAAATACTCTGATTTTTCTTCAATTAGCTCGATTTTTCTCCATGATGAACCATTGATGTCACGAAAAGCAGCCGAAAAACCTAGCGCTCTTGTTGCAGGGTCCAGTTCCAATACTTGATGAATTTGCTCACCAGGTTTTAGTTGGTACTCATAGCGCTTAATATATTCATCGCCAAGAGATGCCTTGTCGTTGTCAAATAATGCAAAAAAGTCTAAGTTGCGAAATAGTACAGGAGATGAAAGCTCGTGAATTCGCAAAATAACAGGTGAAGGCTGACCCATTTTACGTACATTAAGCTCGGGAGATGCCTCGATAACGAGTTCAATGGAAGAGGTTTCTGGCGTAATACCACTTGATTCTTTAAATTGCTCCCACATTGAGCAACCTGACAAGAATAGCAGGATTAGCAGGTAGGTAAGTTTACGCATGCTTTTCTTTTAATAACCTATTGTAGTTTTCTTGTACGAGTTTCTTTGTGCCGACACCATGTACACCCTTCAAGCTATCTAGGTAGTGTAACTTGTATGAATCCCACAATTTCTGTTTGATCAAAAAACCCTTATTTTCATTTTTTTGTTCGAACACTATGGGATCATATTGACTAATACTTTGCTGAACATAACTATTGAGAGCTTGTTCATAGAGTGATTTATGTTCACTGATTTCATCAAGCATTTGTTCCACTAGTTCATTCGGCGAAAGCATGCTCTGTTTGTTGAGATCCAACATTAAACTTATTAAGTCAGTATCTGTCGCTGCGTGGGATTGTTTCAACTCTTCAATTTCAACTAACTCATGCTGCAATTTAGTCATACACAAACGTAGACACATGCCCATTTGCTCGAAAAGGCGCGGATCCTCTCTCAACAGTGAATCATCTGATATGCCCAACCCTTTTCTAAAAGCATCGATAATATTTACTGTATCTGAGGGAGCTACAGCTTCTATTTCTGTTGTTTGTTGGCTAGGAGCGACTTCTTCCCATTCTTGAGTCGAAAGCTTAGTGGAAGCGGGCTGCGCAATCGTACGGTCGTTTAACTCTTTTAAAATCGGCTCTTTGGCTATCGATTTCTCAACAGTTCTAGTTTCATCACCTGACATCCAATCTTCTGGAATTAAACTAGGTGCATCAAATTCTGAATAGACATTTAAGCTATCATCTACGAGCTGGCGCGTAGACTTTTCGATTGAAGGAGCTTTTTCAATCTCACTTGTTTCAGACCTAATGAGATGATCATCATCTTTGTCTAACGAGAACTCAAGATGTGCCATAGGATCAGACATGTCAGAGTCTTCTAACTGAGTTTCTAGGAACATTTCCTCTAAAGGCCCCTCTTGCTCCAACTCAAACTCTATCTCATCTAAATTGGCCAATGGATCTTTATTATCCCTATCTGGAGTAATATCGCTGGCAATGTCTAAACGGCTTGACTCTCGTTCAACACTCACCGATAGTTCATACTGACCAAGCGAAATGCAATCCCCTTCGTGAATGGGAATAGGCTGGTTTTTTAGTAGCTTATTACCATTTACAATTAGTCCATTAGTACTAACATCACTAATGTAGTATGCATCGCCATAAATACTAATAAGGCAATGTGTACTCGATATATAACGATTGTGATCAATCAAAGGTACTGAGCAACCTGGATTACGGCCAATGGAGCCGCCATTTTCTGGCAGCTCAATAAATTTAGCCCCCGTGTACTCTTCAGGGTGCTTTGATATAACTATTACTAATCGCTCCAACAAAGCTATTGCCCTCTAAAACAGAAGTGACACGGTAAGTTCAAGCCCACCTAAACCATCGTTGTAGACAGGTAAAATGTATGAAGCTTGAGGGATGATCTGAATATGCGCATCTGGGTCACTTCCTAACTTAATGACCGTACCTATAGTCGCCACAGCTCCTGCTTCAAACTGATCAATATCATCAAGCTGTGAACCATACTTAACCCCTTCACCATCGACAGGCCAACGGTTCGAATATTGACTATAAGCAGCAGAAATGCCAGCACCAATATAAGGGGTAAAGATAGACCAGCTTCCTAATGCATATTGCGGAACAACCCTTATTTCATAGTTGGTCACTTCCTGATATATACCACTTGACGGAGCATCAACAGCCTCGCTTAAATAGTTAAAACCTAACCACCATCTCCAACGATTATTGTCTTCATCGATCGGCCGAGTATGCACTAAGCCATAACGGATAGCATCTGCAGTACCACTCTCTCCCTGCTCATATTCTATGTTATCTATGCTCAACATACTGACAGAGCCACCGTAGCGCTCTCCTTTCGCATTGGCCACTGCAGATACAGTAAATGCTAGAGCCAATAAGCTCCACTGACTTAACTTACTCATCCTTTTATCCTCAAAAGGTCTAAAGTAAAAATACAAATGAAAGAAAGAGCAAAATAGCAGGGTAGGTTACAAATTCAATAGCGAAAAAAAAAATCCACATAAATATTTCCTTTTTCCTAGTATTACCTTCCTTTTCACTATGAAAATGAACATTTCGACTAGCCGATTAAATTCCAAACAAGATGTTTAGATAGCACACCATCATGTGTAAATATTTTTATAATCAACCAGATTTATAACATGGTGTATATTTAGCCATATTACCTATGTCGCACGATTTTTAATTTATAGTTCTATCAACTAAACTTTAGTAGCAACAGGCGGCGCTCACATTTAATAACTTTTAATCAGGTTTAATTAATATTCTATCTACAAATTACTTTTCTCCCACGTAAAATCCTCCCTTGATAATGAAACGTCTTAATTAAGAATTTTTATAAAATTGATTGAGTCTTTATAACTAGCGTCACTTGGGTAGGATTTCATGTACTTTTCAGACTTCGCTCGACGACCAATAAGCGAGCAGACTCCTTGCGGTGTCAACCCGAATAACCTCGATGATTTTGAGGAGATAAAGCGACAGATAAACAATATCAATAAGGTAACAGGGCGCGTCTCATGGAAAAAAGTACAACAACTCTCTAAAGACATACTAAAAAATGAAAGTAAAGACTTACGCTGTGGCTGCTACTATGCTGTAGCGTCAGCTCATAATGATGGTCTTAGCAGTTTTGTAGACGCATTAAATGTTATTTTAGATTTATGCGTCGTTTATTGGTCATCATGTTACCCAGAAGTGTCCAAATCTAGTGCTCGCATGGGCGCGTTAGAGTGGCTAGTCGAACATGGCGAAAAGAGAGTCAAGCTATTCAATGTCACCGTCGATGACATGGCTATTCTGGAAGCAGGACACAGAGTATGTCTGAGAATAGAGGAAGAATTGAGACTCCACTATGGACATAAAGCGCCCTCTCTAGGAGGGATAAGACGTATTTTTAGCCAGTTCATTGACGATGTAAAAGAGTTGGAAGATAAGCGAGAACAAGCACAAAACAGGGCACTACAGCAAAAAGAAAAGGCCAAAGCAAATAATGATAAAGTGGCTGGGGCAATCACAGTAAAAGTAAATCCCCCAGCCAAACAAACGCAACCCTCAGCCGATGTTGAACCTGAAAAAAGTCACTCTGCCGTATGGGCTGTTTCTATTGCTGTAAGCGTATTTATCTTAGCTTTAAGTGCTTTTTATCTGAAGAAAAACCTACTACTTACAGACTATGAACAAAAAATAGCATCGAACAACGTGTCCATATTGTTGCAAGTTACTCATGATCTTAGTACTGAAAATAAGGATACTATCGAGAGGCTAAAACAACCTCTCATTGGGGTGATTGATACCATGGTATTCGATTTGAATAAATCCCCAGAAAAAGTAACCAAGCTTAAAACATTGAAAGAAATCATTGAAAATCTTGCAACAATTTATTCAGATTCCTCTTCAGTGCAAGTTTTATCAGCAGAGCTGGCTCGCTATGACGAGCAAATGCAAAGGGATTTTAGAGAAATAAGTCGTCGCTTTGCACGTGCTCGTACCGCGATAGCGAACTTAAAGCTTGATACCAACGACTCCAATACCGAACTCGCATATCAATACAGTAACTCTTTATTCCCTTTATTGGGCAGAATTGAATATGCAGAAAAAACTAATGACCCTGAAGAACTCGATCGCTCGTTGAATTTAATCAACGTCTATTTACATAAAATCGCTCAACTCAAAGCGACACAAACCCAAACATCACTCGATAAAGTTGTGGCTGAATAATCATGTTAAAAAATATAATACGTCATCCTATATTTCTATCCACTGTACTCGCTATAGTGTTTATTGGTGGACTCTCAGCAGCACACTTTTGGGCACCCGATACTGTTACAAAGACTATTTGGTTTATCGGCATTGGTGGTATAGCACTCATTTTTCTAGCCTATCAAGCCATTCTTTTTGTTAAAAAAAGAAAGCAGAATAAAGACCAGCAGCTTGAAACAGAAGAGGAAGCATTAAGCCTGGTCATTAGGCCTCTGCTTAATAATTCTAAAGCTAAGCCGATATATTTGATGTTGGGTAACCGAGCGGCTGGCAAGAAGCAATTCCTGTTTAGTTCAAATGCTATTAAAGCCTTGGACAATTCAAAGACGAAGAAAAATGACTTCTTTGAGTGGTATGAATCTGATGATGCTATCTATTTAAAACCTGATCAGCGTTTAGTCTTTCAAGAAGTGTCAGCTTCCGACTCGTCACTATGGACAACACTGATTGCAGAGATACTAAAAAGTCGGCCACGTAAACCATTTGCTGGTTGCTTGTTTTTCACCGATCTCGAGTTCTTGATTATTTCTGAAGAAGAGCAGATCGATTATACTCTTACCACGCTTATCGAACGTATTTCATCTATTTGTGATAGAACAAGTACAGCGCTTCCCATCTATATGGTGATCTCTAAATTGGACAAGCTCCAAGGCTTCAAAGAATATGTTCAGCAGAGTCCTCTTAAACATAACATCGAGTACCTATCCATTGCTCTAAAAGACTCTAAAGGTGTTCTTGTCGACTATTATCGCGATAGTTTTAAAAACCTGATTAGAGTAATCGAAAGTAATGCACTAGACTCTACCTCTGCCTCAAACGATACAAAAGAAAAACAGGCTATTCTGTCTTTTCCTAAACAGCTAGAGATCTGCCAAAAGGAAATAGAGTATGTCGTACAACGTCTATGTGACGTCAATCGTGGAGCGTATTATCTCGATCTTCGAGAACTATTTTTCGCTTCATGCCTACAGGGTGGACGCAAGTACAACTTACTTGCTAAAAGTTGCAGCAGTTACTTTAATTTGCCAATCATTGCTTCAGAACATACTCAACTCTCTGAAACATCGTACTTTACTCGTTTCTTAGTCGAATCTCAGATACTGCCTGAGGCCGATTTTGCAGGCGAAAACAAGAATTACCTTAAGCGTATACTTAGGCAAAGCCGATTAGCCATGGCTGCTTCTATTCTGTTTCTTTCCGGAGGTGCTTACCTTTTAGCAACAACTCTTGATAGCAATTTAAAGGTCATATACCAATTGCTGGATATTGAAAAAGAAACTGTCGAACTAAGCTCGAGTCGACAATTAGACGAAAGCTTGGCAAATGCAATTAAGAAGATTAACCCCATATATGATGCTTGGTTAGAAGGCAGTAAGGCCATTGATGAAGAGATACTTTCTCTTCATGTAAGCCGATTAGAGCCGACAACTAAGATGGCGTATCAAGTCCTCATTGACTCTATACAAAAAGAGTTAGTACCGGTTATCGAGCAAACATATCGTGTGCAGTTAACCAAATATCAGGATCAGCCTCTTAAAGCCCTACCCGTTTTGAAAGGCTACCTGATGTTAAAAGAGCCAAATAAACGTGATTTGGCTTATATGACTGCACAAACCAACTCAACCTTATCTGCGGTAATTGGCGAGTCAGCGCAAGTCAGCACAACCATGAAATACCTGAAGGCATATTTCAGAACCGATTTCCCTCCCGTCGATATTAATATGGGAATTGTGCGAGCTACACGCCGAACATTGCTCGCACAATCGAATATCGATCTTGTCTATGCTCAATTAATTCATCAGGCTGAAGCTATTGATCTTGGAACTCTTAATTTAGAGCGTGCCGTGGGCTTTGACTTCAATAATGTCTTCAATGACAAAGTTGATCAGCAATTAATTGATATCAGTAAAGTCTACACTGCGACGGGGTTCAGTACTTTTTATCGTCCACGAGTTGATCTTATGTCTAAAGATGTAATCGCCAATAACTGGGTGTTAGGACTGTCTAAGAATGTGATACCCAGTAAAAAGGAGCTCGCTGTCTTTAAAGACAAAATACGCAAGCGATACGCTGATGATTACGTCAGTTATTGGCGCAACGCACTGAGTGAGTTAAAAGTTAAAAAGTATGACTCCATTGGTGACCTTACTAACGCCATTGATCTGGTATCAGGGCCATCATCACCCCTTACTACTGTGTTGAAGCAGGTCTACTCGAATACGCATTTCTCACCAACAGGTGATAAAGAATTGTTCGCTAATAAACTGCCTAAACTGGCAACAGAAGCCATCGACAAGGCTGCCGATTCAGCGGAAGAGTTTGTACAACCCGACTACTTACTCATGCAGCGAGTAGAACAAGCTTTCTATCAGCTGAATCAATTACAAATTAACGAAACGCCAAACTCCCCTACTCCATGGGATGAAATCGTAACAGCATTGAGTCAGCTACGCACATACATGAAGGACATTGCCGACTCACCAGACCCGAAAATGGCCTCTTTACTTGCTGCGCGAAAACGTATGCAAAGCTCTGAAGCAGATCCCATCATACGTCTAAAACAAATCGCTCAGAAGTCACCTGAACCTGTGCGCAGTTGGCTATCAGGCTTGGTTCAACAAAGTTGGTCTGTCATGATCGCAGAGTCAGCAAAAGGTGTTCAAGACCAATGGTATAGCGAGGTATATACCAAATATACAGAGTTAGCGCTTAACAAATATCCTTTCGACCTAAACGCTGAAGAAGAAATCACGTTAGAAGACTTTGAGCTACTGTTTGCAAAAGGTGGGATCATTGATACTTTTGTCCAACAAAATCTAGCTTCGTTTTACGATACTAACCTTTGGACTCCAAAGCGTGTTGAAGGTGAAACTATGCCTCTTACACCGCAGCTTTTGGTACAACTTAAAAATTATAATGTAATACGAGACACCTTAATTAATAAGAGTACCAACCGTGTGTCTATTCCATTTACGACCAAAGTGCTTGACTTAGACTCAAGTGCAATACGCGCGACCGTGTCAGTCGCGGATTCACAAATGAGCTATTACCATGGGCCGAGTCGAATTCAAGAATTGGAATGGCCACCCAAAAGTGGTGAGTTCAACGTAAGTATAACAATCCAAGACGTTACCGATGAAGGTAAACAATATGTATTGAGCAAGGATGGTCAGTGGGCAATCTACCGACTGTTGGGCCAATCAACACTAACAAATCAGCATGATGGTAGCTTTGTTAGTGATATAACTGTTTCAGGTCGAGACTTGAAACTGAGAATAAAGCCGCTCGCGCAAAAGAACCCATTTACTTTAGCTGAGCTGTATAACTTCTCACTACCCGAAACCATCAATTTATAAAAGCAGACTAATAAAAACAACGTAAGGCAGGATATAATGTCAACTACTAACCTTCAAGGATTAGACAAATTAGATAGGAAAATACTTTCAAGTCTTTTGTCAAATGGCCGAGAGTCAATAGCGAATCTTTCGCGAAATATTGGCTTATCACGTACCGCAGTCGCTGAGCGAATCAGTCGACTGGAAAAAACTGGTATCATAAAAGGCTATACCGCTCAAATCCGAGTAGAGAAAGATGATAGGCCGGCGTCTAGCTACCTGCTGATTTCTTGTGAAAAAGGTAAGAAGAATAATGTCACGGAAGCGCTAAAAGAGCTTCCAGAGGTGAGAGTAACCAGTATCGTCGGTGGCGCGTACGATATTATTGTTCTCATTGAAGCACCCGATCTTCAGTCGATACATACCCTGTGCAATGAAATAGAGTCATTTAATGGTATTGAATCCTTAAATAACACTGTGGTATTGCACGAACCGATTCGACGATAAGGCCCATACACACAATTACGACACTTTCTAACCTTGGGCGTAGATATAAATTTAAAGCCACATATTTTTATGTGGCTTTTTGCTTTTACAATCGAATATTGCTTATGTATTACAAATGCCATAGCAATGGTCGGCATACACACGATCACCAATTTGATATGCATTAGGTATTATTTTTTGAAGAGTAAAACCACACTTTTCTAACACACGCTCCGAGCCTATGTTGCCCTCGGTGACAACAGCACTAAACTCGGTAATACCGCAGTTTATTCTGGCCCAATTGAGCAATGCTTTTAATGATTCAGTGCCATAACCCATACCATGAAAACTAGGTAGCAACAAATACCCAACCTCTGCCACACCATTTCTTATTTTGAATCCCGTGATACCAATCTTTTTATTCGTTTCCAACATTGAGATTGTCAAACAAAGCCATTCTCCGGACGCTCTACTCCAAGTGGGTAAACAAGATTCAAATTTTGCATCTAGCTCGTCACTTGATGGTTCATCAAAACACAACGCGATAATCTCAGGTTCGGAATGTAAAACATAATATAGATCGCGATCACACAATTTCAACTGCGTCATAATCAGACGCTCGGTTCTAATTTCCATTGTTTCTCTATGCTCAAACAGATGTTTTAGGATTGGGCCTCACGGCAATAGCAATGCGATTAACTGTATAAATCCACGAAGTTTTTCTTTATTTAAATGCTATGATTGCTTATATTTTCTGTCTATGCAATCCGTAACACAATCCAATAAATCATGAAGTTTATCAGCGAAAAACATGGCGAAGTTTCTGCGATTAATTTAATCCACTATCCAGAATATCTCTCTCTTTTTGCTCAATGGGCAGAAAGCGAATGGGGCTATGTAAGAAATAAAGGCGTCGAGTTTCGCACAGAGTTATTTAAGCAATACATAGAGTCTGATGGTATCCCTGAAATGTACGGTTTATTCATACAGGACTCCCCTGTTGGTATGTTTGCAATTGAACACTGTGAGTCTCAAGACAATACGCTATTTTTGAATTACCTGTATATTACACCCAAATATCGCTCAGCAAGCATAGGCACCAAAACAGTAGAACTAGCGAAACAAATTTGTCGCACCTATAAGGCTGATTTTATGCAGTTAACAACGTTAGAAACCTCAATGAATGCATACTACGAAAATCTTAGTGGCCATATAATTGGCAAGGAGTATTTTTACACTTATCCAGCAACCAGAATGGAAATAACACTCTAACCAACAGGACAAGAGAGGGTATGAAAACAAGTTCTCCATTTAAATCCTACGATAGAAACTTGATTGATATCAAGTCACAGCAGTCTCTGAAGCTGAATGACGATATTTATAGCTACTGCAAAGATTTATATACTCTTACAGGCTCCGAGTTCTTCACACTTATGATAGGGCAAGGACAGGAAAGTATGATTCTATCAAATATTCCCTATACTTCTAAGCTCATGTATTACAAAAGACGCTTGAGATCTATTGATATTGCCCTCGATATAGATGCTACATGCCAGGAGGCAGTCTCATTCCCCTCTTCTGAGTTTTATACAGTTCAAGATAAAGTAACACCTGAGTTTATTACAATAATGGAGAAGGAACTTGGTATACATAACCACTTTGCATTGACCAAGGCATGTGACAATTATGGAATTAAGTTAGTACTTTCTGGCACAAGAGGTAGACGAGATTTCAAACATCACTGCACAAAAAATAAAGCAATTGTTGAAAACTTTTCACTAAAATTCATCGAGCGCTATAAAGCAGCTATAACAGACACAATCCCAAGCATGAGATTTTCCCGTATTTTTAAAGTAGATGGCTTCTTGGATAGTTTAATTAAGCAAAAGCATCCAATCTTCTATGAAGTTCCTAAAGACCAAGAACTACTTTGCCTATTTTTCTTTAAGGAAGGCAACGAAGCAAAAGAAATCGCCAACATTACTGGGTACAGTGTCGCAACAGTCAACACCTATTTAAGATCAGTTAGAGAAAAGATGAATGTTGATAAAACATATCAAGCTGCAATTAAAGCCATTCAAGATGGTTTAATATGCTAGTTATCAAAGCTAGTAAATGAGTACTTATTTTGTTCTCCTCTACCTTAGCCGTAAATCCTTAACACTTATTTTTTTCTTTGTCAATCCAACTGGTTATATGTAATTTATTTTCTTATACTTCATAATAGGTTCTTAAGTTATTGATATGACTTATTCTAAGCTAAACTAACTCCTAGCTTTATTTACATAGTCAAATGATGTTTGTAATTAATTCTTTATTATTTAATTTATCGCCTCAATGAAATTGAGGCTTTTTTACTTAAGGTAATATAAGTCTTTTGATGATATATGTGTAAAAATAATTTTAAAAAATGACATGAAAAGTAACAGCACAATATCTTCCCTTTCAAATTGTCTTATAACTGCCCAATTTGTTTTATCGACACGTCTTTTCTCGCTGGGGCGCCTAGCCATAGCGTTTGACCAAGTAAATTGCCCTCTCCCTTCCCTAAGGTATTTTTCGGAATAGTTTCAAGCCTTACTTTCATGATCATGTCCCAAGCTAAAGGGTCACGTAAAATAAACTGCATTAAGCCCACTAGCGTTTTATAGTTGCTTCTGCCAGGTAAGAATGTTTGATAAGTTGAGAAGTCTATATCTTCTATACGTAAATTAAACTTGCCCACCAAATCTGGCAGGGATTTACCCAAATGAAGATCATGACCTAGTACACAGTTGCTATGGTTCAACTGATTTCGTTGAGAGTGATGTATTTCAACTCGCCGATAAACCCACTCATCAACAAACACACTTCCTAAGTTGAAATAATGCGTAACAATGCCAGATATCAGTTTAGGGGAGCGTGTTCTTGTGGAAAGTTGACTCACATAAGATAGCAGTTTGGCTCTATCTAGTTCGCTGACTTCAGTATCTTGCATAACTGACGACAAACCAAGAAGATGCAGCATACGAGCAGAAAATGGGTCCTTCGCTTCACTTTGATATTGAATATGGTAACGATATTTTTTCCAAACACGATAAATTAAAGACAAATGTCTATTGTGGAAAAAGTCAAAGAACTGTTTTACTGGGTTATCTTCATCTTCACGACCGGTCAGCTTCTCTGTATACGATGATGGAAGAGGAGAACTTGAACCATGTAACCCAAGAAAGCTAACCTCCACTCGAGTATAAGCGTTTCCCTCCATCTCAAAATGAGCAACGTAATCAATATCACTTTTCGGAAAAGTGAGGCTTGGGGAAACACTAAAACGTATATGTTCATCAGAAATATATTTATTCAGGCCAATCCCTTGGTAACTAAAGTCCGTTTCAGCCTGATAATATTTCTCCAGTAGTGACACTGCTTGGAAAAAACCAAACTCATGCGTCCGTTTCTCAATCTGCTCAATCATAATACTGTCTGCTGCCCTACAAGACTCGGCCAGTGATAGTTTTCACCCGTTTTTTCATCAAAGACTTCAAGCTCGGTGAAAGAGTTCAAACTCGAATATAAACGTATAAACTCATTCAACACACTGACTAATAAAAACATATCACCCTCATTAACAAAGTAGGAGGAGTCTACAGTGAGATTAAACTGAGTACCCCGGACCGCTGTACCACGAAATACTCTATCGGCGGGCTGCATTTCACTTTTCTTGATCCCATCTAACCTATGTATCGAAGCTCGATGGGCTTGGCGATCAACGCGGGAATGGAAGTCATAAGTCGAGAGGAGTACTTTAAGCACATCAATGTTTGCCAACGATAAATAGTTCAGTGACATATTGGCAATCAATTGCCATTGCAGTTCACCATTAACTTGCGGGCTAACAGATTGGGTTGGCTTGGTAATATTAGTAAAATTAGCGTACGTCGGTGAATTACTCGATGTGTACGTTATGTCGCCTACTGATAACCTTTCAGACAAATCACCGTTACTGCAGGTGAGCTTCATTAGTACCGTTTCAGAACCAAGTTCAGCAATGTCACTGTTGTGGGTATGGAATGAAATGTAGCGCTCAAGTCCTCTCCCACTGATGCGACTTGACACTTTTGTTTTAAAAAATTCTCGTTTATCACGCTGGTTAATTTGATGCTCGAAAGACTCAAACTCAATCAGCCTCTTTCGGCTACGCTCATTTTTGCTCCATGTTTCTACTTTGCCGATCGAATACACTTCATAGTGATCTTGGTTACTGCTCTGGGGTCTGACTTTATATTCACTTCGACGGTGCTCTAATCGAATAGGGTCTGAGTCTTTACTAAACAAATTAACGGCTGGTGTACAGTGCAATCGCAAGTGTTTATCTTTAAGGATAACTTCCGAAGGTAAAGCACGCTTAAACAAAAAAGATATTTTCATTGTTGAGCGCTGCGGAACCCCAGATAACCAACCTAACTCTGTGACATCAAAAAACATAAACTTCTCTGGCAGAGAGAAATATTCCTGTAATAAACGGTAGCCAGAAAAAGAGTTGCTGCCGTATGGAAGGATAGCCTCATCGTCACCAAAACCAACAGGTTTAATACAAGAAGCCGGTAGCCTGTGTGTAAAACCGCCTCCAAGATCAAGTTCGACGTAGTCTAGATAGCGAAACAACCACAGATAGACACTACGAGTAATATGCAGTTCTCCATGAAGGTGGAAACGTAATGAATCCATCTTCAACCTTGATAAATCTTGACCAAACTCAGCTGCAATAGATACATCGACACTAGAGCTGGTTCGGCTATTAGACTGTTCAACCTTAGTAATATTGATGGGATATAAAGCGACATCATAACAACTTCTAAACAGGCATTGGGTCCCTTCTACCTGTTCACTCGCCATTTCAATTCCGCGTTCGACTATGGTTTTTTCTGTCAGGCTTCCTACATGTGGCGTGAGCTCAGAAATGCACATAGAAGGTATCGAACGCATATAATGAGGCCAAAGCAAGGTCATGAGTGACTGAGTCAGCTCTGGCAATTCGTCATCGATTTTCTCTCGAATTCTACCAGTTAGAAATGCAAACCCTTCAAGCAAGCGCTCTACGTCAGGATCATGAACTCCTTCACCAAGGAAGTTTGTCAATTTAGGATGATATTTAGCAAACTCACTTCCGGCTTCTCGAAGGTAAGAAAGTTCATCTTGAAAATATTTACTGCTGCTCACTAAGTATTACTCCTGACTCTAGAGGTTAAATTGACCATCAACGCCCATAAACACATTGATAGACATTGGAACCTGACCACCGTTATGGTTCACTTCACCTGTAACACCAAAACTCAGTTGTAAGGGATTATGAAAGTCCTGACGATAAGTCACTTCAATATTGCCAAGCCTAGGTTCAAACTTGTTTATTGTCGTGCGTATATTCTGCTGAATATGGCGTATCAAGTTTGATTGACTGGCCAGTACATCATTAAAATCAGGAAGGCCATAATCATTGTCTATCATTGCATTCCCCGCATGGGTATTGAGCAGATCTGCAAGATGAATATGAATTGAGTCGATCAAGTGTTTATGAGATACCACTTTTTCATAACAACTCTTGGGTTCACCTAGTTCGATACGTTCAAGTAAGCGATAACCTTTTTCCATGTTTAACCTCAAAAAGAACGGCCAGAAAAACTGGCCGTTCGCTATTAGTAACGTACTTAGATTACTGGTCTAGTTTACCAACCAAAGAAAGATCGAAGCTCGCACCCATATATTTGAAGTGAGGACGTACAGACATTGATACTTTGTACCAACCTGGGTCACCCTCAACATCCGATACTTCAACCTTAGCAGCACGTAGAGGACGACGACCACGTACTTCTGCTGGTGGATTCTCTTGATCAGAAACATATTGACGAATCCATTTGTTCAGCTCAATCTCAAGGTCCGTGCGCTCTTTCCATGAACCGATTTGCTCACGTTGCAACACCTTGATGTAGTGAGCTAAACGGTTGATGATGAACATATAAGGCAGTTGAGTCCCTAACTTGTAGTTCATCTCCGCGTTCTTCCCTTCCGGCGTGTTTGGGAAAACCTTAGGCTTTTGGATTGAGTTTGCGGAAAAGAAAGCCGCATTATCAGACCCTTTACGCATGGTTAGAGCAATAAAACCCTCTTCAGCAAGTTCAAACTCGCGGCGGTCAGAAACCAAAATTTCAGTTGGAATTTTAGTTTCGATCTGTCCCATAGACTCAAAGTTGTAAACAGGTAGATCGAAAACAGCACCACCACTTTGAGGACCTATAATGTTTGGACACCAACGATACTTAGCGAACGACTCACTGATCTTTGACGCCATTGCATACGCTGAGTTACCCCACAAAAAGTTGTTGTGGTCATCAGCAACTGACTCATCATAATCAAAGGCTTTGATCGGATTATCTTCAACAGAATAAGGATTGCGAAGCATAAAACGAGAGGTACATAAACCAAGATAGCGAGAGTCTTCATGTTCACGCAAACCACGCCACTTAGTGTATTGAGGCCCTTCAAATACAGACTTAAGGTCTTTCATGTTAGGCAGCTCTTCGTAGCTATCTAAGCCAAAGAACTGAGAAGATGCTGAGGTAATAAATGGTGCATGAGACATAGCACCAACATTAGCCATATATTCCATCAGTTTGATGTCTGGGCTAGAAGACGTTAGCTGATAGTCACACACTACAGCGGCAACCGGTTTACCACCGAATTGACCATATTCACGAGTGTAAATCTGTTTGTAAAGACCAGACTTGACCACTTCAGGAGCGTCTTCAAAGTCGTCGAGAACTTCATCTTTTTTCGCCGAAATCAATTCAATCAGAATATTTTCACGGAAATCAGTATGATCAACAAGATATTTCAATCCACGCCATGTTGATTCAATCGCTTGAACTTCTTCGTTATGAAGGATTGCATCAAGTTGTTTAGAAAGCTTTTGATCAATCTCACTTATCATAAGATCGACTAATGACTGATCAACTTTTTCAGTCGTGCTGCTGCTCAGTAGCTCACCGATAAATGCTTCAACGCCACGCTTGGCAACGTCAAAACCTTCATCACTTGGCTTTAATCTTGTTTCAGTTAGAATACTGTCCAGAAGGGAACCAGAGTCAGCTAAGGCCGCTTCTTGTTCCGGAGCTTGTGCTTCTGCTGTCATATTATCCTCTTATTCAGCCTTTTCAGCGTCTTGATCTTCACCAATGCTGAGTTCTTCGAGTAGTTTCTTACGAGCTTCTTCGTCCTGAAGAACCGCAGCGATCTTCTTGCGGAAAGCAGGCACATTGCCTAACGGACCTTTTAATGCAACCAAAGCTTCTCTTAGTTCAAGAAGGCTGTTTAATTCAGGGACATTTTTAGCGATAGACTCTGGTGAAAAGTCCTTCATGTCCTTGAACGTTAGGTCAACGGCGAGCTGTGCGCCTTCTTCATCGGTCAGACGGTTTTCAACGTTAACTTTAAGGTTAGGAGCATAACCTTCTAGAACTTCGTTAAAATTGTCTTTATCAATGTTGATCGGCGTACGTTCTTCAATTGGCGTGTCGTCAGAGCGAGCGGTGAAATCACCGACAACCATCATATTCAGCGGCAGTTCAACGTCTTCTTGCGCATCACCTGTCGCTGGAACATAACGGATATTAATTCGCTCTTTAGGAGCTACCGAGCCATCGCGTGACATAATTAGTTCCTTATCTAATTGTATTGTTAGTTGTAGATTGACTCCCACGCCTCAAACTTTTCTGGCAGCTGCTCCCTGGATGGATAAAGCTGCTTAAGAATCTTTTGGGTAAAATCATCTAATTGCAAAGAGAGGTGTGGTTCCCAGCTGAACAGGTTCATTTCATCTCTAACTGACCATAACTTTTCAAGATAAGGCAAACATAGAGCGTAAAGACCAACAGCTTGGTAAGCTTTTACGATTTGTAAATGCAGCATAAATTGCCTTCTCCCAGAGCTATCTAGCGCTAGATTTTGAGCCACTTCTGCTACGCGTTCTCCCAAATTTTCGAGAGTTACATCGTCCATCGATACGAGGTCATCTTCAGCAATCACAACCTGGGGCATGGCTTGCTGATCTGAACCTTTATTAGAGCGACCAAATTTACTGAGCCACTCCACCGTCGCTTCATTAGCAAACGGTATCGAATTTTTAAATGAAAGCTGTTCTATACCCGGCAACGCCTGAACAAACTGATTCACTTCTTCATGAACCGCTTGCGCTGCCTCTTCCAAGTTGAGGTTTTTCAACATTTGATAAACATAGAAATGCCCAGTGAGCCAAAAAGGGGCATCGGCTAAGGTACGCTCAAGGCGCTTTATTGTGTCAATATCACTTTCTTGCTTAGCTTTATCACTATATTCAGCCTGTTTATCTTGCGATACAGCAAGAATTAGCGGTGTTTCTTGATTCTGATGACTTGGCAATTCTGTGATATCAGACCAAGTAAGATGGCGATGAATACGATAAGACAAAGGCAGCTCTGGCTCTGCGCTAAGAATGGTTTCCGCGACTTTTTTCAACGTTCTTTTAGAGGCCGTGGGAGACGAAAAGTCGGTATCAATATCCAGCTCTTTCTTTTCATGAAAAATAGGTTCAGATATCTCTTGGTCCGAAGGCTCAGCTAAAGTCGCTACTGATGCAGTTTTGGCCTGATTTTTCTCTTCGACCTGAGAGCTTTGATTGTAGCTTGGCGGCTCATGCCCATCAGAATTTGCCGAATGTTTTTCGTCTGATGTGAGGGCTTGTGATAACCGAGTTAATTCGTTTTTGAGCTCGAAAAAATCAGCCTCTGAATCCTGAAATATTTCGTCAAAATGCCGTTGTATATTATCAACACTATCAATGCAAGCGGAGACACTTTCCCATGTTAGCTGTTTGGGTTCCAACTTGGGCAGCACAAGTTTCATCTGGTGATTGAGCCACTCAATAGCACCATCTCTGCCTCGTTTACGACGTGGGTATAGATCAGAGCCAAAACAAATAAGCGACTCACCAATTAGGTTAAGCCCTTTGCCTAACCCCTCTAATCCATTCGCTTCCACCATAGCGCGAGTCAGGTAACACATAGCTTTGAAGTCTTTACTGTGCCCAGTTAGAACTTGAGTCGCATGATCTTCCACAACTTTCCAATCCACAGTTTCGCCAAACAATGAACCGAACTTTTTCACTTCAGATTCCATCATTTCATAGCTAAACTCATAGCGCGCATCTTCTCCAACAGGAGACGTGGCATTGATAGGCTTGAGAAGTACTTGAATATCTTGGACCAAAGTTAGCTCCTTACATCAGGATGATAATCACTGATTGCCCTCTGAACAGCTAGCGCACCTCGGGCAGGCTTGGATTGTTGATGACTTTTACGAATGGCATCCTTGGCCATACTGTTGAGCAACTCTGTGACTTCACCGAACTTTTTCGGTGCGTTCTTTTCAAGTTCCAGCAGCGAAGCATTCAACTTTGCATTGCCAAATATGGATTGTTCCGTCACTGTACTAAATAGGATGTATTCACTTCTCGCGACTTTAAGCGCTCTAATTTTAACGGCCAATTCAGGCGTATTTCCGTAAAACTGCTTCGCCACTTGCGCTTGTTCAATAGCACGCGAATAGTAATGTTGCTCGGCATTGGTATCGATCGCCGCATACACTTTGTCCAGTAAAGCACCGGGAAGAACTTGGCTATAGTAGTAAGATTCAGCCTGATGATTAGCCCATGCTGTTTTCATGTAGTCATCAACAGCTCTCGCCTGGCCGCTCAGGATCAGATCCACTAATTCGTTGTCCTGACGCCCCATAAAATTAGCCATTTCCTGAGCTTGAACGTTGAGACGGTTGAGATTCGCCATCACTTTATTCAGTGAGCGTTGAGCTTTCGCAAACAAAACGCCGTCATTATTTAAATTGGCCTGTAAGGTAACCAAGTCGGACCGAATTTCTTGTAAGTTTTGAGGCAAGGCAGAAGCAACATTTCTTCTCTCAATCAGATTGTCTTGATTATCTTGGTATACATCGAGCAACTTACCCTGCTGAACCTGATAGGCTTCTTGATATGGCGCCATCAACACAAGGTCATCTGACATATCCTCTAGCGCATATTCAATTTTCCATGGAGGCTGAGCAAGAAACGAGGCCGTTTGAGCAGGTTTAATCGTCTTCGCTAATGTCACTGATTCGGTAAAGCCTGATTTGGGAGAAGGTTTCCACTCGGGCTGCAAATAATCATAGGTATAGGTTCCGCTCACCAAAAGCACTGACGCGACTAATGCCGCCTCTAGATATTTAAAACGGCCAAATGAAAACTTGTCGGCAGCACTATGCTTTGTAAGAACAAGATCAGCATTCCTCAGGTTAGAAAACAAAGGAGCACTATTGTCTGTTTTGAGCGCTTGTGTATCGATTCTCGCCAGTGCCTGAGCAAATGAAATTGCGGTATAGCCATGCGAGCGAGGCTTGTTAAGTACACTTTTAATTAACAGCCAGACATGCTTGGGAATCAAACGACAGCGCTTTTTCTGCCCCAAAAGCTGGCGCCAAACGTTGCCAAAAGTAGAACCTAAAAATAAGTGCCCCGTTAGTAATGCTAAAGAATAAACGTCATCTTGAGGTTTGGCGATGCCGCTTTCTACATACATTGGAGACGCGTAATTCATGCTAACTTCAGTAGGGCTCTGCTCCTCATCTGAATAGCGAGCAGCACCAAAATCGATCAACTTGATGCTATCGTCTTCGGCCACCAGGATATTTGCAGGCTTAATATCAAGGTGGCAAACACCGCGAGTATGCATATATTCAAGTGCGCCAGCTAATTGGTAGATGAGCCAAGCAATATGATCGTGTCGAAAACCCTTTTTATTGTGTCTTTCAATTTTTTCCGCTAGCGATTCGCCATGTATCCACTCATACATGATATATGGACGATCAAATTCATTGCCGACTTTAATAAAGTCGGCAACACTAGGGTGCTGAGATATCTCCAGTTTACTCGCTTCACCAATCAAGAGTGACTGTTCGTGACTAGACGTCCCTTCATTCGCCACCTTACAGCAAACCTGCTTCTCAGGTTCACCCTGTTTTGCTAGATGATAAAGCGTTGTATTGCCGTTCTTTGATGGAAATGATTCCAGAACATCAAATTGGGAGAATAAAACATATTCTAACTTAGGCTTATTGCGCTGTGCTTCCTGATGCTCTAAGTGTTTTTTTCTCTCAATCGCTTTATGCACTAGTTGATTGATATAGCTATCACTTGACCCATTTTGATCAGACACGTTCTACTCTTTAGCCAGCTGATAATATTTACTAGATGGGCATATTAATTATTTTGAATATTACTTTTCAACTAGGTAAAAATAAAAAGCCCACTATATCTAGTAATTTAGTTAGAATGACGGTGAACTAGGTAAAATACATGATTCTTTTGACGCTTTTTTATGGATATAGTTATTATTTAAAGTTTAAAGAATTAACTTTATTGTCTGTACACAAGGAGACGGTTAATAAACCTCGGTCACCATTATTACCAAACATCAGCAAAGAAGCACTGTCAGAGCTTGAATGAACCTGAGTGAAAGCAGCAAGCAAGGCCAAAGATGATGCTTGTCCCAAAGTGCCCCAGAGGTCATTAATTAAAAACGGTTGCTGAGGGTTATCAAATTTCTCTGCTTTTGCTCCCAGTGCAAAACCATAGTCCTCAGTATGGTCTCGAGAGTTCTGCATATCCGTATAAACACGGCCCAAATGTTGGTAGGTGCGCGCTGCATTTCGCACTAACTTCATCATACCTCGCCTATCATTGCAGCCCTTTTCAGAAATAAAGTATTCGAGCATAGCGAGAGGTTTGAGTTTAAGTGTCTCAATGATGTTTTTTCTAGTTAAAATGACACCCGCACCACCTTCGCTTGGAATCATTCCCCAAGGGTTTTTATCTCCCATTACTTTAGATTGAGAAATAAAAGCTTCAAGCTGGTCGAACAATGAATCGGCAGCAATGCTAATGATAGCGTCATGGTGCTCGAGTCGTTGTAAAGACTGCTCAATAAATCTAGGTCCAGTAGAGTGCACTATTTCAAGTTTTGACAACCACTTAGCGTGTTCACATTCTTCTAGCCAAGCCATCACTTTCTTGTCGTCGACCGATTCGGGTACCGACACTATGACAGGGATAGGTTTAAGCATTTTAGGAAGTTTGTTCAGTAGTGAATTGATCAATAAATCAATCATTTCTATGAAGCGCTCAAATCTATCGTCTGCATCTAAAAAATCTATCTTAGAAAAGATATATTTCTCTCCAGTATCGGTTTGATGCTGATTGAATCGTGATAAATCGGCCTTAGCGATAGCCAATGACAGCCCAAGATTCATTCCCATGGGAGTGACGACTTCCGTATCTAAGACATACCGACCAAACAACTGACTCATGCTTTCTCCTTTGACTGGGACACTTTGGCAGAGACTAGTAAGTGCTCTTTTCCTTGACATGGGAACGAAGCACCGTAGCTCACTGTCAGTGTCATTTGCTCAGTATCTACAAACAAAGTGTATATGTGCATTGGAGCCATCAGGTTATCCTCTTCTATAAGCACTTGCGCGACATATTTTTCTGTCGGTAGACGAAATGTAATCACATCATCGTGATTAAAACCACTCATCATTAGTCTCTCAGAGCCTTCCAGAAAACCACAACACTGCTGATCAGAAGGCGCAGATTGATAAAACTTCTGGTCAAAATCTTCAGGTAATAGAGGGCGTCGATGCTCAAGCCAATGCTCATCAAACGTGCCTGCATACTGAGTCCTTTCGGAAAAAAAAGGCGCGATCGGCCCAAATCCTGCCACTCGAACGCTTTTGCTGTTTGGTGCCCAATTTTCCCTCGGAAAAAATACGCTAGGAACCGGTTTTTCCAATAACTGTTCGGTGCTTGAAGCTATCCCGCACCCAACACGGTTGCGTTCATCCCCTCCTAACGCCTGACCATAGTGGATATCAGCTTCAATAAAAGGCTGAGGGTTTGAAACGGTTATCGCACCACCGTGGCGAATCCATTGGCGCTCTCCGTGAACTGAGATAGTTTTATCAATGTGACCATCAATCAGAACACGGCATTCATGATAGGGCACTGGACGTTTCGCGTAGCTTCGCGCTTTACCATAGACGAGTACATCGGTGTTTTGTTTAGTAACGGCAAACTCATGATCTATTTTCATTACTGAAGAATTAGGCTCAGCAAGCTGTACAGGATCGTCATAAATTTCTTCCGCCTCTACTTCTAGCCATTGGTTGTCAACAAAGTTCCATTGACGCTTTGCCGTTAGGACCCATACCTCATGTCCATTCTCATCTCGTTGAAATCGCCCTTTGACAAGCACACCTTCAGTCTGCTCAATATCCCACAGTTGCATTCTGATCCCTTAAGTCAAATCTTTCTGAAGCAGCCGTCTGCTGCTGCATTTTGTCAAACACCCAATCTTGTTGGTAACATGGCATAACCCAATGCCAAGGCATATAGACTCGACCATTAATGCAAAGCTGACGCCATATCCACTCTCTATACTCTTTGGAAACTAGCGGATCTTGCATCGCTCGTATGCTCGTTTGATAACTCATGACCTCACCACATCGTAATTGCTTGTTCGGCAGGTGACTTTGCGTTTCATACCAATCTTGTATGATTTTTTTGGCCTCCTCCAAGTCATATTCGATGTCCAGTTCGTTCGGTTTTAAAGGAAAAGTATCACCATAAATGGTGTAGAGTGAAAACAACCACTCTGTCGCTTCATCGTCATCATCGTCTAGACAAATTAAATGGTTGATCGTGATATCTATCCATTTAGGGTGAGCTGACAAAAACAATTGAATTGGCGCCTTATGACTGGAGGGGTCGAACTGATCGAACTCCTTAAGATCGAGTAATTTTGCGTAAATGATCAGCTTGCTGCCAGAGAGAGCAGATTCTTGCGTACCAAAACGTTTTCTAAACCAAGAACCTCTGTCGTGCTTGGCTAGCAACAATTCAAACAGATAATCTTCATCTCTGTTTTGTTGGCTCAACCACTCCGTACTTTCCGAAACATCAAAGCTAGTTAAGGTTTCATGTAACGTCGATTCATTGAGAGTATTGTTTTTTAGCCAATATTTGCTGAGGCCAATGCTCAATGTTTGGCGCCATTTTAGTAGCTCAAAGCACCATTGCTTATTATCCACTCCACCTTCTATGTACTGAGCGACCACTTTATCTAAATTGGCTACTTTTGCTTGCACAAACATTAGCATGGCGATATCTGAGTGCATATCTTGCACTGAAGATAAAGCCGCATGAAGGTTAAACGGATCATCGGAAAACTCAGGCTCAAGCATCAGCCATACAAAAAGTTCTGGTGAAGAATCTCTTTGCTCGTAAATCAATCCTGGATGGAGGTTAAACAAAGCAATATAGACTTGCTTTAGCTCCATCATTTGGCGTTCAACTAATCTCAAGTAGTCTTGTTTAACGCTTGGATAACCGTTACGGTGCAAGCGCACCCATTGCTTAAATAGAAATGAAAAAGAGTCACTAGCAAGCTGTGATTTTTCGCGACAAAATGACAGCCAACTAGGTTTTATATGCTCTAAATCTGCAATACTTTTACGCAAGGATTCAATCGTTTTATCAACATCTTTTTGACCGAACTCCTGTTCGAGCTGTTCTGGGGTTATTCTTTGTCTCATGGTTAAACATCTACCATCACTAATTTATCGCGATCGTGCCACCCAAAATTTTCTGAGCCATGCTGGCTTCAGAAATTACATGCCCAGCATCGGTCGTGACACTCCCTTCCTTGCCCCGATAATGAGTCTCAGCATTACCACTGATAATGACTAGTTCATTCGAAGTTTCTACCGTCAACTTATCAGCACTGAGTATCAATTCTTTACCGTCACCAGATACTCCGAAATAGATTTCTGTAACAACGGGCAAGGTTAGGTCATGGTTAACAAACTCTACCCAGCAACGCGCTTGATTGTCGACGGACAATTTAAGTTCCGATGCTTCAAAGTGACGTTCTAACCTTGCCCAGATAGGTTGTTCAAGCGGATTGTCGGCAAAGTTAATTCTTACACTATTGGTTGCTTGGTTAAAATCCACCACTCGACCAAAACGGGAAAAGCAAGCCGGTTGGTCGACTTGCTGTGTTTCATGCTCAAATAACTCTATATAAGTTTGTTGCTTCATAGGGCCTGCGAACTATGGTTATATACATTCATTGCGTTTGGGGTAATAGGTAAACAGGCTTTAGTTAATCGCCACATTACCACCTTTGATAATGACTTTGTCACTCCCTTCAACCGTAATCGAGGTCCCTGAGAGTTTAATCGTCCCATCGCTGTTCATAACTAAGGACGAGCCTCCAGTCTTCAACACTATTTTATCGCCACTAATAACCTGAGTTGCCGCATCTGCTTTGTAGGAAGTGTTCCCCTTAACCGCAACGGTTAAATTGCCGCCAACACTGAGGTTATCATCAGCGCCAACATCGGCCGAGCGAGAAGCACCTACTGTAAGGTTGCTATTTTCACCAACATCCAGATCGTCATTTAAACCAATTTTAGTGGTACGATTGTCATTAATCGAAAGCGTAGAATCGTTCTTAACCGTTTGAGTTTCATTGGCATTGTATGTCACAGTTACATCTTGCTCGACGGTTTCCGTGAAGGTGCTATTGACCTGCGTAGTTTTGTGACCGTCAATCGTTTCTTGATGATCGCCGTGAACTTCATTGGTTTGATGACGGCCTACTTTCAAAAATTCGTCTTGGCCAATATCTCGGAAGCGATCATTGAGAACTTTGGTCGACATATCCTTCTGCGCATGGATATAAATTTCTTCCTGATTGGCTTCGTCTTCAAAGCTAAGCTCGTTGTAGCCAGTGCCTTTGTGGGTTTGAGTACGAAAAGTGGTTCGAGTTTTATTCTCCGGTAAAGCATAAGGAGGGTAATGCAAGCCATTATATACAGCGCCGGTAACCAGAGGACGATCAGGATCCCCTTCTAAAAAGGTCACCACAACTTCATGCCCGATACGAGGCAGATACACTGCTCCCCATGTGGGTGCTGCCATCGATTGGCTGACTCGGATCCAACAGCTCGCGTGCTCGTCATTATTACCGTAGCGGTCCCAATGAAACTGAACTTTAATTCTACCTAACGCATCCGTGTATATTTCTTCCCCATCAGGACCAACGACAACCGCGGTTTGCGGGCCATCAACCATAGGTGCAGGCAGCTTAGGCGCCTTGTAAATCACGTCGCGTGGAATACAAACAAACTGATTCTCATAGGTCGTAGGCAATCCATTGGTTTCATCTTCATGGACTTGAGGATTATGGCCACTATGAACCACAGATAGCATGGTATAGTCACGATTGATCGCTCTGCGTGGGTGTTCACTAATACTAAAACTATAACCAGGGATGATGCGCATAATGCTTGAGCTGGCTTCTATCTGTTGGTTCTCAACCTGATGGTCAGCTATCCACTCAGACGCTCTGATTTGTCCCATAGAGGGGTCAACATAGCGTCCTGGGTAGTCGAACTGTTTAAGATCTTGGTCAAGTGGGCCATCGCTCCCCATCTCTTGCGGAATTTTCGGCTGCTCGTAATTGTAATCACTGTATGTGGTGCTGCCTGTTCTCACCCGATTAATCGCCGCGAGATCGAAGATATGCTCACGATCAGCGACACCACCCGCTTCAGAGTGGTACACAAGAGGCCCAATATGAGAGGCATTGAGCGGTGTACTCAGCAGTTCGGGTATCGCATCATTACTGTCTACTATCACCATAGTATGGCTGGCATCAGTATGTTCGAAATAATACCACATCCCATGCTCAGCAAGCATGCGTTGGACCAAGTTACTGTCACTCTCTCGGTATTGAAGTACATACTCTTTTTCTGGGTAAGTACCTGTAATATCGAGTCTATAATCGGTAACGGAAGCGTCATCTAGTACTTGGGAAATAATGTCAGGAGCCGAAAGGTTCTGAAATATTCGACAATCTTGCCTTTGAGTCATAAACCAAGTTTGCGGAACCAACACTAATTGATATCGAGCAAAACGTCGTCCCTGACCGGCAAAGCGCACTTCATTCACCATGCCATGAAACAAACGCGCCGATCCCACTCCCTGTCCATAAAGGGTGAGCAAGGCTGGTTTGCGAATCAGTTCATCAAATGTAATATCAGCATCAAGTGAAAGTAATGAAAGACTAACTTGGAATGGTTTAGACAGTTCTTCTGTTACTTGAAAGCTTTCAACGCGAAACTCATGACCAGTGCCCTGAATTTCAAATTTAAATTCTACGTCAGTTGTCATACCTTTTACCTGATACAAATAATAAAATTAGGGCCAACATAAGCTGGCCCCTAACGCTAACGTGTTGACGATTACGCTTCGCGTGGAGCACGCCAGTCGTCGTTACCGCCTTTGCCCATAACTTCGTGAGTCACTTCGATTGCACGGTAAGTGAAGCTAAGAACTTCTTCAGTTACACGGTCAGATGTGTGTGCATCTTGACAGTGAGCCATACGAGTTTGCATATCAACTAATAGAGCATCAATAAGCTTGATTGTGTAGTAGTGCTCTTGCTTACCTTGAACAGAAGTACGGTAAAAGTTGATGTTACACTCAGGTAGTTTCTCGCCTGAAACAAGAGCGTTAAACAGTAGTGGTGAACAACAGTCTTGCGATTTAGTTACCACAACTGGCTTGTGTACACGTTGACCTGTTGGCTGACCACTTTGTGGATCACGTGGGATAGTCAATACGTGATCAAGTTCCTGTACTAGAAACTCATCTTCATGACCTTCTTGCCATGTGTTACCTACTGATTCAGCTGTGAACGCGCTTTCTGTGATATTGCCTTGTGTTTCACCTGTGATAGACATATACGCTGGAGTTGGCATCTTATATTCCTTCTAAACTTTTTTATTTAAATTCACCAAATCGCTTATTACCGCGACCTAAACTACCATTACAAACACCATGCCAACTTTTAAAACCAATAAATAACAATAACTTATAAAAAAAATACTTTTATTTATAATTTAAACACTTCAATAAATTGAAAAATTAAACAAGTTTTTGTAGAGCAATTACAATTAATTGTTACTCATATTAATTAATAAAACAATGGCTCACATATATGCAAAAAAAGCGTTATTAACGGGCATTGAAGTCAATTTAACTAAAACAATAATCATACTGTCTAACAAGCATAATAAATATGGTTTCAATACAGTCATTATCACCATCAAAATAACTAAAAAAGACCGATAAAAATAGCCGATAAAAAAAACGTCTTGATATTATTTAGTATAATTCTGGCCAATTAAAAACAACTGATAAGCTCGATAAAGACAATGATAAACATCAATCTATCCTCCTTAATTCAGCGTCTGCATCCTATCGCCAAGGTCGCGCTAGAAGACGCAGCAGCTCTGGCTGTCTCCGAAAAGGCCAATGAAGTACAAATTGAGCACTATTTGCTTAGCTTACTTGAAAGACCAAATAGTGACTTTGATCTTCTTCTCGCGCATTTTGACTGCTCGGAAAATATTCTACGCCAATCAATTCACTCAACATTAGACACCAGCCCCAAAGGCAACGGCGGGAAACCTGTTTTCTCTGCACTGCTAATCGAATGGCTACAGGAAAGTTGGTTAGTCTCATCACTGGATCTCTCCCAATCTCAAATTCGCTCAGGGGCTTTATTATTAACACTTGTGAGCAATCCTCTGAGATATGGTCAGCATGCTTATGCTGCGTTACTAGAGAGTGTCAATCAAGACAGCCTAAAACGAAATTTTGCCGACCTCACCAGTCAATCTCTTGAAGCTCAAGTGGCAAACTCTGAAAAAACGCAAGCGCGGGAAGAAGGTTCAGCCCTGAGTAAATTCACCACTGACTTTACGGGGAAAGCGCGTAAAGGCGAAATTGACCCTGTATTTTGTCGCGATCAAGAAATCCGTCAGATTGTTGATATTTTGGCAAGAAGGCGTAAAAACAACCCTATTGCAGTCGGTGAGCCAGGTGTAGGTAAAACTGCTGTTGTTGAAGGACTTGCGCTTAAGATCGTTCAAGGTGAAGTGCCCGATAACTTAAAAGGTGTCGAGCTGTATGGTTTAGATATGGGACTGCTTCAAGCCGGAGCAAGCGTCAAAGGAGAATTTGAAAAACGCCTTAATGCGGTATTGGACGAAGTAAAGAACTCTCCTACCCCTATCATTTTGTTTATTGATGAGGCACACACGCTCGTTGGAGGAGGTAATCAAGCTGGTGGTAGTGATGCAGCAAACTTGCTCAAGCCAGCACTTGCTCGCGGTGAAGTGAAAACCATCGCCGCAACCACATGGTCAGAGTACAAAAAGTACTTTGAGAAAGATCCAGCGCTTGCGCGTCGCTTCCAACTCGTCAAACTGGATGAGCCTTCTCCAAAGCAGGCAGCGCTTATTATTCGTGGCCTTCGTCCAGCTTATGAAAAGTCTCATAATGTTTATGTGCGCGATGATGCCATTACCGCCGCAGCAGCACTTTCCGCTCGCTATATTTCAGGCAGACAACTGCCTGACAAAGCCATTGATGTGCTCGATACCGCTTGTGCACGAGTTAATATTAGCTTGAACGCCATTCCAGCATCGGTTGAAACGCTTCAGCAGCAACTTGCCGCGCAGACCCGTGAGCTTGAAGCACTTGAGCGCGATGCACTGCAACAAACTGGTGATAAACACAGTCTTGCATCCATTCCTGATCTCAAGTTGCGAATGGAGCAAACCCAAGCTGAGTTGGAAGTGCAAGAGGTTCAATGGCAACAAGAGAAGCAGCAAATTGAAGAAATGATCGCCCTTCGAAGCAGGCTACATCAATTAGTCAGTCATGAAGAAGAGGAGCAAGAGGACGAACAACAAAGCGACTCCCCTTATTTGGAACTGGATGAAGAAGCGGTGCGTATTGCCATTTCTGCCTGTCAGGAGCAATTAGAGTCCATTCGCGGCAATAACCCATTAGTTCATTTTGAAGTCGGTCCTGATGAGATAAGCCATGTTATTTCTGATTGGACAGGCATTCCCATGGGTAAAATGCTACAAAATGAAGCAGAAACAACGCTCAACCTAAAAGACAGCTTAACCAACAACATCAAAGGTCAAGAGTATGCCATTGACGCCCTAGCAGAAGGTATTCAAACCGCCAAAGCTGGTTTAGGTAATCCAGATGCTCCAACGGGCGTTTTCCTGCTCGTTGGGCCAAGCGGTGTCGGTAAAACCGAGACGGCGCGTGCTATTGCTGATCAGCTGTTTGGCGGCGAACGCTTTATGACCACAATAAACATGTCAGAGTTTCAAGAGAAACATACCGTGTCTCGACTTATCGGTTCGCCTCCGGGTTATGTTGGTTATGGTGAAGGCGGTATGCTCACAGAGGCCGTTCGCCAACGTCCTTACTCTGTCGTCTTACTTGATGAAGTCGAAAAAGCTGACCCTGAAGTACTCAACCTTTTCTATCAAGTTTTTGATAAAGGGACACTCAATGATGGGGAAGGTCGTGCCATCGACTTTAAGAACACACTCATCATTATGACCAGCAACTTAGCGACGCACGAGATTGAGTCTTTGGTACAACAATCTAAAGATATTGATGCGAGCACCATTGCTGAGGCCATTCGCCCGACATTAAGTCAGCATTTCAAACCAGCCCTGCTGGCGCGTATGTCGGTGCTGCCTTTTGTTCCACTATCTGATGAAGCAATGACAGAGATCATTCACCATAAGCTTGGCAAAGTCTCAGAGCGTCTACAAAATCATCACAAACTGACCTTAAGCTACGATGATAATCTGGTTGAATTTGTCCTAGGAAACTGCCGTTTAGCCGAGACAGGCGCACGTAACATTGATGCGGTGATTAACCGTCAGTTACTGCCGCAGCTTTCGACTCAGCTATTGGTTCATGACAAGGATGAGTCGCATAGCCAAATCACTGTTTGCGTCGATGAGCAAGGAACGCTGTCTTATGCGTTCAGCTAACTCCAGTGATTTGGGTAATGCTTTGCTTGCGATCAGCCAGTCTTTGGCTGATCGCTCTCAAATGGCACAAACTCTCGACGCGGTGCTTACAGCAGCGCGTCAAATGACCTTCTCTAAACACGGCATTATCTATGTGCTAGACCAAACAGGGCAAGCGCTGATACCCAGTATCGTGCATCACAATGAGAAGCCGCTTTCGTCACATCCATGGTCTGCATTAGCCTTTGATCACACCAGTCCGACCGACCCATTTAACTATGCCATCCAAAATGGCGAGGTCGTACTGCTGAATGAGCTATATCAATACAACGGTTACGATTGTGAAGCCATTTATGAAACTGAGCTTGTGCTGGGCAGTAAAAGCGCAAACCTTCTCGCTTGGCCTTTAGTTGACGACAGCAGCAAAACCATTGGCTTGCTCGCGCTGTTCGACCTCAATGTGATCGATAATGAATCTGCCCTGACCGCTTTTTGCCAAATGGCGGCAAACAGCATTCGTCAAGCCGTTTGGCTAGAAGAATATGGTCATATGATCAAAAACCTCAGCGCAGACAATGCGGCGTTGGTTCGAGAAAACCAGCATCTTAAACGGCGCAAGCAAAGCCACTATCAAGGCCCCATTGCAGAAAGTGAACAAATGCTTGAGGTACTGAGGCGTCTAGACAAAGTGCTGGCTCTGCCAGTCGATGTGCTACTGCGAGGCGAAACTGGCGCGGGTAAAGAGGTGATTGCCAAGTACATTCACCAAAATTCAAACCGTGCAGACCAGCCCCTGATAGTACAAAACTGTGCCGCTATTCCCGAGCAACTGTTAGAGTCTGAGTTATTTGGTCATAAAAAAGGCGCTTTCACTGGTGCAGATAAAGACAAAATCGGCCTTTTTGAAGCGGCTCACGGCGGCACTTTGTTTCTTGACGAAATCGGCGATATGCCACTTTTGCTTCAAGCTAAATTACTGCGCGTTTTGCAAGAGCGTAAAGTACGCCCGGTCGGAGCCAGTAAAGAGGTAGAAGTCGATGTGCGCGTCGTCGCCGCCACTCACTGCCATTTAATGGAGAAGATCAAAAACGGTGAATTTCGTGCCGATTTGTACTACCGACTGAATGTTTTCCCCATCACCCTACCCCCGCTTAGAGAGCGACAAGCGGATATTCTTCCGCTGGCTGAACACTTCGTCAAACACAGCGCTGCAAACCTCGGGCTTACTCAAGCACCAGGGCTGAGTGCGAATGTACAAAAACAACTAAGCTTATATTGCTACCCAGGTAATGTACGCGAGCTAAAAAATATCGTGGAACGCGCCTTATTGCTGTCAGATTTTGAAACCATCACTCACATTGAACTTGGTGACACCAGTCTGCTCAATGAACCGGTACAATCAGAATCACAGCCCGTGCAAATGGCACAACCCAACGTACACAATCAGCAACCCAGCCAAGAAACGACTGACTATTCAAAAGGGCTGAAAGAGGCGGTAAGTGAGTATGAAAAGACCGTCATCCTCGATTGCCTGCACGCTGCCAATTGGCAAATTAAACGTGTCGCAGAGCAGCTGTCTCTGCCTGTGAGTACGCTCAGCCACAAAATGAAAAAGTACGATATTTCCGCCGCAGGTGAATCAAGTAAGCTCAGTCAAAATGCTTAATGAGTTTAGCCCTTTATCAAGCAAGTTGTTTAAAGCAAAGACTACCAACTATCGGCAAATAAACAGTTTGTCTCTGCTTTTTACCTTTATATAAGAATTCAATGATATTCGTATGTAACAAAGAGTATAAGCAATATTATCAATAGGTACTAGACTTCTGTTTACATGAGAATGAACAAGGATAAGTACCATGTTACCTAGACTCTCCGCATTATTGCTTTTTTGCGTCTCTTTTTCGGCTTTCAGTATCGACTTCCCCTATCGCGCCGACTATTCCGATGTGAAGACCATAGAACTCGCTGACTTAAAACAAACTATGGACACACTCAACATCGTTGATGTCCGTTCAAAACTTGAATTTGATGTACTGCATATAGATGGTGCCAAACATATTACCCTTGCCAACAAAGGCTTTGAGAATAAAGTTAAAGATTTGTCTAAGGATGGCAAAACCATCGCGTTTTACTGTAACGGCATCACATGTAAAAAGTCGTACAAAGCAGCACAGCGAGCAATGAAAGCAGGCGTCAGTAATGTCGTTGCCTATGATGCCGGGATTTTCCTTTGGGCATCAGACTACCCCGCAAACAGCGTGTTGCTAGGTAAGGTCATGCAAGACAGTTCGCAGTTGATCAGTAAAGAAGATTTTAATGCACACATTTTGGCTCCAAAAGAGTTTGAAGCCATGTTAGGCGGTGCTAATGTGGTGATTGTCGATGTGCGAGACCCAAACCAAAGGGAAAAACAACTTTTCAAAGGTAAGCCTGTGCGTAACGTCCCCGTCGAGCGGTTTGAGACCTTTTTAAAACAACAGAAACCTTCCACCAAGATCATGGTGTTTGATGCGGTAGGAAAACAAGTACAGTGGCTTCAGTATATCCTCGATGGACAAAACTACACCAACTATAAGTTTTTGAAAGGCGGTGTCGAAGGGTACATGAAGAATCAGTAACCGTGATTAACTGAAATCACTACGGGACCACTGCCTGAGTGGCCCCCTTCTCACTTAGTGTAAGTATTAAGCATTACTTGAGCTTAACGTTCTTATCAGCGCCATGGCCCTAGAATCAGTCTCAAATTTTTCCCTACTTGGCATTAAGGTCTTTCTATCCGTCAAACTGTCTACCACGGATTGATGTCCAAGGCTCTTATCCCCTTTATTTAAAGTGATAGAGTACACATGATCAGGCGTAACACTTGCTTTCGTTACACTCGCAGCCTCAAAGCCAGCTTTTGTAGCCATGTCGAGCAGTTTTTCTTTTGAGAAGTACTCGGATGGCGTTTGCTCTTTCATATAGGTGTTGTAACAATCAAGTAGCTTCTCTTTGGATATGTCTGGATCATTATCCATTTCCGAATAGAGTTCAGTGACCGCATGCATCAGATCAATCTCATGCTCGCTCAGCGCGCTGTTATGCTCTGAAATCGTAACCACACCACTCTTATCAAGCATATCTGATACCTGCTTTAGGCTGTTTTGCTGGGCAACCGAACTAGGAAAATGATGCAAGGAATGCTGATACATAGCGACATCAAAAGAGGTACCATCCGTTAGGGGGTTTTTGGCTTTTTCTCCCGATACCGAACCTGTGTTTATGTCTGTACCATTGTAATAAATCGTTTTAACGGGTTCGTTTTTCCCTGCATCGGGAAGCGCTACAGATCGACTGTTTTGATCCCAAGATGTCTCCGTTTGAACTTCTAGAACATAAGGTTCAACAGGCTTGCCTGTTAGGTCACCTAAGTGCTTAGCTACAAAGTGGGTCAGCTTACCGTCATTACCACCAATATCGACAATTCTAAGCGACGTCTTACCACTACCAAGATTAGGGTTTGCTGCGATGATCATCTTGGCGATATCCATACCTTTATTACTCAGGTGTTGATTTGGATCGCCACCAGAGGATACTCGTGACTCATTCGGAATCCTTAAATACCAGTCATGAATGCAGTCAATAAATTTTTTATTTGGTATATCGCCCTGATGATTAGAGCAAATTTTCTGTAGTCGCGTCATTAAGTCGGCCTTATCGGCTTGGCGAATCGCTCCGAACTCATTATCTGAGTGATAAGTCATCGCATACATAAAGTCCTTATTCCGGCCTATATTAGTGACATGCTGTTTTAACAGGTCGCCGATAAAAGTAGGGCTTCTTGTCTCGATTTTGGTTGAAGAGGCGTCAACAGATGATTGAGCCTGAGCAGACGAGTGTGCAGTATTTAAATTTACAGTATTCATATCCAAACCATGTGGGGTAAACGGGATATACAGAAGAGCATCTATCAAAATTAATTTCTATTGCAAAACGGCTTAACGATATAAATTTCATAAGGATTCCAAAAAGAGCATAGCCACGAAAATACACGAAGTAGCCTGAGAAAAAATAGTATGGCTTATCACGGTATTATTATGCTCCAGATTAAGAAACTCATTTCTTTTCAACAAATTCCAAGTTATTAATATATTGATATAAAAGGTTTTTTGTTCATAAGGTGAGGAGTTAAACAAATAGAGAAGAAACCGCTTAAAGAATATGAATCATATGGTTAATAAGCGCTATTTATTGGATGGTTTTTCGACATTAGCGCTGTGCTTTGAGGTGTTGTAAAAAGGTCAAAAAACCTAATATAAATCAACGGAGGATCTGGGCTTGCCCGGCCACACTAAGCTCATGCTTAGTGTGGCTAAGATGGTTTTTATACGCTGAGTCAATTCGTTACTTCCTAGACAGGCGATACGCTTTAATCATGCTGTTTAGTATCTTAGAAAGTAAGTTTCCCCAGTATTGTATTAGCAAATACGGTGAAAAAACCCAATGTTGAATTCACAGCATTGGGTTTGGAAACTATCACTTATACGAACTGGGCTATTGGCTTTCAATCCATTGATTAATCAGGTCAAGCTGCTTGTCTGAAATCGTTTCAGAGTCACCTTCTTTTGCTTCTAACCAACGAATAGCTGGCAAAATATCTGAGTATCTTTGCTCATAGGTCTGTGCAATAGTTCGCTTTGTATAGTAATTATCTTTTTCCTCAATCTGGATAATTTCCTTGGCACCACGGAGAACATCATCACTACACATGTACCATGTTTTGGGGATATGGTTTCGATCAAATGAATGAAGATTGACCTTAAGTTTATCAGACTCAGCATTTAATCCTGAACCCATCGGGCCAATAAGCTCAAGTTTAAGTTCTAGGTAAGTAAACAAATTATCGGATAGCGTCTCTACCCGTTTGAACGGTTTCAGACCATGAACTTTCCTTCCCAACGCATTCACATACTCTGGCTTGAGAACTTGTGCATAAATGTCCGTCTCTTTGCCAAACCCATAACTGGTTACCACATGTTTTCTTAACTGATCAGGCTCCATGTCCAAATAGTATCGACACAAAGATTTAAGACTACTAGAAAGCATAGGTTGTGATGGCTTACCACCGTCTTGCAAGGTAAAAGGTTCAAATGTCCACTTATCATCCTTCTCTACAATGCTTCCAATTCGATACAACTCGGTTTTACCCAAAGAAAAACGCTCTCCACCTGACACTCCCGGTATAAAATCAACACTGTTTGCCATATCGACTTCTCGTAACTTAGCATCTACGCCAACCACTTTACCCGGCGCAAAGCCTGCGTTAGAGAATAATGTATCATCACAATGGCGAGTTTTCACGACAGCAAGGCAGGCGACATGTTTGCCCCAGTCAAAGCCTTTAACATCATCTTTGTAGTAATTGTTATAATCGGAGTGCTCTCCAGAGAGTCCTTTTTGCATAATCTGAAGCTCAACAATCGGCTCATCAAACACTTTCGGGAACTGTGCCATGTCCGAGTCTGGCTGTGGTGCAAATAAGAAACTGTCAGACACTAATAAATGGTCCGCATGTTTAGGATCTTTACTATCTCCAAATTGGTACAACCTTGAAGGGCTCATAGTTAAGTTAAATATTGACGTATCCCATGGGCCCCAATTGTCATACGATATCGGCACTAGTGACTTTTTAACACCTTTTATTCCCGCCAAATACTCATAGCTCATTGCCAGTTCGCCTGAGCGAACTTCTCTACCTTGCTCTTTAAACAGACTTTTTAAAAAATGGGCTTCAATTGAGTCGTTTAATAACCATGGCCGTGTACCTTTGATCTTATTGGCGCCAAACACATAAGACGGCTCGATAATCGCTCCCCAAATTTGTTCACCTGAGCCTTGAGTGACTATACTCCGCTCACTTGATGTTAACTTGATTTTCTTAAGCAGAGGGGTGATATCACGCAAGTATTCAGAGCTTTTACTGACGATTTTAGAGCCATTTAAAATGGTATCCACCACCTCTGAGTGGTTTAACCAACTCCATTTTGCTTGTGTTTCAATACCAACGCGGTGCAAAAGTTGGCGTTTTTCTTCAGGCACGGCTTGAATGGCCTTGTTATCTAACACCACAATGATCCTCACCTCATCGAATGGAGATAAAGAATCATACTGCTGCAAATGCTCATGCAAAGGCAGCCATTCTTGGCGCGCACCTTCGCGCAATGTTTTCACCGAAATCGACTGTTTGGCACCTTGGTACAAAGCCTCGAGCTCATTAGTATCAAATGGCACCCTAAACATATCGATCAACGCTTTGATGCTTGATGACGCGCGGTAATGAATTGGACAATATTGCATAAAAGGTTTAGGAGCATCATCTTGCTCATTGGATAGCCAATCATCCACGCTGTCATAGACAATACTCGCCCCAAGTTGGGCATAAGTAGAATAAGTACTGGCTTTGAGTAGTGATAGCTCTGCTTCAGCGTAATCTGAGTCCATATAGTATTCATCTAAATGAACCATACCAAAACCATTTTCATCTAGCTGCCATTGGTCTTTTAATAAAAATTTTTGGATATAACCATCAATATGTTGTTGTTCAACGCTAACCTCATCGCCACTCATTTGTTGGTAATTACGCTCAAGTAATAAACGACTTAAGCCATTCAACGCATGTGCCCGTTTATAATAACTCGCCTTCATCTGCTCGCTTAAGCTTTGTGAACCAAAAGAAAGCAGCTGTTCTTGAGAGACGAAGTTTTGATGTTGGATTTGCTCAAGGTTATTACGCAATTTCAGGGTGTCAGCATTCTCCGTACACAAATCATACAAATTCGAAACCAGCGATGAACCTTCTTTGGTCACCGTGTATAGGAAATTCGCAGCCGCTCCCCAAGGCGTAATGGAAGCGGCATCAAGAGCAGTATCCAGCGCAAGCTCAATGGCGTCCAGCGTCGCTTTATCGAGCTTGAGTTCCTCAGCAATCGCCATTTGGCGCGCTTTTTCAACCACAGTAATTGCGCTGCGAGATAAGGGATAGTCCAATATGGCTTCAAAGTGAAGGATCATGTCAACACGGCGATTGCGCCGTCTTTCCTGCTCTGAATCATTAGCAGCCAGTGGAGCTTGCTCTCCGTAGCCAATACTCTTAATACAGTTTTTCCATACCGCTTGGTTACATGCAATACCCTCAAGAATGCATTCTCGTACAAAGTCAGCCCTGCGCTGTGACAAATCTTGGTTATAGTCAACTGAGCCTCTTGAGCAAGTATGACCCTTAATGGTAATAGGAATAGGCTGATCTAACTGAGACAGAATCTCACCCAATTTGACCAACTTTTCTCGTGCTTGTGTGCTGGCGAATTCACTACGATCAAAAGCAAAGGTGGTGCTTCTTAGCTCAAATAGATGTTGCCCTTGCTTAACTTGCGTATCGACGGTCACTTCATCACTATCACCCAGTGTAGGTAGTATTTGTTTAAGCTGTTCAAGCGCTTTCTTTTCTACTTCAGACAGCGCTTTTTTCTCCTTAAAATCTGCCAGCGCTTTCTGACCAGGCTGCTGCACGGTGGCCAAATACTCAACCACCACAGTGTCAAGTTTCTTACTCGCTTTCGCATCCTTTTTATATGCATCAACCAGACTGCCGCCTTTCATCACGGCATCTGCAATTGAAAAGCCCTTGCCAACGTTTTCTAACACCTGCATATTCTGCATGAGTGCTCGCCATTGATGCGGGACTTCAACAAGGTTAATTTTATCTTTTAAGCCATCGAATAAAATATTGCCTTTATCACCAAAAAGTTTAATCAGATCAATCGCTTTTTGGCCAAAGGCGGCATTATCTATTTCATAAGCTTTGCTCATGATGGCTAATGAGGCGGCCGTGGCCCCAGCAATATTTTTTAACTCACTGTCTGCACTCGTGCCCATTGAAGCCGCCGCTATCTTAGCCACCGTTTGCCAGCTTAGCTTGTGCTGCATTGCCTGCGCCGCGCTTTCGACATAGGCTTTGTTCATTTGCACGCTATGCCATAACTGAGCAGCGATAGGTTTACTTTGTTCACTGGCGAGTGTTTCTGGTAAATCTGTCGGGCTTTGTTTAAGCTTTGCAAGTAAATCAGGGTATAGGTGAGGCGCTTGATTAAACAGCGCTTCTTCGACCGAGACAGGATCACCGTTGACTAAAGCACTGCGACCAAGCGGGGTTTGGATTGGTAAATGCAATACGCGCTCACAAAAGCTGTGTTGCTCAACGTTTTCGTCTTTCCAAAATTCAAGGCCATCGTCATTGGTTATTGTTGTTAAATCAATATCAAAACGACAATATTGGTTGGCCTCTTTTAAGGCAAATACCGAATCCGACATCACCCAAAAGGTGGCGGCGTAGGTCTTTTCTTTTTTTCCTCCGATATCGTCAAAACTAACATCTTTTACTTGGCTGACTGCGGTTAAGTTGGTGTTGTTTCCGCTATTGCCGACAATGGTTAGCTGATCCGGAAAGTTAGACAGGGTAACGCTGGCACCTTCAAATAGCGCACTGGAAAACTGCACCACAATAGTAAATTGCTGCGGCAATACCAGAGCTCTTACTGAGTTTAGCTGTTTTTGTGTTAATGATCGTTCCACTTCGCCTATGGATTTAGCGTAATTAGGGTCGCCGACCTGATCGCTGGGTATAATTTTATCAGTTTGAATGTTTTCAATTTTAGGTACAGGAAAATAGTTTTTTTCGGGCGACTGATTAGCATTGGATATCAAATCGTTGTACAAATTTGCCAGCCATTTTCCATCTTTACCTTGCTCGCTAAGTAAATGCACCGGCGCTAAATAAGGCGGGAAAAATAGCAGCCTAGGGTTGCCTGCTTCAAAATTGGTCGCCAATGCAGGGTTACCTTGCAATGGTAAGTTTTGACTGAGTTGGCCTGATTCAGGGGCGGTAAAGGCAGTGATTTTGCCCAGCGCATCACTAAATAACAGCGATGCTTTGGCTGGGGTTTGGGTTTGTTTGCCCTCACCGTCGTAGCTTATTGTCACTGCGGCGCTGTCATCGGCGCGGGCAAAACAGATATTTGGTAGGGGGAAGTAACGACAATGAGGATCACGCGTTTCTCCTTGCGCAAGCTGGCCAAATAAGTAAATGCCAGAGATGGATTTAGAATTAGCCACGGCGGTTCTCCTTCATTGGCTTGCAATCACCCGAAATAAAATGGCTGCCGACTTTCTCTATTTGGCACAGCCTTTTACAACCATTAAAATCGCGACGAGTCCATTTAGAGTCATTCGGCGTTTGCCAAAGTAACTCACATTTATCAAACTCTTCTTGGTAGTTAATAGCAAACGCCGATTTGTATTGACTATAAGTAGGTAAAGCGGGTAACTGTTGCACTAGGTCATAGTGGTTTAAGTCTGAGCTGATAGCTGGTGGAATATACAGTGAAAAACCACTCATATCATCACGCGGGTTAGGCAGCTTATAAAAGTAACGCAGTGTGTCTATTGGTGATGACTCGTCTGGCTGCCGCTGGCGAGTCAAATTAGGGGTAAGCGATTCTCTGCCACTCAAAAGCCCAAGCTGAAGTGGGTAGCGAGTATCATCTGCCAGTAAAGCCGATTGGCTAAAATCATTAGCATTATAGGCGCGATAGCCCTCTGCTGTGTAGCAGCTATAGGCGCCGCCATCTTCACGCCAATAAATATAGTTTTCACGAATGCAGTCTTGCGGGTAAAACTCTGCCTGTTGGTAATTTTGCCAATCACCCACTTGATAACTTAAATAGCTCGACGTCGCCGCCCGATTAAGATAACCCATATTGTAGCGAGTTTTGACTTTAACCAGTAGCTGAGCGCCATTATTCACCAGCCGTACCCACTTTACTCTGTCTATTGCATGTTCATTACCATCCAGCCAAACCTTATTCACCTCAGGAGTATCAGGGTTTGGCAAAGCCAAGGGTAATAGGCTCCTCTTCATTGCCTTAGTGTCAAGCTGATACGCTTTACCAAGCTGAGACACATAGGCTTTGCTGCTATCTGGTAGCCAACCCCCAAAGTTACAGTCACCGCCAAAGCGCTCAATTTGACGGGTTTTTAGATCCGCCAGGACGCAACCTTTTTGCTGAGCGAATAGTCCAGTATTAAACAGCATATAGCGGCCATTGGGTGAGCGCTGCACGCGCAGGTTTTTTGTCCAGCTAACCAGACCATTGACTTCGTCAGCGGTCAATAAGGTTTGTAAGTTGGTACCATCCAGATTCATGGTATATAAGCCCGCTTGTTTTTGGTTTTCCTCGACATAAATTTGCGTCATTATCTGCGGTTTATTACCTGGCTTGTCCCACTGTGCCAGCGGCGCGGTCCGAGGGTCAGACACCTTCAAATACCACCAAGCTAAAGCGGATGATTCACCGGGGCGCGAGTCAAGAAAAGAGACTGTTTTTTTAAGCGCTATATCGTATCTTGCTTGCTCGGCCTTGGCTTTGGCCCTTGCGTCTAACCATTGAGTCATTTGTGGGCTAAATACCGCGCCTGCACCAAGCCCCAATATCACCATGGCCGAGACGCCAAGTATAATTTTTTTGTTCATTTTGATAGTCCTAATTCTTCTCGCCATAGCGACATATAGTCATTGAGGTTATCCATAGCGGATTTTTCTTGTTCACTAGCCTCAGGAAGCGGCTCAAGCTCTGGCGCAGGATTTGCTGATTCAGACCAAGCCAACACTTGCTGAAATGTTAAGTCACGAAATACCACTTCAGAATGGTGTGTATGGCCCGGTGACGTGATTTGCAATGTAAATTTACCCTTAGGAGGAAAACCGCCCAGCTGAGCAGTAGCAAAATGCGGATTTGCTTCGCTATACTCTAGCACCTCGCTGATCACCCAATCACTTTCACTATCAGAAACCACAGCATAATGAGTAATCAAGGTATTAAAATCCAGCAGGCCCGTTTCAACAGAAAGTACAAAACCACTATTCTTACCGTCCACATAGGCGATCACCGTATTGCTTTGGTCGTAACTGCGCAGCACGACTTGTTTACCTGTTAGCCATGGCATATCGTCTTCACTGGTACCATGCACCTTGGCGCTGGCCACATCTGAGGTAAATTCTTGCGCGCTAAACGCCTGTTGTTCGCTATAATGACCCAATTCATCCAAGGGTGTACTACTTTTCTCTAATAGAGCTGGATCCGATTCTAATAACTCTATCTGTTTGAATCGCTTCTGTTTTGGTGAAAACATGATCTTGAGCCCAGTCTCACCTTGCTGCACTTCTCCTGCCACTTTATACGGAACCCAAAATTGAGGCATCACTGCCCCTTCTGCAACACGTTCAATAACTTTAGGTTGTGGCTGGTTTTGTTCTTCTTTATAGAGGTTACGGTAATATTCTACGTCAATATCTTGATAGTAAGCTTTGTCTGTGATGGCCATTTCCCGCCACAGTTTTCCTTTCCAAAACACATAAATAAAGCCGCCACATAGCTCTGAGGCTTTGTCTTTATTTTGGCTTGAATCTAGATAGGCCAGCGGACGCACAGGCACCAAAACGGTTTCCCACTCTGGCATTTGGTGGTCTTCGTCTACCGGTGCAATATTTTCTGCCAAGAGTAAATTCAACGCCCTTGGCGCTCCTCTCATAGGGATAGAGAGATAAAGATTTCTCGGCTCAGGCTCTAGATTTTTGAACACAGACACGCTGCGATGGCTGTTATTTACATCTCTGCGAGGTTTTGCCAGCTTTTCTTTTTGTTTTTCAGTACTTGAGAGCGTTAAATAGGCCGCATTGCCCGGCCACTGGCCAGTAAACTCAACCACGATTTTTTTGTCTGGCGCAGGTTCAACGGGACTAAAGGATAGGTTTCGTGCCAAGGGTACATCGTCAGTTACCATGGCATAATTGGCTTTCACCACTTTCTTTTCTGGCTGAGCGGAAAGTTTATCCATGCGCGCCTTTAACGCAGGATATGCCTGAAGCTGGCTTTCTGAAAGTGGACTCCTGCGAGGAAACGACGACACAGCAACCCAATCAGCGCGAACAAGACGCTGTTTAATGGCGGTAAGTAATCGGTGGATGTCTTTCTTCGCCGACTGAGGAAGACTTTCAGACAGAGGCTTGGGAAGCTGTCCGACCACGTCTTGAAGATTGCGCGTACGCGAAAGTTGCCCGATGCATTCATCCGGCGACAGGATATAGTCTAACACGTCCCTAGAAAGTGTATTTCCCGGAACAAATTTGCAAATTAATTGCATTTTAGTTCTCCACAACCATTAATGTTTTTTGATTGCGGCAACAAGTTACCCCAAAGGGGTTAATTACGATTTGGCGATAGCCATTGTACGTATAATTGAGATATTTGCAACCTAATCAAGCTAACATAATTACCACTAAATTCTGAAAAATATACCGTACAGCGAGATAAAAAAAGACGCGATGAAATATCGCGTCAAAGTATCAACTACATTTTCAGATACTAAATACAGATAGTCATAACCACCTGTGCAGGATAGCACCCTCGGGTGCAGCGCTACTATACAAACTGGTGCCAACAATGCAACGTGGCGAAATTTATGCTTCAAACTTCACTTTGACAGGTATATTTCACTGTCTTACTAGGTAATTGATCTTGTTGGCAAGTAAACAGCACGTTTTAATATTCATTTCGCTCATTAATCAATATCGGAATAAAGAAAATATCAATAATTTTTGTTGTCTTAGTTCAAATAATTGAATGTAAGAAAAGACAAAAGAAACATTATCTTGAGGTTCTTACTGTAACGCCTGAAAGTAGCACTCGCGCATCCCCTTCATTGTCACCGTTTTACAGATGCGAAGAGATACACTTTTATATATATGCATTCATTGGAGGTTAACCACAAAATATAGTTTTCATCGCCATGCACTTTCACTATAAGAAAATACTTTTTCACTATGAAATTATTCATTTTGAAACATGACTGAATAAAAAATTAGATTTTTAATCGGAAAACCAATCAAAACTCACTAATCTAGATAACCCTGCCCAAACACCAAGCCTAAATTTTCTCTAGATTTCCCCATTTAAAACTCTATGATTGACAAAAAATTAAAATAGCATTCTCATGTATCCAACGTCTATTCAACAAAAAAGCTATAAAGACTTCCTGTCTTTTTGGCATTTAACTCTTATTCCTTTGGCATTATGCGCCATCATCGAAGTGATACCATTTGGCAGTAATGATACCGATCATTTTGAATCCAGAGATGTGGCATTAGCGACCAAGCCACCTGCCAAGGAAGTGTTACCCCCTGTCCCTGCAACTGTAAAACCTGACATTTTTAGCGGCACTGTAGAGTATTCTTTCTATGGTTCTGCGCTAGCGTCTGGCGCCTCACCGGATACCATAGGTTATTTAACTTCTTTGGCATCAGGTAAGTTTGATTTTATCCGTTCAGTTTCTCGTTCAGGTAAGTTTGCGTTTAAGATCGATGACCAAAACCAGTTAGAAGCTTTTTTGTATCAAGACAATCAGCATATGTTTTATGTTTACAGCGATGACAAAGGGGCTCTTTTTAGCTCTGATGGCGAGCACTTTTATAAAGACAAGCTGCTGCTTTCCCCCGTGTCACGCTGGTTTAGAGTGAGTTCGCCGTTTAACCCTGCTCGTCGACATCCCATCACTCATAAGGTCACATCTCATCTGGGTACGGATTATGCCGTCCCTGTTGGCACGCCTGTAGTCAGTATTTCGTCTGGACGCGTGGTGATTTCTCGTTACCATCCATTGGCCGGTCAATACGTTGTCATCCTTCACCCGGATGGTTTGAGAACTCGCTACCTTCATTTATCCAAACGTTTCGTTCAGCGAGGAGACAATGTAATTCAAGGACAAAAGATAGGAACTAGCGGTAATACAGGACGCACCACAGGTGCACATCTGCATTTTGAGCTTTGGAAAGACGGTCGGCCGATAGATTTTGAGAAAAAAAGGACCTTCGCAGAAAAAGTAGCCGTAGAACAGATATCCGCTCAAACTGCCGACGCAAAAATGGCCTTACAGCGACTGGTTCTTCAGATCGCGAAATAATCACCCCATCTCATAAATTCATACCTTAGTGGCAAGACTGAACTTTTTGAACATTCTTGCCTCTTTATATATAAACTCCGAAAAAATAAACATTCACCAAACCACTTAATAGAAGTATTTTAATCGAATTAAAGCATACATTTAAGCATATAATTTGCATTTGTATCAAATTAATTGGAGCAGTACCAAGTATTCTGTCATCAAATTTTACTCTCCTCTCAAGATTATGTAGCGTCAACTTGAGCACTTAATTAGCTTTGAAAAATAAGCATATTGGAGGTTAACGGAATGAACAGAAAAACAGCTTTAGCGTTAAGTATTCTCTCTGCACTTTCATTAGGCAGTGGTCAAGCCGTCGCTGGTGATGGGCAACAGCTGGTCGATCAAGATGGCAATGTGTTGGTTGGATATTGGCATAACTGGTGTGAGGGTGATGGTTATAAAGGTGGTAACGCACCTTGCGTAGAACTTACCGAAGTTGACCCACAATATAATGTTGTCAACGTCTCTTTCATGAAAGTCCATGAAGGCGCAACAAACCATATTCCAACTTTTCAACTAGACCCAAGCATTGGTATGTCTGAGGCAGAGTTCAAAGATCAGATAGCGAACCTCAATGAACAAGGTCGAAGTGTTCTGATTGCACTCGGCGGTGCCGACGCGCATATTGAGCTTCGTAGTGGAGACGAGCAGGCGCTTGCTGATGAAATTATTCGCCTAGTGGATACCTATGGTTTTGATGGCTTAGATATTGACTTGGAGCAAGCTGCGATTACCGCAGCGGATAATGCAACTGTGATACCTGCAGCCCTCATCATAGTGAAAGATCACTATAGGACTCAGGGGCAAAACTTTATGATTACCATGGCACCAGAGTTCCCATACCTGCGTTCAGGGGGTGCTTATACACCGTACCTGTCGGCTCTTGAAGGGTATTACGATTTTATCAATCCACAGTTTTATAACCAAGGTGGGGATGGTGTTTGGGTCGATGAAATAAACACTTGGGTTCCGCAAAATTATAAAGACCAAGACGTATTCATCTATTACATTGCCGATAGTATTATTAATGGCACTCGTGGCTATACTAAGATCCCACATGAAAAACTGGTATTTGGCGTTCCGGCTAACCCAGATGCAGCAGCCAGTGGCTTCGTGACTGACCCTAATGATATGTATAAGTCTTTAGATAGCCTAAAAGACCAAGGACAGCCATTGCGCGGTATTATGACTTGGTCGGTCAACTGGGATATGGGAGCCAATAGCAGCGGTCAGCAATACAATGAGCAGTTTGTCAAAGACTATGGTCCTTATGTTCATGGTCAAACACCTCCTCCAACTGATGGCAAGCCTTCTATTAGTGGTATTGGTGATGATCGTACTCCATTTGGTAGTAGCTACGACAAAATGGAAGGCGTCTCTGCTTATGACTCCGAAGATGGAGATTTAACGGGAGATGTTGTCGTTAGTGGCGAAGTTAATACTAACAGAGTAGGTGCCTACCCTCTCACCTACTCGGTAACTGATTCAGACAGCAACACGACTGAAGAGATCAGGCAAGTTACCGTCTATAACACAGCGCCAGTGATAAACGGCGTAAACAATGAAACCATCTTAGTCAACTCAGACTTTGATCCTATGGAAGGCGTAAGCGCTACCGATGCCGAAGATGGCGACATCAGTAATTCTGCCATTCAGGTATCAGGACAAGTTAACACTGAGATTGTTGGCCAATACACCCTCACTTATCAAGTCACCGATGCGGCAGGTGAGACCACAACCAATGAACGTGTCATCACCGTTACTGATGAAGAAACAGGAAGTGGCACTTGGGATCCGGAAACCATTTATAATACCGGGGATCAAGTGTTATACAATGGCTTAAATTACACAGCCCAATGGTGGACACAAGGCGACGAACCAGGATCGAGCGCGGTATGGCAAGCTGAAGATGATGGGCAAATTCACGAATGGAGCTCAACACAGACCTACACTACCGATGACCTTGTCACTTATCATGGGCAGACTTATCGTGCTAAATGGTGGTCACAAGGCAATGTGCCTACTGATGGCGATCCTTGGACACTAAACTAATTAGGGTTGGATGCTAAACCAGTCTGATAACTTAAATAAAAGAAGCGAGATTTTACGGGGAATAAAATCATCGCTTCTTTTGAAGATTAATTTACATCTAAGTTAGAAAACAACTTCAGAACTCGGAATTAAATTACTCTGGCAACTCGAACGAAATCTTGTTGACGATAGTGACTTCACTTTGATGGTAACCATACTGTTGTAGGTGTGGTTTAAGGTCAATACTGAACTCCTGGACCCAAGGGATCATCAAGCAGTCAATGAGCCTATCTTTAATAGCAACTTGAACGCTGTTGTCTGAGCTCGTCTTCAGCTCAACTTCCATTGGAGCCGCACAAGCAAAGTTAGCTTGAGAAGTTAGTACCCCGTCACTACTAATACTATAACCACCATAGAGAAGCTCATTTGGGCTGTATCTACCCTCCGCCAATGCACTATTAGACGCAAACAAAGTCAGAGCTAACGTTGATAAAATTAATTTTTTCATTTTATTTTACTACCTATATATAAATATGTTGATTAAAAAGCCATCAGGCACATTCAAACTATTTAACTAGGCAATCGATTACAACCGTAAATAATTAAGGAGTTGATATTTCCTACAAAAATAAACATCACTAAAAATGGATATGACATTAAATATTTTAATCATTTAAAAAACATTATAAATTCTATATAATGAAGACTATGGTTTATTTTAATGAAACAACATCTAAGTTTTCAATAAAAAATTATAGGAACAGAATAGTAAATAATTTTAATAATTATTTTGATAATGTATTTATAGTAATTTTTACTTATCATGGAAGGATCTATCGTGCTAAGTAGTGGTCATAGGCAATGTGCCCACTGATGGCGATCCTCGTACACTAAACTAATTAGGGTTGGACGCTAAGCCAGTCTAATAACTGAAATAAAAGAAGCGAGATTTTACGGGAAATAAAATCATCGCTTTTTTGATTAATTACTTCTCATTAAAATGGGAGATAATGGTTAAAAAATAGAAGACTACTCTTGTTCAAACGTAATTTTGTTTACGACGCTTAGCTCGCTTTGGTGGTAACCATACTGTTGAATTAGTGGTTTAAGGTCGATGCTAAAATCCTGAACCCAAGGGATCATTCGGCAGTCAATAAGCCTATCTTTAATCGCTAATTGAACACTATTATCAGAGCTCATAGTAAACTCAACATCCCTTGGTGCGGCACAGGCAAAGCTAGCTTTAGAAGTCAATACACCATCGGCACTAATACTAACACCACCATAAAGAAGCTCATTTGGGCTATATCTATCTTCTGCTAATGCGCTATTTGACGCAAATAATGTTACAGCTAACGTTGATAATATTAATTTTTTCATTTTACTACCTATAATTATGTTGATTAAAAAGCCATCAGGCATGTTAAAAATATTTAATTAGGTAATGCATTACAACCGTAAATAATTAAGGAGTTGACATTTCCTCCAAAAATAACCACCAATAAAAACATACTTAACATTAAAAAAATTAATTACTTCAAAACAATTACTTAGAGGATTCTTATTAATCAACAAGGTCATTCATTAAAATAAATTTGTAATGAACCAACCTCTAAGTTTTAAATAAAAATTATAAATGGCGAATAATAAATAGTTTTACTAATTAAGTTTATAATGTACTAATGTTAGTTTTGACTAATAATATCGATAATTATTTTTATATTTATTAATGTTGTTATTAAAAACAATGAAAATAGACTAGGCTTTGATTGTTGGAACAATTATCTACTCGTCATAGTAAATTACTCAAAACAACAAACTAAAGATAATAGGTAGCTTCCAATATAAAATGATGGTTAGAGGGACAGGATATGATGACAAACAAGCACTTTGCGTTAGTCACCCACACAAAGAAAGACAAAAGTATGGATACACCAATCGCACCAAAACGCGAAGAAAAACGTCAAGCTCTAGTAAAAGAAGCACAGCAAAAAGGGGGCTTTCAAACACCATCTTGATAGTGAAGTTACAACACTTTCTGAGCTTTTAATCTTCGATATACCGTATTACGGCTTACTCCTAATTCACGAGCTACCTTGCTGATGTTGCCTTCATTAGCAACATATACATCCTCGATCGTTTTATTGAGGGTCGCTTTCAACTCCGTACTAATACGCTCCCTATCATTCGTTTTGCTAAAACGGCGTTGCCACTGCATCGGCAAATGAGTGACATCCACAACATCATTTCCATCTGCCATAACGGTTACCACTCTAATAAAATTATCCAGCTCACGTAAGTTCCCCGGCCAAGAGTAATTGATTAGATACTTAAATAAATCTGGCGAGATGGTTTGAGAATGATTGCGATACTTTTCGTGAATAGATTTTATTAACTCAGCTTTATCTTTACGGTTTCTAAGCACAGGTAGCTCAACGGCCATACCATTGAGGCGATAATAAAGATCTTGGCGAAAACGCCCTTTGGCCACCAACCAATCTAAGTCTTGATGCGTGGCGGCTATCACTTCAATATCCACTTTGTACGAGCGTGCAGAGCCAAGTGGAGTGATGGTTTTATCCTGCAGCACTGAAAGCAATCGACACTGAGCCTGCATGGACATATCACCGATTTCATCAAGGAATAATATGCCCTTGTCGGCGAGTCTTATTCGGCCACAATATCCTCTTGGATGCGCACCTGTAAACGAACCTGGCGCATAACCAAATAATTCAGATTCGATTAGATCATTGGGTAATGCGGCGCAATTGACCGCCACTAAAGGTTTATGACGGCGAGAACTATATTGATGAAGCGCTTTGACAAACTCTCCCTTACCAACTCCCGTCTCTCCCAACACCAGTAAATGAATACCAGAATCCATGACTTTTGATGCATGCTGCCAAGCTAGTTCAACCTCAGGATCGCCATAATGAAGGACAAGTGAAGCGTTTAGAATATCGAGTTTTTTGGCTGGCGGTGAGGCTAGCCAAGAGTCCATCTGTAATATTTGTTGTTCCATAACTGTTCCATAACTGAACATTGTGCCTGCACCAAATTGACACAGTTAACAATGAAATCATCCTTGTTTACACTCAGGTTTTTCTTTGTCTAGGTTCCTGAGAGCCCAGCTACTCTAGCTTCACACGAGATTGACAACAAGCTTGCAACATTTGGCCTGTGATTTGCGTTGTGTTGCACCGCAAATAATGAGTTAACACTCCATTTGAATAATAAATAAGGATATTTTTATGATTTATTCACAACCCAATAGCGCCGATTCTGTTGTTAAATTCAAAACTCACTATGATAATTTCATCGGTGGTGAGTGGGTTAGCCCCCAATCCGGAGAGTACTTCGACAATATCTCCCCTGTTAATGGTCAAACATATTGTCAGGTCGCCCGTTCAAATGAGCTTGATGTTGAGCTAGCACTAGACGCCGCTCATAAAGCTAAAGCACCTTGGGCAGCGACCAGTGTCAGTGAACGTGCCAATTTGCTACTCAAGATTGCTGATCGAATAGAAAACAATTTAGAAATGCTTGCAGTGGCTGAAACATGGGAAAATGGTAAACCCATTCGCGAGACCTTAGCTGCAGACCTACCACTGGTTGTTGATCATTTTCGTTATTTTGCGGGCTGCATCCGCGCTCAGGAAGGTAGCGCAGCTGAACTTGACGTTAATACCGCAAGCTACCACTTCCCTGAGCCAGTTGGCGTGGTAGGCCAAATCATTCCGTGGAATTTTCCAATGTTGATGGCCGCTTGGAAACTGGCGCCGGCTCTAGCCGCTGGTTGCTGCGTGGTTCTTAAACCCGCTGAACAGACCCCAACATCGATTCTAGTTTTAATGGAAGTGATAGGCGATCTTATTCCAGCAGGTGTAGTCAACGTAGTAAACGGATACGGTAGAGAAGCAGGTCAAGCATTAGCAACCAGTCATCGTATCGCCAAGCTCGCCTTTACAGGTTCAACCGATGTCGGACAACATATTCTAAAATGTGCGGCAGACAGCCTGATCCCCTCAACCGTAGAGCTTGGAGGTAAATCACCCAATATCTATTTCCCTGATATCTTTGACCATGAAGATGAATATTTGGAAAAGTGTATTGAGGGAACATTACTGGCCTTCTTCAATCAAGGTGAAGTCTGTACTTGCCCTTCCCGAGTGTTAGTGCATGAATCCATATACGACCGTTTTGTTGAAAAGGTCGCAGAGCGGGCGAAGAACATAGTCCAAGGTAATCCTCTTGATACCAATACCCAAGTTGGTGCTCAAGCTTCCCAGGAACAATTCGACAAAATATTGAGCTATCTCGATATTGGTCGTCAAGAGGGCGCAGAAGTTGTATTTGGTGGTGAGATCGCTCAACAATCAGGCGACATTGGTTCAGGCTACTACATCCAGCCGACTTTGCTTGCAGGCCACAACAAAATGCGTGTCTTCCAAGAAGAGATTTTTGGTCCAGTCATCGCTATCACTAAATTTACAGATGAAGAAGATGCTTTAGCGATTGCCAACGATACTGAATATGGACTCGGCGCTGGTGTATGGACTCGTGATACCAATCTTGCTTATCGCATGGGCAGAAAAATTGAGGCTGGTCGCATCTGGATCAATTGCTATCACGCCTACCCTGCGCATGCCGCATTTGGCGGGTATAAAAAGTCAGGCATTGGCCGCGAAACTCACAAGATGATGCTTGATCATTATCAGAACACTAAGAATCTGCTAGTAAGTTATGATGTAAGTCCCATGGGTTTCTTCTAAACTCATCTAAGCGCCTGCGGGCGCTTTTTTATTTATGTATTTCAAGCGCGATATCTCGCCAATCCTTTAGCTCTTGGCGATAATGAGCCATTTGCTTATCTGAAATTGAATTGATGATTTTCACCAAATGTTGATGAGCAGTAGCCCTATTATGAGCTATTTTCTGCTGCAGCTCTTTGCTGTAGAAATTGGTTGGATTAAACATCAACTGCTCAAAATGAGGTTCGAAATAACTATCGTCTAAGCGATTGCTTAGTAACTGGTTTATCTCGATACGCATTTTGGTCTGGTGGTCTATCCAATCATAAGAGGTGACATAAAGCTCAGAGGTCCAGTCTGCTATCCATCGTTTTTGCTCTGAGGTCAGTGGCCCTAACCAGTCCTGTATGTTATCGGTGAGCCTTTCTTGATAGTTTTCTCTAATTTCCGATTCTGACAGCTTCTGATATTTGCGCTTGTAGCGAGTGTGGCGGACTCTAATACTGTCCACGAGCTCTTCTACTTGTTGATCTGAAAGCTGTTTAGCCAATATGGAAATATCTGATGCAATGTGACGAAGTAACCTTTGTGTATGTGCCTTAAGTTCGGTTTCTTGCCGCTGTATGTCAGCCAAGGTTACTTTTTTGGGGTCAAGTGCTATCAGCTGATTTAAATGTTGAATATAGCGCGGAAGCTCTTGCTGTTTATGCCACTCGGTCACGCTGTCGAGTTTATCACTGATCAACGCTTCTTGCTCCGTGGTTAACTCAACAAAATCATCAAGATATTCTATCAATAGCCAGTCGAGATTGTTGTAAACAAACTTAGTACCACAGCCTGTTAGAAGTAAGCTCAGTACAACTAATCCCCACTTTTTCATCGCCCATCCCTCGCTCTACGTCATAAGGTATTATAGCCGCCTCGTTGCCGCTATTAATGTCCTCTTTCAGATACGAGCAAATTAAGTGCCAGGCTCAAACTTATCAGCAATTTTTTGACAGATATAGTTTCCAATAGGGATTGAGGAAGTCGCCGCTGGACTGGGCGCATTGCACACGTGTAAGCTGCGAATACTTTCAGCAAACAGAAAGTCATGGACTAAGGTGCCATCTGCCAACACAGCTTGAGCGCGAATTCCTGCTGGATACGGTTTTAAATCCTTAAGCGATAACGAGGGACAATATTTCTGTACTTGTTTAAGGTAAGCGGGCTTCCACCAAGAGTTATAGAGTTCGACTAATCCTGTTTTATAGTGTTTACGTGATACTCGCCAAAAGCCCTTGTAACTGAGCATTTGCATCGTGTCACGCACACTAAAGTTCACTCTAGAGTAACCTTCTCGTTTCCAGCCTTGAACCGCATTAGGACCGACAGTAACACTACCATCAATCATCTTGGTCAAGTGGACGCCTAAGAAGGGTAAGTCTGGATCAGGCACCGGATAGATAAGGTGATTTACAATCTGGTTATACTTTGCATTTAGCTGATAATATTCGCCGCGATAAGGGATGATCTGAAAATTGGTTTCTATGCCCAGCATCGCTGTCAATCTGTCCGCCATTAGGCCACTGCAAGTAATCAAATAACGAGTATTCAATTGCATGCTTTGGCCTTCGCGCATGCAAGTCAGCTGGATCTCATGCTCAAACTCCTGCCCAGATAATACTTCAGTCGATAAGCTTATCTCTCCTCCTAGGTCAGTAAAGTCTTTAACCATGGCAAGAGTCACCTTAGTGTAATCAACAATACTGGTTTGCTTAACATGAAGAGCACCAAGGCCAGTGATGTTAGGTTCTGCGAGTTTAAGCTGGCACTGATCAAGCCGCTCAACATCAATGCCATTTTGTTGGCAGCGTTCAAAAAGCGCCTCCATTCTTTCAAGCTCGATCTGGGAGGTCGCGACAATCAACTTACCGCAATTTTCGACAGGAATATGGTGTCGATGACAAAACGCGATAGTGTCTGCTGCACCTTGCTTACAAAACTTTGCCTTTAGGCTATTTGGTGGATAATAAACTCCTGCATGTATGACACCACTATTATGCCCCGTTTGATGCTGTGCAAAGTCTTGTTCTTTTTCTAGCAACAAAATGCGTTTATTGGGGTATTTCTTTTTGAGTTGCCACGCTGTTGATGCACCGATAATACCGCCACCAACGATAATGTAATCATGCATGATGTCCGTTTCCCACTACCACTATCAGAGTATTTATTTTATGAGGAAACCGTATTCAATTCGTGTATCGGGAACACACTCATTGCAAGGTTTTATGACAAGCTGATATTAAATGATGGAATTGTGACTTAAAGCATTACAAAAAATGACAAAAACAAAAAAGAGGAGCGAACGCTCCTCTTTCTCTTAATCCTAATCACTGTCTCTGATTAAAGAGCAGCTTTCGCTTTTTCAACAAGTACTGTGAAAGCAGATTTGTCGAATACCGCGATATCAGCAAGGATCTTACGGTCGATCTCGATAGATGCTTTCTTAAGACCGTTGATGAAACGGCTGTAAGATAGACCATTTTGACGAGATGCCGCGTTGATACGTGCAATCCATAGTTGACGGAATTGACGCTTCTTGTTGCGACGGTCACGGTAAGCGTATTGACCAGCTTTAGTAACTGCTTGGAAAGCTACGCGGTAAACACGTGAACGTGCACCGTAGTAACCTTTAGCTTGTTTTAGAACTTTCTTATGACGTGCACGAGCTTGTACACCACGTTTTACGCGAGGCATTATGCTTCTCCTAAACTAAACGATAAATAAACTAAAAAGAATTAAGCGTATGGCATCATACGAACAACTGCAGCCACTTCACATTTAGGAAGGATTGCGTTTGGACGTAGTTGACGCTTGTTCTTAGTAGTACGCTTAGTCAGGATGTGACGTTTAGTAGCGTGCTTGTACTTAATACCACCAGCAGTTTTCTTGAAACGCTTAGCAGCACCTTTGTTGGTTTTCATCTTAGGCATGATGAATAACTCCGCATTGTAGTAGTTTAAACAACATGTAATCAGGGCGAATAAAACCCTGTCACTAAAATCTAATCAGAGAAAGTGACAGGGTTTATTACTTGTAAGCCGCTAATTACTTCTTCTTAGGGGCAAGCACCATGATCATCTGACGGCCTTCAATCTTCTTAGGGAAAGATTCAACAACAGCCAATTCGACTGTGTCTTCCTTAAGACGATTTAGAACATCAACACCGATGTCTTGGTGTGCCATTTCTCGGCCACGGAAGCGAATAGTTACTTTCACTTTGTTGCCTTCTTCAAGGAAACGCGTCAGGTTGCGTAGTTTTACCTGATAGTCTCCAATATCAGTTCCAGGACGGAATTTTACTTCCTTAATCTGGATCTGTTTTTGCTTCTTCTTCTGCTCTTTTGCAGCTTTGCTCTTCTCAAAGAGGAATTTACCATAGTCCATCACACGACAGACAGGTGGCTCAGCATTTGGACTGATTTCTACAAGGTCCATACCAGCTTCTTCAGCTGCAGCAACCGCTTCTTGGATCGATACGATACCAACTGATTCGCCGTCAGCGCCTGTGAGTCGAACCTCACGTACGCCTCGGATTTCACCGTTTAAACGATGAGCATTTTGTTTGGCCGGTTGTTGGCCGCGTCTTCCGCCTTTAATAGCTTATTCCTCCAGATTGAGCTTACGGCTTGAGATCTCTTCTTGGATGTAGGAAACAAAGTCATCCACTTTAAATTTACCGAGATCTTTACCTTTACGAGTACGTACTGCGATTTCTCCGGCTTCCATTTCTTGGTCACCACAAACCAGCATATACGGCACACGCTTCAAAGTATGTTCGCGGATTTTAAAGCCAATCTTCTCATTTCTCAAGTCTGCTTTAGCTCTAATTCCACATTTTTGTAGTTTTTGGGCCACTTCCTGAGCATAATTCGACTGTTTGTCAGTAATATTCATAATTACGGCTTGCTCTGGAGACAGCCAAGTTGGGAAGAATCCGAAGTATTCTTCAATCAAAATTCCGATGAATCTTTCCAATGAACCCAATATCGCACGGTGAATCATCACTGGCACTTGTCGCTCATTATTCTCATCGACATAAGTGGCACCTAAACGACTTGGAAGATTGAAATCAAGTTGAACCGTACCACATTGCCAAGCACGATCTAGGCAGTCATGCAAAGTAAATTCAATTTTAGGCCCGTAGAATGCGCCTTCACCTTCTTGAATTTCATATGGAATGTCCATAGCTTCAAGCGATTTTTGCAGCGCTCTCTCAGATTCATCCCAAATTTCATCTGAACCTACTCGTTTTTCTGGTCGAGTCGATAACTTAACTACGATATTGTCAAAGCCAAATGTTTGATAAGTATCGTATACCATCTTGATGCAAGACGTGACTTCCTCTTGAATCTGACTTTCAGTACAGAAGATGTGTGCATCGTCCTGAGTGAAGCCTCGTACACGCATGATACCATGTAAAGCACCAGATGGTTCGTTACGATGACAAGAGCCAAACTCAGCCATTCTTAATGGCAGATCGCGGTATGACTTTAGGCCTTGGTTAAAGATTTGTACATGGCCTGGGCAGTTCATTGGCTTAAGCGCATAATCACGGTTCTCTGACGCAGTCGTGAACATGGCTTCAGCATATTTGTCCCAGTGGCCAGAGCGTTCCCAAAGCACGCGGTCCATAATAAGAGGACCTTTTACTTCTTGGTAGCCGTATTCTGTTAGTTTTTCACGAACAAATACTTCCAAGTCACGGAAAATAGACCAACCATTATGATGCCAGAACACCATTCCAGGTGCTTCTTGCTGCATGTGGAACAAATCAAGCTGCTTACCAATTTTACGGTGATCACGTTTCGCCGCTTCTTCAAGGCGAGTTAAATGCGCTTTTAACGCTTTTTTGTCGTGGAAGGCCGTACCATAAATACGCTGTAACATCTTGTTGTCACTGTTACCACGCCAGTATGCACCGGCAACATTCAAGAGCGTAAAGTGTTGGCAAAAACCCATATGGGGTACGTGAGGACCACGACACATATCGATGTATTCTTCGTGATGGTATAATCCAGGACGATCGTCACGCGCGACATTTTCATCCAAAATTTCCATCTTATAAGTTTCGCGGCGCGTTTCAAACGCATCGCGAGCTTCCTGCCAGCTGACTTTTTTCTTGATAACTTGATACTTAGTTTTGGCTAACTCTTTCATTCGCTTTTCGATCTTTTCTAGATCTTCTTGCGTTAAAGAGTGTTCCAAATCGATGTCATAATAGAAACCGTTATCAATAGTTGGTCCAATCGCCATTTTCGCTTCGGGGTAAAGCTGCTTAATCGCGTGTCCCAAAAGGTGTGCACACGAGTGGCGAACGATTTCAAGACCATCAACTTCGTCTTTTACCGTAATAATTTCAAGGCTTGCATCTTGCTCAATAAGATCACAAGCATCAACACGATTGCCATCAACACGACCAGCAATGGTTGCTTTCGCAAGACCTGGACCAATAGATTGAGCAACATCGAGAGTAGAGACTGGGTTGTCAAATTGACGCTGACTGCCGTCAGGAAGAGTAATAATAGGCATTTAACTGTCCTTACAGTGGTGTTGCACACCAAGCAACACTTGATTGATTTATTTATTTTTCTTTATATAACAGTTAGTTAATTTAAGAAAAGTAAGATTAAAAAACGTTGGAGCACTTTTAGGAACAAATACCGATGAACCTCTCAATGATCCAAGCTCGAATTCTAATGGATTTCGGGTCAAAAATACACTGATAAGAAACTTACATTTAAGTAAAATACAGTGATAGTGAGTGCTTATGAATTTAAGACCAATATTAACTACCTTGAACTAGAGAGGGTTTACTCGGTAATAGCTGGCTCAGCGCCAGATACTGATCTTCGATTGATATATTTTGACAACCTCAAGTACAAGGGGTCAAAACTTATTCGACGCGACATCTTCGAGAATCTATCAAGCTTGAGTAGCCGCCGTGATTCCATTTCTTTTGGTGAAGCACCTGCTGGCATATCATCAAACTTATTCAAAGCCTGCACAAAGTCTGTTTCATTGGTTATGTCTTTATCAAACAAACCACGCTGCGCGCTAGCTTGATTGAACAGTAAGATGTTTTCTTCCGACATACCCATTTTTTCCAAACACACTTTAGTTTCTATTTCGAGCATTTCTGGGCTTCTTTGCATGCTGGATACCGTCGTTGCTCCTGCTGCGATACCATAGAGTAAAATTAACTTTAAGACTTGATAAAACTCATTGTCTTTCACCATATCAGATAGACACTCTTCAATTAAAACAATAATTTCTCCAGTAAGGGTTAAAATCAGAATTCCTTCTAAAGTTTCCATCACCGTTGTAGTTTTATCATGGCTGTTGTAGAAGTTCTTAAGCCGTTTAAATAGGTTAATCTTGTTATCCACCGCTACGCCATATCGGTTCAAAACATATTGCATATCGACACTTTGGCGGTTAATACTTGGTAACCCATCTCCTTTTTTAGCCAAGAGCTTAGTAAGAGCTGGCATCTCTGGACGAGTTTTCATAGATTGCGCCATCTCTTCAATGGCATCATCAGAGTAATCCTCTATCGTTTTCCTCGCCTTAATTAACTCTCCACCTCTAAGTTGCATCGAAGCACGTTTGAGGAGCAAGCGCTTGACTGCTTTCGCCGTTAGCTGAGCTCCTGCTCCCCCCAAAGCTTCACCACCAATTGAGATGAAAGTCTTAACAACAATTCCATCCATAAGCTTTTGTTTTTGAGCTGGATTATCTTCAACTCCCAATAAGCCAATATCGAGTACAGTGTCGGTAATAAATGTGGTCGCGATTCCTGCTATAATGCCCGCGGATAAACCAGGGAACATCACTGCCAACACAGACGCAATAGTGTAACCCGCAATTCTTAAAGGCGTACGCCACCACTCGATAGTATCTTTCCACCATTCCTCACGATAAGAAACCACTTCATCGTCCCACTCAGTGAGGTAATAAGATTTAATGTCATCAAAGATCTTATTTGCAAAAGCATTTTCGTCATCTGGTCGGAAATACCTTTCTTCAGATTCTTCACTTGAACTTCTCCAAGTAAACCCTTTGTGTAACCTAAGAAGAGAGACAAAATCATTCATTCCAGCTTTAAAGTTGACTGCTCCTATGTATTGATTTACCTTGGTATCGTCTGAAATATGATCTTTGAAAAACCTGGTATAAGGTTGATGTAAATTTCTCAATCGAAATATTTCATTGAGTTTTGTTACTTCCATTTCCGTCGGGGTTTCAAAACCAAATGCGGTTCTCATGCAGTACTGAGCTACACGTCTAAGTGCCTCATCCAGCTCTGACATGGTAATATTGCTTCGACGTAATGATAACCGCTGCGCATAACCTGCTATGTCTCTCATTTCCCCCGTCCAACTGGGATCGGTAATGGGGATATTTCTTATTTCTTCGCGATTTTTCGAATAAAAGCCAAGAGAAAATGACAGCCTAAAATCAGGGGAGCTATAGAGTTTAAGTTTGTCGATAAAGTTTCTGGGAATCGGAATCACCATGGACAGTCTCAAGTTTACCAATAAACCTTCTGTAGCTTCCGACTCCTGCTGTTCCACAGGAATAAAAATCAGGTCAGGGTTTGATACCGCCTCTGTTCCGATATAGTCAGCGGTTCCAAAGCTCGCTTTCCTTTCACCGCGGGAGAAGTCATCTAGCCACTCTCGGATTTTGGTCTTTTGTTCATCTTCCACATCATTGCCACCAGTGGATATATTCATCAGTGGTAATAAATTCAGATGATCATTGGTTTTATTGACAATAAAAGCCTGATTATTAGTCAGTGTTTCATCTACTTTTTGTTCGTACTTATCATCAAGACCTAAACTCAAAATACGCTCAATCGTAGACTGTTGCTCGTGCCTATATGGAAAGAACACACCATTATAATGACGACGTGCCAGATCACCGGCCAAAAGGGGTTTCTTTTTCGGTAAGATGATGCCTGTTGTCGCCTGCTCGGAATACACCCTAACGGCTCGCTGCCTGTCGGGAAAAACAAATAAACTTTGCAAGAGAGCGTCAACTTCCGGCGAGTCTCCTTTTTGGAGAGTGATTGTATCGGCAGAAAATTGATGTAGTCGGTCACCTTGCCTGGTATAAACAATGACTCTATCGTCCATCCCACGATAGCAGTACGCCCTGATGACTCTGGTTGTATCATCTGTATTCAACGATTTTCCAACAATATACATAAATACTTCATCAAAGTTCCGCTCAACCATCGAAGCTTCAGGATAAAGAGAAGTCAGAATAGATCGAAAACGGCTGATGTCAGCTGACCAAGTAGAGCTTCGAGTGAGCGACGGCGTCATATCCGCTGTTCTATGGAAATATGGTGTGATTTCTTCATAACCTTCAAAGCTCATGTCAGGTTGCACAAGGGGCTCTAGCTTAGATAGGGCAGCAGTAATGAAATGGGACCGACTCAATCCTTTGTCTACTTGCCTTGGACTCGAATGCTCAACAATCGTCGTGACCGGTACTGTGGGATAATCTATTTGTGAATACAATTTTTCAAACGGACCTTGCTCAAACCCTCCTGTATGAAGCAGAATGGAGTAAGCGCTTTTTAGATCATAACAAGGCTCTACCTGATTGCTGTTCATTGACACTATGTCATGAGTCCATATGTCACCAGTATTCAGTCGATCCATGGTATCCAGGACTTGATTGAAGACTTCACCAACACCTATGATTCTTTTTTTTGCCCTAGAACTTTGTTGCAGGAGCGCTTCATCAAGGTCTTTAAAGAACTTAACCATCACATTCTCTTCTCCAGAATCAATGCTGGGGACGGAAATCGAAGGTATAAGCGATGAATGGGCAATGACGTAGTCAACAAATGCGGCCCATTTACTATGTTGTATTTTGGCCTTTTGACTGACCAAACGCTCGGTTCCCCAAGATAATTTACTATCTATAGATGAAATCACATGCTCTTCAAAAGAAGTAATATCTTGCCCTTGACCTATTTTGTACAGTTGCCTGAACCTCCCTTTTATAGCAAGCTGTTCTGCATTAGCCAGCTTAAAGTCTTCACTTTCCGCCACCATTAGCGCTTTTCTCTGCTCCAATTCAGCCAGTGCTCTTTGGTACAGATTCGGTTGACACGACGTAAGGGTGAGTAATCGATTCTTGATTGCTAATATCTTTTTATCGGTTATGTCAATTTGAGCGTCAAGTACGTTCTCTATCGCTTTAAATAATATCTTTCTTTTAAATTTATTATCAACTTCAATTTCAGGTGTATTGAGCGATAAATACAAAAGTTTTTCTTTAAGTTGATTGCCCGAAATAATATAACTCAATGAAGTATTAATAACTTCATGATTGATTTTTTCTTCTTGAAGTAAAATAAGCTCACTTCTTAATATACTCCGAGCTTTTATCGCTTCTTGCCGCTTTCTCCATTCATTGTTTTCAGCTTCTATATAATCAAGACTCTCATAGCGCTCAAAATCATCATCTTTGTCTGCGATTCTTAGGTTTAGTTGATGGATTAATCCCTGTTTTTCTAAGATCCTTTCGTCTAACGATTGGGCTTGCAGTGGAGAGCTTAAAGGTATTTCCTGCTCACTGTTTACATTAACAAACTCAAAATTAACTAATTGCGTTTTTTGTTCCGCTTCATCAATAAGTCCATCCCAAGATGAAACAAGCGGTGTTGGCATGCTTATTTCACTGGGTTCTAGTGGCAACGAAACACTTTGAGGTTGTGTAAAAGGATCTGGACTTTGTAAGGGAGTGGGGATTATTTCCTTCGCCATAAATTTGAAATTATTATAATTTACATTTAGTAGCATTCTACCTAAATGGAAAAATATTATATTGTAATTTTATATGAAATTATTTCTATATTTAATAATAGAAAAGCTATCTAATATAAAAATATTTTAGACGTGAAATAAGCGCTATTAGCAGAAAATAACGCATACCAGCAGTAATCTTATATGCGTTATTTTAACTAAAACTTCATTACTCTAAATTTCGTAACTTAGGCCAACAAACATTTTATAATCATCTTTTTCAGGTACTTTGCCATCTGAATCAGCGGCAGGTTCAGAGACATGCTCCCATATACCGTCAATACTAAGATCGAGATCGCCCACAAGATCAATATCAAATCCTAGCTCATTGATATGCTGAACGCCTCCTGATTCTTCACTTTCCCAAGTCATCCTGTAACCATAGTTAAAGTCGATATTTTTGGTTAGTTCATACTCAAAACTTGAATCAAGTTTGAATGCACCACTGTTTGCGGTTGATGAACTGCCTTCTTCTACCGTAATAAATTTCGTATGAGTGTATGCAGGACCAATAGTCACATCCCATTCTGTCGTTTCATTGGCGATAAAGAAGTAACCCACACCCATTGCCGCTGTCACTTTATAATCTAAATTTTTAAATTCATCGCTTTCAGCCTCAAGATCTAATGGCCTGAAGAATAACCGATTATCAATATAAATATCGTACGAGCCTTTAAGCGTAGAGTTATTGGCGGTTTTCTCATCATTGGATTCTTTGTTTTCATGGCTGGCGTTCAGTTTGGTTCTTGACTCTACTGTATTACGTTCTGCATCAATGCCTCCCTTTAAGGTAAGTTCATCAGTGTTACCACTGCTCATATCCATGCTAAACGTAAATTCTGCATCCCACTGTTCAGAGTCTTTCTCTTTCCCACGGTATATGGACACAACCTCTGTGACAGGAAAAGATATCTCCTTATCCGCACTGGTTAGGTAGAGCTGATCATTACGAATAGAAAGATAGCCATCATAGATAGCGCCATCAGATACGCGAATAGTGAAATACCCCGCAGTCTGAAGCTCTTGGATATCTCCTAGCTCGATTTCTTGATCGCCAAGATCATCACTGTCAAACTCAACTTCCTGCTTGTAGGAATTAGAATCTTTTTTAATCGTGCCGTTGAGTTCTCCTTTGATCACTTCTCCTGATTTGAGTTTTACCCAATCATCATTTTTCTCAAAGTAAACGGTTTGGCTATTAGGATCTTCTATTACTTGATTTTCAGCTTGCTCTTTCGCAAAAACGCTGGACTGCATAGAACAAATAGCAATAAATAATGCCGTGGCTTGTAATTTCATATCAACTCAATCTGTATAGTTTTTCACCATCAAACCCGCTTAAGATAAAGATGTCGTCATTTCCCATTGTCATAAGTAAGAAAAACCAATGTCAATCTTATCCGGCGACTTTTGTGAAACTGGCTAACAGAGCAAAGTAAAAACCTAACGACTCACTACTCATATCAAACAATTAGACCGCTGAGGTAATACGAACGAAATATTTTCCATCTCACAAAATTTGCTCCTATGATGAGAGAATAATCTATAAATTATTTTATCTTTAAGGTTTGGCGAAAAATTTTAAGAGTTCTAGACCACTAAGGCACAAAAACTGTTTATTGTTAATGTCTTAAGCCGCGGTGCTCAAGTAAATGCAGCCACATTGTAGAAGGGATTAATCATGCCGATTTATCCAGCAGCGCTTTTGTTGATCAGTTCGTTTCTTTTGATGGGCAGTCACGGGCTGAGCGGACTCTTATTGCCAGTGTCGCTCGCCGAAACTAACAGTAGTGTCGAAACTATAGGCTTTATCCTTTCCATGTATTCCGTCGGCTTTTTATTGGGCGCCATTCTGGGTAAGCGAATTTTACGTCGAATTGGATTAGTACGAACCTTTGCCATGTGCGGGAGCTTGGGAGCCACCGCTATCCTGACCATGGGACTCAATGCGGATATGTGGATTTGGGTATTAATGCGCACTGTCATGGGCTTTTGCATCGCGTGTGCCACGGCAACCTTAGATGTGTGGTTTAACAGCGTATCAACCCAGTCTACTAGAGGAAGACTCCTAGCCATCAATCAGATCATTATATTGGGCGCCATTACAATTGGTCAGTTCGGTCTTGTCATAGCACCGCCGAGTGAAATCACCCTGTTTCTGATCTGCGGTGTGCTATTTAGTATCTCCATCACACCTATCATCTTTATCGCACACTCTGAGCCCAGCATTGAATCGACACCAACCATACCACTTAAGACTATCTTCACGATTTCTCCACTAGGTTTCGTCACATGCTTTGTTTGCGGTGTTTTGTATTCCACATTGGTAAACCTGCTACCTATCTATGCTGGAGGTATGGGGTTTCGTGGGCTTGAACTGTCCCTATTTATGGGTGCAGCAGCCGCAGGAGGTATTTTTCTCCAAATACCAATAGGATATCTGTCTGATCGTTTCGAGCGCCGTAAGGTTATTTTAGGTAGCAGCTTTGTGCTTGCCATTGTCTGCTTCGCATTACCCGTTTCAATCCACTGGCAGTCGCCGTTTGCCCCCTTTGTTTTGGCCGCTGTAACCATGGGGCTGATTGCTTGTCTCTACCCCCTTAGTATCGCAGAAGCCTTTGACCATACATCAAACATGCAGCTTGTCCCCGTCGTGTCAGGGTTACTATGTATCTATGCTATTGGCGCAATCATTGGACCTTATACCGCTTCAGTATTAATGGGTAGCCTTGATCAAAACGCTCTTTTTACTTTCGTGATCATGGTGGATCTTGGTTTGATGATTTACACCATTTATCGCATGTCTGAACGTGAGGCGCTACCAGTAGAAGCGCAAGAAACCTTTGTTATGCACACTCCAAACTCGATACATGGAGAGCTCGACCCTAGAGCCGAACATCAAAATGAGCAAAATGATATAGAAATAACCTTGTCTCAAGTCGAACAGCTTGCCAAATCAAGCCCAATAAATTCAATCACTTTTATTAGAAATGTAATTAATAAGCAATCACCATGGGCAATAGCTTTAATTGAGCGGGTTGCTGAAATAGATAATATTGATACTACCTTCTTGTTCCGTTCACTCGCACAAACTCATCCGGAGTTATCAATAGATATCGTCAAACGACTTTCCACATCGGATAATAACCAAATTGAAGAACTGGTGACTTGGCTTGCTGAGCAACAGCCTGAAAATATTGCCGCCATTTTGACAGCGATGACAGAGTCAATACATCCAACAATCCCTGCCAATCTTGAGCATGTGACTCACCAAGAGATTGATACATTCACTGATGATCAGACTATACTTCATGATAACACTCTCTTTGAAAAACAAAGCCTTCATCAATCCATCGAACAACTAGAGCTCTTTTTACCCGACGCTTCCCAGCACAATGCAAACTTCAGCGAAATTGCTGAAGCGCCCGGATTGCAACAGAACGACTTGGGTTCTGGTCCTCGTTAACCACATCTAACTTACAATCAGTTCTCAAAATAGTGAGACACCAAACAAAGCGAGCATAAGTGTTGATTTAAAGCTGGGAACAGGCTGTGATTCGTGATTAAATCAGAGCGGAAAGTTTATAAAACACATACACTTAAAGCTAAAAGGAAGTTTGAATGGCACTCGATATCAAACCAGGTCAAGAGTTTATTAAGTCTAAGGCAGCAGTCGCATGGGCGGCAGGCGAGCCACTTAAGATGGAAGAAGTTGAGGTCCAGTTGCCCAAAAAAGGCGAGGTGTTAGTCCGCATTGTTGCAACAGGTGTGTGCCACACTGATGCCTTTACTCTATCTGGCGAAGATCCAGAAGGTATTTTCCCCGCCATTCTTGGTCATGAAGGGGGTGGAATTGTTGAAATGGTCGGCGAAGGTGTCACCAGTGTACAAGTTGGTGATCATGTCATCCCTTTGTATACCGCTGAATGTCGTGAGTGTAAGTTTTGTACATCAGGAAAAACAAACCTTTGCCAAGCGGTTCGTGAAACACAAGGTAAAGGTTTAATGCCTGATGGAACAACGCGTTTCTCAATTAACGGACAACCAATTTTTCACTATATGGGGTGCTCAACATTCTCGGAATACACAGTACTTCCTGAAATTTCATTAGCCAAAGTCAACCCAGAGGCTCCTCTAGAGGAAGTGTGTTTATTGGGTTGTGGCGTTACCACTGGCATGGGCGCTGTACTCAATACCGCCAAAGTGGAAAAAGGTGACACTGTCGCTATATTTGGCCTCGGTGGAATCGGCCTTTCAGCTATCATTGGCGCTAGAATGGCAGGTGCTAGCCGCATCATAGGCATCGATATTAACGAAAGTAAGTTTGATCTCGCTAAACAACTCGGCGCAACAGACGTTATCAACCCTCAATCTATTGATGCTCCGATTCAAGAGTACATTGTCGAAATGACAGATGGTGGTGTCGATTACTCATTTGAATGCATCGGCAACGTTAATGTTATGCGTCAAGCTCTTGAGTGTTGTCACAAAGGATGGGGAGAGTCAGTCATTATTGGGGTGGCAGGCGCTGGACAAGAAATTTCCACCAGACCTTTCCAATTGGTGACAGGCCGCGTATGGCGTGGAAGTGCTTTTGGCGGTGTTAAAGGCCGCTCTGAATTGCCTGAAATTGTAGAACGATACATGGCAGGTGAATTTGGCCTTGAGGAATTTATTACTCATACAATGAGCCTAAAAGAAGTGAACCACGCCTTCGACCTCATGCATGAAGGAAAAAGCATCCGCTCTGTTATCCATATGGATAGATAACCCCTCCTTTTAGAATACTCATAGCCATCATAAAAAACGTTATGGTGGCTTTTTAGAGATGGCACTATGAATTTAACCAATATCAGTCAAAACAAAGTTGCTGGCGGCTGGCACAAACAAGTCACTCACGAGTCAACTGCCTTAAACTGCACAATGCGCTTTGCCCTATTTCTTCCACCAAATGCAAGCAAGGAATCTCCTGTTCCTGTCATGTATTGGCTTTCTGGATTAACCTGCACCGATGAAAACTTTATGCAAAAAGCTGGAGCATTTAATACCGCAGCCAAGCTTGGTATCGCGATTGTCGCTCCTGATACTAGCCCGCGCGGTGATGATGTAGCGGACGATGATGCATACGATTTAGGCAAAGGCGCTGGATTCTACCTAAATGCGACCCAAGAGCCTTGGTCTAAGCATTACCGCATGTACGACTACGTAGTAAAAGAGCTACCCTCGTTAATAGAAGCTAACTTTCCTGTATCAAACATCAAAGCGATTTCAGGTCACAGTATGGGAGGACACGGAGCCTTGACCATTGGATTGAACAACCCCAATAGCTTCACATCCATCTCAGCCTTTAGCCCAATTTGTAACCCAACACACTGCCCATGGGGACAAAAAGCGTTTGGATCTTACCTAGGACAAGATCAGGAGACCTGGAAAGCTTACGACGCTACAGAGCTACTCAAGCAAAATTCATCACAACTGCCTATTTTGGTCGACCAAGGTGATGCGGATAATTTTTTACACGAACAATTGAAGCCAGAGTCTTTGGTCCATGCTGCAAAAACACACAACTCAAACCTTGAGCTGCGTATGCAAGAAGGTTACGACCATAGCTACTATTTCATCTCAAGCTTTATTGAAGACCACCTGATGTTCCACGCGAAACATATGTTTAAATAAATGCGAGGAAGGAAATGAGACTGGTATCACCATCACTTGAGTATCGAGCTGCGTTTTTCGCTCTCTATCAAGACTTTGAGAGCAATGACAGTATCAATGCCGAATACTATCGTGAAGGCGTCGATGACTTTGATACCTATATTCAGCGATTAACTGACGAAGCAAATGGTATAAATCTGCGTCAAGACTATGTCCCTTGCAGTCATTTTTGGATGGTAGACACAAAGGGAAATATCCTTGGCGTGATCAGAGTTCGTCACACCATTGATAACCCATTTCTTTGCTTTGAAGGTGGCCATATCGGATACGATATCGCACCTTCCTACCGTGCACTAGACCATGGAAAGACCATGGAAAGACCATGCTAAAACTCGCTCTACCGATTGCAAAGTCGCTCGGTATATCGAAGGCTTTGATCACTGCCGATGAGAAGAATCACGCCTCGCGGTGGGTGATTGAAGCAAACGGGGGAGAGTTTATTGATATCGTGGTGGGGAACGTTTTCCCTTACCCAATTGCTCGCTATTGGGTTATTTGCGAGAACACCTGATTCTTGTAGTGGATGAGTAACAACTCTGGGTTACTCATCGCAAAATTGTGACAGTATGCAATTGTTTTTTTATTTGCTTACAATGCTACTTGTCAAATAAAAATAAAATGTTAAATTAAGTCATCACTTATTCACAACTGAGTGATGGGCATGCACTACCCTATGGCACACATCCTCTCTAGCCAACCGCATTCCTAAAATAACAATGTTTATCAAGCATATATCTTTACTTTTCAGTAAAGCCAGCTTGTGGTATCTAAAAAATATAATTCAGTTGGATTAACTATGTTCCCTATATCTCATCATGGAAAGTGGTTTCGTTTTTTAATGGTGTTTATCTTTCTTGCAGCATCCATGGAGACTGATATTTATCTGCCTACTTTTCCAGACATACTTAAGGATTTAAACACTAATGCAGTCATGGTTCAGAGAATCATTAGCTACAATTTTATTGGTATCTGCTTAGGCTCACTTATTTACGGGCCACTTTCAGATCATTTTGGTCGCCGACCTATTATGATGTTTGGTTTCTTGATATTTCTTAGCGCCAGCATTGGCTGTGTCTTTGCTCAAACTATTGAACAGTTGCTCGCGTTTCGTCTAATTCAAGGTTTTGGCAGTTCAGCCTGTATCATTGTGGGTACTACAATGATCTTCGATCTTTTTGAAGAAGAGTCCGCAGCAAAATTAGTGGCAGACCTCAACGCGCTCACAGTCAGTGTCATGGCTTTTGCACCACTCATTGGTGGGTGGATCAGTATTCACTTGGGATACCATGGCAATTTTGAGTTTATCGCCATCTTGGTGTTTATCTCAGCAGTTAAATGCTTTTTGTTTGTTCCTGAATCTCTACCTAGCAAAAAACGTAAAAAGCTGATTCCCAAGCGAGTAATGACTGACTATAAATGCGTACTTTCATCCTACTCATTCTGGTATAGCACGCTGATAACCAGTTTAATTCTCGCAGGCTACATGGTATTTGTCTCAAATATGTCGCTTTTGTATGTTGATAACCTTGAGGTCAAGCCCGAGTATTTTCCGTTTCACCAAATGGCCACACTAGGCACCTTTGCTCTGTTTAGCTTGAGCAACGGGCGCCTTATCGACCGCTTCGGTGTAGAAAAATTAAAAGGCTCTGGGCTCTGCCTGATGTTTCTTTCCATCGCCTCTTTTTGGCTGGTACCTAATAAGATGCTAAGTTCGCCGGACTTTCTGACCTTTATTGTGTGCGTATTTTCAGTAGGAGCCGCACTTTCTATCGGACTTTTCTTTGCAGACTCCATGCAGGTATTCCCAGAGATGACAGGCATTGCTGCATCTTTGGTAACCTCTATTAGACTGGTTTTGGTGGCGATTGCTATTGATGTAGCCAGCAGCTTTTACGATGGCTCTTCGCAGTCTGTAATCAATGCAATGACAACCATTGTTATGGGCATTGCGGTCTTGGTGTTGTTTCGTAATATCAAACGATTCAAGCAGCTAAAGGTAGGGAGCAACCTAGGAGCCTAAGATAAGGTTGAAACCCAAAGAAGCTTGAGACTAACCCAAGTAGGAGCCACTGGAAATTCATCGATAAATGAGTAAAATCTGGCTCCTATTTGGTCACTTTGGCAAATCCTATGCATCACAGTACATCTCTTTTTACTCCTTTCAATGCTTGTATTGATGAATATAGCTTGCCTGAGAAATTCACTTTCCCGTTTTTCTATGAGCCACATCCATTGTGTAAACTTGCCGCCAGTGAGCTTCAGCAATACCTGCTCACCCAAAGCGAATGGGTTCACAATTTTGGACTCGATAGTCACTCTGATGGAGTGGGGAAAATGTTCGGCGTGCTTATCGTCAAATCTCCACAAGGCGAAATTGGCTATCTTTCGGCTTTTTCAGGAAAAGTAGCTGGGAAAAGCAAACTAACCGGTTTTGTCCCTCCTGTGTTTGATATATTTGCTAAGCAAAGCTTTTTCCATACTGAGAATGAAGAGATCATGTCAATCAATGACCAGATAGATACTCTTAATAACAGTACTCAACTAACAGAATTTGCCCGTCAGGTTGAAAAACTCGAATCAAACTATAAAAAAGAAGAAAGCACTCATCGAGCAAAAATGATCACCAATCGGGCTGAAAGAAAATTGCAGCGCCAAGATGCTCAATCGCACCTCAACGGAGCCGAGCTTAAGCGTGTACTGGACAGCCTCGCAAAGCAAAGTGTCGATGATAAAAACACGCTTAAATACCTAAAAGTAGAGTGGCAAGACAAGATTGATCAGGTGAAAAGCGAGTGGCAGAAGCTTGACCATGAGCTAAACCAGCTAAAAGATAAGCGCAAAATGCTATCGAATGCACTGCAGCACAAATTGTTTGAGCAGTACCGCTTTTTAAATATTCTCGCGGAAGAAAAATCACTAAACTCGATATTTGAAGGCATCACTCCTCCAGCGGGCGCAGGGGAATGCGCGGCGCCAAAACTTCTTCACTACGCATTTAAACATGGCTTTAAACCTCTGGCTATGGCTGAATTTTGGTGGGGTAACTCCCCTGCATCAGAGATCCGCCAACATAAGACGTTCTACCCTTCTTGTCACAGTAAATGTCAGCCTATACTCGGCCACATGCTTCAAGGTATGGATGTGAATGATAACCCTCTTGAGAAAGCATGGGCAGAACATAATACGATGGACATTGTATTTGAAGATGAAGCACTCGTTGTCATTAATAAACCTGCTGGCCTTCTCTCTATTCCTGGTAAAACCATACAAGACTCAGCCATTACTCGACTCCAAAAACTCTACCCTAACGCGGAAGGTCCATTTGTTATACATAGGCTGGATATGGCGACATCAGGCCTACTGGTGTTCGCCTTAACCAAACGAGCGAACAAAAGTTTACAGAAACAGTTTATTACTAGAACAGTAGAAAAACGCTACGTAGCCATCGTACAAGGAGAAGTGCAGGACCAAAGCGGCCAAATTGATTTACCCATGCGAGGCGATCCCGATGACAGGCCCCGTCAACTGGTCTGTTTTGAACATGGTAAATCGGCCGAGACCTACTGGGAGTGTGTCGAGGTCAAAGAAGGACAAAGTAGGTTATACCTCTACCCCAAAACTGGCAGAACTCATCAACTAAGGGTTCATTGTGCTCATCATCTTGGACTCAACATGCCCATGCATGGAGATGGCCTCTATGGACAAAGAGCAAAGCGATTACACCTTCACGCACAACGCCTTGTGATAGAACACCCATACACCAAAGAGCGAATGACATTCGAGGCTGAAAGTCCATTTTAAAAGCTTGCACGAAGAAGCATTCATTCATAGATTGACCCAACGACTAAGTGCATTGCTAAAACAATCTCAAAGGTGCAATATGAAAAAACTTATTCCTAACAGAACTAGCGTGACACTGTGTATTATCGGCTTACTGTGCTTGTTAACGTATGCTCTAATTGGGTCTCACGTCGATGATGACGGGACTTTAATTGAGCCGTTTGGTCTAATCCCTCTGTTTTGGGTATTTGAAATACTTGCCATCACTGCTTATGTAGTACAACTTATTAAGGGGTTTAACGAGCGATACTAAGTAACACTTTATCCCTCTCAAGTTTATGTAGTGATCCTCTCGAGATACATGACGTATCATCTAGTTTGACTGCGGAGATACCAATGAAAAATATACTACTTGCTGCCATGTTATTCGCTTTATCTGGCTGCTTAGGCATGCCTAAATCCGTTGAGCCCGTTGATAACTTCGAACTCTCCAAATACCTTGGTACTTGGTATGAGATAGCGCGGCTAGACCATTCCTTTGAACGTGGGTTATCCGACGTCACGGCGCAATACTCACTAAGAGATGATGGCGGAGTGTCCGTTCTCAATCGAGGATACGATGCAAAAAAAGATGAATGGAGCGAGGCCCAAGGCAAAGCCTTTTTTGTCAACAGTGCCGATGAGGGGTATCTAAAAGTCTCCTTTTTCGGGCCTTTTTACGGCTCTTATGTCGTATTTGAACTAGATAAAGATAATTACAGCTATGCCTTCATTTCTGGGCCAAATCACGACTATTTATGGCTACTTTCTCGAACTCCAACCGTCAGTCCTGAAGTCATAGAGAAATTTGAAAAAATGTCTAAACAACGTGGTTTTAATACTGACGAACTGATTTACGTCCAGCAAGAAAGGCTATTTGAAGAGTCTAAGTTATCATTTTTATCAGTTGAGTAATTTTCCAAACAAGCATACTGTAACGCCAAATCTAGCCGAAAGAGAAACGAAGCTATGGTATCGAAGATGACAATTGCTCCCCAAGGACCAGAATTATCTGAGTTGGTTCAAGGTTATTGGCGGCTTGCTGAATGGGGAATGACAGCGAAAAGTAGATTATCTTTTCTTAAGCAGCATATAGATTTAGGCATCACAACGGTTGATCATGCTGATATTTACGGGGGATATCAGTGTGAGTCCTTATTTGGAGAAGCACTCAAACTTGACCCTTCGATCAGAGAGCAGATTGAGATAGTGACTAAGTGTGACATTATGCTGTGTGACGCACAATTTCCTACCCGTAAAATTAACCATTACGATACAAGTGCCAAGCATATTCATCAGTCCGTCGACAACTCACTGAAAAGGCTCAACATAGAACAGATTGATCTTTTGCTTATCCACAGACCAGACTTATTAATGGATGCTGATGAAGTTGCTGATGCGTTTAGTGAACTCTACAAAGTAGGCAAAGTTAAACACTTCGGCGTTTCAAACTTTACTCCAAGTCAGTTCAATTTACTCCAATCTCGATTATCCAAGCCCCTGGTCACTAACCAAGTTGAAATAAACCCTATCAATTTTGATGTTGCCCATGATGGAACTTTGGACTTACTCCAGATGAATCGCATCAAACCAATGGCTTGGTCTTGCTTAGGTGGAGGCAGTATTTTTACTGGTTCAACCCAGCAAGCCAAAAGGGTGAGAGACGAATTAGAAGCAATTAGATGTGAAGTGGGGGCAGAGAGTATAGAGCAAGTTATATACGCTTGGGTAAGAATGCTCCCATCGAAACCTATACCAATCATTGGTTCAGGTAAAATAGAAAGGGTCAGAATGGCTGCTGATTCGCTCAAATTAGAGTTAACTCGTGAACAATGGTATCGAGTATGGGTAGCATCTAAAGGTCATAATGTGCCTTAGCTCGCTAACCACGCTACTTTACAAATCATTAGCGCTCATTCAGGGCGCTTTTTTATTTTATAACTTCTAACTAGCAACACTCTTTGGGCTTTGCGTACGGCTAAGGCAGAGCGAGTCAATACCAAAAACATCCCCCCCCCTTTACACCACAGATTGAAAAATGTTCAGCCTTCCCAACTTGATGATAGTGAAGTATGGATATAACTTTTAAGTTGTGATTAAAAAATCAACTCGAGAAAGGTTTAAGGAAAATCGATGTCAATGCAGAAACATGTTTTGTTCAACTTTGCCAGTTTAAGCCTCAAGGCAAAACTCAGACTCCTAACCGTACTTTTTACTCTGATTCTTACCACTATCATTGGCTATACCATCACCTCTCTCGATAAACAAAAAAGTGACGGCTTGATTATTAATATCGCGGGCAGACAGCGAATGCTGACTCAGAAATTCACCAAAGAGTTTTTGCTTGCAATGGATATTGCTCACCAGAAGAAGAGTAAGCCCGACATCTCAGCCAGCCGAAAAACGCAGCAGTTGTTTGATATTACTCTCGAAGCGCTCACCCGTGGAGGAAAAACCTACAAAGATTTAGGCATGACTAAGCCAGTCGATATTCCGCCCGCGCCTCCCCACATCCAGAAGCAGCTAAAGGTAGTCAAACAGATGTGGGAGCAACAAAAGAAAAATGTCGCCAGTATCTTAGAAGATGGGGATAGTCCTGAAAATCTCGCAGCACTTAGTGAATACAGTGTTAAAGTGTTGGCAAACATGAATAAAGCCGTGCTCATGTTTAATGATGAATCCTTCGAGAAGATTCTTAAAATGGAGCGCAATCAGATCATCATCGCGATTATCTCACTCCTGATCACAATTATTCTTGCAGAAGTAACGTTAAGAAATGTACTCGGGCCAATTGGGCAGGCGGTAAAAACCACCCGGCGCATAACCACAGGTGATTTAAAAGATTACAATGAAAAGGAACACTTTAATAATGAGATGGGCAACCTAACCCAAAACATCGAGCAGATGCGTGTGTCTCTGCATGATGTGATTAATGTCGTCCAACAAAATAGCCGCCAAATGGCTCATTCCGCTCACCAAGTCTCAGCGGTTTCCTCTGAAATATCATCAAGCAGTCAGTTAGAGCAAGAAAATTCATCTCAGGTGCTAGAAGCCATTACATCGCTGCTAGAGATTTCTGATGTAGTCAGCGAACACATTAAAAGCACCGAGAGTACATCTAAAACGACCATGGAAACCGCGCAAGCTGGTATTGTGGTGGTAAACAACAGTATTCAAGAACTTAACACAGCCGTGGACTCTGTTAATCATACCGCCGAACAAATCGAGGAGCTGAAAAACTTCACCCTTCAAATCAATGAAATTACAGAGTCTATTCACAATATTGCCGAGCAAACAAACTTACTCGCACTCAACGCTGCAATAGAAGCGGCACGCGCTGGCGATCAAGGTAGAGGCTTTGCCGTTGTGGCAGATGAAGTAAGAAATCTAGCTGCAAGAACATCAAGTTCAAGCCAAGAAATTTCAGATCTTATCACTCAACTGATGGAAAAAGTCGAAAACTCGGTCAACTCAATGCAAGCCGTGGTTGGCGCTGTACATCAAACTCAGAAAACCTCTGCTAATACCGTCGAGTCTTTTACCACCATGTCTGATGGAATTAGTAAAACCACAGAGAGTGCTGAAGTGATTGCTAATTTCAATCGAGAGCAAGCTGATAATCTGCAATATCTAGACACCAAGTTAAAAGAACTGTTTAAAGTGCTTTCAGAAAGTAGCAGTAAAGCCAAGACAACCTCGCTGGTTGCTGGTGACCTGCATGAAATATCCGAGACACTCGACAAGCAGTTAAGAGGCTTTGAAACGAATGTCAATGAGTCGATGGCAATGCCAGAAGATGAGCAACGTGCCGAGCCAAGAGCAGATAACAAAATTCGGGTTAAAATGTCACAGGGAAGTACTCATGCTGAAGGTCTAACAAGTGACATTAGTATGGAAGGCGCCAAAGTCCGCTCCAACACAGAATTTAAAGGCAATAGTCTTGTCGATATAGAAATTAACCTACCACAAGAAGTCACCAAAGATGGCAGAACAAGCATAACGATTAAAGCAACCATTATGCACGTCGTCCCTGTCGAAGACTATTTCAGTTACGGCTTAAAATTTGATGGCGCATCTGTCACAGATAAAACCATATTAAAGGCCCTGTTCAACTACTTTAAAAAGTCTCACCGTTACGATCCACCATCCTCGACAAGCTAAATCTTGGCTGTCATCGATAGAAGTGGAGACAAGCGTTACGCTTAATGAACTGGCTTGTCCGTTTTCGAATAAAACTTGCCAAAGTAACGCTCCAGTACTTCAGGGGTTAACTCTCCTGCTTCCTCAAGCTTTTTCAGCTCGGCCGCTATCATTTTTTGTTCTTCAAGTGACGGCAGAGCAATTTCTGGCTCATCACTAATCTCGTTAGCCATCAGCTCTAATTCATTTTCTATGTTACTCATATTTTTGGGGCTCAATTAAATTCATCACAATAAATTATTTTACCCTAACTGCTTAAGCTGAGCTAACCATGTTTTATCTCTCGAATACTGGCATGAGTAAACGCTGGTGTTTGCAAGTTTGTAAAACCCATTTTTCAATATTGATGACTTGTAAGATGAGCATTAATCCCCATAATGTAAACAATTGAAATAATGATATTTATATCTGGTATCTGATTTGATTAACAATTATTCAATCGCTAGATCATAGAAGCAGACTAGATGAACTTTTTCGTCAATAAAACCACTAAGAGAAAAAGTTAGGAGATAAGTATTGATGAATTCTCAACCATTTAACGAGTTACAGCAGTATTTAAGCACACAAATCATTGGTCAGACTGAGCTAGTCAAACAACTTTTAGTTGCACTGCTTGCTGATGGGCACATATTAGTCGAGGGACCGCCAGGCCTTGCGAAAACCCGAGCGGTTAAGTCACTTGCCGATTGTATAGAAGGCGACTTTCACCGCATACAATTTACTCCTGACTTATTACCCGCGGATCTGACAGGAACCGATATTTTCCGCCCAGAAACAGGGGAGTTTACCTTCCAAGCTGGACCTATATTTAACTCTTTAATCCTAGCCGATGAAATCAACCGAGCGCCAGCAAAAGTACAAGCTGCAATGCTAGAGGCTATGGCTGAGAAGCAAATTACCGCCGGCAGAAAAACCTACCCTCTACCGGACTTGTTCCTCGTCATGGCAACACAGAATCCTATTGAGCAAGAAGGGACGTATCCTCTGCCCGAAGCGCAGCTCGACCGATTTCTTCTGCACCTTAATGTTGACTACCCTAATGCACAGAGCGAACTCGAGATACTACGCCTCAATCGAGGAGAGGCCAAAGGTGAGCAAAACATTACAGCTCCTAAGATTAGTCAGCAAGACATATTTTCCGCACGACAAGAAGTATTGAACATTCACATGGCGGAAACCGTCGAGAGCTATATTATCCGACTTGTCATGGCGACGCGCCAGCCGACTCAATACGACGATACACTGAATAATTGGATAGAGATGGGGGTCAGCCCACGTGCTACGATTGCACTTGATAGATGCGCGCGCGCTCACGCTTGGCTATCAGGCCGTGATTATGTTACCGCCGAAGATGTTCAAGTGATGGCTTTCCCTGTCCTTAGACATCGTATCCTACTTAGCTATCAAGCTCAGGCCGAAGGGATTAGCACCAACCAAGTCGTCAATCGACTGCTGTCGCTCGTAGGCAGCGCGTAGGGTTTACCAATGGATAAACAGCTATCTCCATATTCTGATGGCGTAAATCTTTGTCTTGATGAACTGTTGTATTTTAAACAACACGCTATTCACTGGTTACCACCAGCAAAGAGTTTATGGTCTCAGGTACTTGGCCAACACCAAAGTAAGCAACTTGGCAGAGGGATGGACTTTGCAGAAGTCAGGCAATACCAAGCCGGCGATGACGTACGTAGCATAGACTGGCGAGTTACGGCTCGCACTGGCAAACCTCATACAAAGTTATTCACGGAAGAGCGAGAAAAGCCGATTGTTCTGTACATTGACTTGAGTGCCAGCATGCGCTTTGGCTCAAAACTCATGTTTAAGTCAGTCCTCGCAGCCCATATGGCGAGCTTAATAGCCTGGCTCTCTGTGGCACAAAAAGACCGTGTGGGCGCCATTGTCGATACAGGAACCCAGCTTACCGAGCTTAAGCCAAGCAGCCGTAACCAAGGTCCGTTGGCAATGATCCAAAATTTGGTAAAGCTGCATCAAAGCATATTGCTTGATCCCGCTAATATCCGCTCAAACGATATGAATGAGGGGTTTCATGCATTAAACCGTCTTTGCCCTAAAGGCAGCGAAGTTGTGATAATCAGCGACTTTTTACGCTTTTCCGAGCAAAATCAGTTGTTAATTTCTCGCCTGCGATCCCACAATCAAGTGAGATTAGTTCAAATATCCGACCCCTTGGAGTCTGGTATTACGGACTATCGGGGAGTTGAGCAGGTGTCTGATAAGCGCAGTACCATGTGGGTAGACTTTTCTTCTCGCAAAGTACGTAATCAGATTGCTGCAGCGTTTGAAAGAAAGCAGCATCAGCTAAAAAGCTTATCTCACAGTCATGGTTTGAGCTTTACTTGTCTCTCGACTCAAAAATCACTACTACAACAATTATCAGGACGTGATCAATGAGCACATTAAACAAGGATTCTCTGTTACCACTCAATCCGATGCATTTGCCTGAACTCCCCTCTTGGTTTCCTATCGCTTGGGGCTGGTGGGCAAGTGCTGGCGCCACTCTTCTATCTATTTTGGTCATATGGCTCATTTATCGTTGGAATAAGAAAAGGCTGGCGCCAAAGAAAACCGCTTTAAGGTTGATTCAAGCTGGTGAAAAGCCAGCAGAAGCGTTTGAATTGCTTCGCCAAGCTGCATTGTGTTACTACCCAAGAGAAGAAGTTGCCAAACTGACTGGCAAGGAGTGGTATGCCTTCCTCGATACGCAAGTAAAAGCCCCCTTATTTTTAGATAATTACGACGTCTGGCAAGTTGCTCTTTATTCAAAAGAGCCCTTAGGTAATGCGTCAGAACTCGTCTCTCATTGCTCACAATGGGTCAATGAAGCACTTCCCCCCAAACGAAGGAGGACAAAAGTTGGCTAATATAGAGTTTGTATGGTGGTGGAACTTCCTTCTGCTGCCTTTGCCACTACTAATTTATTTTTTATTGCCCCCAGCTCAAACATCATCTCCTGTTTATATGCCCTACCTGCCCCAGTCGCCGGCAGGTAACTCATCGTGGAGTTTAATGGCTAAAGGCTTAACCGCAGTGATCTGGATTACTCTGGTTACTGCATCTGCAAGACCAGTTTGGTACGGCGATCCTGTCATCACACAACCTAAGCACAGAGATATGATGCTAGTGGTCGATCTCTCGTACTCAATGAGCCAAGAAGACATGCAGTTAAATGGGGACTACATTGATCGCCTAACGGCAGTAAAACAGGTATTAGGCGACTTTATTAATCAGCGTCAAGGGGATCGTTTGGGCTTAGTTCTATTCGCCGATCATGCTTATTTGCAAACCCCACTAACGCTAGATAGGAAAACAGTCAGCCAGCAACTCAACCAGACCGTTCTTCGCCTGATTGGCGATAAGACGGCCATAGGAGAAGGGATAGGTTTAGCGACCAAAACTTTCGTCGACGGAGATGCCCCTCAACGAGTGATGATATTACTCAGTGATGGCACCAATACCGCAGGAGTTCTTGACCCGATTGAGGCGGCCAATATTGCCAAAAAATACAACGTCACTATTTACACTGTCGGTATCGGAGCGGGTGAGATGCTGGTAAAAGAGTTCTTTATGACTCGAAAGGTCAATACAGCAAAAGATTTAGATGAGAAATCCCTAAAGGAAATTGCCTCAATGACTGGTGGAAAATACTTCAGGGCCAGAGATAGCCAAGAGCTTTCCAACATCTACGATACCATCAATGAACTTGAGCCTATTAGTCAAACAACGCAAACTTGGCGACCCCAGCAAGATTGGTTCACTATCCCCTTAGCTATTGCACTTGTCAGCTTCTTTTCATTGTTGATTATCAGGAGAAACCATGTCTGATTTTCGCTTTCTTTACCCAGAGTGGTTAGCAATGATGCTACCACTTGCTATCATGGTTATTTGGCTGATTAAGCGCAGTCGAAGTAAAACCTTGATTGCTCCTCACTTAGCAAAGGCAATGGGCCTTAGTCATAACTCCTCTCGTAACTTGAGCATCAGCATAGCAGCTTTCACAGGGTTTATTGCCATTGTTGCTTTAGCTGGTCCAAGCTTTACTGCATCAGAAAGGCCAAGCTTTTCCAACCAAAGTGGTCGAGTGCTTATCATGGATATGTCTATGTCCATGTATGCTACTGATATTAAACCCAATCGACTAACTCAAGCTAAGTATAAAGCCCGTGACTTACTAAAGCAGTGGAATGAAGGGAGTACAGGTCTTATCGTCTATGCCGGAGATGCATATACCGTCAGTCCAATGACGTCAGATACCCACACCATTTTAAACTTAATCCCAAATCTCAGCCCAGATCTCATGCCATTTCAAGGTGCTAATGCTGCAATTGCTGTAAAGCAGGCCATTAGTATGATGAAAAATACTGGCTTGTCTCAAGGTGACTTAGTGCTCTTTACAGACGACATCGATGACCAAGAAGCAGATAACATTGAAACTCTGCTCAAGGGCACAAAGTGGCGACTGACGATTTTAGGTGTGGGCAGCCAATCCGGGGCTCCTATTCAGCTCTCCGATGGTACATTACTTAAAACTGAGTCTGGACACACTGTGGTGGCAAAATCAAATTTCGTCAACATGGCTAAACTTGCTCGCACATCTAAAAGCTTGTTCACTCCTATCCAGCTTAACAACAGTGATATTGAAGCGATCAGTCGCTTAACCAATGAAGTAGAAGCAACCAGTAAGCTCAATCAAGCCAAACAAATCATGGACCGAGTAAACAACGGTATCTGGTTAGTACCATTATTACTAATACCTGCACTCATCATGTTTCGTCGTGGTGTGGTCTTCGCTCTACTCGTTGTCATTCTGCCTACCATGAACATCAATAGTGTCGAGGCTTCACCTTGGCTTAATGACGATCAGCAAGCAAAAAGGCTGTTTGATTCTAAAGAATATAAGCAAGCAGCAGAGCTATTTAAAAATAAAGAATGGCAAGGCATGGCACAATATGAAGCAGGTGATTTTGCCGCTGCTATTGAGTCATTAAAGGGCGTACAAACACCGAGAGGAAAGTATAACCTTGCCAATGCATATGCTCAAAACAAAGATTTTGACCAAGCGATAAGCTTTTATGAACAAGTACTAGAGCAGCAACCTGATAACTCAGATGCCAAACATAACCTAGAAATTGTTCGACAACAGCAACAGCAACAGCAACAGCAACAGCAACAGCAACAGCAACAGCAACAGCAACAGCAACAGCAACAAGAGTCTGATGAGAGTTCTTCATCAGAGCAACAACAAGGCTCTCAATCAGAGGAAAATTCTTCAGCAGAGGAAAAATCCCAAGAACAAGAGTCCAAGCAGAACCAGTCTGACGAACAAAAAATGGCAAAAGATGAGCAGAAGTCACAATCACAAGACAAAGAGGAAACTGCACAAACCTCTTCTGAGCACGAATCAACGCCAAAGGAAATAAAGACGCCCGATAAACCCTTAGAACAAGAATCACAACAACTCTCTCAACAGGAAGGGGCTGAACCTATCGATCCAGCGCTGCGAAAACTTGAACAAGTAGAGAGTGCTCGAGATCCCAGTCGTCTTCTCAAAGCACAACTGATATTACAAGCAAAATCAAAGCAACCACCAGAGAACACAGGTAAGAAGTGGTAATTATGAATCAAAGAGCATTTAAACTGATGAGCATAGTCGCTCTAACAATAGCCTTTTTTAGCCCTGTTTCTATCGCTGCCAATATATGGGCAACCGTAAGCAAGAATAAAGTCGTCAAAAATGAAGTTTTCCAATTGCGTGTTGTGGTCGACGAAAAAGCGTCCTCTGATGACCTAGATTTCAGTGCCCTTGAAAAAGATTTCTACGTCAGCAGGCCGAGCTTTGGTTCATCAATAAATATTGTCAATGGCAATCGGACCGTCAGAAGTGAATGGAATATCACCTTGGCAGCACAAAAGCTGGGGCTTGCCAAAATCCCTGCTTTTACCATTGACGGCAATAGCTCTAAACCCATTGCGATACAAGTAACACAAGACTCTGACGAGCCAAAAGTATCGGATTTGGTCGAGCTCAGAACTTCTTTAGATAAAACCCAACTCTACCCAGATGAAAGTGCTTCGCTAAGAACGCGATTGATCATTAAAGCAGATCCAAGACGCTTACAAAATCCCCAAGTTGTGCCACCAAAAGTCGAGGGGCTTACCCTCACACAAATTGGTGAGCCTAATCAGTATCAAAGTGTACTTGATGGCGTTGAAGTCACCGTACTTGACCAAAACTATCGAGTGACTGCCGACAACTCTGGAGACTATACCTTGCACAGCGCTGCATTCAAAGGGTCAGTGATTTACGGGAACGACAGAGTGGGTACAACAAAGCTTGTCTCAGTCGATATCCCCGCAGAAGTCTTTAACATAAATGTTGAACCAAAGCCTGAGGGATACTCTGGCGTATGGCTACCGAGTTCAATGCTGTCTCTTAAACAGACATGGACTGCAGCCAATGGAGAGAAAATCACACCCAGCACCGAGCTTGCGACCAAAGTGGGCGATTCGATTACTCGTGAGATAACCTTGGATGTAGAAGGACTACCTCAAGAACGCCTTCCTAAGCTCAATATCAACTACCCAGAAAATATTCGCGTTTATGCAGAAAAGCCCCAGTTTTCGCAGCTTGAAAATGGCATTACGCGTATGACGCTTAAACAAGTATTGATCCCTAAACAGGCTGGCGGTATCGAGCTACCAAGCCTGGACCTCAACTGGTGGGATAGTCAAAACAAAAAACAAAATACAGCGCACATCGAAGGGTTATCTCTCACTGTTGAGCCAGGAGAGAATCTCAATAATTCAATTCCAGCGCCGCAGTATTCCACGCCTGTTGAGACTAAAACCATTACCGTGCATGACGCGGGGTTTTGGCCATATCTCACCGCCCTATTTGCACTACTTTGGCTCATCACCAGTGGACTGCTAGTACGAAGTAAAGTTAAGGGCTCAGAACCAAAAACCGACCGAAAATTGGAGCCAAATTCAAGTTCAACTCTTATCGATGCTCTAGAGTCCGAAGACTACTTTAAGGCTCAGCACTGCGCCTCACAGTGGCTTAATCAGGTGAGTATTGACGACAAAACCGTGATTGACGAAGTGAAAAGTGAGTTAGACCTGATGCAGAAATCCTGTTTTTCTTCGCAAGAAACTGGCTGGAATGCAACAAACCTGCTTAAACTTATTAAAAAGGTGGACAAGATGCCTCGTTCAAATCATAGGCCTGAGGAGGAATTGGCTAAGCTGTAACCGAAATGAAGGCAAGAAATAAAGAGGCATTAGTCAAGTCCTAGTACATTGAGAAATGGTAACTGGAGGAATGATGTCGGCAATTGAAAAGCCAGATCCCAGTACTCATTATGTCATCGTTTATTTCGATGGGTCCCACATGACTTCCCTTGAAGTCGATGCTAAGAGTCGCGCGGAAGCAATCGAAGCATTAAAGAACCTGGGATTTACAGAGCGTGATATGTTTTCTATTTCGCCCTGATGAAATAATTTGTCACGAAAGGTAGCTCAAACGCTACCTTTCTATTTTAAGTTGAAGGGAAATGAAGCTTAAGATCGCTCAAATTGCTATCACAGCGTGCTGTCTTATTTTTACGTCTATCTCGGTGGCACAAGTTGATTTAGTCAAAGTCGATAAGTCGAAACGCCGAATGTATTTGATTGATGACCATCAGATCATACGTGAGTTTCGCATTGCGTTAGGGAAGTCACCAAAAGGCCACAAAAGACAAGAAGGTGATCAACGCACGCCAGAAGGGCGTTACTACTTAGACTTTATTATTGATGAATCAGAATTTTATCGTTCAATCCACATCAGCTACCCTAACCAAAGCGATATCGATTATGCAACCACACGGAGAATAAAGCCTGGCGGAAATATCAAAATCCATGGCCTACGAAATGGCGAAACACGCCCAGCTAACTTTGTTCAAAGCTTTGACTGGACCAATGGTTGTATTGCTATCACCAATGAAGAGATGGATGAGTTACTCACTCTAGTCCAACCAGGTACCCCGATTGATATTCGATGGTAAATCAGTTGTCACAAATTTTTCCTTCCTCAGTTCCAACCTTTTTCGACTCGCGTGTAGCCCACCAGCAAAGCAAAGAACCTAATGTCACTAAAACGACACCCTGTAAAAATGCATCAGTAAGTACTAACCCCAATATGAAAGATGAGATAACCGTGGAGAGTACAGGAGTAAAGTATGATAAGGTCGCTAAAAGCACCATGTTGCCACCGATGATTGCATAATTCCACAGCGCATAACCGCTTCCCATCGCCACACCAGCGAGAATAAGCCAGGTAGCAGATTCGAGATCCAAACTCATATCTTGGTCTGCAGTAATCGCATAGTTGGCCCATAGCGCGACCGCCGTCATGATAAAAAATAGGGTAATAGCATTCTGCCCACCAGCCAAGCGTTTCGTAAGGTTACAGTAAATTGCCCACAAAAATGCCCCAACGAATGCCATGGAATAAGTAATTGGGTTCGTTTTCACATTCGCTACTATCTGATTGATAGATAAACCTTGTTCACCAGAAATGCTCCACGCGACTCCAAAAAACGCTAGTGCAATGGCAGGATAAATGAGTAAATTGGTCTTTTTAGGGCTTGCCACTACTGCCAATAAAACGGTGAGCGCTGGCCAGAGATAATTGATTACCAACATTTCAATAGCTTGCTGACGTGAGTGTGCTAATCCGATAGAAAGGACTAAACAAACTTCGTAAGCAACGAACAACCCACCCCCTACTAAAACATACCTTAGAGGGTAGCGTTTTAGTTTAGGAAGCCCCATCACAAGTACCAAAAAACAAGCAGCGACTGTATAAATCGCTGCAGCGCCGCCCTCAGGTCCTAGTAATTCTGTGACCGCTCGCGCCATCCCAGTCACACTGCTCCAAAGCAAAATCGCTAAAATACCACAGCAAGTAAATCTATGCTTATTCAAATCCAAACCTTAATAACAACTTTATAGAACGCATACAACAGCGATAGGTTCATTGGAGTACTAACTCACTTCCCAGCTGTGGGTCATTTCGACACCAGTCCCCAGCATTAAGCACACTGAGCAATATTTTTGTAGTGACTCTGCCGTGACCTTCTTAACAATGGCAGTGTCCAAGCCGTCTCCGGATATTTCAAAGTGAATATTTACCTTAGTAAATAGTCGAGGGGCAGTATCACGACGTTCAGTGGTCAACTTTGCGCTACACGCCGAAACTCGTTGTCCATGTTGCTTTAACCCATCAACGACATCAACAGAGCTGCACCCACCTGCGGCCATAAGTACCATCTCCATTGGGCTGGGTGCCGACTCACCACCGCTACCGTCCATAACCATCGAGTGTCCAGATTCAGAAAGACCTAAAAATTTGAGTCCTTCCACCCATTTCACTTCTGCTTTCATACCTTTACTCTCCATCAGTTGGAAACTTCACACCCGTTTGCCTGCGAATTTCTGTCAATAACTTAGCCACTATCAATGAGCGCTTCATACACTCTTCATCAATTTGATTCTGAGCATATTGGTCAGCAAACGCCAATGCTTCATAATACATGGGGTTAGGATCTTGTTTGACCGTTAAATCAATGCCTACACTGCCTTTGGTAATCTTGGTTAACTTTTTACCGGTAGCAATCATTTCCATTAGCAGCGCACCTTCTTCACCTTGAATCTCACTCGGTAGATAAGAATCACTGGTTTTGGAGTGCTGCAGAACCACTTCAAATCCATCATAACCCAAAATAATGCTACCGCTGCCATCAACACCTGAGTCTAAAAGCTGGGCATGTGCTTTAACAGACAGCGGCTCACCAAATAACTCGACCGCCGAACCTACACAATAGTAGCCAATATCCATCACTGAGCCATTGGCAAATTCTGGGTTAAAAGTATTAGGCATCTCCCCCGCTAGATATTTAGGATAACGAGAAGAGTACTGGCAATAAGTGATAAAAGCTTTGCTAAGCTTACCAAGCTTACTGCAATGCTGTTTAAGCAGCTTAAAGTTTGGAGTATGAGGGGACATAAAAGCTTCAAATAAGACAACTTTATTATCCAAGGCCGTTTGATACATTTTTTTTGCTAACGTATCGTTGGCTGCCAATGGCTTTTCGCAGATGACATGTTTACCCGATTCAAGTAATTTTATTGCTTGAGGTGCATGAAGTGAGTTAGGACTGGCAATATAAACAGCATCAATCGACGAGCACTTTGTAAACGCATCAAAATCATCATACAAAGCCAAAGAGCCATACTTCTCAGAAAACTCTCTCGCTTTGTCAAGTGAACGAGAATACACACCAACGAGTTGGTACTTTTGGGTTTTCAACGCCGCTTCAATAAACTGGTCAGTAATCCAGTTAGTCCCCACTATGGCAAGTCTTACCATCACTTTTCTCCAACCATAACCAAAGGAGCAAACTGCTCCTTTGGTTAACTTACTCGAAAATTTGTTGTGCTATACAGTCATAACAACTCTTAATGCTAAAAGTATCAAAACAATACCTGACAAGCGATCAATTAATTGCGCTTTGGAACGAATTTTATCTAACAGGCGCGGGCTTGATAGTAAAAAAGTAATAATGGTGTACCACAAACCGTCAATTACCAACGGAGTCAAAACAATCACTAACTTTGCAGTTAGGCTGTCTCCAACAGCAACGAATTGACTAAACAAAGCAATAAAGAATAGCGCGATCTTAGGGCTGAGAATCGAAATTAGAAAACCTTCCTTTGCGGATTGCCACAGCGAGGTCTCTTCGCCAGATTCTAGCTTCGCTGCCACGCCTCCTTTAGAGCGCAATGCATTATAACCAAGATAGGCTAGATACCCCGCACCACAATAGCTAATCGCTTTGAAGATCAGAGGTGACTGCTGAAGGACGACAGCCAAACCAATCAAAGTCACGAACGCATAAACACCAATACCCAAAGCATGGGCCCAAGCTGTCGCTAACCCATTTCCCCGACCACCAGTTAGACTATGCTTCGCGACCATAGCAAGGCTAGGCCCCGGTGACATGGCGCCTAAAATACAGATTGTAAAAAGTGATAACCAAATTGTGATTGTCATACTATTTCTCTAAAAGATCCCATGCTTTTAGATTATCGAATCAGAGAAATGATTTGAAATCAAAGCTAGTGATAGCAGTTATGACTTTAAATCATAGCGACCGAGTGTTTGGATGTACGAATGCAACCAAGTATCAAGTCACGTATCCAAGAATGTGCCATGTCTTGATCGTATTTTGGATGCCACATCAGCCAATATCGGTGAGGGTCAGGATCAAATGGCAGGGAAGAAAACATCAGTGGATGCTCTTGAGATAGATTTGCCGCTATATGCTTAGGCACTATCATAAGATAGTCACTTGAGAGCAACGCATTCACTGCTGCCGAGAAAAATGGGATTTGTAATGCGATACGACGATCCACGCCCATGGTTCGCAATGCTTCGTCTGCTATTGAGTCTTTATCTCCCCCACCCGTTACTTTAACGTGCGGGTAATAAGCTAAATCATTAACCGTTATATCTTTATTTTTTGATACCGGGTGCCCTCTACGCATTAGACACACTGATGTGTCTTCGCCAATCTTAATACTCATCATATTTTCGGGCTTTTTAGGTTGCATAGTAGAAGCCAAATGTATACCCATCTCAGAAAAATTCTGCATATAGTCTGGCTTCCATAAGCGATAAGCGAGATTCACATTAGGCGCCTGCTTTACCATCTCAGAAACCATATCAGGGACGATATACTGAGCCACATAGTCGCTGGAAGAGAACACGAACTCCTGCTGCCATGTTTTAGGGTCAAATGGCTTGTCGCGTAGCAGTCGTTCAAATTCTTCCAAAAGATAAGTGAGCTGCTCTTGCATACCCACGGCTTTTGAAGTCGGCACTAAAGTGTTTCCCTGCCTTACTAGCAAGGGATCACTGCACAATTCTCTTAATTGGGCAAGTTGACGACTCATTGCTGATTGCGTGATATTAAGTCTAAATGCGGCCCTACTTACATGACATTCTTCGAGTAATACTTGTAAAGAGCGTAGCAAGTTAAGGTTGGTATGATTTAACGACATAGAATTGCCAAACTTCTATATGGTATGTGAGGTTACAGTATCACCTTCAATGACTAAGATACTCTGCGCAGTAATTTTCTTCCAATCACGATTTCGCTCCAAAGGCTCAGATGCCAACGAAATGTTAGATCCTTTTTTACGTATGAACACGGTCGGCGCCTCATTATCAGAGCTGTAGCGAACCGCCCAAAGCTTCACACCATCGGAAATACATATTGATGCTTTCAGGGGTTCTTTGATGTTGCGGTTCTCCATTAACTGAGTAATATCCAGCAGAGTTTGTCTTATCGCGTCAACGGGCTGTTCTCGTAAGCCATTTTTGAGCATAAGCAGAAAGATAAGCTCACTGTCTGTGGTTCCCATTCTCTTTAAGAACAGATCTTCAGGTAACTGCTGATGTAAGTCATATTTCACCTGCTCAAACTCACCGATCTGCCCATTATGAAGAAACATCCAATTATCAATAATAAATGGGTGGCAGTTAGAGCGAGACACTTGAGTTCCTGTGGAAGAGCGCACATGCGCCATAAATCGGTGAGAGCGGATATGATGGGTGAGAGAGCGAAGGTTTTCATCCCCCCACGCTGGCAATACTTCGTGAAATTGACCTGGAGTCTCTCTTTCTGTATACCAACCAAGGCCAAAACCATCTGCATTTACTCGCGTAACCGCTTTTCTGGCATCGATACTCTGCTGCACTAATGAATGCTCAGGCTCGTATACCAACTCATCGAGATAAATTGATTCACCCTGATAAGCTAACCAACGGCACATAAAAACTCCTTAAAACTATTGATAATATTAGGCATAGAATCATGATTTAAACAACCTAGCAAGTAATTCTATGATAGGCCCTATCTCTTCTAGCGGCATGTTGCCAAAACCCAGCGCTACCGCTTGCCACGATCGATTCACTATCCTGCTATGTTCATAGTAGCTTAATGCCTGTATGTTAATATGGTAACTCGCTGCCCTTTCTACCCATGCTTGCATGGAGGATAGACAACTACGTCTATATTCACGGAGCAAACAACAGCCGTTTGATACGCTACTTGGGTAAGTCATATCAAACCTGTTTAACCTTTACTCTATTTGATGGTTGGGTGCTAGCAAAGTCTGCATTTCATCATAGTGCTCATTACCGTTCAGCAGCCGTGTTAGGAAAATTTGAACTTTTCGGCGATAACGTTGAGAAAGACCTACTACTTAATCACTTCTTAGAACAAATAGCACCCGGTAGAAGCCATGATGTGCGACCCAGCAATCAGCGAGAGCTTGCTGCAACCATGTTACTTAAAATGCCTTTAACAGAAGCGTCCGTTAAAATCAGTTGTCATGGAGTAAGAGATGAAGAATATGACTTGGACCGGCCAGTATGGGCTGGAGTACTGCCTTATAAAACGGTTGTCGGGCCTCTACAATCCGCAGACTCTTCGAGCGATATAATAGAGCCAGATTACAGCGCTGCGTATGGGGAGCGTTGGTTCAGTAATCAATAACAACCAAGGTAAGGCTTAAACAGCGTTAAGTGAAATAACGCTGTTTATATTGACTTGGTGTTAAGCCTCTCTGTTTCTTAAACATACGTGAAAAACTGCCTTGGTTTTGATACCCCAGTTTAAAGCAAATATCCTCAGGAGACAGTCCACGGCGCATCATTTCTACTGCAATATTACTCATTACATAACCACTAACCGTAGTGAAATTCAATCCTAAGCTTCTCAAACGGCGCTGAAATTGCTGTATTGATAGCCCGAGTAGGCTAGAAACCAATCCTATTGTTGGCAAGCCATGATGACGACTATAGTTTAGGATCTCATAGATCACTTTTATTTCATCTTCTGCATCTGGCATGTTCAATAGCTCATCAAGATCAGAATAATTCATTGCTAGCGGACCAATTTGTACTCTCGTTTTTTGCATAGTTGCCAAGCGCAGATCCGCATGAAACCACACTTGAGTCGTAGAGTGATTCCACTCAATGTCACAACCAAAGTAATTTTGATAACTCGCACTGTTCTTGCGGCTACCCTGCAGCTGTACCCGTAAGGGCGAAAAATCACTGCCAAGATATAAACGCAATACCTTGGTCAACACCAATGCAATACGAATACTATCATGAACTTTAGATTGAGAAGCGACAAACGGATTTTGATAGGTCCATTTAATCAGTGGACCACTAATAGACGCAGATAGAAACGCTCCGTTTTGAAGGCTTGTGAAACCATAATTGACCCTTCTAATCGTAGAAGCCAAATCACTACCAGAGAGTAACCAACGGGACATCGCTCCAATATGGCTCAGATCAGCATCAAAGCTGATATCAAGGATCACATCTGGGTTCCTCGTCTCTTGCTCTAGTCTGTCGTACCAAACGTTGATTTCTGACATGGGGATTAATGTCATGGGGTTTTGAAAGGCAGACTCTGGAATACCCAAACCATTATCTAGTATGCCATATCTAAGCTTTGCTACTCGGTGGATATGTTCAATACCCAAAGCTCGCATAAATCTAATCCCTTTCATGTACAAATCACGTCATTCAAATACCTGTTTTAAATTAATCTGTCACATTAAAACTAGAAGTTCAAATCTCGATCACAATACTTTCTCTATTTATTTGGGAGTGATTATGAGTTTATTCAGTGTTCCTTTTGTCGACACAGGTGTAGATACTGTTTTGCATGTCATCGCAACGGCTCTCTTGGTTGTTACCATTAGCGCGACTTTGTACGGTATATGGAGATTTCACGAGCTACCAATCAACAAAGCACACAGTAAAGAACATCATCAGATTGGGCTGATAACGGCATTAACATGGATAGGCTTTATCTGGCATTGGGTTTGGGTTGTTGCTGTGATGTTTGCATTTATTGACATGGAAAAAGCGATTGTGCACTTGAGAGATACATGGAAGCATGCGCCGCAATCAAATGATAAACATGAGGAAGCATAATGTTAGAAGGTCTTGCTGTATGGTCACTACTCATTTATCTTCTCAGGCTGATCGGAATGCCGTGGAATAAGGTTACCCAGTCATTTTCCTATTTAGGCGGTGTCTCTTGGTTACTGTTTGTTTGGGTTGGACTACTCAATTATGCTCCGATGGACTTATCCGGCGGCTCACTTGTTCAATCACCACATATCCAACTTAGACCAGATTCACCAAATGTCGCAGGAAAAGTCGAACAAATCCATATTTCCCCCAATCAAAAAATTCACAAAGGGCAATTAGTTTACCAAATAGACCCAACTCAATACGAAATTACCTATACTCAAGCAAAGGAAAAGCAAGCTTCAGCAAAGGCAAAATTAGATGTCGCTTATCAAGATATTGCCATTTCCAAAAGCGCCTACCAGTCTGTTCTGCAAGAGTTAGATACCATCAAAAGTCAATTGGGCGCTGCAAAAGCAGACTATCGCTTGCAGCTTAAAATGCTAAGCCGTTATAAGAAACAAAATCAGCTCGTGAGTAATACGATAACCGCTAGTGATATCGACAAACAGCAAACATCGACAACGTTAGCCAAGCAAAACATGACAACTCTTGAATCACAGCTAAAGACTAAACAAGTAGACGTTGAAAAAGCAAAACTGGCCATCGAAAAAGCGCAATTAAACACTCAAACGAAAAAGTCTCAGTTAAAAACAGCGGAGCAACAACTCGCCAAGGCTAAATGGGATCTAGACAGTACCGATGTTTATGCTCCAGCTGATGGGTTTGTGACTAATTTTATTCTTCGACAGGGTCAACTGGTATCTCAGCTACCCAGATTGCAGATGTACACCAATGAAAAGTATGTGCTAATGCGTGTTAATCACCAAGCAATACGTAATGTAAAGCCAGGACAAGCTGCAGAGTTCTCTTCATCCGTTTATCCAGGAAAAATATTTTCCGCACATGTTGAAGGTATAGTTGAAGCCACAGGCGAATCACAAGGAAATTTACTTGGTTGGGATGACTCTGTTCGAATGACTACAGGTAACAATCTCCAAAATAAGCATCATTTCGTGCGCTTAAAAATCGACGAGCCTGAGGGGTACGATATTCCTGTTGGCTCTGTTGGTCTAGCATGGATTAGTGCCGAAAAACCGATCAGCTTCATGGCTTTTCTTGATGTGCTCAGAGGAATAATTATCCGGATGAAGTCTCAGCTTTACTACTTTTATTCCATTTAGAGGCGCTGAGTAACAACAATCAGCTCATATGAATACAATCCTTGCTAGGCAGTTACCTTACAAAACGAGCTAACGACACAGGTAGGATAGTGATTTTCAAGTGACACTATATCATTACACTTACCATTAGCAATATGAATGCATGTGCATTTTGCAATTGCAAAATGCACATAGAAACCTAAAATTCAGCATTTACTGGTCGAAAACAGTGCATTTACGCGATATACAACATGGCACATAAAATGCATAAGTAGTTATGACCCTCTAGAATCAGAGAGTCACCTAGCCAACTGACGTTGTTAGTGAATGATGAATTGTTCACAGTTTCACAGCCAACCTCACTTATTGAGGTTGGCTTTTTTCATTTCTTATAATCCTTCTTAAAGGATTAAAAAGTTATCAAAACATAAAAGAAAACCCCACTAAGCTTTCGCTTAGTGGGGTTTATTCTTACTCGCAGCATTCCGGCTACTTGCAGTGCTCCATGCATCTAATCCATGATAGTACGCTGATTCCTTCAGCACTTTCCTTAACGTCGCCTTCCTAGCGGTGTCCTCGGCAATCCAGCCCGTTAACTATCCTAGTTAACTCTCTTCGCTTCGTCCTAAAGCGGTGTCCTTTGTGCTGTCGTCCTAACAGCTAATTCTCTGTCCCTTGAGTGTCCATTAACTTTCCTTGTTGTAACCATCCTAGTTACCAGCGTCCAGCTAATGTCCTAATGCTCTCCGTGCTGATTATTCATCCTAAATAATCAAATCTTCTTCCTGAAGATGACCTTTCCGTGGGTCTTTCCTGTTCCATGTCTGCTTCCTGCTGACAACTTAAGATTAAGATAACCAAGAAATTTAGCAATAGTGGTTTCGATCGCATTTTCAGCCCAAGCTTAAAGAAATATCAAAAAAATCTTTATGTACAAAGGTTTGAAAACAAAAAGTAGTGATAATGGCATCCATAATTATCACTAAGCTCACGGCCTTGTGAGATATATCTTACAAACAAAAGGGCAAATTACCTGTTTTCCATATTGTTTGGTAAACATTAAAATGTGGCAAAAATCACAAAAATCATACTGTGGGACCATAGCCATAATTGCTAAATGAATTTTTCTAGACTAAATCAGAACAAAACAAGATATTATCTTTGATATTTGCCACTCCACTTTCCCTGTTTAGGGTTTTCTTTCATAGAGGAATAACAACATGATATCTAAATGGGCACAGCGATTTTATCAGATGGCAGTCCTAGTAGGCTCTTGGAGCAAAGATCCTTCAACTCAAGTCGGCGCTGTTATTACTAAACAAAATCGTATCGTCTCGGTAGGATTTAATGGTTATCCGCACGGAATTTCGGATAGTGCAATGACAGACGACAGAGAAATGAAATACCTTAAAACCCTCCACGCAGAAGAAAATGCTATTCTCTTCGCTAAACGCGATCTCGATGGTTGCGAGATATGGGTTACCCATTTCCCCTGCCCTAACTGCGCTGCAAAAATCATCCAAACGGGAATTTCTTCCGTACACTGCCCTGAACAAACTCAAGATTTTTTATCTCGCTGGGGAGAGAAGATTAAAATTAGCCAAGAAATGTTTCTTCAAGCTGGTGTTAAAGTCAATTGGCTGCCGATTGACGACCTAGACAGCGACATTTAATTGTTCGAGTGCATCAAAGAGCTGCTGAGATTTGTAGGGTTTGGATAAGTAAGCGTCCATTCCAGCATCAAAGCAGCGATCTATTTCTTCAGGCAAAACACTTGCTGTCAATGCCACGATCGGTATTCGCTCTTTGCCTAATTCTGCTTCCCAAGCTCTAATATTTCTAGTAGCCGTAAGTCCATCCATCACAGGCATCATACAATCCATAAGAATTGCCATGAATGATTGACCAGATTGAACCATAGCCACTGCTTCTGCTCCATTGCTAGCAATCTGGTGCTCAATGCCTATTTTTTCAAGAAAGAAACTAGCAATTTTCTGGTTCATTAAGTTGTCTTCAACAATCAAAATACACCCTATTTCACCACCAGCAACACTTGGAGCCCTTTCTTTACTTGCATCAATCACATCAAGCTTAGTTGCACTTATTGCTTTTGAAATCGCAGACTCAAACCGGCGACCGAGAAATGGTAATGTTAGATTAGAAGACACGAATACTGCATAGTCAGGCAACATATATAAATGATGCTGAAGCCCTATAATTTCAGAAAAATTAAAGTGCGCCTTTAACGCTGCAATATCTTTTCGCGAACTGCATTGGGGATGATAGTTGTAGAATATTACATTAAATTGGTCATTTATAAGTACAGCCTGATGGGTATTAAGCACTGTAGTAAGCTCTAGCCCAAAACGTTTGGCTTCACTTTGAATTAACGCTAGATAATGACTGTCATTGGCAACCAGAAGTGCCTGACCTTTTATTTGGTTTGGACTTGATGTACCTATATGTTTTTCTTGTACTGGTACTTTAAAACTAAAGCAGCTGCCAACGCCGAGAGTCGAGCTTACTGATACTTCCCCGCCCATAAGCTCAGCAATTTGGCGGCAAATGGTTAAGCCTAATCCCGTACCACCGTATCGGCAGGTGATGCTATCATCTTGTTGAATGAAAGGTAGGAAAATTTCCTCTAACTTTTCTCCTTGTATGCCAACTCCTGTATCTAAAATTCGGCAATTCAAAACCGTCTTTGGGCCATCCTCACAAAGCTCAATAACCACGGAAACACTACCTTCTTGGGTAAATTTAACCGCATTACTGAGGAAATTCATAAGAATTTGCTTAAAACGAAACTCATCCAAATACAGGCTATCAGGTATATTTGAAGAAAAATGTGCATTCAATTCTACTTGCTGTTTCAGTGCTTTGGTACTGACCATACTCATGGCTTCGAACGTCGCTTCACGAATATCGGTGTGAATGGGTGACAATTCGAAGCTTCCAGACTCAATTTTCGACAAATCGAGAATATCGTTAATCAGTACAAGTAAAGCTTGGGAAGACACATCTATATCAGATAGCAACTCTCTCTGAGATGGGTTGAGGTGACTTTCCGATAAAATCTCCGTCATCCCTATAATGCCATTCAAAGGTGTTCTAATTTCATGAGACATGTTAGCCAAAAATACACTTTTAGCTTGGTTTGCAGATTCCGCCTTGTCTTTGGCTAGAAGCAAAGCTTTTTCATAGTCTTTTTGTACTTGGATAACGTAGTTCACTCCTTGAGCAAACTTAGTGAACTCATCCTTACCATCAACCTGGATCAGATCAATGTGTTTGCTACCTCGCAGACTGCCAAGGGCAGAGAGAATATTGGCCAGTTTAGAATTAATTCGATATAAGGTACTGGCTCCCCAAAAAAACATCATTGCCAAAAAAACCATACTGATAACGGCAAAAGCATAGAGTACGCGTTCATGGTATTTAATGTTTGCCAATAACTCGCCGCGTAGCCCCTCCGATAATGCTTCTAAATGGCTCGCCACCAAATGATTCCGGTTTTCAACCCAGAAAGAAAAGTTTTTAGAGTCATAGGTTTCTATCTGGCTTAACGAAATGATTTGCTCTGAATATTGGCTTCGCTGCAAGTTTATTTCCGACAGCATTTCTATTAAAGGTTCAAACTGATGGAGATGAGGACTTCTACTGATAATTCTATTTAGGTGGATTTGCTGTCGTCCATTTATCTTAAAGTACTCTTCTACAAACTGAATATAAGATAATTGATTAGCTTCTACTTCCTGAGCAAGCCATACCTCTTGCTCCATCCAAAAATACATCCAATTAAGGTCGGTCAGTGCTACATCAAGTTGCTGAGTCCTCATATCTAAACCGTGCACGTCCATTGAAAGTACCGCGTTATAAAGAGTTAACAACGCACTGTATATCTCTCTACCTTTATCTAGTCTTTCTCTACCATCCAGTTCAACGATTCCTGATATCAGTTCATCAAGATTCTGAATATCGGAAAGTGTGTTATTTGAATCTGAAATGCCATGGTGTATGTGTTCTTCAGTATGGGCGACCTTATAGATAGTGTTAATGGAATTTTTCGCAAGAAGTTCCCCGTTAGCTCTAGTATGCATGTCATTACTTTGATCAAGAGCTTGATGCAAATGAGTGGTCACCAGGGCTAAGTATTTCAATGATTCAACTTTTTCACTAACCACTAAGTTAGTGTGAAGCTTCACTTGTACCTGCCTGACCAGATGCACAGAGAGCGCGACAATCACTAACGTAGGGATTAGACACAAGATCAATAATCGACTTTTAATCGAGATATTGGAGAGTAGCATCGAGACTCGTTCCTTCGAATCATTTTACATCCACTAAAGATCTTATATTAGACCATAACTCAATAAAATCTTGTCTAAAACACGGAATTTATGAGATTTTTTGACAACCCCATAGGGCTTTTCACTAAGTTTTAGATTTAGTACTTATAGCCTCATGTTATATCCATTAATTTCTTCCATGTTGAGGTCATGCGTGTCTAGAATTCTTCCTCAGACTACAGATACTAATTTATTTTCAGAAAAACCCAAAAAAAACGTGACTTGAAACACAATAAAAACACAATTACGCCTTTAATTATGAATAATAATGTGATCATTATATTTTTCGTTAAAAAATAAGCTCTGATAACTTTAAACATCCACAAGCGTAATATGTTGAAAAATGTGTTTTTAGCCAATAAGAAATCATCTAAACAATGAATTATTTTTTCTAGCAGAAAAAGACACTAGGTATTACAATCCGCGCCGTAAAAATAAAATTATATTTCCTCTACACCAGCTACCCTACACAGTGGTGTAGAGCCAGTCCAAAAAACGTGAAAGGTCCAAAAACACCATGAGTCCAGAGAAACATCTCTTAGAGTGGCAGATAAGCCAAACGATTGCGGAAACAATCTCTCCCCTACTTGGTCAACTTTACCGTGATAAAGGCGTTGAAGTTCTCCTGTTTGGTAAAACTTTGGTCAATGCCGCTACTATCGATATTATCAAGGCACATAAGCTTGCTCGAAGATACACTGGAACGCCATTATCTACCGAACAAACGCTCCCGCTTATTAAAGGCTTATCTGAGATGGAACTATCACCATGTCGAGTCGATATTGGGCAACTCGCTCATCAGTTTTGGAAAGGCCGAGATGATGACCATGGGGTGAAGGATTTTCTTCATACCTCTTTGCTTGGCGCAATGAATGGAGAGACAGTTACTGAGCCCCGTGATGTTGTTTTGTATGGATTTGGCCGTATTGGCCGACTTCTCACTCGCCTTCTCGTAGAGAAAAGTGGGCCGGGTTACCCTCTGCGTTTACGCGCTGTCGTTGTACGTGGCGGCAAAGAAGGTGATTTGGAGAAACGCGCAAGCTTACTACGAAGAGACTCTGTCCACGGCCAATTCAACGGCAGCATAATCGTTGATGAAGAACGCAAGGCCATCATTGCCAATGGTAACTATATCCAATTCATTTATGCCAATAAACCTCAAGACGTCAATTACACCGCTTATGGAATCAATAATGCTCTAGTGGTTGATAACACTGGGGTATGGAGAGATAGCGAAGGTCTCGCTCAACACCTTGACTGTGAAGGCGCAGAAAAAGTGCTGCTGACCGCACCTGGAAAAGGTGATATCAAAAACATAGTCTTTGGCGTCAATGACAATACCATCCTTCCTCAAGACACCATAATCTCTGCGGCCAGTTGTACAACAAATGCCATTACACCTGTTCTAAAAGCGGTCAATGATAAGTATGGCGTCACTTCTGGACATATAGAAACAGTTCATTCATTTACTAATGATCAAAATCTCATTGACAACTTCCATTCAGGAGAGCGAAGAGGCCGCAGCGCTTCTCTGAATATGGTCTTAACATCAACAGGCGCAGCAAAAGCAGTCGCAAAAGCACTGCCAGAACTCGCAGGCAAACTAACAGGCAACGCGATCAGAGTTCCGACTCCAAACGTTTCTATGGCTGTGGCCAACCTTAACCTTGGCGCAGAAACAAATAAAGATGAACTCAATGCCTACCTGCGTGAGATGGCGCTCAAATCTGAACTTTCTGCCCAGATCGACTACACAGAGTCCACCGAAGTTGTATCAACTGACCTAGTAGGATCACGTTTTGCTGGTGTTGTAGACGGAGCAGCAACTATTGCACAAGACAGCCGATGTGTTCTTTACATCTGGTATGACAATGAGTTTGGATATAGCTGTCAAGTTGTACACTGTATGGAACAAATGATGGGGGTTCGTTACAAAACCTATCCCTGTGTATGAACAGACAAGCTTTTCCTAATACAAATTAGGAACCTATCTCCACAACTACAATAACAATATCCTTTATCTTTGCCGCTTTCCAAGAAAGCGGCTTTTTTATTTTCTTACCTTCTATTCATCTTTGGTTCATTTATGACGCTTTATTATAGAAACATCAAACAAGAGGTTTAGTTGATATGAATAAAGTAATAGTAAGCGTATTAGCCTTATTTATAGGTGTTTTTACATTATTTTTCAGCATGATAATGTTAGTTCCACTAACCATTTTCGCTCTTCTAACAGGAAGAAAAATAGAAAAATCTTTACGCCAGAGCAGAATGCGCTTTCAACAGTCATCTAGTGGCTCTGTCTTGGAGGGGGAATATGAAGACATCTCAAAGTAGCATAGAAGACATTAAATACCATACTCAAAAAACCACTGCGTTTACTTTCTATCTGGCCGCTGTCGCCACTGCGGCCATTGTAAGTTCTATTCCGTACTAATTCAGTTACTCAACCAAACGCCTTTCCGCTCTCTCATACTAATACTCACTGGACAAAACCTCACACTTAACCCCACTGTTTAAAATACACCCTCTCAGTGACTCATCCTTCAATTCTGGGGCATATTGTGTTTTTAGACTAAGCTGGAATTAATGATTGCATTTAATTAACATTATTATTAAATAAGATAATGGAAATTATTAAGGAATTGACGAATGAGTAATGGCCAACGAGAAATAACACTCCGTTTTTTAGCCGAGCCTGCAGATGTAAATTTTGGCGGGAAAGTCCACGGCGGAGCCGTAATGAAATGGATTGACTTGGCTGCGTACGCGAATGCGGCTGCATGGAGTGGTAAATATTGCATTACAGCTTACGCTGGCGGTATTCGCTTCGTTGCTCCGATACATGTCGGCAACCTTGTTGAAGTAAGCGCAAAAGTAATTTATACAGGGAAAACATCCATGCATATTGCTATTGATGTACAAGCCAGTGATCCCAAAGTACTGGAAAACAGGCTTACAACTCACTGTATTGTAATCATGGTGGCTGTAGATGAAGAAGGAAAACCCTCTGCCGTTCCAGAGTGGGTACCAGAAACAGAGGATGATATACAGTTAAGAGACTCCGCCATAAGATTGATGAACATGCGGACAAAAATTGGGGAAGAGATGGAAGCCCATGTTAAATATCTCAAATAGTGAAACGATATAAACTAGTGAAAGTCACTGCCTTGTCATTTTTTCTTCACCTTAGTCTGGTTTAATTAGCAAAGATTAATTTAGGCTAAGGAATCAGGTTGAAGTTGAACCAGATCACTCTCAGTGAAACAACCCTACTCAACAAGCAAGCTCTCGAATATCAGTGGGTAAGATGCCTATACGCTGAGGGGTATACCAGTAGCGACATTAATCATTATATCCAAACTTGTTTCGGCGGAGACGATATCTTTGCCGATTTGTTTCGCAAAGTTGCTTTATCACAAGAAAGTATTTACGTTCTGCTAAAATATCTAGGCTGCGCCCCTTCTAATCGAGAGTTGTAAAGCTTCTCTTAGCCCCATAAGAATACTAAACAGTGACAAAGAACCCATGCGCGTACCACCTAAATAAAAACCCGATTTTACTCGGGTTATGGTTACAAAAACTGTTAGTAGTAACATCGTAAGGAATCTAAGCTAACAGCCAGCTATGCGTAACGCCAGAGCTGCTCTCTCCTCAACTGATCGGCGGCCAAACCAAAGTAGGTAGAGTCGAGAAGCAATGGGATAACCTCGCAGGCACCCTAGTTATTAGAATTAGCCCTTCACACCGCCAGCAGTAAGACCTCCTACCAACCAACGCTGCGCCAATAAAAATACCACCGTTATTGGTAGTGCGGATAGAACCGCTGCTGCTGCAAAGTCTCCCCACAAATAATTTTGTGGGTATAAATACTGCTGCATTCCAACAGCCAACGTATATGAGTCTACATCAGAAAGCAACACCGACGCCACTGGAACTTCGCCAATCACCATGATAAATGACAAAATGAACACAACCGCAAGAATCGGTACCGACAAAGGCAAAAGAACCAATCTAAACGCTTGCCACGGTGTAGCACCATCAAGAGCTGCTGCTTCTTCAAGGGAGTTGTCTATGGTTTCGAAATACCCTTTAATCGTCCATACATGTAAAGCTATCCCACCAAGATAAGCGAAAATTAGGCCGCCATGAGTGTTTAAACCCAAAAATGGAATGTACTGACCGAGCTTATCAAACAAGGCATAAATAGCCACCAATGCAAGTACCGGCGGAAACATTTGAAAGATCATCATCGCCTTAAGAATGGTATTTTTCCCCTTAAACTTCATTCGAGCGAAAGCATACGCGGATGTTGTTGAAAGTACGACAATCATAATTGATGAGATACCGGCAACTTTAATCGAGTTCCACAACCAAGTCAGAACTGGAAACGGTGGAGAAGTGATAGAGCCGTCGTCATTTGTCACCGAAAATCCCAACGCCAATTTCCAGTGTTCCAAAGAAGGGTTATCAGGAATAATATTCCCAATTGCAAAATTACCTTCACGCAAGGAAATTGCAATAACCATCAATAAAGGAAATAGAATCAAAGCAAGAAAACACCATAACAAGATGTGTGTCGCCCAAACTCGGTATTTCAGTGACTGACCTTGTACCATTGCCATTACAACTCTCCTTATTCCTGAGCGACTTTGGTGACACGAAGATTAAGCAATGCTAATGCCCCGACGAGAAGAAAAATCAAAGTTGCAATTGCACTTGCCAAACCAAAGTTTTGTCCACCTGCACCTTCAAACGCAATTCGATAGGTATAATTTACCAATAAATCCGTATGACCGGCTCGCTCTGTCGTGCCTATCATGTTAGGGCCGCCTTGAGTAAGAAGTTGAATCAATACGAAGTTATTGAAGTTAAATGCGAAGCTCGCGATAAGAAGAGGTGTTAACGGCTTAATCATTAACGGCAAAGTAATTCGACGAAAGTTATCAATGAAATTTGCTCCGTCAATCGCTGATGCTTCGTAGAGATCATCAGGAATGGCTTTTAAAAGTCCCATACATAAGATCATGATGTAAGGAAAACCAAGCCAAGTATTAACGATAATGATCATGACTTTAGCCATCAAAGGATCGGAAAACCAGCTAGGGCTAATTCCAAAAAGAGCCTCTAATACCATATTGATCTCGCCAAAACTTTGGTTAAATAAGCCCTTAAAAATCAATATTGAGATGAATGCAGGAACGGCATATGGTAAAATCAAAAGCACTCGATAAATGGCGCGACCTTTTAACGCTTCCCACTGAACGATATTCGCTAGAACTAAGCCTAGGATGAGAGTGAGCCCAACACTCAAAGCGGAAAAAACCACAGTCCAGACGAAAATACTGACAAATGGCTGTTTAATACCATCTTCTTTCCAAACGCGTTCAAAGTTGTATGTCCCAACCGTCACAATATAGCCAGGTGAGACCGGAGAACCTGTAAACTGTCCCTCGTCATTGACTGGTTGGTAGAAGCCAATTTCATTATTTGGACGCAGATACTGCTGAGTCTCATTGTTATATAAAGTTTCACCATCAGCTTGCAGTGTATAAACTGGTCCCACGGCAGCAAACTTACGCAGTCCGCTCATTCTTACCACTTCTCCTGACGGTAAGTGAAGTGCAAGGCCACCAAGCAAAGACTTGTTTTTTATGATGGTTTTTATTGCTTCTTTTTTCCCCTCAACTTGTTTTGCAAACGATAAATATAGCTCGGAGTTCAACGTCTCCAAATCTAACTCATCGGTTACAAACAAACTGTCCGCTTTAGTGATTGCAATACGATACCCTGTCGATGTACGAAATAGCGAGAACGGATAGCTTTCACCACTTTGGTAAGTGCGTTCAAGTAAAACAGATTGAGCACGCTCAAAAGACAGTTGATTTTTAGCACTGTAGTTAGTGAAAGAAAGGCTTACCGTATAGGCTAGAGGAAAAAGAATAAATAGTATCATTCCGGCGATACCCGGATAGATATAACGATGTGCATAGGTTTTAGCACTGCCAAAAATGAACAAGGCTAGTGCAGTGAGGGTAAGGGTAAGGAGCGCAAACGCGAACTCACCTCTTGAGTACATCAATATACTAGCGTAGCCGTTGATAATGCCTAACACGCCCAAAAAGGCCCATTTGATCAACACTTTTTTGTTAGAAAGCGAGCTGACTCCTGGCGATGGCATGGTAACCGTGCCTTGAACTGACTGCATATAATATCCTGCTCACGATGATAGAAAAACGAAGGAAGGCTCATCCCCCCCCTTCTCGATACCAAGTTAGTTATTGCGTCATTCTTTTTTCAGCTGTTTTCAATGCTTCAGTTACGCTTTGACGTCCATCAACCACATTATCTAGTGCATCTTTCATGCTATACCAAAAGGTCGTAAACTGGGGAATGTTTGGCATTATCTCTCCATTCATCGCATTATCCATTGTTGCGGCAATACGAGCATCTGTGTCAACCAACTTCTGGAATGATTTTAAAGCCACTGCACCAAGTGGTTTATCATCATTAAGACTCTTAAGCCCCTGATTAGTGAGCAAATAGTTCTCAAGAAACTCAACGGCCAGCTCTTTGTTTGGAGAAACCGAGCTTATTCCTCCAACCCAAACACCGACAAACGGCTTTGAAGCATGACCATTGAATTTAGGTAATGTCGTTACTCCATAGTCAATTCCTGCTTTATCTATATTCGCCCAACCCCAAGGGCCATTGATGGTCATAGCAACCTTGCCAGCCGCAAACTCTGACTCAGAAACGGAGTAGTTCATATCAGCAGAAATAACCTTATTTTTAATCATGTCATTGATAAAGGTTAAAGAGGCTTGAACTCCATCTTTAGCCACTCCTACATCGTTAATATCATAGCCATCTTTGACTTGCTTAAACGCATACCCACCATCGGCTGATAAAAGCGGCCAAGTGAAATAAGCACCATCTCGCAGTGGCCACATAATGGCTTTTTTACCTGACTTTTGAAGTTTTGCATTTAAGGCTGGGATCTCTTCCCACGTTTTTGGCGGTGCAGGTAATAGTGCTTTGTTATAGATTAAAGAGACGGACTCGACAGCAACAGGATAGGCTATTTTTTTACCTTTATACGTAGCGGCATCCCACGCAAAATCAACAATTCCTTGCTCAATTTCTTTCGAGGGTTTGACTTCGGCAAGTAATCCACCTTCTGCATAACCACCAAAGCGATCATGAGCAAAAAATATAATATCAGGCCCTTCTCCGGAAGCGGCAACTTTAGGGAATTTTTCCTCTAATTTTTCAGGAAAAGCCACCGTGACTTTAATATCTGTATCTTCTTCGAAACGCTGACCTATTTGAGCCATTCCTTCATAAGCTTTATCCCCTCCTACCCATATGGTCAACTGCCCCTCTTCGATAGCCGCATTCACACTTATGGAAGTAAACACCGACAGGGCGGCTAGAGTTACTTTAGTCAGGGGGTTTCTCATGTTCACATCCTTTTTTGTCTTTGAATTATGAGCTCAAGCTATTTCAGGGGTTATTACCCACTGGGATAACTAATTCTCGCCAAATTATCAATTAGCTCATCATCCCATCTTCTACGCCTCGCCTATTATGGCGTATTTTCGTGATCTGCATCGATGAACAAAAATGACATAAATCACATAAAATACGCATGCCGTGATCAAATTCACCAATAAGCTCTGTATTTCTTTGAATTTGATCTAGACACACCATCAAACAACAGATGCATCTACTCCCTCACTACTCCCCCCAGATAGACAAGGACTAGGAGGATGTATAACAATAGTCAAAAAAGCAAACTAGCTTGGTCCCAGAGCGGACAAGTAGGAACCTTTCCAGTTTTTATCAGACTTTTCTAGCTAAGTCGAAAAACTGGATTACATGGCCAGGAGTCGCCGTAATAGGCAATAATCGTGTAACATCACATACACCAAATAGCGATTTTGTTAGTGAGTCTGATACGGTTATTTTCACGTAGGGGAACGGACTCTGTATTGGCGATGGCGGGTGGTGTGAACTCCACCACCCTAATTTCTTACATTGAACCCAGCATGTCGAGCAAGCACTAGCTTTCGTAACAACTTGATAGTTACCTGTGACCATATTTTACGCCCAGTGGTGATTTCCATCGGTGCAGCTTAATATAACCACACATAGATAATTGATATGCAACCTAATAAAAAGATAGAATTTTGATCAAGGACAAGCGAGATGGCAAGTGTCACATTAAAGAATGTATCAAAGGCTTATGGCGACGTATTAATCTCAAAGAATGTTGATCTAGACATAAAAGAAGGCGAGTTTGTTGTTTTTGTCGGTCCTTCAGGGTGTGGTAAATCAACGTTACTGCGCTGTATTGCTGGTCTCGAAGACATTACATCAGGAGAGCTTTATATTGACTCTAAACTGATGAATCATATTGAGCCATCTAAACGTGGCGTCGGTATGGTTTTTCAATCCTATGCTCTATATCCGCATTTAAATCTGTATGAAAATATGTCATTTGGTCTCAAGCTCAGTAAAGCAGATAAGAGTGAAATTGATAAACGTGTCGAACACGCAGCCGATGTACTCCAACTCAGTCATCTGCTCGACCGACAACCCAAAGCTTTATCTGGCGGTCAAAGGCAAAGAGTTGCTATCGGGCGAACTCTGGTGTCACAACCTAAAGTGTTTCTACTCGATGAACCTTTGTCCAACTTAGATGCTGCCTTGCGGGTACAAATGCGTTCAGAAATCACCAAGCTGCAACGAAAGCTGGGGTGTACCATGATCTATGTAACACATGATCAAGTGGAAGCGATGACAATGGCGGATAAAATTGTCGTTCTCGATGCCGGTTATGTTGCACAAGTTGGCAAGCCATTAGAGCTTTATCATTATCCAAGTAATCGTTTCGTTGCTGGTTTTATTGGTTCACCTAAGATGAACTTTATTAGTGTTTTCATTGAGGCGGTAGAAGACGATAAAGTCATGGTTCAGCTTGCCAATGGCACCGCATTTTGGATCCCAGTTGACGGAACAAGCGTCACAAGAGGTTCACGTATGTCACTGGGAGTTAGACCAGAACATTTGCTGCCATGTGGTCAAGGTGATGCTTCAATTGAGGGACAAGTTAACATCGTCGAAAAACTCGGAAATGAAACTCAAGTTTACCTACATATTGGCGCAGCCGACGCAGATGTTATATATCGCGAACCAGATACCTTAGACATAGAGGTAGGTAATAATTTCATTATTGATATACCCGCCAATCGCTGCCATCTATTCCACAGTGATGGGAAAGCGTGCCAGAGACTCTTTAGAGAGGCAGGTGTCAGCTTTCCAGATTAATCTCGATCATTGAAAACGAGAACATATCGATTAAAAAGCCGAAGCAAAAAAGGAGCATCATGTGCTCCTTTACGCTAAGACTGCTGCACTTTTTTATGTCCTTGTTCCAAATGAACAAAGTCAACGAGATCATCACAAGACACTTGATAAGCCTGACCAAAACCCTTCACAAACAATCCCTTTTTAGGTTGCATTTTAAATAAAATAAAGTCCTGTAATTGACATAAGTTATCAATAATGTCGCCAAATCGTTCACTCATTTGTGTGATAACATCATTCCATAAAGGTGTGTCTCTTTCTACTACCACTGCAGTAGCATCAAACGTCAGACGTTTACGAGCAAAAAGTTGTTTGGAATGTCCTTCATCTTCGATCATCATAATCGAAACATTGGGGCTCACAAGAAGGTTACGAGCGTGGCGGGCAATGTCAGATATTAATACAAAATACCCATATTCATTTTGTACAAACGGCGCATAACTGGCATTAGGCTGACCTTGCTCATCAACAGTAGCAAGTTGAAGAGTGAGACAATGTTGACGAAGCTCTTGAATCTCGGGACCCAAGCGTCCTTGTAAACGCTCTTGTTTAACGTGATCATCCATATATTATCTCCTTGTTATTATGATGATTGATTTATCGGATTTTTATTTTCTACGATTGATATTACTTTAAGTCTTCTTGCCACTGCCTTAAACGCGATTACCTGTTCAGGAATTAACTCTCTCTGATCATTTCTACCCAGATAAACTTTGAATATGTTGTTCCCCTTTTCGCAGAAGAAACCAAAATAGTGACTCTCGCGACCTCTGAAAGGTTTGCTAACCAAAGCTATATTAACCACATTACTCAGCTTTAAGTGGCCATGTAACTCTCCACTTTTTCCCATCAGATTGTAATAACCTCTTGCAACTTTACCTTTTGGGAAAGGCGCCTTTACTTCAAAAATTGAACCAAAGGAATGCACAATAGTCGTCACAGGGCCAAATCCAACCAGTTTTTCAAGATAGAATTGGGCTTGCTCCCCACCAGCAAGACCCACCATGTCATCCGGTAAAGCGCTCACAACCTCAAATTCAGAAACATTTAATACCTCAGCAATTTCTGCGGGTAATAACGCTGGCTCTGCAAAGACCAATTCGGCCACTTTTTCCTTCAATGTCTGCATATATGTTCCTCATAGCACCAAGCCGCTAACAACAGTGAGATACATTCCTCGAACATCAATGAGAAAGCCTTTTTACCGTAGTAACAGCCTAGCGTGACAAAATTCACGCAATCATAGAAGTACAGAAATGATAATGCAATTGATAATTGATATTATTTGCATCTTGTTAGATAATTTATCTCTTGAGGATTTTTGTCATAACACTGATATGCATTTAAATAGGTATGTGATTGCGGGTAGTCTATCAATTGCTATCCATAGCATGATTTTTGGAGTGGAATTTGAGCCTAAAGCCTATGTCATACCTGTAGGCAATGCACCTTCTTCAGTCTCTGTCCATTTCACATCACCTTCTGCAGAAAACCAAAAGAGTGAGAGAGCTAGGCCCAAAACAGAGCAAAACTCATCAACAACCTCACAAGTCACTGATGATGTCAAAAGACGATTAGCTACGGCCACGTCTGTTAATAAAAAAGATAGCGCTAAGCTTGTAAGTAAAAAAAAGGTCAGCGAACAATCAGACAAACCGCAACAACAGCCAGACAGAGCAGTTCATAAGCCCACAGAAGAAAAAATTGATCAACCTCAACTTGCAAGTTCTCATCAGGGCGCGACCACAAAACCCGTGTTGGTGGACAAACCAAGTTTTATATCCAAGCCAGTCCAACCCATTTACCCTAGGTTGGCGAGAAAAAGAGGATTAACAGGCGTGGTTACTTATGAAGTTTGGTTAGATGAAGATGGCCAGCAAGTGTCTCAACAACTCATATCGTCTTCAGGCCAAACTATCTTAGATAAATCCGCACTAAAGGCGATAAAGAAGTGGAAGTTCTCTCCACACAGTATCAACGGCCAGAAAATCGCTCATAGAGTCAGAATTCCCGTACGTTTCAATATGGATTAACAATGGAACACATAAATTACCTCCAGCAACAACTGGGCCTAATGACATGGCCACTCATCTTATGCTCATTCGTAACAGTAATGATTGTACTCGAACGCCTCATCCAGCTTTGTATCTACTCTGGTAAAGGAAGAAAAGCCATTCACGCCGAACTAAAGCAAATCTCCCCTTCAAATGTTCAACAAATTACTCGCCTTGCTGAAAAGTTTTCTCACAATCGACCACCTCTCTATCAGGGCGTTTCCATCTTGCTCCAACATCATTGTTATCCGAAAAATTTACGCGAAGATACCGCTGGTATGTGGTTGGAAGAAAAACGTCTGCAACTCAACTCAGGCCTTCGTCTTCTTGGCTTAATTGGCGTGATAAGCCCTCTAATTGGGCTACTCGGAACTGTACTTGGTCTGATAGAGATGTTTAAAGGTGTTGCAACATCATCAGGTAACATTACTCCAAATGACTTAGCCGATGGCCTAGGTATCGCAATGCGAACAACGGCGGCAGGCCTACTCATTGCCTTGCCAGCTATCGCAAGTGCTCAGCTACTTGGCCTTTGGGCAGACAAGGTAATGGCTAAACTGGCGCACACTCTCAATTTTACTAACCTCTGGCTAGAGGGGGTCGAGTTTCAACAAGCAAAAACTCAACCATCCCCAGCCTCTCATGAGGCGATGCCATGATCAAAGTGAATCGACAATCGAATCCCATTAGCTTAACACCGGACTTAACACCTTTATTAGACATTATTTTTATTGTTATGGTTTTTTTGATGCTAACCGCTGCCGTCAAACTTGATTCTCTGGAGGTAAAGTTACCCACCATAGACTCGCCAATGACAACGAGTGTGGAAAACCAAGTAATCACACTGAACATTTTACCAACAGAGCCTTACTGGGCATTAAATAGTCAAGAGTATTCAGATTGGGACTCTTTCTCCCATGCAGTGAAGCAGGCATATCAATCTAATCAAAAATCTATCGTTATAGGAGCGGAAAAAACGGCAGATGTGCAGCATTTAGTAAAGTTACTTGCCTTTCTGCAAGAAAATAATATTCAAGCTGCCCAGTTACTTACCCAAGACACAAAACACTAAGGTCAAGCTATGCTCAAACCTATCATTGCTAAAGGCGTCACCACGCTTTCCCTATTTCTTGTTACAGCATCAACATCAGCAAGTGACAGAATAATTAGTGCCGGTAGTGCTGTCACCGAACTACTGATCGCACTTGATAAACAAGACCAAATCGTAGCAGTAGATATCACTAGTGAAGTGCCATCAAAAAATCAACTGCCCAAGATTGGCTATCACAGAAGCCTTTCCGCAGAAGGTCTACTTGCTCTTAATCCAACCCTTGTTATTGGCTCTGAAGAAATGGGTCCCAAAAATGTGTTAGACCAAATATCCAATGCAGGGGTGAGTGTTGATGTGATCAATTCATCACCCACACCTGAAGGCCTATTAGAACGCATCGATGACATTGCCTCAATCACTCACAGTGAAAAGAAAGCACAAGCTCTAAAGGCCAACATACAACAAACCATTCAAGCGCTAGAGACAAACCGCTCAACATTGCAACGAAAGCAAAAAGTGTTGTTTCTTCTCGTACATGAGGGTCGACCTGCAAATGTTGCAGGCGCAAACACGGTACCAGACGCAATCATTCAATTAGCTGGTGGTTTAAACCCAGCAGCGCAAAAAATTGATTCGTATAAGCCGCTCTCTACAGAATCAATGTTAGAGATGCAGCCTGACATCATATTAGTCAGTGGCCGAAGCCTTGATAAGATCGGCGGGATAGAGACCATTTTTGACAAAATGCCTCTCCTTGCTGCGACACCGGCCGGAAAAGCCAAAAACATTGTTCCAATTGATGGACACGCAATCGTTGGTGGTTTGGGTTTAAAAAGCCTCTCAGAGGCCGAGCGTTTAAACAAAATACTTAATACAATGAAGTAGAGCTCTTTACTATGCTACGTCATACCTCCCTTTCTTCAATACTCATTGTTTTAAGCTCATTTATTTTACTTACCGCTGTCGGATCTATTAGTGTCGGTCCCATGAATATCAGCTTCATGGATAGTCTAATGAGTGTCGTAACACATTCAAACCAGCTTCCTGATCATATTCATATGGTCATCCATGAAATTCGTCTACCACGAACCCTGCTGTGTATACTTGTCGGCGCGATATTGGCAATTTGTGGCACAGTAACCCAAGGATTGTTTCGCAACCCTCTCGCTGAACCAGGCATTATAGGGGTTTCTGCAGGCGCATCTCTCGGCGGAGCCGTCGCGATCGTCCTATTTTCTGAATACAACACTGATTACCCAAATGTTATTAATATCATTGCTGTCCCCTTATTTGCATTTTTGGGTGCCATAGTGGCCACTGGTTTTGTATATCGATTAGGTACTAACAAATTAGGTACGTCTGTGACCATCATGCTATTAGCGGGTGTAGCAATAACTGCTCTATCTTTTGCGGGCCTTGGGTACATCAATTTTATTGCCAACGACCAGATGCTGCGAGACATTTCATTGTGGCAGATGGGATCGCTAGCCGGCGCGAGTTGGACCAGTATTTTACTTTGCGCCACTACTCTTTTCGTATTGCTAGTCTGCTTCACACGCAATGCAATGCCTTTAAACGCTTTACTCTTGGGTGAAGCGGAAGCTGCTCATCTCGGGATCCCAGTACAAAAGCTCAAGCGTTTGTTGATGTTATTAACTGCGATCGGGGTTGGCGTCGCCGTTAGTGTGTCTGGCATGATAGGTTTCATCGGTTTAATCATTCCTCATTTAGGCCGCATGTTGTGTGGCCCCGATCATCGCTCCCTGGTACCAATATCAGCCTGCCTAGGCGCATTGCTTCTTACGGTAACCGATATGATTTCACGCACAGTGCTTGCGCCGGCCGAACTTCCGGTAGGAATCGTCACCGCAATGATTGGCGCTCCATTTTTTATTTACCTCCTATTTAAGCAAAGAGGAAAGATTTTTTAATGAATAGTCATGCACTTTGCGCAAACAATATCTCTGTACGCGTAGGCTCACGTCTCATCCTCAACAATGTGAGTCTCGAAATCCGTGCTGGCGAAGTTACCGCCCTCTTAGGACCAAATGGTGCAGGTAAAAGCACGCTACTAAAAGTACTTTGTGGTGAGAGACAATCCAACGCCGATATAGCCTATTTTGGTAAAGAAAAAAATCTCTGGGATGCTAAGGAATTAGCCAAACATTTAGGCATGTTACCGCAGCAAAATACGCTCACTTTTCCTTTCTCTGTGCAAGAGGTCGTCGAGCTAGGCGCAATTCCCTTAACATTAGCCAGTAGTGAAGTGCGAGATCTTGCCCATCACTATATGAGGGTGACTGACGTCTTCCATCTTGCCGAACGGCTCTACCCATCTTTGTCAGGAGGAGAGAAACAGCGAGTGCACTTAGCTCGTGTTCTCGTGCAATTAGCACAGTCGGGGGAGCGTAAAATATTAATGCTTGATGAACCGACTTCAGCTCTGGATCTCACACATCAGCACAGTACTTTATCCAAAATGAAACAGCTAGCAGATGAACAAAATACGGCGGTAGTGGTGGTGTTACACGACCTAAATCTTGCCGCACAATATTCTGATCGTCTTGTCATACTCAACGAAGGCATCATAGCCTGCGATGCATCCCCCGAAGACGCTTTGTCCGCAGAGATGATTATGTCGGTGTATGGTTATCGCTGCATGATAGGAAAACACCCTATGCTAGAATTCCCTATGGTTTATCCAGCTCCTTAACATTGCGTTAGCCTAAGGGAGAACAAATATTGCCGCCTTAGCCAAACCATTTCTCTCCGCATTAACAATACAATGAAAAAAGAAAAGAGCTTAAGGTATGATAAATAAAGCTAATAGCTTGGTTCAACCTATCTTGGCACGAGTTTTGTTTGGTAGTCTAGACCATGGATTGTCTACGTGCTGAGCGGGCATCGGAGCAATGAATAACTTTCGTTCTCACACAAGACGATTATCTAGGGTATGTACTCTAGTGACAATCATCTAATAAAATAATGTTTTATTGCTAAATAGCTGATAAATAAAAACAATGTAGCAGTCAGAAAACATGTGTACGCCCGAAAGTCGTTGCGCACAATTGTGAAGTGATTCAAAATTAAAAAGTTGACGTATATTAATATCAGATTTCTGAGGTTTTATGAAAGTCGCAGACCTATTCAAACATCGTGGTGAAAAGTCGCAATCCGAGTTTATGCAGTGGATGTCTCCTGCCGTGCGTGAATATTGGGATGAGTTTATACAAAAGACAAATAACCACCGCTATTTATTTGCACGTTTTTGGGACATGCAAAGACCAGCGGTCAATGATGAGGTCCAGGCACCCAACGCATCAAATGATGTTGAGAATAAGCCGGTTGAATTAAAACCTGAAGCACAGGTACTTTACGATCAGCTTAAAGAAAAGCTTGGCCAAGTGATTCATACAGGCGAGTGGCTTGAAATCTCGCAGCAACGTATTAATCAATTTGGTGAAGTCACTGAAGATATGCAGTGGATACATACCAATCCAGAGCGTGCCGAACTTGAGTCACCTTTCAAGACAACAATTGCACATGGTTTTTTAACTCTGGCTATGCTTCCAAAGCTCACAGACAGTGTCAACCCAGATCATTCCCTTTTCCCAACAGCCAAAATGGTGGTCAACATTGGTCTGAACCAAGTACGTTTTCCATATCCAGTCAAAGCTAATAGCCGCGTTCGCGCTGTCAGCAAGCTATCTAAAGTGACACCTATCAAAAAAGGATTGGAGATAGAACGTGAAATCAAAGTTGAGATCGAAGGGGTTAGACGCCCTGGAGCAGTTGTTGTCTCAGTAATACAACTTCATTTTTAAAGAGGGGCCAGCATCCCCTCTCCCGTAACTTATCTATTTGCTAATGGGTGTATATCCGTATTCGCGGATTAAGCCCTTCGCTTGCTTTCCTTGCAAATATTCAACAAACGATTTCGCTTGTTCACCTAATTCAGAGCGTTTATACAGCACCAAAAAAGGTCGAGATAGACCATATTTATTTGTCGCTATAGTTTGAGTACTCGCTTCTACTCCATCGAATTTAATCGCTTTTACCGAGCTATCTACAGAACCAGTTGATATAAAGCCTATCGCTTGCTTGTTATGGCTGACCAAGGTTTTCACCATACTATTACTGTTCACGACCAAATTATTTTGACTGATTGAGGAAACTTGTCGACCATTGACTATCTTAGTTAGCCCAAGAAGATTCTCAAAGCTGTACCTAGAACCAGATGAAGCCTCCCGAGTCACAACTGCAATTTTTTGATCAAGACCACCCACTGAGTTCCAATTGACTATCTTGCCCTTATAAATGTCAAAAAGCTGCTCTCGGCTGATATTGCTGATCGGATTGGATTTATTCACAACAACAGCAAGACCGTCATAAGCCAAAGGAGTGACAGTGAGAGATTCATCTTGCTCGCTCTCTGTCAAATAACGAGAGCTCATACCTATGTCGGCGACTCCTTTTTTCAATAAGGTAATACCTGCTGTTGAACCAATCCCCTGTACTGCGATATAGGTTTCAGGGTGGCTTTGATGAAAGTCTTCAGCCAACACATCCATCACGCGCGCTACTGAGGTCGAGCCTGACACATTGACCTCACTGGCTACCACTAGGTTAAAACTAAAACATGCGCTTAATAAAACAGTGAAAACAGTGAAAACAGTGCGAATCATAACAATCTCCGATTCAAATAAAGGATATACACTGCTGGCATAATATGTAGGTAAGGTTACATTTTTGTGAAAAGTATTGATTTAACGGTGATTATGAGAGAAATGGGTAAAGATCCAAAATCAGTGTTTTGGTAAACAGAGTGATTAGGGAAGCGGATAAGTAAGTAATGAGCCCTTACTTATCCATCTCGCTTTACTAGGTTTCTTTTGCCTCAGAAAATACTTCAACAGGCTTAGCTACAATACTACGAGTTTCTTGATTTACCTCATTTAGCACAACCTTAATGATATCACCTGCTCGGTAAACAATCTCATCGTCGATAGACACTAATCCAAGCTCTGAATTACATTTTAAACGCTCTTTATTGGCCAATATTAGAACACCAGGTATAAATGCAACCGCACCATTTTCGAGTAAACGAACGCGTAACCCTGCTCGAGAAACATCAAAAATTTCACCATGAAATTGGGTACCTTTTGCTGGTTCTTCCGCTAAAGTGCGCACATATAGCCAATCAGCGACATTACGTTCCGCCGTTTTATGGTGTTTACGGTGCAGGGCTAATTCATCGCCAAGATCACCATCAGCAGTTTGAACCGATGCTTTGCTCATAATATGAGCTTTCAACATTCTATGGTTGACCATGTCACCATATTTACGAATCGGTGAGGTCCAAGTAGCATACAATTCAAGCCCCATTGCATAATGAGGTAGAGCTTGATTACCAATTTCGCTATACGCTTGATACTTGCGAATACGGTGTTCGAGATAACTGGTATCTTGCTTAGCTAACCAACGGCGAAGCTCAGAGAACCCAGCCAATGTAGCAATGCCCTCTATGGTAAAGGTCTGCTCGCTGTTTTCGCTGTTGATAAGATCGATAACATCACTCAGCTTATCCTGTTTAAAACCAGAATGGGTATTGAACACGCCTGAATCGAAACTAGACTGAAGAACTTTACCTGCGCAAATATTTGCAGTAATCATACATTCTTCAACTATTTTGTTTGCGCTACGACGAATGTCTGCATGAATAGCAAGAACATCATTATCTTCGCTAAGTTCAAAACGGTAGTCTGGGCGATCTGGGAAAACAACGGCATTTTTCTCGCGCCACTGAATTCGAGCCTGCGAACACTCATAAAGGGCGTTTATCACTGAAGCTGTGCTGCTATCAGGTTGCCATGACTGTGACTCGCTGTTTTCCAGCCAATCTGAAACATTATCGTAAACTAGACGTGCGTGGGATTTCACAGTGGCTGCAAAAAACTTAACGTCATCGCCTAGTTCACCGTCAGCTCCAATGTGAACAGAACAGCAAAGCGCGGGTCTTAACTCATTTTCTACCAAAGAGCACAGGTCATCAGCTAACTCTCTTGGCAGCATAGGAATATTGCGCCCTGGTAAATAAATAGTAAATCCACGTTGACGTGCAGTTCTATCCATTTCAGAGTTTGGGGTAATATAGGCCGTAGGATCAGCAATCGCGATCATTAACTCATAGCTTCCATCATCTCGCTTCTGAGCATACAGAGCATCGTCCATATCCTGAGTCGAAGCACCATCAATAGTGACAAAAGGCAAGTGCGTCATGTCTAGACGCTCTAGATCAGCGTCATCCTTAATCTGCCAGTTTTCTATGCCTGGAGGCTCGGTATTGGGTAATTCATTTTGTGCTAATGTCACCCACCAAGGCGCTATTTTGTCATCGGCATCCGTAATCTTTTCTGATATTTCGACCAAAAAGCCATTATCGTCAGCCAATGGGTGTTGGATTAGATGGGCAACAATCCAGTCCCCTTCCTTCAAATCGTCCCGCTTTAAGCCCTTTGTGACCTTAGCTTTAAGCGATAATTTTTTAAGTTGTGGATGATCAGGGTTAACGTTTAACTTACCTTTAAACCACTTAACTCGACCGATAAAACGGTTAATGCCCTGTTCCAATAGGGCTTCTGGCTCTGCAACTTCGCGCTCTTTTTCGGTACGAATAATGGCTCTTACCTTATCTCCATGCATACATTTTTTCATGTACGGTGGCGGAATAAAGACACTCGTTTTGTTATCGACCTCCAAAAAGCCATAGCCTTTCTCAGTCGCTTTAATCGTACCTTCTTTCTTAGGAAGGTTTTCTTGTATCTGCTGCTTCAGTTGAGCCAGTAGGGGATTATCTTGGAACATGCAAACTTCTTAACTAATTCGTTTTATTTTCTGGATGTATCACATTAACCAGTACATTTACAGCTGATTAAACCAATTGCGGGGTTCAACCCGTCACAACCACATCCAGTCGAGCCAATTTGTGTATCACATTTTACTAGGTAATGCCCCTAATGTATATCGCAGAAATTGACCACCTAATTCATATGAACTTTACTAATTTATTATGTATATCAATGACAAACACCGAGTAGGCCTGTATCTATCTAATGAACAAAGCGCTGGAATCTTCTGTTCTTAATCAATCAAAACTAGGAAAAAATTGTGATGTATTTCAATTTTTTCTGGATTTTTTTATGGTTTTAAGGAATAATTCGCCCCCCTTAGATATGTCCCTAGCGGCTTGATGCGATTTACGACTTATCCGCATCTGAACGGATTCAGCACTCACTGGATTGGTAATGGAATTGGTAGAGCTCGTGGGACCTTTTGTTGACATTTACTTTAGTAGGATCCCAATGACAGATTCTGTAATTCAGTTTAGCGATTTAGCGCTAAATGACGCTATCCTTTCTTCTCTAGACGGAATGGGCTTTGTATCACCAACCCCTATTCAAGCTGCTGCTATCCCTCACCTGATGGAAGGCACCGATGCACTAGGTAAAGCTCAGACTGGTACTGGCAAAACCGCAGCATTTTCACTTCCACTATTGAACAAGCTAGATCTGGCTCAACGTAAACCTCAGGCTATTGTTCTTGCACCGACTCGCGAACTAGCGATCCAAGTTGCTGCAGAAATGAAAAACCTAGGCCAAAACATATCCGGTCTAAAAGTTCTTGAGATCTACGGTGGCGCATCCATCGTTGATCAAATGCGAGCGCTCAAAAACGGTGCGCACATTGTTGTTGGTACACCAGGTCGTGTTCAAGACTTGATCAACCGCGAACGTTTGCATCTAGACGAAGTACATACGTTTGTTCTCGACGAAGCAGACGAAATGCTAAACATGGGCTTCGTCGACGACGTTACAGAAATCATGGAGCATGCTCCTGAGTCTGCTCAGCGTGTTTTGTTCTCTGCAACTATGCCTCCAATGCTAAAAAACATTGTTGAGCGCTTTTTGCGTGAGCCAGTGACAATTGATGTCGCAGGTAAGAATCACACTGTAGATAAAGTTGAGCAGCAATTCTGGGTTGTAAAAGGTGTTGAGAAAGATGAAGCAATGTCTCGCCTGTTGGAAACCGAAGAAACTGACGCGTCTATTGTATTCGTTCGCACCCGTCAAGATACAGAGCGCCTAGCAGACTGGCTCTGTGCTCGCGGCTTTAAAGCTTCAGCGCTGCATGGTGATATTCCACAGTCTCTACGTGAGCGTACTGTTGATCATATCAAACAAGGTGTGATCGATATTCTTGTTGCAACGGATGTTGTTGCTCGTGGCCTAGACGTTCCAAGAATCACTCACGTATTTAACTATGATATTCCTTTTGATGTAGAGTCTTACATTCACAGGATTGGCCGTACAGGTCGTGCAGGACGTAAAGGTAAAGCGATCCTTTTAGTTCGCACCAATCAGATCCGTATGCTTCGTACTATCGAACGTGTGACTAAATCATCGATGGAAGAAATCCAACTTCCACTGCGTGATAAAGTGGCAGAAGCTCGCTTAGTTAAGCTAGGTGCTGAACTAGAGCAAGATAAAGAACATAAATCTCTAGAAAAATTCACTGAGCTAGTAGAAAAGCTTCAGGAGACTCTAGAGCTAGATGCAACCACACTGGCGTCAATCTTACTTAAGCGTCAGCAAGGTAAACGCCCATTGTTTTACATTGGCGAAGATCCGATGATCCAAGCAATCGAACGCGACAAACAACGCCGTAAAGAGCGTCGTGAAGGTGGTAGAGATGGCCGTGGTAGAGATCGTAGCTTCAACAATCAAGATTGGGATACATACCAACTTCAAGTTGGCCGTGAACAAGGCGTTCAGGTTAAAGACATCGTTGGTGCATTAGCCAATGAGCTTGGTCTGACTAAAGGCTCAATCGGCGCTATCAAACTTGCGCAAGGTGAAACTTACGTTCAGCTACCTAAAGCAATGCCTTCTGAAACTGCGGGTAAACTGCGTAAACTACGTATCCGCCAAAAGCAGGTAGATGCTGTCGTGTGTGACTTTGACGATTTCCGTGAGCCTCGTGGACGTCGTGACTCAGGTCGCGGTCGTGATGGCGGACGTCGCGATGGTGGTTTCCGTGGCAATCGCGAAGGTGGTCGTCGTGAAGGTAACTTCCGTGGTAATCGCGAAGGTGGACGCCGTGATGGAGAGCGTCGATTCGATCGTAACCGTGGTGGCGACAATCGCGGAAACTATCGCGGTGAGCGTGGTCATAATCGTGACCGCCGTGCAGAAGCATAAGATATTCAATATATCACAGCCTATAATTGCTTAAATCTAAGGTGAACCAATTGGTTCACCTTTTTGCTTTTATTAAGCCCAAATCAAATAAACAGAGCAGCTAAGCTGCTCTGTTAGGACTGACATCTGCCAGCGAAGCTGGAATTCAGGTTTCGATTATTCGGCAGGTGTAATGCTTAGGTGAGCATCAGTAAAGCCAAGCTCTGCTAGTTCTTGCGCATCAAAGTTGGTTGTGATTTCGACATCACCAACTTGTTCACTGACCAGAGGCTCCGCTGAGCGCTTAACGCGATTACTTATCGGTGTGGCTTGACCAATTTCTATCGTACCAGCAAATTGTGATTCCGCATTAAAATCACCAGAAACACGAGAGTAAAATGGACGTAGGCTCTCTCCTGTCACAGTTTGCATATTTTCTAAGCCATTTTCAGTGATAGCCCAGCTCCAATCCCACCATTTGACTTCACCCGGAATATAACGGTGGTCCCATTGATAACGAATATCTGCTGATTTGTCGCTACCACGTCCCATAGTAAAAGTGTGTTTTACGTTAGGACGGTCATCTGGGTGAGAATGCCAAGCATTACCACTCCAACGTAAAAATCCATCAAATGTGACATCATAACTTACATCCGCACCAAAGCTGTATGGATAAGAAATACTCGAGCGATAAAGTTCGACACGAATTGGGATCTCAGAATTAGCAGGCACAGTTGGTCTTGCTTGGAGCGTCACCTGCTGGCTAGTTGAGGCGCCATTAGTGTTAGAGAAACTCTGATTAGCTTCAATTGAAATCGACAGCTTAGTCTTACCAACCAAAGGCCACATAAATTCATTTTCTGTGGATACCGATTGAGCAAAACCATAGGTGTCAGTTTTAGACCAATTGGTTGACTCATCCAATGACAGATCCACCACCACCTGCTGTGGAATGTCACTTCTATTGCGAGCAATCGCAGTCACCGTTTTTACCAGCTGGCGATCAGATTCGGTTATGTCACCGTGGGAGAAGTCGCTATTGTTGAGAGTATACGCAAAATTATTGATTGTGATTTTGCTTTTTTCATCACAGCGGTAGCCGTCGCACGAGCCATCCTTATTGCCTTGAATCACCCAACCGTCGCCTTCACGTCTAACATCCATATCTTCGCCGACAAATTGGCTATGGTTGCCACTAACCCAAGCGTAACCAAGGTAATGAGCAAGATAACTCAATGGACGCACAAAGTTAGCGTGATCAGTTACCAGCGCATACTGAATGTCTACCTCATCACCTTCAGGAATGGATGCCTTAGGCATAGTGGTAATTTCAGACACCGCATTAACAGGGTAACACCAAGTGGTACTATTGGGAGTATCCTGCTTGATTCGACCGTGATAGCCAGGTCCCATGATCACCCAGTCATCTTTTAACCCAGTAATTTGCCACTGACCCATGCGAGAAACAATGTAGTCCTTTTGTGCATTTGCTTCGAAGCGGTCTATCGGGCGGTAACCCGTACGGCAGACATCTTCACCCAGTTGATCCGTAACCAACTGGTCAGGATAAATCTTAGCCTGTGCGTTTGCAGACAGAACGGAAATAAGCACGGATGGAATCAAAACTTTAAAAGTATTGGATGTTCTCATAGCTCACACTCCTACTGTTAGTTCAGTCAATAGTGATCGCATAAATAGAATCAATAGTAAACAAATAAATTAACAATATTAACAATAGTGTGGTTCAGGTATCATTTTTGTTTAAATATTCACCAAAAATATATAAACAGTCAGTTGATTTGTGTCAAGTGGGGAAGCTAAATCAGCATTGAGTGGCCTTTTAAAAGCACTCAGGCCTTTCCCAGCCTGAAACACATAGTCCTAGAAGGGGTATTTTAGAGGTTGCGTTACAAGGATGTTTCAAATGTAAAGCATTGATTTTACGAAGAGGATTAAACGGCGCCAAAAATTAAAGATTGGCGCCAGAGTGTTTTGTTAGGATTGTAAACGCTCGATTTTTCCGTTTATGTCTTCACGATACTTATCGAAGTTCTTAACCTTGGTGAGTTTACCCCCACAATTAATAGCCACAAGATATGCTATTAGAGATATCAAGCTAATAAAAATAGACGATATATCCTCCCCATCCGAAGCGATATTCATCAGCTGGTAAACCTGTGCAATAGCAATCAAAGCAAGTACCATAAGAATAGACTGACCAATGTAAATCATCAGATACTTGTTATCACTGTGCAGTTTTTCTATTTGCTCAAGTCGCTGTTCCAAAGATGAAACCTTTTTAGCCTTACCCCAAACCCAAATTTTAATTACCCAACCTTGATAGACAGGTATCGTTGCAATCAAACCAACAATTGCTACAAATTTTTCGAAAGTCATATTTTTCCTGTTGTCTATGCCTACAATTTAAACACAGGTGCATTTTTTTGCATCTGAATCGAATGACTTGACTTGTAAGTTTTTAATTAAACACAAAAGAATTTGTAGTATTTTAATCATGTGCTAACTTGTTCTGTTAATCAGTTGTTCCATAAATATCTTTTAAGTATAAGTACTCCGCCTCATCTGTGTTCATAGATGCTGAAAACCAAGACTTTGCATTACTCTCATTTCCCATTACTAAGCTAACTCTCCCAATGAAAAATTCTAAAGCCGCTTTACTTGATGAGTTAATTCTCGATGCGTGTTGGACAACTAAACCCAGAAAGTCATAATATTTTTGAACTTCTTCTTGCGTATGGGAGTTCATCACCAATGAGTAAATATATGGACCTTGGGTATAGTATGTAAAATCATTACCGGTTGAATATCGACTAACTAGTTGAGGAAAATCAACTTTTGTTGCTGCAAGTGTCAATTGAGTTGATTGGTCGATGCGAGCACTCATTAATGTATATATACCATTACTACTTATGGATAAGCTTAAACCAACAACCATAGCAGCTACAGTCGCAGGCACCATAGCAGAATCAAAACGCTTAACGATACTTGTATCTTCCTTTGATTCCAAAATAGACTTGAACTGGTCAGGAGAACGAATAGTCACCTCTGGCTTATTAGGAATATGAAATCTATCTTCCATAATAGTTGTGATAGACACATAGTCTTTAAACTTCAAAAATGGGATTTTAACTTCTATGCTGTCTCCCAATTCATCAATATCGTAATCTAAACCCGTAGTAGAGTTAACACCACTATTCTTTATATCGACACCTAAAGACTTAATCCTAATCGTAATATTTTTGACAGTTTTAGAGGAAGGGTTATGCACCTCAATTACATTTGCGCCGATCTTGTTATCATTCAAAGTAATTGGGATAGATTCCTTTATTGAATAGCTCAACTTAGGCTTAATTTTTTTAAAATACTCAACTGTAATTCCAGCCAAAACTGTTACAACTAATGTGACTATTGCTGTGGCAATAATCATTTCGATATTTTCCATACTATTCAAACTCTCTAAGTATTTGGTTCTACCTGTCTACAGGAGCCAATACGAAAGACCTAAGCGACAGTTGTATTATCTATTTATCTGGCTTTATTAACTGATGAAAATTTGCTTAGATAGCTCATTTGAGACTAATGCAACTGTAATTGAGAAAAGAATATAAGCGATTGACTTCACTATATTCTTCTTGACGCTAGATGATGACTCTGTCGCTAACCGACGATCAGCACCTGAAAAGTCTATGTAAGAAAGTTGATAGATGCTATCAAGATGCCGCTCAGATTTGTAACCAATAAACCTACCAAATTTAAACAGAAGAAAGTTAAATAAAAAAGCTATCAACACAAATGAGGCTGTGGTTGTAGGTTCTGGGTTCTCAAAATAAGAAGACACATGTTGATTAGTGAAATATGCTCCTATTGCAAGAAGACTATACTGACCTATCAGGGGTAGATATTTCGACGTCGGCCTAACCCATTTTAGGACTGGGTTCATACTAGTAACTTCTAGGCAGTCAATCCAATTTTTAATAACAGACATAAATGAGTTAGCGACTGTAATATCAACAAAGTCTACAGAAGCTCTGCACGTAAACTTACTTTCAAACTGCCACAAAGGAATAGAGAAAGGAATGACATCGATTTGCTCTTTCATCCCTTCAACCTTTGCAGAGCGTGAAGCAAGTAATATGTTGATTCTGTATTCCTGTGGTTTATGGGTCTGTGGTAGAACTACAAGAAGATTGTAACTAATAGCAACTTCTTCAACGGGTTGCCCCTTTGAACCAGCATGTGCCATAAATCTCTCTATGGAGCTAAATCTTTCGCTAGAATCATTTACATACTCAACTGAGAATGAAGCATTGGCCGACTGCACATTATATTGAGTAGTAGACTGAATAATCCGGTGATGTAGTTGACTGATATTATCCATCGTAAGAATAAACGACGGGTTAAAATCTTCAGTTACTCTTTCAGACTTACCTGTAATTTCATTGTAGAATGCTTGGGCTAGCTTAAAGCTGATAGCCTGATTCGAGCTATCATCTCCAAGAATTATTTCTTTATCCTCAGGTGTTTCAGAAGTAATTATCTCTGTCATTGTTCCTCCGACTTTTGCACAGATAATATTTTTTATTACCGGTCGTTTCTCTTTCGGAAAGCTCAGATTTCACCGAATCTACCATAAGCAAACAATAAATAAAAAATATGAAACAATTTGCAAACATTAGATCACATAATAAATATCAAAAACACATAGGGTACAAATTACCTCTGTCTCCATCTCAGTCCTGAAGAACCGAGAGAACATTTTGTTTCTTGGTTTCAATTAAGATTGATAAGTACTGATATGACCCAATACTTAGATGAGAGAAGTTCTCTCTGCTCTGGGTGTTACAAGAACATGTTCATCTCAATGAGCTGCGCCAACTACTGTGTTTCCGTTTGATTAGAGTAATTGACCAGCTCATCTGAGAAATCAACGGCGCTTTAATCAGTACTTGCTGCTGGATGGGTTGATTGATAAAGCTTACCTATCATCAGCTTATCTAAATCTGAAAAAGCATCATTGTTCTGGTACGATATCAGGCCACCATTCGGCAGACTGTTATAGTTCATTATCGACTGAACCTGATTACTTTGGTGTCGCAGACCAAATGCGTGTAATGCTTCATGTATCACCACATGGTAACTGTGGTTCCAAGTAAATAGCCTACCGGTATTGGTGATAAACTCATTTCTCCCATTCTGGAAGATGGTGTATGCACCTTGTGATGCTTGGTTAGGATCTCGTTTGAAAACCATCTTAGCCTTGCTTAAATCACTCGTGTACTCAAAGCTTGTACCCTCATATCCTGCACCAACTAACGCGTTAGCTAATTTGTTGAGTTGAGTGGTTACCTCTGTCGTTTCGAGATTGATATCATTTTGAGCCCAACCGCTGAGATTGGTAAAAGAAGGATCGAACCCATAATAATTTTTCTGACCTAGCTGAAGTCTTCCTGACTGGTTTGAACCTCTTGGATACGTTTCAAGCTCTTTTGAAAAAACGACAAAGTTCTGATTTGTGACAACGTCTCTCTGATTACTAGCGCTTACTTCTTTGTTATCGTGGTCGTTATAAAAGAAGTGGATCGGCTCTATGTGTTCTGCCGAGAAGAAATTATTGGCTATCTCCTCCATGGTGAACCAAATGGGTTTGGCTGTCGAAAGGCTGCTACCTATCTCAAACTTATGGTCAGCCTGTGCAGAAATATCGAAAGAAAGGTAATAGTGATAATCCCGACCGTGACCACCTTGTTTCTCTTCACTAACCACTTCGTTTGAAACAATATCGCTAAATGCTGCTGGCGCGGTTGACGACCGATGTGCACGACTAAAGGCTATCTTTCCTGTGTCATTTTCTAGAGCGTAGTTATCAGCGACGACACTACGCTGACCATAGTGAACGCGTAAAGTTAGATGATTCTTGATGTAGTCAATAACAGTACTACCTGCTTTGACTATCTGCTCCTTTCCAACTTTGGAGATATGAATTCTTAACTTATACTTCAGCCTTAACTTGCTGACCTTATAATACCCGTCACTATTCAGTGCCCCGACATTATCGTCAGTACTGATGGTCAAAGGGGAGTCTTGCCAACCATTTGAACTGTAATCATAAAATGACAGTCCAACTTTCTCAGAATGTAATTCGACAGCTGGTTGTTCAGATTCTCTGGTTTCTACTGCATCGGTTACCATGGTCGATTTCCTTTATTCAACGTTTTTGTGGAACTCATTATTACGTGGCTCACTAACGAAAACCTGCCCCAAATAAAGTCATCGCCAGTACAACAATTTCTACCACTGGCAGTCATCATACTCCCCACACATACGAATCTAAACGCTTATGTGTGCATATGAGTTGATCAAGAACATGGAATACGATAAAAAAGCAAATCACTGATAATATTGTCTTTAGATGATAATATTAGCCGTAAAAGTGACGGATTTTAAACAAAGTACAGAATTGCATAGTGAGTCCCATCACCACATCAGTGAATAAAGTTAAGATTCATGGGAAAACATAAACATACATCCGATATAGAGTTTTACTCCATACCGATACATGCTAAATTCCTATTGATTATTAACTCAATTAATGTAGTTTGGAATATTATCAACACATTGCTATTGAGTGTTTCGCAAAACATTGAACATTAGTGAGTAGCAAAAAGTCGGCGAATTAGGTAGGTGGTAAACTATGAAAATCATTCAATTTCTTACTTTGCTATGGGCACCTTTGATGCTCGCCCCACCTATCGCGATTGCCAGTGAAAATGAATCACAGAGCCTTGAGGAACAAGCATCGGAAGTTTCTCAAACGTCCACTCGTCTTTCATGCAATTCATGGAGTACGCCAGGCAATTTTACCTGTGACTTCTTGGATAAAAAGCCAGAAATTGGCTGCGACGAATGCTATATGGGCACTTTCTCTAAAGGCTGGACGATTAAAGGTAGTTGGAGCGGTGATTTTAATTGGTTTGGAAAGTGCGCTGCCGTAGATAACTCGACAACTACGCATATCAAACAGATCAGTGTCGCTGGATTACCCATGCCACATGTCGAAGTTACCCATACTGTTAACAAAGCCTGTACCGACGAAACCGGTAAGTCATGGGCCCAAGGTGATAAAATTGGCTCCATGATAGATTATGATGCCTATATCCCGCCATCGGATTACTTTTCGGAAACATGGTCCACTAACTCATATTCTAATGTGAAGAAGAAGCAATGCTCGCAAATCAATTCTCATGGTTCTTTAGTATGGGTATGTAGCGAGTACTTTCTCCTTAATGGAGCCTACGAGTACTACGTTGATTGGGAGGATTTTTCTAAAGCATCTGGGCGCTGTGCCAATAGCGGTTGGGAGCTTCCACCCTATCAAATAATCATTGATTATCTTAATGACAAAAACACCAAGCCTTCAAATCAAGAGCCCATGCATGAACGATATGTATGGAGTGCAGAGAGCAACGAGCCTGGCAGTCGATATGCTGTGTACAATAATTGGTCTTATGATTGGGTAAAAGGCACTCGTGCAGAAACAGATGGCGCTTATACCTTCTGCGTACCTCATGATCCTTATATGGAATCGTGTCCGATTGAAAATACCGCGAATTCCGAAAGTTGTTTTTATAAAGATTAATAGAAAAGTCTTGGAGACAAACAACCAAACCTTGGTCGATACATTCGGTAGTCAAACACGATCTAGAGCGTCCTCGATCGTGTTTTAGGTCTCGTGAGACCTAGCTTTAGTCCATATTAGCTCCAATCAATTCAGTCGGAGCTAAAATCATGAAATGGACATATTTTCTGTTCGCATCCTTATTTTTTCTTTGCGCTACCGTCACTGCTTCAGGTGTTGGATTCACACAAATCACCTTAACCGATGACCCTCATCGACCACTAAATACCGCTATTTGGTATCCTACACAAGATGTTTCAGCGACAACCTTGATTGGTGACAACCCAGCTTTCGTTGGAACGCATTTGATTAAAGGTGCCCATATCAAATCAGGCATATTTCCTGTGGTGGTGTTATCACACGGCTACCGAGGAAACTGGCGAAACCAAAACTGGTTGGCAACCGGGCTTGCTAAGCGCGGCTACATAGTAGCGGCCGCTGATCATCCGGGAACTACCTCTTTCGACCAATCATCCGTCCAAGCCGCAAAATGGTGGGAAAGACCGCAAGATGTGTCACGCATTCTGGATTATTTATTAACCGCAACCAAATGGAAACCATCTACTAACCCTAGCGATATTACTGCGATTGGACATTCATTGGGCGGCTGGACAGTGATGTTATTGGCTGGAGCGAAAATAGATAGAGCAAGGTTTGAGGCTGATTGTCTACTATACCCTAACCCAAGAACCTGTGGACTGTCTCAAGAGCTTGGGTTATCAAGGGACCAAGTCTCAGAGCCACACAATAAAGCGCTGCGAGATCCGCGAATCAAGCGTATCGTGAGTCTGGATTTAGGTCTTGCTCGAAGCTTTTCTACCGAGAGTTTAAGAGACATTAATGTACCAAGCTTAATACTCGCGGCTGGCGTCGATATAGGCGATCTGCCTCAGGCATTAGAGTCTGGCTATATTGCTGAGCACATATCTCTAAATTTAAGACGCTACAAAGTCTATGAAAAAGCGGCCCATTTCAGTTTTATGCAAGACTGTAAACTCGGAGCAGAGGTTATGCTCGAAAATGAGGTATCAGGCGATGGCATTATTTGCAAAGATGGCATAGGTGCATCGCGCCGCGAGCTACATCAATTGATGTTAAATGACATCCTTAACTTTCTAAACCGCTAAACAGCAAGCAAACCGATTCAATCTAATCCTTGTGGCGAGCTTCGATACTCACTTGGAGTTCGCCCAGTTATCCTTGAAAACTCACGATTAAAATTAGATTTGGTTTGGAAGCCCGAGCTAAGAAAAATATCCGTTATTGCCTCATCACTTTGCTTAAGAAGGGTCTTCGCATGCTCAATTCGATAAGCATTGATAACCTTTGAGATATTTTGCTTATAAGTCTGATTAACCGCAGCCGATATTTTTCGGGCCGGAATACCTAACTTTCTCGCTAACCGATTAAGAGACAGATCAGGGTCTTTAAATACTTGTTGCTCTTTCATCAATGCATCAAACCTAGTCATGATCTGCGCAGTTTCTTCAGCTTTGTCTTCATCTAAACTTTTCACTGAATTGGTTGGCATATCCGCTTGTTCAGGAAAGCCATTTAACATGGAAGGCTCAACTTGAGGCTGTTGGCATTCGCTCGCAGAGGTTGTACTTAGGCTAACAACCACCACTGCAGCAACAATAGCAGGAATAAGCACAAGATAACCAACCGAGAGTATCAAGCTCGTGTGCTGCGCATTGAGCAGCAAAATATCATAAGAGAGCACGCCATCAACCAAAGCAGAAAACAGCAGAAGTCCACCCGCAGCCCGCTCAGCTACAACCACTTTCGATAGATCAGTTAGCCGGACATTTTCCGGCACACTGAACGACGACTTTAGCAACAAGCCACCATAGCCGAGATAGAGAAAGATCAGCAAAACATCGACGGTACCAACCCAGATATGATGATAAAAAAATGAGCCAACCAAAACCGCAAACGGGCCTAACCAATGTAACTGCGTATTAGATATACTCCGATGAGCTCCCGCGAAACAGAGCCAAGCCGCGACTGGCACACATGCGCTAAGAACGGGCTGCAGGAAGCGAACCAAGGCAATATCTAGCGTCCATCTCAGCCCTACGACCATCATCATTAATACACACAGCATGATAAACCGGAATGGTTTTTGACTAGTTTGTGGGTAACGGCATCGAAGCACCACGCCAGCTATAAATAACAACAACGACGCGACAAATGGTAAGGGAATAGCGAGCATCAAAAGTCCGTTTAAATTCGAGAAAAGATCATTGAAATGTTTGTAACACTCATACCAAGTCCAAAAAGCGCAGCGCAGGGGTGTTTACAAGGCTTTATTTTAATAAGATTGGTCACGCAATACGACTTTTTCAGGCGCAAAGCATACAAAGACATTCTCAGAGTTAGACTGAAAGTCGATAAAACGTGCATTCCATTTTGATTTGTCGTTACCAAGATACTTATTCAATAAACGTTCAGCACGCGAAGAGTCAAACTCGTGAACATTTGCAATGCCTCTAAAACCCGCATGGATAGATTTACCCGATGTCCTATCCCAATACACAATACTGATGGCGCTTTTGGGCTGCTGCGCCACTCTTTTAGAGAAGGAGTCACCTTTTACGGAGATGATCCAAATTTTCCCATCTTCCCACAAAAACCAGACAGGAGAACAACACGGCCCATCCTGTGACTCACTTGCTAAAAAAGCATATAAGGGCTGAGATAAAAATTCATCCAAATCTAGGTTTCTACTTTTCTCGATAATTTGCATTTAGTATCCATTTGTAATCTAACGCCGCTGTCTTACGAATCCCCTCATAATTTCCATATAAAACAATGATTACATGCACATCGCTCATTCTGATCTAACGAATTTCGCCAAAAATACAACTGACTAAATGGATTTAATAGGAATACCAACGCCTTGCACACCTGTGGACTAGGAAATTTATGGGGGGATCCGCCGGCGTCCGCCTAACACGCAATGTATTGGTGTAGCTTTTTGCGTTGTTTGCCAAAACCATGACAACTTAACATTGTTGGAGTTTAGGCTCTTGTTATATTCCCATTACGCTGCAGCGAAGCTGATAGGATGAACTTTGGTTAAATTAACGTTTTGTTTAGCTTGCCAAAGATTGTAATTGTCCTGCATAGATAGCCAACTTTCTGGACTTCTACCCAAAGCCTTAGACAATCTTAATGCCATTTCAGGGGTAATGGAGCTCTGTCCCTTAAGGACTCTGTTAAGAGTTGAGGCTGAGACATCCAATTGTTTCGCGACAAATCTACAGCTGTAACCAAAAGGTTCCATATATACATCGGAAATGAATTCACCCGGATGCGGTGGATTATGCATAGTCATTAGTGATAATCCTCGTAGTTTAATATGTAGGCGTTACCATCTTTGAATTCAAATGTTACTCGCCAATTGCCATTTACAGTTATTGACCAAACACCGTCTCGATTGCCTTTCAATTGATGCAACTTAAATCCTGGTAAATCGATATCTTCGATAACCGACGCGGTATCTATAACGGCTAGTTGCATTCTCAAACGGCGGTCATGTTTAGCTTGAATCCCAGCTTTGCTTCCAGTCTCGAAGAACTTTTTCAAGCCTTTGTGTTTGAATGTCTTGATCATTAAGCGAAGTGTAGCGTGTTGCGCAACAGGTGTCAACTGGGAATATAACGCTCCGCTCAGCGGTTTGCTATATTTTCTTGACTAAACAATATGTTGTGTGTCCTATAGGGTAGTCGGGTAACTCACCAAAAACTGTAAAGCCAAGGTTTTCATAGAATGGCTTTGCTTGGAAACGCAAGGTTTCCGTACGCAAATAGTGAAAACCTTTTGATTTGGCAAAGCGTTCAGCAGCTTCCATTAATTGAGTGCCAACTCCCAGACCACGAGTGTCCTCGGAGAGCCAAAGCAGTTCAATTATACAATAATTCCAAAATGCAGTGGCTCTAATACCACCTTGCACTATGCCATTTTCATCTTTAGCTAATACTGCAAACTTAGTGTCTTCTTCAAAAACGACTTCATCAGACATGTGTTTTTGATTAAAAGACTGAATTCCCTTACTTAGAAATTCAAGATCTTCTTTATTCGGTGAGCAAGTTACTTCGATGTGCATTTTCACTTCCAATGTTGGTTAAAAATATAACATTTTAGTAATGCGTATTTACCTTGCTGGGTCTAGTCAAAACACGCAAGAATTTTTTCACTATTTAAAAATTAATGCTGTTCAGATACTTGCTTTGAAAGCAATTTTCTAGATTTCGGCTATTAGTGCTTGGGTTTCACTGCGCTGAAAGGGCAAAGTAATGATAAAAGCCAGACCCGGGTGCTGCGCTTGTACTGTGATAGTGCCATTGTGCAAAGCAATAACCCGCTCTACTATCGCCATGCCTAATCCGGCGCCTTGAACCTTATTTTGTGTTTCTCTGGCTCGGAAAAAACGATCAAAAATACGTTCGATATCTTGTGCGCTCATCCCACGGCCACTATCAGATATGATGATTTGTACGCTATCATGGCTTGGAACAATTTCTGCCCATATGCTAGTGCCATCTCCTGAATAGCGAATCGCGTTATCAATCAAGTTTCGAAAAAGGCAATTTAAAAAGATATCATTTCCTTGTATGACGCAAGATTCGAACTCAGCATCCAGCATCATCTCCTGATTTTGTTTAAGTGCCAGCGGCACCAGCTCGGCAATAACACTGCGTAACAAAGAGACCACATCAACGGGCTTGTCGAGATCTACCGTTAACCCACTTTCTACCTTGGCTAAAGTAAGAAGCTGTTCAATTGTCCTCTCTGAACGAACAATACTCTCTTCTATTTGGGCGAGGTCGTGGTTCTTTTCTTCTGCATTATCGGTTTTAAGCGCATTCTGGGCGTTGAGCTTTATGACGGCAAGTGGTGTTCTTAGCTCATGCGCCGCATCTTGGTTAAAACGTTTTTCTCTTTGCCAAGCCGCATCGACCTGATCAAATAAGAAATTTAAACGCTTTACTAAGCCGTCAATCTCGGTAGGGACATCAGAGATGTTGACGTGAGACAGATTGTCTATCGACTTTTCAGATATTTCCTTTTCAAGACGGCTGATAGGGGCAAACAAATGGTAGGTAAACAGCACTAGTAGCACACATAAAAGCGGAGTAGTCACCAGCAAGGGAACAATGGCTGGCATCGCGATTTTATTTTCAATCTTACCGCGTAATTGCTTGTCCTCTCCAAGCCATAACCAGAGTAATTCGCCGCTTTTGGGTTGGGTCAACACCATAGTAACCCCGCGCCATGTATTGCCCTTTTGATGGTCTTTTATGTCGTTGAGACCAGGTCGACGCATCAAGTCTAAATCGACAGGTGGCGCGTTAGCCGAATTAGCCAATACGCTACCCTGTCGGTTTAGCAACAAATATGCAAAATCATCTTTAAGCAGCTTTTCTGATGACCACTGCTCAAGCTTGTCCTCTGGTGACGTTTTACTTGTGATTTGAGCTAACATGTCTTCTGGCGCCATGTCTTGATTCTCGCCCAAGACCGAAGGGTCAGTCATCACCAGCACCTTCAAAAAACTCTCGCTCAAATCTTCAAGGCGCGCATCATTAACATCATTGATTGCTTTTGACGTATCAAAGTAAACCCAGATGATGGAGACAGTGATCACCGCCAAGCACAGCTCAACACTAACGGTTGCAACGCGGCGCTTTATTGATTTTAACTTCATGTTTTTACTGAACAATATAACCAACACCACGAATGTTTTTTATCGTATCTTTGGGCATTTTTTTTCTTAAATTATGAATATGAACTTCGATAGAATTGAGCCCTGCACTTTCATCCCAGCCATGCATGTTCTGTAATATTTGGGTTTTACTCAGCACCCGACCTGAATTAGTGACGAGATACAGCAGTATTTTAAACTCATTAGGTGTTAGATTGATCCCCTTGCCCGCCACCGCAACCTTGTGAGAATTGACAGACACGGATACGTCTCCCACCACAATAGTATCATCTGCAATCCCTGCAGAACGTCTGATCAGAGCGCCCATTCTTGCCAGTAACTCTTCAAGCTGAAAGGGTTTGACCAAATAGTCATCTGCCCCATGATTAAGTCCATAAACACGATCGTTTAACTCATCTCGGGCACTGAGAATTAATACCGGCGTCTTATCCCCTTTGTCTCTGAGCTCTTTTAGTACCTGTAATCCACTGATACCAGGTAGACCAATATCAAGAATGATCAGAAGAAAATCATCGGCTTTAAGTGCATGCAAAGCACTTTCTCCAGAAGTGACCCAATCAGCGGTATAATGATGCCTAGCAAGGGAGGCCGTAATTGCGTTACCCAGCATAGGATCATCTTCAACAAGTAATATACGCATTTCATCTCCCTACTTATCAAGAATCACAGTCAACACAAAAGGCCGACACATGCTACCAACTTAATCTATCAGACTTAAAAAAGGTTTAAATTTTTGCAAATTTCAGCGAGTATCAACGGTCACAACAGCCGATAAACCATTGTCGATCTCAACAGGTTGGTCAAAGATTATCTTTACAGGTACTCGTTGAACCACCTTGGTGAAGTTGCCTGTAGCATTATCAGGTGGAAGTAGAGCAAAGGTCGCACCTGTAGCCGGAGCGAGACTATCAATGGTTGCTGCAAATGTCTTTCCGGGGTAGGCATCAATAGTGACATTGACTGGTTGCCCTTTATGCATGCGAGCTTTCTGAGTTTCTTTGAAATTGGCTAAAACCCATGGAATGCGATCAGACACTATGCTGACCATGGACTGTCCTTGCTGAACCATCATACCGACTTGTAAATTTCGATTGCTAATGACGCCATCAATGGGAGCAAGGATACGTGTATAGCCGAGTTCTAACTTGGCTTGTGAGAGACTCGCCTCAGCTTTAATCACCATCGCATTGGCTTGTTCAATTTCACTTTTTAGCACAGAAAGTTTGTCTTGCTGCGTTTTTAAACTGGCTTGTGCTTCATAGTAAGCCGCTTCGTCCACTTTGTAAGCAGAAGCGCTATTGTCTCGCTCCCCTTTAGAGATGTAATTTTGTTTCTCTAACGCTTGGAAACGTTTATATTGTTCCAGTGAGTATTGGTATTTTGCTTTGGCAGAAATGACCTTGCTTTGATATTCTTCAATGGTACTTTTCTGCATTTGGAAGGCGGCATCCGCATTAGATTGCTCTGCCCGACTTTGAGCTAAATTGGCCTCTGCTAACTGTTTTTTTATGATTAATTCTCTGTCGTCAAGCAGTGCCAATACGTCGCCTTTTTTAACTCGTTGGTTGTCATGAATAAAGATTTTTACTACCTCAGCGTCAATCCGCGAGCTAACGTGAGTAATATCGGTTTGTACATAGGCGTTATCTGTGGTTTGAAAAAAACGCCCGTAGTAATACCAATAAGCGCTACCAATCATTACTAACGTCATTAGCGGAATAACTATCTTGAGTATTTTTTTCATAACATGACCAACTCATTAAAAAAGGCGAAAAAACTAAATCCTAACTAATGGTTTGCCGAAATGATTCCCTTCCAGCAAATCAACAAACGCTTGGGGCGTATTTTCCAGTCCATCGGTTATGGTTTCACGAAACTTAATTTGACCGCTTTCAGCCGCATCGGTTAACCATCGAACCGCGCTTGCAGCATCATTCATCCACTCTGTCACTAGGAAAAAACGATTTTCAGGGGCTGTGGGTAACGATGAATAAAAACGTGACAAGGTATTCGAGTCAACATCTTTACCTTTGTTGTATAAAGCAGCACTTCCGCAAATAGGAACACGTGACCCTTCATTGAGGTGCCTAGCTACAATCGAAGACGTTCGGCCGCCCACATTTTCAAAATAAACATCCACCCCATCAGGGCAAGCCTTGGCAATGGCGTCACTAAAGTTGTCATCTTTGTAGTTTACGCACTCATCAAATCCAAGCTCATCGACAACATAACGACACTTTTCTTCACTCCCTGCGATGCCAATCACTCGACAGCCAAGCATTTTTCCTATTTGCCCAGCAACAGAACCGACCGCACCTGATGCCGCAGAGACGACCATGGTTTCACCTGCCTTAGGTTTGCCGATTTTAAACAGACCAAAATATGCGGCGCGGCCAGGTGTGCCTGATACGCCAAGAAAGAGAGTGGGTGATAAATGTGTATCAGGAAGACGATTAACCATGAGCTCGTCTTCGTGAGCAATATAATATTTCTGCCAGCCCGAAAAAGTCCCCACTAGGTCTCCTACCAGATACTTTGAGCTTTTGCTTTCAACCACCTTGCCAATCGTCTCACCCTGAATGACATTGCCTAATCCGATCGGTTCAACATAAGCCGTGGTTTTATTCAGGCGAGGACGAGTATATGGATCCAGTGATAACCATAAATTCTCAACCAAGAATTCACCTTCCTTTAGCTCTCCGAGCGGATTGTTTGATAAACGAAAGTTATCCGTAGCAATAGCACCTTGTGGATAGCTATCAAGAACAATTGCCGGATTGACTAATTTATTCATATTGTTTCCCTTTGAGTTTTTGGTTATCAATGATGTGTAAAGTCTGCCCATAACGATCAATCTTCTACGGTGATGAGTCGCCTGTTGAAGATTTGATTGACTTTTCTGATGCCAAGCGAAAGCTAGGCCAATAAAAACTAAAACAAATCATAGCGATGGTCAGAGGCCACGCGCCAACAAAAACAAAATAGTCCGCATAATTAGGTAGATCGCTTGCAAGCACAACCACAAGCAGTGCTTTAACTGCGTAAGCAAACATCCAAGCAAGAGACACCTCTTGCCATACCCGAGCGTATTTAGGCGTGCCGTATATAGACATCTGAGTCAAACGAGGAAGCGCGTTTTCCGCTTGCGTTCGCACCACAGGGCGGCCAATGAAGGAATAGAAGCCAAACACAAGAATAACGGAGAGAGAGCCACCCACAGACAGTAAAACGCTCTCTTCGCCAATTCCCAAAAAACGGTAGCCATGCAAATATAAATAGTGAACGCAACCTGACGTTAAAATAAGCGCAATAATAGCCAAGGAACCAGTGCGTCGACTAAACATCTCTAGCGCCGCTGAATAGCATGCCGTGATGATTAAAGCTAAACCGGCACCCAACACCCAAAAAGCAATATTGTATATGAGGATAGGGATAATAATCGTCAGGCGAGCTTCACGAGATAACAAATAGCTGCTGATCCCCATAGACTTTTTATCACTCATATTGCCTCCTCCTGCTTGAGTTGAAGCCGAAAATCACGGTTTGAACACAACACCATAATTGCCGTTGCCAGCATCATGACACCCATGATCATAAATAGATCGTTAAATGCCATGATTTGTGACTGCACAGCCATTCTTTCTCCAAGAATGTTGACGGCCGTTTGCTGCAGGTGTTCGTTATCGGTCGGTAGCCCCTGATTTAAAAGAACATTTTTTACATCGCCCAGATAGTGGTAAAACTCTTGGCTACCAATTGAGACTCTGGATTTAACCGCATCGAGGTGAAAATCAATCCGAGTGATGAAATACGTCGACAATATTGCGGTGCCCATCGAGCCGCCAATACTGCGAAATACGTTAATCAAAACCGCAGAGGATGCGGCATCTTCCGCTTTGATGTTTTGCGTCGCGAGCATAGAAAGTGGCACCATGATAAAAGGTTGACCCAATGCTCTTACCAACATGGAAGCAATCATCTGCGGCCCTGCAAAATCGGCGCTCATAAAACAGTCCATAAATGAACTGATGGCCAATCCCATAAAACCAATGAAGATAAGATACTTAGGATTATATCGACGAATCAAATAGGGTATAAATGGTAAAATCACCAGCTGCGGCAGCCCCATCCAAATCACCACATGACCTATTTCTGTTGCGTTGTAATCATGAATCATGGTGAGGTAATAAGGCACCAGAAATAAGGTGCCGTAAATCGCCGACCCCAGCATGGCAAAAATCAATAAGGCATGAGAATATTGCTGATCCCTAAACAAACGAATATTGATTAATGGATGACGACATACCATCTGATCGTATACAAAGATAATAAAACTGATGGCCGAAATAAGGGTTAAAATACAAATCATCCTTGAATCGAACCAGTTTTCATCTCCACCTTTTTCCAAGATAACTTCTAAGGTGCCAAGAAAAACCATCACAGTCACGACGCCTAAATAGTCGCCTTGGCGAATAATTTTCCAATCAATGATGGGGTGTTTCATAGAGCGCTGAATCAACACCCAAGCCAATACTGAGGGGAAAACATTGACGTAAAAAATCGCATGCCATGAGAAGTGCTCGGTAAGCCAGCCACCGACGGCAGGCCCAATCGCTGGCGCAAACGTCGCAATGATACTAAAGAGCGACATCCCCATCGGCCTTTTCTCTTGCGGCAGAATTTCAATAATGAGCCGAAAAGACAAAGGAATAAGCGCTCCGCCGCAAAAACCTTGCATAGCCCGAAATACAATCATGGATTCGAGATTCCACGCCATAGAACACAATAACGAGGAGAAAAGAAAACCACCAATACACCATAGAGAGTATCGCCCTGTTCCCAAAGCTTGAGATAACCACCCACACAGTGGAATCGCTACTATTTCGGCCGTAAAGTATGAAGTCATCAACCAAGAAGCATCATCCAAGGAAGCAGACAACGCCCCCTGTATGACTTTCATCGACGAGTTGGTGATCTGAATATCCAATATGGCCATAAAGCCACCGATAAGACCACCGACTATCGCCCACCATTCCTTGTTTGAAACAACGACTTCATTCTCCTGCGTCGCCGTAGCAATACTGGTCAAATTAGGGTCTCCTGCAGGCCATGTGCCAATTGAGTCACGAATGGAGCATTCATCATAGAGATATGATCGCCCAATGCTGGAATGACACTCACAGGCTGCTGGCTAAAGGCTTGCCAGCCCAGTCCCCTTTCATTCAAACGGATACGGCCGGGTAATATCTCTTGCGCCTCTGCAACGATCACTTGCCCACCATAAACACGTCCTTGATATTGGTCGGTTGCTGTCATGTGCGCTTGTAAGATAGTCAGAAAATATTGAAAGTCTTCCGCGCTGATATTGTCTGGTACCATTTGGGCACGGCGAAAGCCATCAAGAAATACATGGCTTCTCTCAATATCAGACATAGCAGCCAATTGGGGACCCGAAGTATTAAATGGTATTCCAGTAAACCGCTCAACTTTGTGCGCAAAATAGGCCAGCCTTTCATGCTCTTGCATAGTGGTACTATCGTCGACATTCACTTGAGGCGCTGGCTGATCAAACACCAAAACTTTGGGCTGATTACCCGTAAGCTGCTCAATCTGACAAGCCATTTCAAACGCGATCGTTGCACCTAAAGACCATCCACCAATAATAAGATCAGAATGCTGAGACAGCTTGCCCAATTGCTCTACGTAATGTTCAGCCAAACGAGACAATTCATGATTGTATTCAGCCACAGTGCTAAAGTCTGACACTTGAATACCATAAACAGGATAACGCCTATCTAAGCCGTGAGTAAACTCGTCATAGCACAGCACATTTCCACCAGCCGGATGGACTAAAACCAAGCTTGGATGGGTCTCTGAATTACCTTCATTTAGAAGCACTAACGATTGACGCCCGCCAGTACTTTCCGAATATTGCTCAATGTACATGGCGAGCTCGACTATGCTGCTGTGTGCAAAAAACTCGCCTAAGGTCATTGCCATGGAAAATGCTTTATTCACTTCAATCAGAAGTTTCAAAGCACTGATAGAGTTGCCGCCAAGATCAAGAAACTTGGTTTCCGTGCTCATAATATCGCGGCTTAACACCCTGTAGTAAATTGCCTGTAAACGCACCTCCAAGTCATTTTTGGGCTCTACTGCATTGTTACCTTGATTACTTATCGACTCTTCAGGCAACTGTCGGTAGTTTATCTTTCCACTGGCTGTCATGGGCATAGACTCAAGCCAAACCCAGCTCTCAGGATGCATATAAGCGGGCAAACTGTTCTCAACTTGCTGCTTAATAATTGATTGAGTTTCGCTATTGGTTTGCTCTGGAGAGCAGCTCACATAGGCGATCAACTGACTTAGCTGATCTTGATGCTTTTGAATCACAGCCGCACTCTCAACACAACCTTGCTCACCGATGGTTTTCTCAATTTCGCCGAGTTCGACCCTAAAGCCTCTGACCTTTACTTGCCTATCCAACCGGCCAAGATACTCAAGATCGCCATGGCTGTTGAATCGACCTTTATCTCCTGTGCGGTACAAGCGCTCTCCCGCTAGATATGGGTGGTCGATAAACTGACGTTGACTGATGTTCGATTCACCTATATACCCGCTTGCAATTTGTCGGCCCCCGATACAAATTTCACCCGCTAAACCCGATGGCACAAGCTGCTGGTTTGCATCCAAAATCAATACATGATTGCCGTGTAAAGGCTGACCGATTGGAACAAACTTAGCGTCTAATTGGGTTAACTCATTGGGTAATAAATATGTGGTCACCCCAACAGTACATTCTGTTGGTCCGTAGTGGTTCACAAGGCGGCAGTCCGGCCTTAAGGTTTTGACTTTTTCCACCAAGGAAGCTGGTAAGGCTTCTCCTCCAAGAACTAAAGTGCTTTTGGGTAACAGATCCCTTGCATTGGCAACATTCAACAAGGCAGAAAGATGCGTAGGGGTTATTTTAGCGCAATCAATTGGTTGGTCTTTTAGATGAGCTGCCAGTGTTTCTGGGCTTTCTAACATCTCTTTAGTGATAATAACCAGCTCCCCTCGCCCAACAAGAGCAGGAAATAGCATGGTATGAGCGAGGTCAGTTGAGAATGAAGAAAACATTCCATAGCGAGCTTGTTCAGATTGCGCCAATACTGGTGCAACTGATTGACAATAGGCACTGATCTGCGAGTGGTAAACGCACACACCTTTAGGGTTGCCCGTGCTGCCTGAAGTGTAAATTATATAAGCTGGACGCTGACTGTTCGGGTCAGTAAACAGGTTTTCCTGTGATAATTCATGGCCTTCTCGTTCATCCAGTAGATCGATCCAGCTTAATGATGTTCGCTGCGCAAGGTCTTCTAAGTGTTGTGGAATATTTCCTGCGTATACAAGGTTGTTCACTTTTGCATCGTTTAAGATGTACTCGACTTTTGACTCAGGCAAATTGATATCGATAGGAAGATAACAGCCACCCGCTTTGAGAATCGCCAAAATAGCAACCACGCTGAGTTCACTTTTATCCATCGCGATAGCAACAGGTTCACCTAGGCTAACACCCTCTAACAGTAGCCTTTGCGCTAGCTGGTTAGCTGACTGATTTAATTCTTGGTAACTAAGCGTCCGATTAGCGCAACTCAACGCAATATCATCGGGGAAATGTTCTGAATTATGCTCAAAGTTAAGGTGGATCGGCTGTAGTGACGTCTGCTCTTTGGCAGCGCAGTTTTCAAGCAGTTGCTGCTCTTCACTCTGAGTCAGCAAAGACAAATCAGCAATTGTCTTATCTGGCGTTTCTACAATAGCAGCAAGAATCGTGTTTAGACCATCGAGCATTTTTTCTATTGTCGCGCGTTCAAATAGAGCCGTATCATAATTAATGGTGCAAACTAAACCTTCTCCGTCTTCCTCTACCCATAGGTTTAGATCCAATTTAGCGACACCATAATCGACCTTTAATGGCGTATAGCTAAATCCTTTTTGTCCGCGTGAATGGGGGTAAACTTGGTAACTTAACACGGCTTGATACAATGGGTTGATTGCTAAATCACGTGGATGATCAATAGCCTCAAGGATACGATTAAAAGGCACATCTTGGTGCGTCATTGCCTGCGAGCTTTCTCTTTTCGCAGCTTCAACAACGGATGCTAAGCTCGAGTGACTATCTAATTGAAAACGCAGTGGCAAGGTATTCATGAAAAGACCCAACATATCTTGCGTTTTTGCATCCAGACGATTAGCGAAAGGAACGCCAACAATGATGTCTTGTTGACCACTGTATTTATGCAAGAGCAGTTGATAGGCTGCCAGCATTAGATGGAATGTGGTCGCACCTTGCTTAGCTGCAGCCGATTGAAGTTTTTGGCAAAAATCTCCACTAAGAAACTTGCTGACATAACTGCCTGCAAAGCTCATTGTATCGGGGCGAGGATGACCCGTGGCAATATCTAGAATCCCTTCTGCTCCGCTTAGCTTATCACTCCAGTATTCAATACCTTTTTGATATTTTCCTTGCTCAAAATAGAGGCTTTGGTCTAGCGCATATTCCGTAAATTGAGGCGCTTGTTCATTACCATGCCCAAAATAGGTTTTCATGAACTCCAAAAAGCATAAACTGACCGTCCAGCCATCAGAAATAATGTGATGAAAGGTCAGCATGACTACGTATTCACTAGACTGTGTCTTCACCATTCTCCAGCGAAATAATGCATCATTTTCTAGGTCAAAAGATTTACATCCTTCTTCTTTTGCCACCTGCATGATCCAATGGTGCTTTTCCTCTTCAGGCATGGACGAAATATCATCAAATCCAGCATACATCGTCACTTTGTCATCAACATATTGGCACGGCTCGTTGTCAACAATACGGATCTTAGTTCGAAATATATTATGGCGATCGGCCATTTTGTTTAATGTGTCTTGAAGACGATCGGGGCTAAATTCATGGTCAACGTGACAAGTAACCGCAAGTGGATTGTTATAAGCTTTGTTACCTTTTTGGTACTGCTCTAACGCCCAAATACTCTTTTGTGCATCAGTCAAAGGAAAAATCTTTCGATTGTTATCCGATGTTGGATTCGCTTTTGTGAGCTGTGTTTTGCTATTTTTTTTCTCTCTAGCAAGTCTTTTGAGCTCTTCAATCCCCATTGATTGCAAAATTTTATGTGTTTTAGTCGTCACAGCCATGCCCCTATCGTATTTGGTCGATTAGGCTGCTCGCGAAAGCAGCCAAAAATTCATGTGATGCCCAAGCTTTGCTCGGGCATCATTTTTACTCACTTTCTAATAGTGACTCGAAAGCCTGAATGACTAATCCAGCAAGCCCTCTTACGGTTTGATCTTGATAGAAAAGATCCACTCGGATATCGACTTCGAACTTGGCCGATACTTTGGAGACAATTTGCACCGCAAGCAGAGAGTTGCCTCCAAGTTCAACAAAGTTATCATCGATTCCTATCCCTGAAATTCCCAAAACAGACTGCCAGACAGCAATGACTTCTTTCTCAATGTCATTTTCTGGCGCCACATATTCAACGGACAGTTCAGGACGAGCATGACCTTGGTTTGCCTCTGAGTCGGTCGCGATGGTTTCTACCTCTTCTCGCTCAGGAATCGCTTCGTGAATAAGCTGGCCCAAGTCGCTCGTCACAACCACCATTTGCTCAAACTCTAAATGAGCTAACTGACGCTTGAGTGCATCAAGTCCTTCGTAGAACATGATGTCTTTGTCAGACACATTGACATCAAACCTTGCCTTGCTTGACGTTGAGACGGAGTCTTGCACTTGGTTGTCTGCTTTCATGCGAACCAAGGTGTAATTCTCTATCACCATTAATGGCTGACTATCTACGCCCAAGAAAGTGATATCCATGATGATGGTGTTATCTTCTTCTTTATAGGCTTGCTTTAGCTTGATATGGGCATAGCAATCCCCGTCAAGCGGCGCTAAGTAGCTGACCTTACCGTAACTAATTGGCAAGAAGTTTTCTCTTGAGATCAGGTTGATACAACGAATCGACACAGAATCTATTACCGCTGGGTGATAGGGGTACTGCTCGAAATCACCCTGATACTGAGCATCAAGTTCTTTGTGAATCAGCCACTCATTATCCCCTTGCCATGCTGTCTTAGTGGTACTCCAGCGGTCACTAAGAGAGAGGAAAACCTCGCCAGTTATCGCATTGATGTACTCTTTGCCAACATCCTCTTCGTCTAAACGCTCACTACAACGCGTTTGAATGGCTTCGAGTGGCTCAATATAAGCGGCAAGACTTTCTGTAGTCTCAACACCAGAACCAAGATTACCGATTGCATGCTCTTCCCAATCAATCTCTCGAATACCTCGGCTACGCAGGCTAAAGCTATAGCCAGTGCCTTCTGCGCGAACAAATAAGCGCATTTCACGTGGCCAAGCATTGTGATAAATAGCCGGTTTGGTCAACAGCAGGTTTTTCACCTGCAGCGGCTCTTGCGGTTTGAAGTAATTGACGAAGTTATGCAGCATAGACAGTATGGTGGTTCCGACCATGGTTGGCTGCTCAGACAAACAATGCTCGTTCAATACCCAGTCTTTTTGAACATCGAGATTCACTCGATACACTTCTTCTAGACCTTTACGATCAACCAGTGTCAATAGCCCCGAATCTTCAGGTTGAGCCAGCTGCGCTTTTTTCTCATCCAATTCACGGCCATATTGAACCGCCATGCCGACATCACCCCATTTACCCCAGTTTATTGAAATAGTGCGGCCATTACGGTTCTGATTACGATAGCTGGCGTAGATATCTAAAAAGGCATTACCCGCGCAGTAATCAATACGTGCTTCATCTGCTTGTATCGATGTGATGGAAGAGAACAGCACCATAAAATCAGGTTGATTGTCTTTGGTTAATTCATCGAGGATAAGGCTTCCCGTCAATTTGGGATCAATAACGCTCGCGCAGTCTTGATCAGATTTAAGCGGAATAATTCCTCCACCCGCAATACCCGCAGTATGGAAAATGCCGTCAAATCTTGGGTAGCGCTGACACATTTTCTCCATTTCAGCGTAATCACACACATCGACTTGAACCAAGTCTATGGTGTTACCCATTTCCTCTAGACGAAGAATGCTCACCAGCTTCTCACTCATGGCATCATCAACGGGATGTTGCTCGATCCAAGCTTGCCACTCTTCCCTGGCAGGTAAACGACTGCGGTAAGTTAATACCAGTGTCGCATTACACAATTCACTGATATGGCCTGCGACTAACATACCAAGGCCACCGAGCCCTCCGGTAATGAGATACACGCCCTCATCTTTGAACTCAGCGCTAATACCAGACACTTGTTCATGCAAACGAACCGCTTGATATTCCTCTTCCCAGCGGCAACCGCTTCGATACGCCACTAGTTTACCGTCTGTCGCAAGGTCAGTTTCAGCAATTAAGTAATTGGCTACTTGCTGGTTATATTGGTCAATCTCGCCCTGTTCATTAAGTGGGAGATCGATATCAACCAAATGACACTGTACATCTGGATATTCGTGATAGAAGACTCTAGCAGGGCCAACAAGCAAGGCTTTCTCTGGGCAAATAACCTTTTCACCTGACACGCTAAATGTGTTGTTGGTAACGAATAATAAACGCACCCTATCTAACACATTTTCACTCACCAAGGCTTGCTGTAGATACAATGGCGCATAGAAAGAAGCGTATTGACCATTCTGACACTGCTCTAGATCCAAGCCTTTATGCTGAGGTGACAAGTTCCACATATCGACAATACGCACTGGCGCCATACCCTGTGCTTTGATTGCCTGAAGTAACTGAATGTAATCTTCACGCTCACGAGGGTTAATGATGAAGTTGAAGGTATGATCTTCAGGTACTGAATTATCAACATAACTGTCCCCTTGAAGCACGCTCACAATACGTGCACCAGTCTCACGTAGCTGAGTTTGCATTTGGGCAGCAACACCGTATTCATCGGCAAATAGGATCCAGCAGTCCGTCTCGTTTTCAGCCTTCTCGTTTGGCATAAATGCCGCAGGCACAGTACGTTTCCATGCTGGCATGTAAAACCAATCTGCAATATCTTGCTTTTTACGTTTTAGAGAAGATTCGTCAACCGCTAGGGATGGACTATCAGCATTACCGCCTTGAATGCTCGGCAGCTTAAACTCGTTTCGCTCAAACGGATAGCCAGGTAAAGATACACGGCAACGACGCTCACCTGTGTATAATAGCGACCAATCCACTTTCAGACCGTGCGCCCACATAGAGCCGAGTGTTGAGACGAAATATTGACCTGATAACGCCACTTCTTTTGCAGTGGGGAGCGAAGAGAATATATCCGCTTCAATATCAGTTTCTTCTTTAAAGTGCTGTTTTGCTGCTGATTCTAGCGAGCGACCAGGTCCCACCTCCAGTGCAATAAAGCCGTCTTGGTGTTCTTCCATCAAGGTCTTAAACGCATGCGAGAATAAAACAGGGTTTCTTACATGGCGCACCCAATAATCACTGTCTTTGGCTAATGCCTCAGAGATCCACTCACCTGTCACCGAAGAGACAAACGGAATTTGCGGAGTGTGAAGCTCGATACCATCTATCACCTGTTTAAACTCAGGCAACATAGGATCCATCATGCTGGAATGGAAGCCATGTGAGGTATCTAAGTGTTTGCAGAATATACCTTCTTCTTCCAACTCATATTGGAATGCTTTCACCGCCTCTAACTCACCTGCAACGACAGACAGCTCTGGGTAGTTAACAGCAGCGATGTCCAAATCCAGATTAGCGATTCTTTCACTTAATTCCGCTTCCTCCATCAATACCGCTAACATAGCACCTGGCGGCAGTGCTTGAACCAGCTTGCCACGAATCGCGACCGCTTTTAATGCGTCTTCTAGAGAGAAAACACCCGATAAACAAGCAGCCACATATTCACCAACACTGTGGCCGATCATCACATCTGGCTGAATACCCCATGACATCCACAATTTGGCCAAGCTGTATTCGACGACAAACAGTGCTGGCTGAGTGAATTTTGTTTGGTTAATAAGTGCCGCAACTTCTTCGTCCTTTGGAAAGATTATCTCTCTCAGATCTTGTTCAAGAATTGCAGTGAGATAATCGCAGCACTGATCCATTTCTTGCTTGAACACAGGATATGTCTGGTAAAGGTCCAACGACATGTTTGCGTATTGGTTGCCTTGCCCTGGGAACATAAAGACTACAGGACGCTTAGACTTGTTTTTAACCGCGACTGGGGATGCCTTGCCCAAAGATTCCAGAAGGGATTCACGGTCTTGGCCAACCACACTGGTTGAAAACTCAAACTGCTTGCGTCCAGTTTGTAGGGTATGAGCAACATCAGCAAGATTTGCATCTGGGTTAGTTTCGAGATGCGCGGCCATTCGACGTTTCATTTCGCCAAGCGCATTGCGACTTCTGGCTGAAAATGTCATCAATACCGGAGCTTGGTGCTCATCACCAGAGGAAAGTTCAGGCGCCGCTTCCAAAATAACACAGGCATTAGTGCCGCCCACACCAAACGAATTGACGAGCGCATTATTGGGCTTATCTGACTGCTTAAACGAGGTAAGCTCAGTATTCATCACAAAGGGACTGCTTTCAAAGTCGATGTTTGGATTCGGCTTAGAATAATGCAAAGACGCTGGAAGCTGACCAGATTTGAGTGCTAACGAGGCTTTGATTAAACTCGCGACACCAGATGCTGCATCTGTGTGACCAATATTGGTCTTAACCGAACCTAAACGGCAGAACTGCTTTTTGTCTGTGTACTGCTGAAAGGTCTGCGACAGAGAAGAAAACTCAATCGGATCGCCAAGCGCTGTCGCCGTGCCGTGCGCTTCAACAAAGCGAATATTCTCTACATCAATATCGGCATTCGCAATAGCTTGCTTGGCAACTTCTACTTGCCCTTCAATGCCTGGAGCGGTAAAGCCTGCTTTTAAGCCGCCATCATTGTTGATTGCGCCGCCCTTAATAATTGCGTAGATATGATCTCCATCTTTAATGGCATCTTTTGCTCGTTTCAGTAATACAGATCCCACTCCGCGGCTAAAGACAGTACCATTGGCTCGAGAGTCAAACGCGTAGCAACGTCCGTCTGCTGAATCCATGCCGCCTTGCATATACGGATAGCCACGACGCTCAGGAGTATCAATGGACACGCCGCCCGCCACCACAAGATCACTCTCGCCGCTTAACAGGCTGTTAATGCCCATCACGACCGCCACCATAGCAGTAGAACAGGCAGTTTGTACGTTGACACTTGGGCCTTTTAAATCCAACTTATAGGACACTCGAGTGGTGACATAGTCTTTATCATTGTTGGTAACAATCGATGCGCCACTAGCAAACTGAGTCACACTTGGATGAGAGTGGACTTTGTTCAAATGCCATGCTGCGCCAGTTCCACCAAAGACCCCGACCTTGCCTGGATAACTTGCCGGAACATAGCCCGCATCTTCAAACGCATGCCAGCTACATTCCAGAAACGCACGGTGTTGAGGATCCATAATTTCCGCATCACGAGGCGTGATATCAAAGAAATGCGCATCGAAATGCTCGGCATTGCCCAAAATTCCCCGACGAGGGATATAGTGAGGTGAAGCAATCAGTTCTTCATCAACGCCCGACTCCCTCAGCTCTTGCTCACTGAAAGTGGTAATGGTTTCTAGCCCCTCAGCAAGATTACTCCAAAACGTTGAGAGATCTTCGGCTCCAGGGAATCGGCCTGACATGCCAATAATAGCTATGTCTTTATCGCGCAATGTTGCTTGGTCTTTCATATGCTACCTCATGGTTCTATATCGTGATTTGGTAATAGGGTGTATTGGGTTTCTAAAATCAGGGCAAACGCGTCCCTGCCTCAAGGCGAGGGATCGGTATTTCCTAATGACTAAGGTTTAACTAAAGGTATTGATGTTTAAACTTCATCTGATGTTTCACGTAAAACATTCGGATACTTTTTCAATATATTTTTGCTTAGAGACTCAACAGTAGGACATTGAAATAAATCAATAATATTAATAGGAATATCAAGTTGTTTTTTGATTTGACGATGCACTTTACTCATCAGTAATGAGTTGCCACCAGCATCAAAAAAGTTTTCATCTACCGCTATTTTCTTAACGTCTAATACTGATTTCCAAATAGCAATGATCTGCTTTTCGACTTCAGAGTCCTGTCTGTTGTTTAGCATGTTGTCGCGCCTTCTCGTTACTTAGCACCAAGTGCTGATTTACTGATTTTTCCATTGGGGAGTGTGGGTAAACTGTCTACGGCATAGTAGCGCGAGGGTTGCATGTAATAAGGCAGCACTTGTGCCATTTCTCGCTTAATTGCCGGCATATCGGTATCCGTGTCTTGATAAGGGACATAAAACGCTGTCAGGTATTGGCTTTTTCCATCATCACTGCCATCGACTATCACTGCAGCATTTGATATCCAAGGCAATGCCTGCAACTGGGCTTCAATCTCCGCTAGTTCAATCCGATGGCCTCTTAGCTTTATTTGTGAGTCGATTCGACCATGAAAAAGCAGTACGCCATCATCTCTAACACTGACAAGATCGCCAGTCCGATACATTTTCGATGTCTCGCTGGATGAATAAGGATTTGTTAAGAAACGTTCATCGGTAAGGTCTTCACGTTTTAAATACCCCAAAGCCAATATGTCTCCGGCCAAGTAAAGTTCACCATTGTGATTGGGCGGCACCAGCTCTAAATTCTCATCCAATACCAGAACTTCCGCATGAGGAATGGGGCGACCTATCGGCACTATGGTGTCGGCTGAATTGGGCTGACATAACCAATGGCAAGCAAAGATAGTCGCTTCTGTTGGGCCATATAAATTGTGAATTTGACCCTCAAATTGCTTCGATAAATCATTAACCAAACACTGAGGTAGCGCTTCTCCACCAGAGAAAATGTGTTCAAGTGACTGGCATTGATCTAGGACTCTTTCATCGACAATGATTCTAAGCGCGGTTGGGACAAATTGTGCGACCGTTACTTGATGATACTTGATAAACTCCGCCAACAATGCAGGATCGTACTTAACTTCTTCACAGATAAGCGCAGTACTCGCACCCGTGATCAATGGCCAAAACATCTCCCAAACTGAGATATCAAAACTAAAAGTGGTTTGGCTTAAGACACAACTATCTTGCTCGAGCTTAAAAGCGTTTTGCATCCAATTGAGATAGTTGACCACGGTATCATGTTTGACCATGACGCCTTTCGGTGTGCCGGTCGACCCCGAAGTGTACATAATGTAGCAAAGCTGATTATCATCAGTGCTAGGCTCAACTGACAACACTGGTTGAGAGAAATCAGCGGCTACAATATCGATGATCTGGCAATCTTCTGGCAACCATTCCAATTCGTCCGCTCGATCAGTGACAACCAGCTTGGTTTCAGAGTGCTCAACCATATAGGTTAATCTATTGTGCGGGTAATAAGGATCTAGCGGAAGATAACAAGCTCCAACTTTCATGATACCCAATAGTGTTGAAACAAGATGTTGGCTGCGCTCCATATAAACGCCTACAACATCACCAGAGCTAATCCCCCGCGAGAGCAATTGCTGTGCGATGATATCTGCGCAATGTTCAAGTTGACGGTAAGTGAGATTTCCACCACGACTACGCAGGGCAATATTATCTGGTGTTAACTGGCATTGTTTAGCAAACTGAAGATGAACTAATGTCGACATATTTCCAAACTCCCACAATTGGATGATCTTTCATCGGTCAAACAAACCCAGAATCACAAAGATAGTGTCTCGGATATCATGGCTAAATATTGCTCTGCAAAGAGCATGATTTGCTGCTTGGTGAAGGCAGATGCTTCAAAGTCAAAGCTCAAACGCAATCTCTCACCATCATCGACAGTCAGTGCTAAATCACATCGTGCAGATGGTTCTACTATGTGCTGGGCCGTCATTTGACATTGCGCCACATTTTGTGTCGAAGGCATTGCAGATAAATAGTTAAATGTAATAGGAAAACGCAGCTTATCTAACCAAGCATGACGTCGCATTTCATCAGCAAGCAATTGATAAGAAACAGATTGATTGTCCAAAAGCGAATACACTGTCTTGCTGCTTGACTGTATTAGCGCCAGCCTGTTGTCAGCATCAGAGACGGGCTGAAAATAAGTCACCATATTAACGAAGCAGCCAATTTGATCATCATTTTGAAGTAATGACCGACTCGATGTAGGCAGGCCAATCGTCACATTCTTATATCTCGTTTCGCGATTTAATGTGAGGTTAAACAGCGTGAGAAGTAGCACATATGTAGTGGTGTTATGTTCGCGGGCAAACGCTTTAATTTGCTGAGTAAAGATGTCAGACAGTTCAATCTGGTAACCATCTGGAGTCGGGTAATCTTTCACTGCGTGCAAAGAAGCGTCCGCGCCCTGATGTAAATATCGCTGCAAAGTTGAAAGCCAAAAGTGAATCTGACTTTCTTGCTCAACCACAGCGCCTTTATGATGAGCCAAGTTGAGATTGTGAGCACTCTTACTTGAGAAGCTCAGATCGCCTACCGAATAAGCTTGATAGGCTTGTTTGAACTGGTTAAAGAACAGCGCAATTGACTCATGATCAAACACAGCATGATGGACCCGAACCAGCACCACATATTGACTATCTTGGTGACTAAGCAAGGTCACATTGATAGCAGGAGTGGTATCAATATCGATCACAGACATATCGGCCATTGCCAACCATTCTTGCTGAGAATAATCCGCCAAAGGCTTATCTAAGTTCGCTAGCTTGTGGTGCTGAATATTGAATTGTTCAAGCGTATAGCCACCTTGCTTAGCCGTAAAATCATCAAGATTGAAACGAGAGCGCAGTACTGGGTTGTTATCCAAAACCTTATTTATTGACCATAGGATAGCGTCTTCATTGACTTGACCTTCAAGCAAAACACTAAATGCAGGCTGATAAGCGACAGGGTTAGCACTGGTTTGCTCCAAAGTAACAAAATACGCTTGTGATGGAGAAAGTACGCTAAATGTATCTTGTGATTCCTCCGCTTTGGGTTGAGAAATCGAGTCTGATTCTGTGCCGTCGGTGAGGTAATAGGGAATAATTGCAGCAAGCTGACTTGGCGTGGCATTGCGCATCACAAGATCAAAATCAAGGTCACTATACAAACGACGGCGGATCATATTTCTGGCTCTCATCGCCTGCAATGAATTCCCGCCTAAGGCAAAAAAGTCATCATCCACACCAAGTCCCTTGAGACCTAATACCTCTTGCCAGATATCGACCAAATCTTGCTCTAGATCGTTTGAGGGGGCGCGATAGTCACACTTAAGATCAGGCCGAGACGAGGCAGGCATTGGCAATCGCGCACTATCAAGCTTTCCATTCGGTAGCTTTGGAAAACTGTCTAGGTAGACAAATTGAGCTGGAGTCATCACTGGCGAAAAATAGTCACTAAGATAAGCTCTGAGATCCCAAGCGGTTGGCTTAGCACTGGTAACCAAATAGGCGATAAGCTCTTCGTCTACCATTTTAACCACCGCATCTTGAACGCTGGAATGACGACGTAAACAGGCCTCTATATCACCTAGCTCAATTCTTACGCCGCACAACTTGACCTGACGGTCCTTTCGGCCAAGGTAGACCATGTTGCCCTCAGCATCGAATTGACCTAAGTCACCGGTTTTATGGGCCGACAAGCCCCGATGGGTAAAGAATCGATCTTCGCTTAGCTGTGGAAGGTTCGCATAGCCGCGAGCAACGCCAGGCCCTGCAATACAAATCTCTCCAATTGCCCCACCCTCAACTTGCATGCCGTTGTCATCAAGTAGAATGAATTCACTACCCGACATCGCCTTACCTATTGTAATGGGTGACTCTGGCTGTAATTCAATAAAGGCGCAATTGGCGACGGTTTCGGTTGGTCCATAGAGGTTGAATAATCTGATATTGTCTATGTCAGCAAAAGTGCGCTGCTTGAGATCTTCTGCCACTGCTTCACCTGACAAAAAGACCGTATCAGGAAAGCTCACCGTAGGATCGATCAAGTGTTTGTAGTTAAGTAACTCCTTCCAAAGGGTCGGTACACAGTAAATCGCCGTGTTTGAATGAGCTGCAAACCACTCAAATAGGAATTTGGGGTTATTCAGTGAACCTTCTGGCAAAATATGCAGCGTATCACCACGCGCGAGTGGAGAGAATAATTGGGTCACAGCCGCGGCGAAGCTTAGTGATGACGTCAAAGGCAGTTGCGCCTTAGTCTGTGACCATACATGGGTGTTAAACCAGTCAATGTAATAAGCTAAATGACGATGCTCAACTTCTACTCCTTTAGGCCTGCCCGTCGAGCCTGAGGTATACAGGGTGTAAGCAAGCTGCGACCCATCTAACTCTGGATACTCGGTATTGACAGCTTGTGCGCTCCAATTAATATCGTCCATATCAAGAACTATCGATTGGTTTAAGTAAAGTTTGTATTTTTGATAAGAGGTTTTATTGGTTAGAACAAGAAAGGATTGTGAATCATCAATTATCTGCGCGATCCTCTGAACTGGCTGAAACGAGGAAAGTGGCACATAGCTATGGCCCGCTTTCATAATACCTAATATCGCAATAGGTAGGTCAAGACTGGGCTCTATATAAAGCGCAATTTTACCTGATTTTTGATGATGATACCGTTCGCGCAAATGACCAGCTAATTGATCCGATTTTTCTTCTAGCTCGGCAAAAGTTAAATAGCTGTCTTTATATATAACGGCAACTTTATCAGGAATAAGTGATGAATAGTTTGAGATAGTTTTAAATATTGAATTTAGATTTATCACGCCACTCACCTCTCATAAAATACAGTTATAAGTTTATATAAGCCACAATATTTCCATCGGGAATACTTAGAAAGATAGTCTTTGAAACTTAGGATTTATTTAAGGAAATCAATTGGTGTTTGTTTAATGATTGGAGTTGGTTATTTATAAAAAATAAATGTCATAGCTTTCATGATATTGAATTAACATAATAAACATTAAGACATTTCTCTGATATTAATTTTACTATTTTCTTACAAAGAAGCTGATTGAGTTATCTATATATCGATTTTACACATCTTAATTAAATATTAAGAAAGGTTAACTAGCTTGCTGCATAACAACTGACAAATAATGGTGGTGTTATGAATAATGCAGAATCAGCAAAAAAGTTATCAGAAATAATGATGATGCCTCTCGCAGCCAAGACGCTCTCTACTCTCGCTGAGTTAGGTGTCGCCGACTTGCTTAAAGAGGTACCTTTAGAAATCGATGCACTGGCACATGCCTGCAATGCTGACCAAACCATCTTGCTCAATATGTTTAAAGTGGTTGAGCTATTTGGTTTTTTCTCAATTGACCAAGAAAAGATTGTCAAAAATAGCCCAAGCTCAGAGCTGCTCATATCCGATCATCCTCAATCAATGCGCCATTTTTGCATGCTATTTGGTGACGAATATTATCGCGGCTATGAAGGGTTACATCACACATGCAAAACTGGTCAGTCTGGGTTTAAGCATGTGTTTGATAAAACCTTGTACCAATACTTGGATGAAACGCCAACCAGAGCTTCAGTATATGATTTAGCAATGCGAGACTTCTCAAGGCCCGTTGGCACTTTGTTAGCAAATGTCTGCGCCGAACTATTTAGCCAAGCGAAAAGTGTTATTGATATCGGTGGAGGAAGTGGCGTCATCTCAATGGAGCTGGTAAAACACCATCAACATCTGACCGCATGTATCTTTGATAGACAAGATGTCTGCCAGCGAAGCTCTGAGTCTCTGCCAGCGAACATCAAAGATCGCATCCATACTTGCACAGGTGATTTCTTTGCTGATATTCCAGAAGACTATGATGTGTATGTATTAAAAAACGTATTACACAATTGGAACGCACAGTCGTGTCAAAAAATTCTTAATAACATTAGTCAATCGCTAAAAAACAGCAGGCTATTAGTAATAGAACCTCTCGTTGAGCCAGAAGAGAACTCACCTCGATTGCTTTTTAATGCCTTATTTCAATCTGTCATCTGCGAAGATGGTACCTATCAAAGATGCTTCACCGATCTTGAAGAGTTATTTAGCGAAAGTAAATTAAAAGTGGTTAAGACTCAAAAGCTACCAACAGGTCATACTGTTATAGAATTAATAAAGACTTATTAATTAAATATTTCATAGGGGGTTAAACAGCCCCCTTGATAAATTAATATCAAATCACATTTAAATGTAATAAATAGAGTTATCCCTTTCTTATAATTATTCTTTCCCCCCATCACTAAAAACATAAATATCAATAAAAACATGTGAACTAAAACGCATGAGAATATTAATCCGTACCTCTATTTTCACTTTTATGACAATTATTTCTTGATACACATTCATATTCATAAATATTTACAAGTATTAGTCTTCTTACTATCTGAATTTTTGATTAAAGATAAAACGGATTGATTAACAAGGAGTCAAAAATGCAGGTAAGCATAACAAGTAAAAGATCTATCCTCGCAACAGTGATCAGTACAACCATGCTGACAGGGTGTTTCTGGGATGATCCGCGCCGCGGCGCAAATTACGTCAGTGATAGTGTTGATAAAGAGCAGTTAATTGGCCACCTAGTCACTCTTGAAGGCTTGGCATCCAAAACCACTGACGGAAAATCCATTACAAGAGCCGCGGGTACCATGGGGTATCAGAATTCGACTGAGTTTATCGTCGCAACAATGAAAGAGCGTGGCTTTATTGTCAAACTCCAAGAATTCGACTTTAGAGCATGGGAAGAGCTTGCTGGAACCAAAGCCACAGTAGACGGTAAAAACCTAATCAGCAAAAAAACGGCGCCCGATGGGGTCGAGCCTGACTTTGCTCTGATGTCATATTCAGGAAAAACTGATGGTGAGCTTAATGGCGAGCTGGCCTTTGTCACCCCTGATTTTAGATTCGATGAGCCCGATTATGACAGCACAGATGGGTGTGAGGCTTCTGACTTTGAAGGTAAAGATCTCAACGGAAAAATCGCGGTAATTCAACGTGGTGGGTGTGCATTTGATACTAAAGCCTCTAATGCACAAAATGCAGGGGCAAAAGCGCTAATCGTGTTTAACCAAGGCAATAATGAAGGGCGAAAATCCGTGGTGAGCGGCACCTTGGGCAGCACAACCCAAGTTGTTATTCCCGCCATCGGTGCACGCTTTGAACTTGGATACGACTGGTACGTTAAGAGCCAATCCGAGCCAGTATTGGCAAGCCTAACGGTCAACACTCAAGATGAAGATGTAGTCACACAAAACATTTTGGCCGAAACCCCGATTGGTAACCCAGAGCAGGTCGTTATGCTCGGCGCGCACCTTGATTCGGTTCCTGAAGGCCCGGGGATCAACGACAATGGCTCAGGCAGCGCGGGATTACTTGAATATGCGGTTACTTTATCTGAGCTAGAAGTGCCTGTGAAAAACAAGGTTCGCTTTGCTTGGTGGGCAGCCGAAGAAGCGGGGCTTGTGGGTTCTGAATATTACACAGAAAACTTGTTTGCACCGATTTATGATAAAGCCCAGCAGCAAATCCTCGATGAACTAGGCCTAAAAGATCCAAGTGAGTTGACCCCAGAACAAGTGGATTTAGTCGAAGCCAGATACACACAAATCAACCGGGTTAAAATGTACCTAAACTTCGATATGATAGGCTCGCCCAACTATATTTACGGTGTAATGGATGGCGACTTATCTGATACCAAAGACAGCCCAGATAACGCCTATAAGGGAGATTTTAAACCTCCTTATGGTACCTCGGATATTGAATCTATTTTCAATGAGTTTTTCACGGAAAGGGAAGAATCAACCATACCTCAAGCTTTGTCAAAGCGTTCAGACTACGCGGGTTTTGCCGACTGGGGGATTGCATTTGGCGGCCTATTTACCGGCGCTGAAAAAGTAAAAACCGCCGCAGAAGTCCTAAAATATGGGGGCGAAGCGGGGGTTTCTTACGATAAATGCTACCACCAAGCTTGTGACGATATAAACAACATCAACCATATAGCCATATACAAAAACACCCAAGCCATGGCTTATACCACTACCTATTATGCGTTAAGCGAGCAATTGTTCCCTGATAAAGAGATCCAAACTAAGCCACAAGCAATGGCAAGCTCACTTACATCGCAACCTAAGGAAAAACTGCGTATTGGCGAGAAGCTCAAAGCGGCCGAAAGCGTGTCTGATCATGATCACTTCCACGGTGATTTTGATCAAGATAGACAATAGTGCGGATATAACACCGGTAAAAGCTCCCGATTGGGAGCTTATCTTTGAGCCTTAATACACTATGTGTTTCAACTCGATTAGAAAGCCTACTTTTACTCTCCGATCATAATTAGATCAGTAGCTAGAAGTTACTCATACATTGAGCTCTTTTCTCCCCTTGAACGTACATATAAATTCATACTTCAAAGGAGCTATCCATGTTTTCTTTCTTTAAAAACAGACCCGCGCAAAAACTTAAAAAACGTCACTCAATGTTGCTAGAGCAAGCGATGCACGCGCAAAGAAATGGTGACATAAGAACCTACTCTAGACTTACCGCCGAGGCTGAAGAAGTGTTCAATCAAATTCAGGAATTAAGTACCTCAAAAACATAGCCTTTGCATAACTCATAGAGAAACGTTTCTGGACAACCGTCTTTTATTGACTCGAAGACGGCCAACCATTATTTTCTTCTTGTAACAGACTGAATATCGGATAATTTGTGAGTATCACTACAGAGATTAACCATAGGATAAAGTTGGACGAGGTATACCTTTCTTTGAAACTCACCAGTGGAGAACAAAGTCAGATCATCTCGAATATGCCTTGCGCTTACAAAGATATCTATTACCAAAATCAGTACCATAAAATCGATGATACTTTTGATTTTACCGAGCAAAACGCTGGCCGAGTGTGTTATCCAAATCAATTAGGGGAATATAACTCAAACTACATTCAAATAATGGCAAACCATGGGTACTACAACCTGTTTTCATTTTCGTTGAGTCATGAAAACCAATTGATATCATGTATCGTCACTGTTCCATGGAAGCCACGCGACAACCCACTTCACTTTAATCAACTGAAAGACAAGGTGATGAACTCAGCGAAAACGATAATTCGAGAATTTAGCGATTATCCAGAGTTAGCTGAGATAGACTTAACCCTTACTTAAGATCAACAATACATGACCTTTATTAAACGAAAAAGGAATTCAGCATGATTTTATACGAGGTCAACCTTTCTATTTCAAATGAGATTGCCGATGACTATATGGCATGGCTCAAACCACATATCCAAGCAATGTTAAAATTCGAAGGGTTTATCAAGGCCGAACTATACCAAAATACCGAGCAGGAAGACGGTAAGACAAATATCGTTGCCTCCTACTATGTCGACAATGAAAACAACCTTCAAGCCTATATCAATGAGATGTCTGCCGATATGAGAGCAGACGGAATAAAAAGGTTTGGCGATAAATGCGTTGCCACAAGGCGAATATTAAAACTCACTGAGACCTACACCAGTGGCGATGACTCTGCCCATCTCTAGTCGATACCCAAATGCTAACCCGGCAGATATAAGCTATCCTCCAAAGGGAAGGTGAATAATTATTGTAAAATGAAAACGTGGTGAGAGGACTGTTGTAATGAGGATAACGCTATCTTATTTAGGCTCTGTGCTATTGCTTCTCTGGAGCCAGTTTACTTGGTCAGCCACCTTAAAACTCTCACAAGATTTATGGCCGCCTTACATTATGAATTCGGTGCAAGGCAGCGGTATTGCCCATGATATTGTTGCCGATGCGTTAATCTCTGCTGGTTACGATCTCAAATACACGGTTAAACCATGGACACGGGTACTAAAAGAAACCAAATCGGGTCAAAGTGACGTGATTATTTCGCTGTGGAAAACCGAAGAAAGGCAACACTTTCTCTTATACACAGAGCCTTATATGCAAAATGATATGGTGTTTCACCAAATTTGAATATGAATCACTCGATAGCTTAAAAGGCATGAAAGTAGCACTAGTTAACGATTATGCCTACGCCAACAACTTGCGCGACTACCCAGACATGACAATCGTCAAAACCTTAGATTTACCCAACAGCTTTCGCTATTTGCTGGCCAAAAAAGCCGATGTACTTGTCGCCGATGAAGCCGTGGCAAGATGGACCGCCTATGGGATGAAAATCCCCAAAGGCACCCTTCACTACAGTAAAACCTATTTTGACTCCACCCCTTTACATGCCGCCGTGCGCAAAGATCACCCAGAGGCCGAAAAAATCGTCTCGATTCTCAATAACTACTTTAAAAACCATGCAGAAGGCAAATTAGAAGCGCTGCAAATGCTTTATGGGTTAAAGGAATAGCTACAAATAATAGTTCTGGAGTTTATAGACTTTATTGCTGTAGATAAAATGTTGGCAGTGCATGAGTATCTGAATCTATAACCAACGACATTCATTCGCGAGTTGCTTGATACCTCTTCGTTATTTTGCCCCAATTATGTATAATTCAAACAGGGTAAGGTGAGTCAGCATAGGTAGAACCCAATCTTTGAGAAAATAAAACAGTTATCCAGCACGCTACTGCCGAATTTTCTTTCAATGTAAAAAAACTAAACCCTTACATATTCTCTTATATCAAAATCTTGTTCTCTACCAATTAATCTTGATTTAATCTCAGCTTCACCGTAAATTCACGCACTAACATTCATATACTTAAGTGACGTAGCGACTAAAATAATGAACCTTTTTCTAGACGCCATTTCCGAAGGCAAATATTGGATAGCGATGACGATTGCCTTGGTCTCTATTTTGCTCAACATCCAGAAAGTGACTGAGTATTACTTTTATCTGCGTAAAAATAGACAAGCCCAAATTTTAGCCGCGTTGCAAGAGCCTTTAGTATCATCCGAGTTAAAAAGCCACTTAAGAAATGAGCTGGATATTGAATATTTTAAGAGCGTGCATGGCGTGCGTTTAAGTACACCTAGGCTAAACGCTGTCTTTTTACTCAATCAGAGACTAGGTGATAGTGTCGCCTTTCGGCATGTTTTGCGAGCATTTAAGAATACACCCGATATCTCCGGCATAGAGCAGTGCTCATTTCGTATCAAGGTTAGCTTGTTTGAAACCCTAATGAAGTTATACAACCTTATCGCTGGCGCTCTTATTGCTGCTTTTGGCTTTTTGGGCTTTATGTGGTCTCTCCATACAATAATAACTGGTGGTGAGCTAAGCATTTATATGACAGGTATCCTATTTATCCCAATAGGCGCTTTTATGTTTGATGATGGTGTGGCTTTTTTCTCAGTTCGCCACATTAACCAAGCACTAGAGGATTACGAGCAACAACGCCTTCAGGTTGATTGAATAATGGTTTGAATACGCATATAAGCGTATGAAATAGTGACTAATTTCTCCTTTACATCACCGAAGTTTTTGATGATATAAATCCAAGTAAATCCCCTTCATCGCTGGGCGCATCACAAATCACGCCGCTTACAATCTTGATGGTTGCTTTTCACCGCATCATCACTCACAGCTTTCGCATAATTTCTCATCCTTTGTTTGTCGAAGATTCTGATTTGTAGCTATGCTGAATTCGAATTTAAATTCATACAAATCAACAATTTATTTGTTGTTTTATCAATTCTACCTAACAAAATAACAGGGTTTAATACTATGAAAATGACAACAACGCTGCTGGCTACACTTCTTTTCGCTTCAACTGGTGCAGTTGCTAATACAGCCCCACTAACAGAAAAAGAAAACCAGTTGATCGAAGCTGCAGCGACATTGGATATGCGTGGTTGTGCAGTGGCTTCACTTGAAGAGCTGCGTAATCCAGAAAGAAGAGGCGCACTGAATGCGTTATTCCAAAGCATGAATATGCAACTTCAAGGCATCGGCTATGAGTCAATGGGCGCAGATCTACCTAGCTCAGAGCAAATGGCTACGGCTATTTTAGCAATGTGCAAAGCTAAGTATTAATCGCTTAGCCGAATGCTTTTCACCAAAAGAGTGGGAATTCTCCCACTCTTTTTTTAAGTGTGCTTCACCTGCTTGTTAAATGCTACAGTCATTAGCGAGCTGGCGAACTATCTAGTAATAGGGGAGAAAGGCTGTCTCTAACACCCTGCTGAATAAGGCTTCCAGAATAATTCCCTACTTCAAAACTCGACATCGCAGATACCAATCTATTTACACTTACAGAATGTCTATTTTCTGATGCTGACGTGTCGCCGCCAAACAATGACGATAGGTTATCAAAAATATCACTGAAGAAATCACTAAAACGGCTACTATCAAGATCCGCATTCACTTCAGTACCAAACATGGATGAAAGTTCGTCAATGAAGGAAGAGGCCGCATCAGCGGTTCCCGCCGCCCCAGCATACGCACTGGCATAAATCGTAGAGATAAACATTAGTGTGTTATTTTCCAGCCCTTGGGGTATATCGCCTTGATAATTGATATAGCCGATAGCAGCAGGAACGATTCCTCCCCACTCTGCATCATTAAGCTGTAAATAATCTTTTGCTACCTGCGCATCCTTTCTATAAATATCACTTTCATCAGGTAGTATGCCATTGTTTTCTATTATTCCAAGTAATACCGATGCTGCGATGCCATCAGACGCATTTTGTAACTGATCGCGAGAAATAATTGTCATATCTTCACCGGCTATAACATCACCTAAAGCTTCTGCAACTACCGTATAACCGCGAATATATGCTGACGCATAACCCTGATTTGCGTTTATTCCAGCAGCTAAGTCAAACCACTGATAGGCATTGTATTCTTGACTGACGCTATTAGTAATTACTTTGTAAGCTTCAACATATTGCTTTGCTTGGTAATGCTGCTTGAGTAAGTTTAATTGTTGAGAATTTAGCTGATACATTAACTTTCCTTATTAATTAAACTAGTTAATAACGATCTTATTTTTGAGTGTATTACCTTCCAATCAGATAAGAATATTCGAGGGTAAAAGTATGTCACTATTACTTGATCTGATAGTGATATGTATGAAATATCACATTGTGGTGAGTAAGGTTCTTTTATTTTATGGCAGTCAGCCATTAGTAAGTCATCCTGAGCTTCCATATAAAAATACTCAACATTATGTTTAGCGTCAGTAGAGTAATAGTCTAAATCTGAATATGGCGAATTAGCATTGAAAGTCGTCCCAAAGTGATTCTTAATATTATCTAATCTAGCTTCAATGGTAATATAATTTTGTCCTACAACTTTCACATTGATTCTAACCTTATTCTTACCATGTTTCTCGCTCTGATAAGGGCTAAGATCAGGTAAAGAGAGATCAAAAGATAAGTAGTTTTTTTCTTTACTAATCCATGGCTTACCTAATATTTTTTTATCTAGAGTAAAACTTAAATCACCAATAGTCATGGATTTTATTCTTTTTTCTTCTTCTCTATCTAAAAGCAAGAATAGAGAGAGAAAAAAAAGTATAGGAAGTATAATTAATCTCATATTATTTAAATAAAACTATAGACCATCCAACTGGTTATAACTTTTCTATAAAGATGACTTAATATATTTTTATTTATATATAGAGTCAATATAAATATTAGTTAAATTATAATTTTAATCAATAAAGGCTATGATAATCACAGATTCAGTATATTATAATACTTAATAACGATTTAATATAATCGTATGAATTACCTAACACATTGTAACAATGCTCATTTATTACCGAGGTTTAATAGTTTTTTCCCTCTTTTTTCGATTCACTTTTCTTTACTATGAATAAATCATTACGTGCGATCTGTACATTACGGATATGGAAAGACTATGAATTGGTTCCTAAAACAAGCAGCGAAGCGCGCAGCCAAACAGGCAGCAAAGAAAGCCGCAAATCAGGTGGCGAAGCAAGCCGCTATGCAGGCAGAAGAAGCAGCGAGAAGAGCAGGACAAGCCGCGCAAGAAGCTGCCATGCAGGCCATTGAAGCCCCACACATGAATGAATTTACCGAACCGACATCGAACGAGTCTTCTTCGCCTTTCTCTAAACAAGGCACCAAACTCACTGACAGTACCTTTGCCGATACTATTGGCTTGGCAATGCACAACGCAATCAATAATCAGCAGCAATCTCAGGTGACGACAGCCGCCACTGTGGCTAGCACCTGCGCAAGAATTCTCGCCACATCGGTTGGGTCAAGCGTTCCGACACCAAAGGCTAATTCGATGATGGGCAAAGTCAAACCCGATGGACTTGTTCTTCATAACCCCAAAACGCAGTAAGGCATACTACACCCAATCCTACGTACCTGATGAAAGTTTAAAACATGTATTTCAGCCCAATTGAGATGATTGAATGATCGTTGTCTAAACCGCCTGCATTGGGCGAAAACGACGTGGCACCAGTATCTGTGTTAACTTGCGTTATATCAGCTCTTGACTCGAAATATTTCGTGTAGACATACTCAGTAAAAATATAAGTTTGAGGTAAAAGACTAAAGCTGTAATTGAGCGATAATGAGAGAAAGTTGGAGAAATCGTTACCATCGTCGTAAAATCTCAAATTACGCAAGTAATGGTTGTCAACATCTTTAGCATAAGCGAAAGGGCTCCACTTAATAGTGCTGTTCAGTGATGAACGAGAGCTTAATTGGTATTCTCCTGTTAGACCCATATACCAGACACTAAACTGTTGTTTGTAATCAATGACAACTATATCAGCGAAAGAGCCGACATCAGCACCGTTGTTGTATGAATAAGTTCCTCCGATACCGTCCCATTTAAACTCATTATATTGGTAACCACCTAGTAGACCTAAACTGAAATAGCCTCGCTGCACTAACCAGTATGTCGAACTCAAATCTATTTCAAATGCGTGCCTAAGCTTAGTATCTGGATGAATGGAAATATGCGATGGTGAATCTTGGTTAGCAACCAACCAGTCCCTATCCTCCATATGGGCATCTCCGTCGCTTGTTAGAACTGACCACAACTGTGCAGCAAGAATCCATCGCTCACTGGCAGACCAAGAAGCTGAAAAATTCACAGTAGGGACGCTTTCAATTTCCCAATCAAGCTGACTAAGCTTCTGCCCAGAATTTTGATAAACTAATTCTGTTGAAGAACCATTTAATAAGCCAAGTGAACTTTCAAACGTTAGCGTCCCTTGTTGGGTAGCTGCAATAGTTCCAAAAGCAAAAAAAAAAGAAAGGAGTAACGGAGCTAGTTTCTTAACCATGTTCAGCATTCCACTCTAACCTTTATCAATAAATCAATTGTTATCTCAACGAATTACAATAAGAAAGATGCGTTTATTTAAACCCTAGAATAATGGCAAACTGTGGTCAAACTGATTGGTAGAGTGAAACTCAAGAACGTGAACTGCTACTACTCCACTATCTTACTTTTGACAGTGGGTGATACGTAAACAAAGTTTTATACAGTTCAACAACACTTCGTAGAGTAATATGTTTATTATCTTGTTGTTAATTTATAAAAAAAAGTGATGGCAGTTAAACATTAATGTATTTCATTTATCAGTAATGAGATAGAGCTTTTCAGTATAATAATCAAACACTATCATCCGCCTTGCTCCGCAGTCAAAGATCATATTAATCAACGATTTATTGACTATACACGAGCTAAACTTCAAACAAAAAATAACGAATTGAATAATATAAGGTTGGCTGATTATGCAGTTAAAATCTCTATCCCTTGCATCAATGTTACTTGTTGCATCAACAAGTGCATCCGCTTCTTTCATTAAAATGCTTAATGATGATGAACAATCTACATACCATCTTTCTAAATATTGTGTAAATGAGCTGCATGAGCTAAAAACAGAATCGCAAGATGCATGGATTGGCCAATCAGAATATGTTGAATACCACGATGGATTCTATGGATTCAACTACCGTGTATACCACGCGCCAAACTACTTTGAAACAGAAGAACTTGCTGTTATCAGACTAAACGCTATCCCTGTGCCACCGCCAGTACCAGCAGATTTTCCAAGCCACACCTTTACGTGTAGTATCGATAGACGATAGAAACCAATATTTACCTTATCTGACGCACTGAGTATAGGTTGAGGGCGTCGGCTGAGTATAAAAAATCCGCGCGGGATATGTTCAATCTCGCGCGGATAATTTATGCACCCCGAACTAGACTGCTATTGGCTGACTTAGACGTCTCGCTATATGGTTATCTAACGCCATTTTACCTGCACCGCTAACGGCTAATGAAGCCGAGGCAGCAAGTAACACCAAACCAAACTCGTAGCCATTGTTAGACATAAATAATCCATTTTCGATATGCACGCTAAAGATGGCCACCACCATAGTAAAAGCGGTCAGTATTGCCGCTGGACGGGTTAAAAGCCCAAGCAGAATAAAAAGCCCACCAAAAAATTCAGCACTGCCCGCTAAAAAGGCCATTAATACACCGGGGCCAAGCCCTATCGACTCCATCCACTGCCCTGTGCTTGCTAAACCATAACCGCCAAACCAACCAAATAATTTCTGTGCTCCATGTGCCATAAATATAATGCCGACTGGAATACGCAAAATGAGTGTTTCAAATCCCGAATTTGAAACTGATAACGATCGAAACAGTGCTTTCATAGTTCATTCCTCAATATTTTCAAATAACAACAAACTTATCGTTATGACCACTATTTTTGACTTAAATTCAATACTAGTCGTACATAAGTAAGAGTTAAATCCCATATCGATGATGGTGTTATTCGAAAAAACTGAATAATAATTGTGATGAGGCTAAAACCACACGCCGCGATGAACTTTAAGCATAACGATTAGTGAGCTAAAGCATGAATTGTCGGCAAGTAAACCTAAAACTTATCTCAGACAAAAACAGTCAACCGCTGCTATATTCAGTTGGGCTAGGTAATTTTTAACTATCTTATAGAATAGAGAAAAGTTAATAATATAGATCAAAAAAATCTCAATATTTTTTAGCCGCTTTTCATTAAGTAATCATTAATTGTTATTTAATTAAAAATAACAAATAGGCTAATTGTTGCTAATTATCTTTCTTGATAAATTAAACTTGGAATTTAAAATATCAATAATGATATAGGATAGTAAGAGTTATGAAGAGAAATTTAATTTTATTAAGCTGTTTTTCTATGCCTTTCGCTCCAGTATATGCGGTAGTAAATGGTACAAACGCCCAGCCAGATGAGTTTCCATGGGTTACCAAAATAACTCGGGACTCACAGCTTACCGAGCAGGTGCAAATAGAGAACAGTTGTACTGGTGCACTTATAAGTAAAGATACAATACTCACCGCAGCACACTGCTTAGATGAAAAGAAAGGTAGCTTAGAGAGCCTTAATATAAGTTTTCCAAACGATTCAGGTAATAGTGAAATATATAAGGCAGAGAGCATACATATACACCCATCATTTAACTCTATATATACAAAAATATTTGAAACCATCGATGAAGACGAATCTCAATCATTTGATATACAGCATTATATTACTCATGATATAGGAATAATTAAGCTTCGTCGTGAGGTAAACGATATAGAACCAGTAGAGATTGGTACTATCAATAAGGACAATCCAACATTGTATGGTGTAGGTTATGGGTCAAGAGGACGTATAACAACAAAGGAACAAGCGAACACGCTTGCCATCATTGATATGAGCATAATAGACGTTGAAACATGCAAACAGCATGCTTCCGCGGCAAATGCAACCAACACAAGTGAAAACAAAAAATCAATTGGCGTATCACCTTTGGCATCATCAGCAAACTCATATTGTACTATCGGAAATGAGCCTTTTTCGAGTATGTGCCACGGCGATAGTGGCTCGCCACTAATCCAAATTAATGACGGAAAGCCAAGTGTTCTAGGAGTTCTTACTAGCGGTGCTTCCGTGGTATGTGCTCATGAAACGAGCTATCAGCATGATCCAAACCTATATACAAGTGCTGAATCACACAATTACTTTGTCAACAGCGTTGTAGCTGGAGATACCAACCTTGATAAACACAAAAACCTTGTTAACAATCCCAATAATGATAAAGCAAATGGTGAAGGCTGGACTTTTAATGACGAAGCTAATTTTTATCTGTCCGATCAAGAATATGGTAGATGGAGCTTCTTACATAAATATCTAGGCACCCTAGCTATGCAACATTTTTTACCCGGAGAGCCTCTAGCTGAAACAGCATCTCCGGAGATAAAACAGCTTCTGGATAAATATCCAGGCGGTAACTTGATACAAGCTGACATAAAAGATATACCAAAATTTGCAAACTTCTTCGCTACCTCTTATTTGCTCGCAGAGCGTCATCAAACGATAGACCTAGTCGCCAGTACTGGTCTATCAGCACAAGAACTTGCTCAAGTAAAACCTAGTTTCATTGTCTCTGAAATGTTTACTCGTACCTACTGTGGTGGAGATAGATACTTTATGAAAGCAACTATACTCAATGACCAAAAGCAAGAACTAAAAACATACTCAACAGGTGATAGATATCTTGAAGGTGAGTGTAACTGGGATACGGATTGGCATGAAGAAAGATTTGATATTCCCTATGTTGAGGGTGCCCGCTATATTCGCTTTGAAGACGGAGGTCAAGATAGCGAAAGTTGGCAAGGCTTTTATGGCCCGAGAATGACAGCCGCCAGTGTAAGACTAAATACACCCCTAGTTGCTAACTAACTATGCAAATCGAACCACCAAAAAGGGGCCATATGGCCCCTTTTTTTCGCAGAGTATAATAATCATTAATGACTTACTAACACATTCAAAGGCTATGCCACTAAAGAATATCAGTATCAGGAGTCAGCTCTTAAATCTCGCCATATGATAGGCAGACACATATTCGCCATTTCTGTAGGCGAAAGCGGCAGATTCACCTTCAATAACAAAGCCAAACTTTTTATATAGACCAATCGCGGCTTGGTTGTCTGTGTATACGGTAAGTTCGATGCGAGATAAGTTTAGCCAGTTATCTGCCAGATCTATGATGGTTGAAAGCAACTTACTACCCACTCCTCGACCAGAGTAGTTGTCTTTAATTCCCATCCCAAAAGAAGCTACATGCCTGCGACGTGGATTTACACTAATGATGAGAGAAATATCCCCGACGATTTCACCCTCTACTAAGGCGACAAATCTATGGCAGTTATCTGCTATATTTTCGACCCTATCTTGCCAAAAATCAGCCGATGGAAAAGGCAGTTGCAGCGTATTACTGTATGCGTTGGTGGATGCGTAAATATCTCTAATTTGCATAGCATCTGAGGCTTGTGATCGCCTTATTTCAATATCCATACTTCTCCTCAACAAAGATAGGGTCGATACACCTGAATAATTTACCTAATATTTATATGGCTTATTGCCTACTCCAGTCCTTCTATATTTGTACTTGTTGTATAAATAACTTGTTATCGGATGCCGAATACGACTTCGCTACGTTCACCCATTGAGCACCTGTTTCATCGATATGGCGAAACTCTATTTGAAGGGCATATTTCGCGCAGCGAGTGAGTCCAAAAACAAACCCTACTATGGTAAGGCTTGCAACGACGATTTTTAACCACAGTGGAGACTCCTCTAACGGTGAAATTCCAAGCCAAACAGAGCCAGAAAAAAGCAGTATCCAAAATAAAATCTGCCAAAAATTATCGAGAATAGATAATTTCTTAACACGAAATTGATTTATTTTCGCCAATGGATAGGCATCTTCAATCTAACAGATTGATTATTAGTGACTATAATAAAATCAATATATACAATCAAGCACATAATTAATGCATTTCAGGCTATTTATTGTCGAAATCAATACAGAAAAATTTAGGTGATTTGGTGAAAAGTGGACACCATATCCTTGGCATCCTTATGCGAAAAATCTAATTTTTATTATTGAGCACTAGGTATCACGCCTAGTTTCTTTAACTCCTTTGAGGCTTCTGCCATTGCTTGACGAAACTCAGGCTTAGCATGCAACCTTGCAAATACCGCAGAGCCCATTAGTCTTCCCGCATCAACATCACTTTGCCAGTGCACACCACATACAACACGGCTTTGCCCAAAGTCATAGCCGCGCGCTAGCAGCACGTTTTGTTTCTCAGGGACTAACTCTGCTAACACCAAAGCCGCGGCCCAACCATATGAAGCGTGACCTGAAGGATAAGACCCATTTTTTGACAAGGTCTTCTCGCTTTCTGGCGTACAGGAATGGGTATCAAAATAAACAAATGGGCGGGTTCTCATATATTCAAGCTTAGCTGAACGAACCGCCAGCCTAGCACTATCGCCACGTACCCTTTTCAGAACTTCAATAAGTTTAGGTGTTGTTGTAGGTGAGATATCAATGCCTAAAACGCCACTGAATGCATCACCCATGTGATTAGCAGATAAGTTGGCATCGGCTATTGCAAGCTTCCACCTTCTATCTCCTTCAAGATGTCGTGTTTGGATAAAGGCTTGCTTATCAGCACTCCATTGAACTGTATTTTCAGTCGGTGGAGGAGGAAGAATGGAGAGACTATCTGGTACTTCATGGATAGATAAGAAGTTTACGATTTCATCATTAGAGGCAGCGAAAATATGCGTGGACCATAATATCGAGGCCATAACAGCAACATTCTTGATCATCGACGAACTCCTTTTAGAATGGATGAACCCATTTCTGTATGGCATGACGGATGTTCTTGATAAGAAGCTGTCAGTTGGTCAACTCTAGCTGGATTCCGATCTCTTGTTTTTTGGTTATTCGTACATAGGGTCAATCGAGTTTGAACTTGGTTCATTAATGATTTTATAAATTTCATGGCTTTTATCAGTTAAATAAGAAAATAAAGCAATAGTAAGACTTGCCCTGTTCTTATTCGAAGAACACACTGATTTATTCCATAACCGGTATAAAAGTCAGCGACTTAGAGCAAGCCATAGCCACAGCCTACCCTAATGAGATAACACATGATATCAGGTGAAAACCTGAGGTGATTGACAGATATATATTCTCTAAGCGACCCTATATATAAAAGTAGAAGTTATCGCTTTTTATCTATCTATAGTGAAGCTAACAACCAGTTGAGAACAGAAAATACCACCATACCACCGGCAACAATCAGTAATGTATTTTTGTATCTCAAGCTCAACAAAACGGTAATGGCGCCAGCATAAAAAAATGGACTAGTGTACAATGCCTCAAGAGAAGAACCATGACCTAAAAATACGATTGGTACCCACATGGCAGTCAGTACAGAAGGCGCCGTATACCTAAGAAGCTGCTTGGTTTTACTACCAAGAGAAATCGGCATTGATTTCATAAAAAACAGATATCGACATGAAAATGTGATCAGAGCCATTAAGAAAATCACCCACTCGGTATTAAGCGTCATTTTTTTCTCCATTCGATGTGTAAAAGCCGGTAATCATTCCAAGTATCGTCGCACCAATAAGAGAATACTCAAATCCTACCATGTCTAAAGCCAGTACAGAAAAGCCACTGACAAGCACCGCAAAAAGAGTCGAACGATCTTTTATTGATGGGATAACAATAGCAATGAATGTTGCAGCGATTGCAAATTCAAGTCCGAGTTCCTCAATATTATCAATACTTGAACCTGCGATTATTCCGCCGAGCGTCGCAAGGTTCCAAACCAAATAAAAGCCCACTCCTGCAGTCATGGCATACACGTAACTGAACGAGCGAGTTTTATCAATATGACTGGTTGAAACAGCAAACATTTCATCGGTAAGAAAAAAAGCGAAAGCCATACGCTTAAACCAAGATAGCTGCATAATATGTGCCTGAAAAACCGCTGAATAAAGAAGATGACGAGAGCCGATAACAAAAGTTGAAGACAGTATGGGCAATGTAGGACTCATTACTCCAAATAGAGAAATACCCGCCAACTGAGCGGCGCCAGCAAACACAAACAATGACATTGCCTGTGCCTGTATCGGAGAAAGGCCTGCTTGAATCGTCAACGAACCACATAGTACTCCCCAAGGGATTACTGCTAAACACAATGGAAAAATTGCAACACTGGCTTGATAAATTAACCTAGCTTCACTGGATAGTTTAAAGTTCAAAATCGATGGCCTCTCTTCTACAAATTATGAGAACATATTTATCATACTTCTCATTAATAGATCTAGGCCAGATAATATAATTAATTACCATATTTATCATAGCCTAAGAATTAAGACCAAATATCCGTTTCATATTGAAGTCAGAGATTGATGGTTTTTATTTATTCATCTGACTCTCTAAGGTTTGAATGCGCTTATTTTGTGCTTTAATGGCTTCGAGCAAGATTGGAATCATTGAGCGATAGTCAACTCTCAAATAACCTGCTTCTGGATCATCATGAACAACTTCAGGATAAACAAGCTTTAAGTCCTGAGCAATGAAGCCAAACTCTGTCCTATCTGAACCGTTAAGTTGGTATCGAACACCTTGGATGCGGTTCACCTTCTCTATTGGGGATATAATATTGGTAATATTTTTCTTTAACTTGATATCACTGCACCATGGTTGAAACTTATCTGGACACACTTTTGGTTGTGGTAGATTGTCTGCATTGACTAAATTAGATACAAAGGCCATAAAGAAAGTAATGAAATAAAGAGTGTTATTTTTTAACATAGAGTCTCACTAGTTAGTAATGTGTTTATTTTTAATAATCATTAAATGCGATAATATATTTAACCACATAATATAAACTATTTAACCACATAATATAAACGATAAAAAGGATGATATAGAATATCTAACCAATAAAATATAAAGATCAAAATAGTGATTGATTTATCTTTAAAATAATCAATTTTAGTGACGAAAGGCAATTAATTTAAAATATCCAATTCAAAAATGTTTTTTTTATGTTAAAAAACATCCGATGTAATTATACCGAACAATTTTATAATGAAGACATTAGCCGTAATTTTATTTTTTTTCATGAGTGTAATAAATACTTCTCAAGCGACAACTCTCACTTATATCTACTGTGGTTTATCAGATGGTAGTGATTGGGATTGGTTGCTTGATGAACAAGGAAACTACATTAGTATAGAAGGGCAATGGAGAAGAGTATCTCTTCATGATTCAAGTTTCTTCAATGTATTCAACGTAGAGAAAGCAACCTTTGATGAAAAAAACCTTGATTGCCCCTCGGGTTATAACCTCCAACCTGCTGACCGCAATACCTCATATTGGGAAGTATTCCAAATAACACTTCCAAATGGCTCGACCTATTTTATGGACGGGCATAAGTCTTATCACAATACTAGCCGTCCTCAAAATCATTACCTTCGCTCATTGTAAAAATTAAAATATTTTAAACTTATATGGCAGAAATTAAATAGTAATGAAAAAGATACTCGCTTATTTTTTATTTATATTGTCGCTTTATCCCTCAATATCATACTCAATGACTTATGTTTATTGTGGACTACCCGATGGCAGCGACTGGGATTGGTTACTGGATAACAATGGAAACTACGAAACGATAGAGGGGACATGGGCAAGGATTACACAAAATAATGGGCGATATTTTAATGTATTTCGTGTAATAGAAAGTCATTATGACAGTAAAGCGTTTAGCTGTCCCGCTGGCTATGTGCCACAGCCAGCAGAGCGAAGAACATCAGGGTGGGAAGTGTTTGAAATACAAAAAACCGATGGTACAAGAATTCTACTTGACGGCCATAAAACAACCTATGATTCAAGGGGAATACCGTCTGCCTATCGGCTTTAATAATCACGAACTCTACTTTACTCTACATCTCCAAGCCTAGTAACAAAACATCATCATAGCTTCTTTAGTAAAAGTATTTAACTGTGACATTCAACCTCTAGGCTTCAAACTAATATCAATAATAAAGATAGGCTTCTAATATTCCCTCCTAATTTTTAAGCTATACATCTAACCTCGATATTGAAAAACCATCAAAACATATAATTTTATGCTATTTTTTACATAGGATACGCTGTAAAGGAAAGCTCTTATGTATCCACATATTATAGGAAAGTCACTCTTTTTTGTGGCTACACTATCGTTGTCTTTTTCTATTTCTGCAACTCTTCCAACTGGAGGAGATATTGTTAGTGGCTCAGGAAAGATTACCGCTTCTGAGAATACCATGAACATTACCCAAGCCAGCCCAAAACTTGTGACTCACTGGCAAGACTTTTCAATAGGAAAAGAAAATACTGTTAATTTTATTCAACCTTCTCAATCATCTGTAGCACTAAATAAGGTATTAGGAAACAATGTCTCTGTCATCCAAGGCGCGTTAAATGCAAATGGACGTGTTTTTCTCGTAAACCCGAATGGAATAACGTTTACTTCTGATGCACAAATTAATGTCGGCGGGCTTGTCACCTCAACATTAGACATCAGCACCCACGATTTTTTGACTGACAACTATGTGTTTGAAGGACAAAGCACTAGCGTCATAGTTAATCAAGGTAATATAAGCGCAAGCCAAGATGGGACAATTGCATTAATCGCTGCAAAAATAATTAATCAAGGTCATATTTCAGCTCAATCTGGTAATGTTTTAATGGGTTCAGGGAATAAAGTCACTCTCGATCTTGGGGGCCCAGTGAAACTTCAAGTAGAAGAAGGTGCTATTGAAAGCTTGATATCACAAGGTGGAGCTGTTCATGCAGATGGGGGATTAATCTACTTATCGGCAAAGGCTGTTGATGAGCTAGCTACTAGCGTCATCAATCACACTGGTATTACAGAAGCACAGACTTTATCTACCGGAGAAAAAGGAGAGATTATCCTACTGGGTGATATGGATTACGGGACAACAAAAGTAACAGGGATAATTGATGCTTCCGCACCAAATGGAGGAAACGGTGGTTTTATTGAAACCAGTGCGAAAAATATCGACATCAAAGATGATACCCGTGTTACTACATCATCCTCCCAAGGAGAAAGTGGTACATGGCTGATAGACCCTAACGACTTTATCGTTGCTGCCAGTGGAGGAGATATTTCAGGTTCTACACTATCAAGCAACTTATCCAGCGGAAACGTGCAAATTCAAACCACAGGCACAGGCGGTAACTTATATGTTAATGATGCTGTTTCATGGTCAGCAAACAAACTCACGTTAACCGCAAACAACAATATCAACATTAACGCTAACTTGGTGGCAACGGGCCTTGGGAGTTTAGCATTTGAATATGGTCTAGATTCGACTTCGGGATCAACTAGTACCTATTCAATTGCAGACAATGTAGACGTATTAATCCCCAAGGCATCAAATTTTACTTGGAAAAAAGGCAGTAGCGGAGCAGTCAATAACCTCTACTTCGGTAATAATTTGATCAAATTTGGCGACAATGCTGACGCTGCAATAACGGATACTGGGGAACTACTTCAACCTTTTTACTACGATGACGGCACCTCATCGAGCCGCAATGCTGATTGGTACCAACTGACTTATCAGGATTATCCACTAGATTTTGGGGTTGGGACTGATGGGGATGGCACGAACAATTGGAATTACAATGGAGAAGTGTTGGCAACCAACGGAGAGGCAGGCAGCGTAACCTTACTTGACAGTGTTAAGAATTCACTTTCAATAAACATAGCCAACTACGATGAAGGAATAGGAACTCTTGTGGCAACGACTAATGTTAATGTTGCTGAAACAGCAAACACCATTGATATTACTCACTCATACACTTTAGGAAAGGATAAAAGATTTGTAAGAACTACAACGACCATATCGAATAACAGTACTACGACCTCCTTAACCAATGTTCGTTTATGGATTGGTACTAGGGACGACTTTATTGGTGAGTCAGATAAAAGTTATATGGCGAAAGGAAATATCTCCGATGGTTTTGTTCAGATTTCGGAACAAAACACTCAAGCCAAAGCGATTGAAATTACTGAAACACTCGATGGTACTGGCGCAGCGGTATTATTCTATTCAACCTCTGATGGTGCCGATACTGTTACCACAGGTTTTGGCAAATTTTCCAAAATCATGCAAAAGGATCCGCGCACCTCGGAAGTAATAACAGACCAAATTGATGGATCTTACGCGTTATTTTTACGTATGAACGACTTAGATCCCAGCACAAGTGAAAGCATTAATTGGTATTACGCTGCCGGAAAAGCCAGTGATATTGAAAACATCGTTCAAACTGTGGCTGATGATACCGGTCTTATTGCCGCAACTGAACAACCTATTACCGTACCTGAGCCAATAGACTCTTCAATACCACAGACTACCGCGGTGTCTGTTGTTCAGTCTATAACGCCTATACCCTACAAAATCGTCGTCTCTCCTACCCAGTTAGATTATTCAAATGAAATTGGCTCCTTAGATATAGTGCAAATCAGCAGTAATGATGTAGAAAGTACTGCGAACACCTCAGACGATAACAGCACTATCTCAAGTGCCTTATTAAGCCGTGAAAATGATATATTGGGCCCATTAAAGGTATTTATCATCGATGGAGGTATTCGTTTCCCTTCTTGGGCTCCACCAGAGTTCAGGACCCTATTCAATCAAATCGATATTAATGGTAAAGGCGAGTAAAGGTAGAAGGTTTTGACTAGAGTAGCGCTATTTTGGTCCAGCACATTAATCATGCTTACCAGCACTATGCCCCATTTTTCTCAAGCTCAGCAACAACCTGATGCGGGACATACAAGCCAAGAGCTTAACAACCAAATTGTGACCCCCAAATCATCCTCTGTACCATCATTTACAACCCCAGCAACACCTCAAAATATCGAGTCAGGTGGCGCTATCGTTCAAATAGAAAGCATCGAGCTTAACGGTAACTCTGTATTTAACGACCAAGCATTATTAGCAATATTAGATATTGAGGGGAAAGAATATGATTTTGCTGGTTTACAAAACTTGGCCAGAAAAATAACAGACTTCTACCACCAACAAGACTACCCTTTTGCTCGAGCTATCCTACCAGCTCAAACCTTAACAGAAGGTAAACTCAAAATAGAAATCATTGAAGGTCGCTATGGCAAGATTTCAGTATCAAGCGACGACACTAGTGTCGAATATCAAGAATCAGCGCAAGAGTATTTATCTGTGCTTAATTCGGGAAGTGTCATAAAAGGCTCTGAGCTTGAAAACATCTGCCTGATCTTAGATGATCAACCCGGATTCAGCGTGATTCCTGTGGTTAAGCCCGGCGAAAAGATTGGCTTAGGAGATCTCGTTGTAAACATTCGCCCTGACAAACCTTATGGAGGGAGCGTTAAACTGGATAACAAGGGGAATCGTTATACGGGAAGTGGACGTATTCAGCTAGATGGCTATCTAAATAGCCCTTTCATATTTGGTGACAAACTAGACACTAGCCTGGTGTACACTGAAGAAAATATGTGGTTCGGTTCATTGTCATACGGCTTACCACTGCTTTATCCTGGCTTACGAGGAAATATTGGGATTCAACATACGGATTATCAATTAGGTAAAGAGTTTACGAGCCTAGATGCTCACGGCACAGCAGATATATTAAGTGCAGGCTTAAAATATCCTTTAGTACGATCCCAGCAACAAAATATATCACTTTTCACCACCTATCAGCAAAAATGGTTGGTCGATAAACAAGGGGCTACAGCGACAAAAGCTGAGAAATCAAGTCATGTTATCACCACGGCATTAAACTTTGATTTTAAAGATCTAATAGGTGGAGGTGGGGTAACATATGGCTCGATAACTTGGACTCATGGCTTCCTTGACCTTGATGACGGTTTATATGCGATTGATAATCTAACCGCTCATACTGATGGTGTGTTTGATAAGATAAATTTCGACGTGCGACGCATCAATAATCTTCCTATCAAATTCCACAGCCTATACGTTCGGATTACAGGTCAAAAGGCATTTGAGAACCTTGATTCTTCAGAAGATTTTGGCCTTGGAGGACCAAATGGAGTCCGCGCTTACCCTGTTGGAGAGTCATACGGGGATGAGGGTATTTTAAGCCAGATAGAGCTTCGTCGTGTCTATAACACTAGAGTTAGCTCATATCTATTTTTTGATTATGGGTATACCAGAACAAATCATACTCCTTGGACAACATTAGATAATGACAGAACCATAGGAGGCGCTGGTTTAGGTTTTCAATATACATTTAAAAACATTGAGATGGATACTACAGTCGCATGGCGAACGGTTGGTGGGCCTCCGCAATCAGATAGCCGCATAACAACCCCAACATTTTGGCTTAACATGTCTTACAACTTTTAACGGCCCTCGGTAGCAGGAGCAAGTATTCAAACTCCATCGCTTGTTACTCAATTTATCGTGTATGGAAGTCCCAACACCTCTATTTCAAAGGATCATCGTCCGGTAAGGCATTATGAATCCAGAGTGCTAATCTATGTTTGATACTGCTTCCATCAAGTTTACTCTCTGGCAAGGGTGTAATTTGCTTAGCATCAACCAAAAACAGATAGATGGCTTTTACTTTCAAAGGCTGAGGAGACTGAGGTAAGTCAAAACCCTGCATCTTGGCCATTTTACCACCAATTTCTAACGCTTTTTTGACTAGTTTGTCTTCGTTATGAAGTTTTGATTTTTTTGACATGAAGAAAACCTCTTTAAACAATTGGACTCAGATTACACTAAACTAGCCAAAACACCTATTAACAGACTCTCAGATTGAAAATCATGCTGTTTTCATTTTTACGTATAAACCAGCTTAGAAAGAGATCTCGCAATCTCAATCAAGCAACCATAAACCATCTTAATTACTATTAGTGCGACTTCTGAATTGGGAATAAGCAAAGAATGACAACGACCAAACGCCGTGAGCAGCATATCAAAAAAGTATGCGATTTTATTGATCATCATCTAGATGATGAGTTCACACTAGAACAACTCAGCGCACTGGCAGCAAGTTCCAAATACCATTTTCATCGAATATTCAAGTCTTCTGTGGGTATAAGTGCTACCCAATATGTATTGTTGGTTCGCATGAAGAGAGCGTCATTTCGTTTGGCATTCGAACATGAAGTAAGTATTACGGACATTGCATTTGAAGCGCACTTTGAAAGCCTAGAGGCATTTTCTCGCGCTTTTTCGAGAATATTTGGTCAGTCTCCTTCTCAATTTAGAAATCAACCTGAGTGGCATGGTTGGCACTCACGATATGACTATCATCCCCCAAAAGTTGGAGATAAGGTAATGGATGTAAACATCATTGATTTCAAACAAACCCAAATTGCTTTAATTGAGCATATCGGCTCTGAAAAGCTGATTTACGAAACCGTCTCAAAGTTTATACAGTGGCGAAAGTCGACAGGATTATCGCCAATAAAAACACATGACACATTTGGTATCCCGCACTCTGACCCAAGTATCACACCAGATGAAGAGTTCCAGTTTGATATTTGCGGTTCTTATCAAGGAAAAATACCAGAAAATGAATATGGGGTAAAATCTGGAGTCATCCCTAGCGGTAGATGCGCAGTGGTAATTCACAAGGGAAGCTATAGCCGTATGAATGAAACGATAGAATACCTATATCAAAAGTGGCTTCCTCAAAGCGGAGCCAGTTTACGGGATTTTCCTTGCTTCTTTCGGTATATAAACTTTAGCCATCAAGTGGATGAGTGTGACCTGCTAACAGAAATCCATCTGCCTATTACCTGACCTCATCAGTAAAAAATACATGTTTGGGCATCATTGAAAGCCCAAACATACACTCGATACTAAAAATCTTATACGGAGATATAAGGTACCCATATAAAACCCTTTTAATTCAATTAAATAAAGTAATGATTTTTTATCTAAACCTCTAGAAAATTCACACGTTATTAGTCAGGATGCATATTCACACAATAATAAAGCAGAGGCTATTAATGAAAGTTGGTTTCATACTGTTATTACTCGGGATTGCCTCGGTCCAAGCTCAAGTACCTCGTACATGGCAGCATATGGACCTGGGTAGTACTCATACTTGTGCCATATCTACATATGGCCAGTTAAGCTGCTGGGGAAATAACTATTCTGGTGAAGTAGGGGTGGGTGTGTCGGATCTGGATTTTTTTAACACGCCACAAAACGTCAATATTCGTCATTCTATCTATTCGGTTGATTTGGGAGGGACCCATGCTTGCTTAACATTAACCAATGGCTCTGTAAAATGTTGGGGGAGCAACCGTAGACACCTACTGGGACCAAATTTGCATCGGATCATCTCTCCAACCGATTACGAACTAGACGATATTCCCACTAAGATTAGTATTGGTCATGATCATGCTTGCTACATTCTCGCTGACAAAACCGCTAAATGTTGGGGAGAAAATTTTTATGGTCAATTAGGAACAGGATCAACCAACCCACGACTTTATCCCCAAGCCGTTCTTAACGAGCAAGGTATCGAACAAATTGAAACTGGGGGTAACTTTTCATGCCTACTTAACGATAGTGGACAGGTTAAATGTTGGGGGAACAATTACTTTGGGCAGCTAGGTATTGGTTTTCCACCCTGGCATGTACAAGACACTCGTTCATACTTATTGCCTCAAACCGTAGGCCTTGAGAGTAGAGCTATCAAGATCTCTACCGGAAAATTCTTTGGTTGTGCTCTGATGGAAAATAACCGTGTCTCATGCTGGGGTAACAATCAATTTGGTCAACTAGGAATCGGAAGTAGACAAAATTCAGCCTTACCTCAGAATGTCGATCTCATCGATAATGCTGTTGATTTAGCTGCGGGTGACTACCATGTGTGTGCAGTTCTCTCAGACTCTAGTCTGCAATGCTGGGGGAACAATCAGTATGGACAATTGGGCAATGGTAATGACATTACTCAGGAAAGACCTGTTAACGTGGATATAAGCCAGGATATAGACAGCATCTCTTTGGGCAAGCAACATTCGTGTGCCTTACTCAATAATGGTGTTATGAAATGCTGGGGAGATAATATTAACGGACAGCTAGGTATTGGCAACAACGTGACTACCTCTGTACCACAAACGGTATATTAAGAGATGGTAACTACACTTGAATCTCTATATCTTCGCTAGGATAAGAGCAGCAGGGTAATATATAGCCCTGCTCAATATCTTTGTCTGATATGCCACCTTTGTGATCCATAACCACTTGACCTTTGCTAAGTCTGAGCTTGCACACGCCACAGCAACCAATACCGCAACCCCTGGGTATACAATAGCCAACCTGCTCTAATTGGCTTAGCAAAGAAAGGCCTTGGTTATGCGCACAATCAATCAACTCACCGTTCACTTTAATGGTATGTTTAGGCATTAATATTCGACTGCCTTTCAAGATACTGCTCGGCAACATCCTCAAGTATTTTACCCGTAAGATTTAATGTCACTCTCGCTACCTGCTTAATGTTTTCCCTATCGATATCTGATGTCACCCACTTAGTGATCGCCATCTCCACATCTTTGGCATGTTGGGCATCAATTTCCGCATGGGCAATAAAGAAGGTCATTTGGTCATCTCTCAATCCCAGCCTGCTTTTACATACTTCTAACAGCGGCTGCAGATGTTCATAACTATCTTCAGCCCAAAAACTGTAGCCAAGGCGAGCTGCCACACCCAATTTCATCGCAACACTATCTAGATATCCACTTAGTGCTGCCGTCGCTGGCAATGGCGGTGACTTGAGAACATCTTCATTGATCCCAAGTGATTTCAAGTCATGAGCCGCCATATTTTCGTGACCTAGTTCCTCCATTGCATGTTTCAAAGCAAAATGGATCAAACCAATATTCTTATAGCTTTCTGGAAATACCGCCGAAGCTTGATTTAGAGAATTATACTTGGTGTAGTGATACACTTGTACCATAGCAAGAACATAGAGATCCGGATTATCCATTTCCATTGCTAGCTTAAAGAATTGCCCTCGCTTTATTTTACTCCATTCATAATCACATATTTCTTTTAACTCATTAATTAAGTTAGACATTATTCACCCTTATAACCCAAATATACGTTTAACCATAAATATGAATATCGATATTCCATTCAATCCTTCAACAGAGTCCCAATGCTCTTTTATTTTATTGTTTTTTATTTCATAAATATCTATAGCTTTGTACCTTAGTGTCAAACCTAATAATTTTGTCCAATGATTTGCATAAACAAGTACATGATCATCACTTGAAAGTATCTTTTCTATAGAAGCTGAACCATTAGGAAACTTCTTACTATAATTACTAAAGTACTCCATAAATCCATCTCTTCCATTATCAACAAAGTTGCTATTGTTAATATAATTTTCATCCATGTATTCTTTACATCTAGAAAAATCTCTATTTATAAAAACATCGGTATAAAATTCTTGTACCAAGGAAATATTTTCTTTCATAAAGTTAGATACTCTGCTTGTTGTTAACTCTTTCATCCAGAATGTCGATCGCTTCTTCTTCGCTATCAACATCCAGATTTAGACGTTTTATCATGTCTTGAAACATATCTACTTTAAATAGTAAGTAGTTATGATCTCTTTCCTTGATATAGAACTCCAATGTGTCGTTACTAAAGCTAATATTCTTACGAGACATTCTAGGCTTAGTGTATGTAATAGCATTTCGAATACCTGTCGAGAGTATGATGGATGTCGAGGAAACAAGCGCCAAGCAATGCGCGACCATGCGACTTCTGATCCCCGGAGTGTTATCAACGACTAATCTAGAATACTCAATATAATCATTTTCCAAACCTTGACCTAAAAAGGCTGTTATATCATTGTCATTAATATAGTGACCTACTTCAAAAGGATAAAAGCGCACTCTTTGACTTGCTGTCATTTTTCCTTCTGAGAAAAAAGAAAATATATATGAGTCTATATCATATTCGTCCAGAAATAATTTTTCTTTATATCCATGTAAAATAGATTCATTTTTCTCTGAATAAACTTTCTTTCTTAAATATGATAATTCCTCCAGATCTTGACTATTATTTAACAATCTTATTTCTACGTCCTTATCCTTAAAGGTATTTTTGACAAAGTAATCTAACCTTTGGCACTGCTTATTAATTTCATTAAACATAGAATTTTTTAATGAAAAGTCTAAATCAACCTTAGCTCCCATTTAAATTTTCCGCTTCACAGTAATTAATAAATTAAAGCTAGTTCTTGATGGTTTTATGTCAAACTATAGATCTTATTATTATTTACATTTAATTGTTATTTATGATCTGCGCCCAATAAAACAGTCTATGAAATAACAGATTTATAATATACAAATGGTCAAGCAGGCTATTTAATTTATGTGCTAAAAACAGTAGTAATAGTGGATACAGGTTACGAGAGATAGCAATACTTTTAGGGCCAACAACTCTAACAAGCACAACGACTCATATTTTTCATAAATTATGATATAGAGACAGCAATTATAAATTTTATTAGTGAGAGCCTTGTGATCTTCTGCCAACATTTGAATGACTAGTGTTTGCACCAGGTAAATCCATAACGTACAAAAAATACACATACGACAATATATTCATAAAAACGAAATATTCGGAGTTTAGCTTACATGCCAACAACTTATGACAACAGTTTTACAAATGCAGAACATTGATACTCATCTTCCTACTCTTCGCTCGATTAGCGAACATGTGCAATCTTACAAGCTGCCTAGCCTAGCCCAGTGTATTGTTCATATCAAAAATAGAAAAATTGACGCTAACAATGTCAAGCTTTCACGGCTGAAGAAAGATATATCGCATCAAGTGAAAACGTTAAAGCTTCATCAAGTTGGCAAAGATAGCGTTATAAGCGATAACATCAATTTAAAAGAGGCTCGATTATTAAATAAAGAGCTCGGGCGATTAAGTAAAATTGACAAATTAGTAGAAGATCATAAATCACGAACTGAAAAGTACTGTAAAGAAACGGCTTTTTTGGGTAAAGTGGGCTCTAGGCAGCAAACCTCCACGGGCATTAATATCACTGGTAGTGTTGATGCAAGCGGCGCGAAAGTATTGAGTAAAACATTAGGCTTCGAGTCTGGCCGTCGCCTAGATAATAATGATGAAGGCTCAGTGCGAGTCAACAAAGTTCAACGTGTTATGGCTAGGCTGTGGACAGGCCTGTCTTTTAAAATAGGTGACCAAGTTGAGTTGGGTGCAGGCGCTCAAACTCAGTTTTCAACAACTCAAACTAAATACAAAAAATTTACCAATCACACCGAGCTTGCTCAGTATCTAGCAAAAAAATCCTCATCTAAACTGATACAGCAGCAGCAAAAAGCCCTGAATGCTAAAGATACTTTGGTCCCTCTACTCTCTGAGCATCTGACCAACTTAGATGACAAGAAGTTTGATCACCTATATCAGTCAATTCGACCAGAGCAGAAGAAAGCATATAAGCATGGTATCAAAAATAGGCGAACCTCTGAGGGCGAGGTAAATGCAACAGCAAAGCTTGCGATTAGTCCTCATTATACACTCGGAGCTCAAGCTGCAGTGCAAGCTTCCAAAAGCAAAGAAAGCACCGTTGAGACAGTGTATGAAGACCTTACCCAGCATCTAACAAAGCCAGAAAAAATCACTCAAGTTGCGCCTTTTCTCAACGCTTTTTTGCCCGATACCAAACAGCCCAAGGAATGGATCGCCTTTTCGGAGCAATTAGAAAAAGACATCATAGATTACTCCAGTAGCGTCAAAAAACATGATTATCTCAAGTCATCCACTCGATGGAATAGATCGCATGAATGCAATAAGCACAGATTAGAAGATAAATATGGCAATATTGGCCGCCATCAACAATTGCAATTTTTCCATTTGTGCCATGCATGGCTGAATGCTTCTGCTCGCGAGTTATCCCCGTGTTCAACACATTCAGAAAACGATTTTTCTCGCCTTACAGACCGCGTAAAGCAAGCGCTGCAAAACGTTGACTTTAACTACTCTCAAACTCGACTTAATCGACTTACCAAAGTCAGACAACATGTTACGGAGACCAAAAAAGACATCAATCAAACCGCCAAAGTGCAAGTTGGCCCCATTACGCTTACTATTCATGAACGCGAGCGACACTTTATTCATCCAAGTCGAGTTCGATGCGGCGACTACAGAGATGTCAACGTTACACTGTCAGCAAGCACTAATTTAACCGATCTACTGCAGCTTCCTAAGCTACAACAGCAGCTTTCTGAAGCATTGGCTAGCCACCAGCTCGACTCTATTATTAGCATAAAAACCCTATTACAACTCGACCTGACAGGGTTAGTTACCATACAGAAACGTTGGTTTAAGCCTGACGCCAAACAGCTCGCCTTTAATGACCAAGTGCAGCGCCAGTTCACCCGCTACTATGTGGGGAGCGATATAGTAACAAGCACAACTGGCAGTCTTCAAACGGGAGCTGGCTATTCACTCGATGCCAACTTACGCTATCAACAAAGGCAGCAAAAAGTGGTCGGCGAAGATATTGACCCTAACGATCTTATATACAGCCTAGTCAGATTTAATAAACTGTATAAAGATGCGGGTAAAGATCTTACCTCAAAAGAAAACCCTTGGAATGAATTTGTACAATTACACCAAGCCAGTTTCCAACAAATGTTTGTTAAAATGAGCGATACCGATAGTGCCGCGAACCATCAAGCACATACACTACTGCAAGAGGCGCAAAAAGAGGGCCGATCTCTGATAACAGAAACCGAATTTTTTGACCATATGCGGGCCTATAAGAAAGCGGTAGAAGAAGCGGAAGACAAACAGTATGAAGACATTTTCGCTAACACTCTTGAGGCTTTGAATCTATTGCTGATTAGCCAATTTGTAAAAACAGAAAAGCTACATAAAGCGACATGGACGAAAAAACCGTTCAAAGCTGAGCGTTCAAAAGCACTCAGCAACAAAAGCAAAATTGCTAAGGCATTACATTTACAGAGAAAAGTGCCTCAAAACAAGCAAGCAGATTCTTCACAATAGTATTAAACTTAGGTCCACATCCAGTTTCAGTAATCTACTGACAAGCTCCGTTTATGATCACGGAGCTTTTAATTCTTAAGCACGACTAAAGAAGTAAGTAATACTCGCATCTTGTATGCCTATTTATTTTATTATCTATATAGATTGAAAGGTTATTAATAGTTGAAAGATAAAAATTTGTTAAGACAAACAATAAAATATCCACAGTATTAATAACCATATTTAAGATAATTATTTTTAATTTTATTCTTGTATTTTCTTATATAATACTTTTTAAATCTACCTAATAGACATGGTAAACATTATATGGATTTTGCTTTAAAAGTAGTCATGAAAATTTGACCATGATCATTTTAAAATAAAAAAACGTAATAAACATGCAAAATTTAAGGTTTTTAGCTCACTGTTTTATCTAATAAAGTACTGATATTTAAATATTTTTATCAAAAATAAATTATAGTACTATTAAAGTTTATACATACATCAAAGGCTAAGTTCAGGTATACTTATGAGTATTACTTTCATTGGGTGGGTGATTTTTAACTAAAGGGTATGTATGAGTTTTGTTATTTTTTCTTTATTGCTAATATTTGCGTTTACAGCCAAAGCGTTAAAATGGAGAAAAGTATTTTTTGTTTCATTACTGATGTTTTCTTCTCTATTTTTACTTATAGGCACAGGAATTATTCCTAGCTATTTACTGTCCACATTACAAGAACAGTATCAAGTGAAACATAAAGTGAAATGGTCAGACAATAATGCCATCGTTTTACTCGGTGCTGGTACACAATTTATTGAAAGAAGTAATAACTTTGAACCAAGCTTCTTTTCCTTTGGACGAATACATGAAACGGCAGCACAATACTACGACTGCGCCGAACAAGATTCGATATGTAAGATCATCATTAGTGGTGGGGATGCACAAGGAAACGGTGTTACTGAAGCTGATATCTATAAAAAGGAACTATTAAGACTCGACATCCCTGTACAAGACATCGTTCTGGAAGCGGACAGCGTCAACACTTGGAAAAATGCTCAGTTCACTTCAGTACTTCTTAACCAACAACAAACAGAAACTGTGGTGTTAGTCTCTTCTGGCTTACACATGAAACGAAGTCAGCTCTACTTTAAGCACTTCGGGGTTAACACCTTGCCTGTTAGGGCTGATTATATGGACGCTAGGGTTTCTACCATACCACTTTGGTACAACTTCGCCGTTACTGATTTTGCGCTGCATGAATATACTGGTATAGCTCGTTACCATTGGTATAATTTCATGGGATGGAACGCCACTCAAGAACAGCCAGGAGATGTGTGAACTATATGCGTTGGTCAATAATAAAAACTTTATTGACCAACTATTTGACTCAAAATGAAAGACTGTAGCTTTGGCTCGGTTGGTTTAATTCAATTACCCAGGACCTCTCCATAGAGCCACTATTCATTGGCACCCATTGCGCGTATAACTGAGACCAATTTTCATTTACTTCAATCGAAACTGTCGGTGTTTCATTGGGGTAAATAGTGGTAATTCGGGACATAGGATCAGCGTATATCGTCCCGTCTTGCGATACATACTCAACACTAGAGTACAAATGAAGCGCCCCAGTCTCACCGCTTGAATTATCAACCGACAGAGTTATCTCACTCCCTAGCTCAAAATCAAAATCCCTATCAGCGACAATATCTTGCGATCTGACTGTTGCTTCAGAAACTGCCGTTTGACCGCTATTACCGCCAGCGACGTCTCCACCATCGCCTCCTCCGCCACCACATGCCATAAGGAATAAGGAAGTCATGAGTATTACAGGTTTACATTTTAGTTTCATTCTACACTCCTTATTGATTCGAACTTGGTACAACTAAGCCATTGCTTGGTTGTTGATACCAACCGCTGTTAGTTTCACCACTGCTTTCGACCCATTTGGGAAAATTGGTATATGCTTGGCTGATATCTATATATTCCATTGGGTGAGCCCAATCGTCCCTCACATTAATAGCCCAAGGCATATTGTTAGCAGTCAAAAAACATTGTGACCCGTATGAATGATCGTCGTATTGGTTGTATAAGCTTGTATCCATTCGACTAGTTCCAGTGAATTTTTTGAAATGAGTTTGCCACTTCATTCCCGGCATATACTGGAAAAAGTTTCCGTGATAAGTATTAGTAGCGGCAAAAATAAACGAATCATAGGGGGGGTAACCAATTAAATCTCGTGCGACTGGTGTAGTAAAAGAGACTGACAATTGGTAATTAAGAACATTTTCATTCTGTGTATCAAGGCACTGACTTTGTGTACGATAGAAGTTACACTCAGCAGACAACTCTCCCAGCTCTACTAGCGTAGACCTCAAATTCTCTTCAACAATCAATACCGTATCACTATCTTCGGGATCTACAACACTGTGCGCTAACTCTACTCCATTACGTGTAACCACCGCTGATGAAATATTACTTTGGGCAACATTGGGCAACTTGACCGCAAAACCGTTAGAGTAACCTGCTCCCATCGCCTGCACAGTGTAATCAATGCTGATACTTTTCAATTCGCGTTGACCGTTAAGCTGCTCTACAACACGATACTTCAGAACCACATCGTTAAAATCATAATCACCCATTAATGGCCACCTATCTTCGAACCCCATTATTGCATAGGTATCAGAACTTGGATAAACCGAGGTAACCGTAATATCTGGATCGTTTTGTTGTGTTAGCGTTTCGTATTTAGAGTCCGTAGAACCGTCAAGGTTTACACCATCTACAGCTGTAAAAGGGGACACCTGTACAGTAAAAATTAAGTCATTGAAATCATTATCACCGTTTGGCCTATAAAGATCTTCAAACCCCAACACCAAGAATTCATTCGCTGGATCGATAAACGCAACATTATGCCTTCGATGTTCCGCTGTATTCTCAGGATTTATGGCTGGATAACTGTAGAATGGCGTCCCCCAATTACCCAAACTGTTGATATTATTATAAGAACCACTCCAACCCCACCCATTAGGTATGACGAAAAAAGCAAGGGTTTGGCCGCTAGTTAGCTGAACGTTGAGGTCTATCGTATCCCCTTCTTGAAGTTCACCTTCTCCAGGTTTGGAAGCATTTGGGAAGATAATAACGTGAGCAGCGACTTCATCTTTTGAAGTTGGCGGATTGTTAGTATCAAAGACGAAATACCCCAAACTATTTCTATACCCTGCCCCCTCGTTTAAAAACGTTACCTTAGCCGTAGCATAAGGAGCGCCGTTGAGTTCATCATCAATATCGATGCTTGAGTACTTATCTGGCGCAATGAAGGCGCTGTTTACGACAGCGCCTTCAGGCAGCATTGAGTAGACATTTTTTAGAACATCCTGCGGCAATGAGTCTGCAATAGAATAGGCGTTGGTTGGTTTTCCCTTCAGAGAATAATTGCTCACCGCATCACCTGATACAAAGGTGAAGTCATCGGTAGTTAAAGCTTGGGTAAAACCAGGTAAACATCCGAATGCTATGATAAGAGGTTTGAAATTTGCCATATTTTTACTCTGCTAATGAAGGTTACAAAGCAGTGCAAGCAAGTTTCAAACCAAACATTTAACCCTTTATATTCAGTATATTATGAGCATTCCACTCCAAATTCCTAATTTGAAAATACACTTGACTTTCATTATGATGCGACTCTTTAAGGGCTTTCAGGGTAGTCTCATTTTAGGCTGTGCTCTATACCTACTCATTGACCGGATTAAACTGTAGGGCGACCAGCCGCTGATACAACTCACAGCGATTAAGTAGCTGCTTATGGTCGGCAATATCGACTAATTTACCCTGCTCTAACACCGCTATCTGATCGGCATGTTGGATAGTCGATAGTCGATGAGCAATAATGACCGTTGTTCTATTTTGCATCAAAGCATCAAGCGCCTGTTGAATATGGTGTTCACTCTCACTATCTAGTGCACTTGTTGCTTCATCAAGTAGTAATATCTCTGGATCCTTAAGAATAGCTCGTGCTATTGCGAGACGCTGACGTTGCCCACCAGAAAGACGAACGCCTCGCTCACCAAGGAAGCTATTATAGCCATCAGGTAATTTAAGGATAAAATCATGCGCATGCGCTTTTTTCGCTGCATTAATCACTTCTTCATCCGTAGCATCCGGCTTACCATACCGAATGTTATAAAATACATCTTGACTAAATAAAGCGGGCTGTTGAGGAACAATCGCCATTTTTTTACGGAAAGCGTTAAGATCCAAATCACGAATATCGGTACCGCCAAGTGTTATTGAACCATACTGCGGATCATAGAACCTCTGTAATAATTCAAACAATGTTGTTTTTCCTGCCCCTGAATGCCCTACTAGCGCAACTACTTGGCCTTTTTTTACCGTTAGCTTCAGCTTTTCAATAGCAGGTTGTTCCGGTCTCGATGGATAAGAAAAAGTGACATCATCAAATCTAAGCTCGGTAGATAAGCAAGCTACATCCGTTGAAGGCTTACTCGGGAAGGTAATTTGGCTCTCAACTTGAAGAAGTTCAATCAATCTCTCCGTTGCTCCCGCCGCTCTTTGCAGCTCGCCCATCACTTCAGATATGTTTGCCAACGATGATGCGACCATAACCGAATAGAAAACAAACGCTGCTAGGTCTCCACCTGAAATAGTGCCATTGATCACATCATTGCCACCCACCCATAGCATACCTGCAATAGCACTGAATACAATTAAGATAACGCCTGAGATAAGAATGGCCCTTTGTTTCACCCTGCGGCGACCGATATCATAGGCTTGTTCTACTTCGATAGCGAAAGCATGACTTTCTAAATTCTGTCTTCCATAACTTTGAACTGTTTTAATCTGCTCTATCGCTTCACCTGCATAGCTTCCGACATCAGCAATAGAATCCTGACTTTGTCGAGAAAGTCTTCTAACTCGCTTACCGTAAACAAGAATAGGTAGAATGATAACAGGGACAGAAATCAGAACAATAAGAGTTAACTTAATATTGGTCGCAAACAACATAATAATGGCACCTAAGCACATCAGAGCACTACGCATAGCCATTGAAAGTGATGACCCAATGATGCTTTGCAGCAATGTAGTATCTGTTGTTATTCTGGCCATTATATCGCCGCTTCCGTGAGTTTCAAAGTAACTAGGATGCAGTGTTACAACATGATTAAATACCGCGAGACGTATGTCTGCACTTACTCTCTCCCCAACACTAGACACTAGGTAAAAACGAAAGAATGTGCCGAGTGAAATCAATGACGTGACCAATAGAATAAAACCGATGGCCACATTAAGTGCTTCTCCAGATTGCTGGGCAAAACCTTGATCAATAAGTAGTCGAATTCCTTGGCCAACAGATAATGTTAGGCATGCGGTCATGACTAAAGCCAGCAACGCAGCCGAAACTTTCCAGCGGTATGGACCAATAAATTGTATTAATTCGACCAATACATGCAAAGATCGCCGTTCAGTCATGGTTGAACGGCTTGATGAAAGATGAGAAGTTGACTGATTCAAGTCTGGCTGATGAGCGCCACGCATAATACCGCCTAATAAATTGGGAGTTTGGTTAAAAGCTCAGATTTGTCTTTTGCTCGGCTTGTAGAAAAAGATTAACACTGCTCGGTACTGCCAGCCAATCAATTTGAAGCAAAGGTTTGTACAGTTAGCACAACAGAACAGAGTTAGTTGCCAGCCAATTGATTTAAGAATTTGAGCTGCTGGCGCTCATGGTCTGTCATTTGATAAGCTTCATCGGTAAGGGAGTCCGTGTCAAAACTCCCTAGTGGGAAACGTTCAGGCCTAGCATTACCATACATAGCCTTCTCTCCTGGGAAGCCCGACATACGTTCTATGATGATATCGCCCAATTCATAACTGGATCTTCCACTTGGCAACACTCGTTTATATGCTTTAAGCTCCATTGTTTGTAACCCTTCCAACAAGTGCTCTTTTTCAACCAAGGACGCTAAAGCAGTACCATCCGTTTTATACAAGTTAGCCCTAAGACGAAATATGCCTGCTTTCTTGATGTCTAAATTAACGGGTATCACTAAATCTGGACCTTTTGCGAAACTCGGAGATACCGAATCGATACTCGCCACAGAATGATACAAGCGAACATCGGCACTAATAACATCATAGCCTCTACTGAAATCGATTCTGGCCACCAACCTCAACTCTTGGGGCCAAGTTTTAGAGGGTGTAATGTGCCATTTCCCATCATCAATATCAAAAGAGGCCAAGGACATCTGAGTATTTGTATCAACTACATCTAGTGTGGCTGTTTGAACCACTTCATTGCTCACTAACTCCACCTGAATCGCTTCAGGATAAAAGTAGCGAAACTTCTCAGCCACTAGGGCTGCGGTCGTTTGTCCATTCAAAACAGGAACCTCTATGGGTATAAACTGATTCCAGTTTTGATAGGTGCTATTTTTAATCGGTTGGGAATAGGACGGAAAACTGAGTTCATCTTCATGACGCAATGCGACATTGTGCCAGTTGGGTTGCACATTTTTAACTGCTAAAGCTGGATAAGGGGTAGTTGAGCCAATATCTGATGGTAGCTGACTAACATCAGCCTTAGCCGTCACTCTACTAGATTGAGCAATATCGGCTTCATCACCCAAGTCAATGTCAAGCCACAGCAATACACCACCCAAAGTCACAGCAGCGGAGAGCACGCCAATTTTTCTTGCCAAAACAGTCATGTCAAATGTCCAACAAGTAGGTACACGTTTCCCCCCAAAAAATCAGTGAAGGTTGGACACGATTTCAGACATGGTTCTGCTATCCGAACCCTCAACGTAGAGATACTTACTTCGCCACCATTTACTTTCTTGATAGGTTTCGACTCCCACACTTTGTCCATTAGCAAGAGAGATATCATTGATACTCGACGTCAATTTACCCTTGTACTCAGCTTCAACCACATCACTATGACTATAACCATCTCCCATCAGCACAGGATAATGAGCTGGCATAAACTCTGAGACTCCATTGGACTGTCGTTCTACTTTGCCATTCATCGCTAAACTGGACGAACAACTGTTAAAACTACCGACCCTGAGAGCTCCACATGCAGAATGTGCAGCAACAACTCCATCATCATTACCTGGCAAAAATACCGACGTTGCTTTGTAGTATTCTGTACCATTACCTATACAACGAATCCTAGGAATCCGATTGTCTGACAAGCTCGCTATATTTCGTGCATTAGACACCCTCAGATCATTGAGTACGCCGGTATTCGTTTGATTGGGCATCTCGCCAAGCCATAACGAAATAGCGTAACGCATAGCACGATTGGCTAGGCCACCACCTTCCGCAACATTCATAATGATATCGGCAAGCTCGGAGCCTCCTCCCGCACCTGCAAAATCATAGGTTGCAACAATATTAAGAGGTTCAAGCCCCGCATTTAACAGCCAGTTCTCTTGATTGTCGAGTATGTAGCGCGCGATAAGATCACCTGCAGAGTGGGTGACTAAGATACATCCAGACCGACAAATTCCATCACGCGACAGCTCTTGTAACTTGGGCCATACATATTGACTGGAAATTTTTCCTTCAATTCGCTCATGAGAAGGCCAATCTATACGGGCATCGGCATATTGAATCCAATACTCTTTCCAAGAATCTTCTCCATCTCTCTCGACCTGCGCTCTATCGGGTTTTGACTGTAATTGATCTGACTGAAAACCATGAATGAGTATTACAGGGTAATTTCCTATCGCTGCATAGCCTAAGGTAGAAAATACTACTGATGATACCAATATGATGATATTTGCCACTATCTTCATGATAAATCGAACCTTTTATGTCCTGAATATGATGTAGATTGCCATTTAGTTACGAGCAAAATTCACAACATCGAAACGCCTTTGCTGGTCTTTTAGTGTTAGTTGTCAGTTGATTTTTATGCAACAACCTCGATAGTCGCTTTTGTACCGAGTTAAAAAAATAGTATTAATATTTCCTCTTTATTCATTTATGCCCACAAAATACACGTCATTAAAATTTACTATTATCAGATAAGGTCAAAATGTCATGTTTTAATGCTAAGAGAATCGACTTTTTATCAACTAACTATCCCCATAAAGTGCACCATTATGTGTTATTCGCACCTAACTCAGTCTTGTTATCGGTTGGAAACTTTCACTATTGACTCAAAGCCCATTAGAACCCTAGTATTGGCCATAATCCGAATAGGCGATTTAAGGAATAAAGATGTCAGGACACAGAGTTAGCTGGGCGATTGCTGGACTGGGTAAAATAGCCCACAGATTTGCCGAGGACCTAACCAAGCATGTTGCAAACGGATACTTATATGCGGCTGCTTCTCGATCAGAAAAACGATCGCAAATGTTTGCTGATCACTACAACGCAGAAAAAGCCTACGCCTCTTATCAAGATCTGGCAAACGATCCGAATGTTGATGCCGTTTACATCGCAACCATCCATCCTTTTCACTATGACATGGCCAAGTTATTTTTAAGTGCTGGCAAACACGTCTTGGTGGAAAAGCCCGCTTTTACAACAGTAAAAGATTGGGATGAAATGCAGAGCTTAGCCTCTGAAAAGGAAGTACTCTTAATAGAAGCGATGAAGTCAGTTGCTTTCCCTGCGTATCAGAGTCTGCGTCAGTTTATCGAGCAAAACCACATCGAAATCACGTCGATTGAGGCAGCTTTCGGCAACTGGCACGAGTTCGATACCAAGCAACAAATATTCAATCCCGACTTATGCGGCGGAGCCACTCTAGATGTAGGAGTATACCCATTGTGGTTATATGTTGACATATGTCACCTGACTGGCTCAGATGTTTTCCTTCCCAAAGTCAACTATTGGCAAGACAACCCAGAATCTGAGGTCGATGAAACTATCGAGTTCAGCTTTAAACAAGGCATAAAGGGTAATATTAAAGCTTCAATTACTCGAAATTTAGAGCGCCGTGCCATTATACTAGGCCCAGACATAAAGATTATCATCCACGAAAAGTGGTGGAACCCAACCAAAATTGATGTGTTCTACAAAGAGGAACACAGAGTGATATCCCCTGCCATCACGGGAGGAGGTTTTGAACATGAAGCAACTCATATCTCAGAATTAATTATCAACAATGAAACCAGCTCGCCACTAATTACAGCTAAGACAAGCCGAAAAGTTATCGATATTATGGAACAAACTCTAAGAAGCCAAGGGTTGGGAAAACTCTTAGCAAGAGCAGATTAAAAACTTTAGAGAGGCTATAACGCCTCTCTATATTTGAGATAAGCGAACTTTGAAAGTTAGATCTCGTAAAACCAAGTGTCTTGCTGCAAGTCAAGTAGCTCAGGTTGGCCTTTTTCAAGTTGATACAAATGAAACTGACTTAGTGGGGGTGAATAAACATGTAGTGTGACCAAAGGTTTATCATCTGCCTGTAAATTGGAAATTTGATGAATGTCATTATCCATACTCACTGTCACACTTCCCTCTCGGTGATGTGTTGATTGAGCCGCATAAATGTAACCATTCTCAGCCGTTTCAAATAGGGTTTCTATGGCCTCCCCCTTGAGCACACGAACACCACAAGCTGTATTGAGATGATCATGAATCTTACTTCTTTGGCCATTGAGCCAGCTCAAGATCAACACTTCACAATGCTGATTCTTAAATAAACGCTTGCGACAATAATTATCTTCATCAAAACTTGCTAATGATTTTATTTCATCATCTTGCAAATCGACATTCTCTAATATGAAACGAATTGTTGCTAGCGACAACGGTTTGTTCACTAACTGAATCTGTTCGATAAAAGACGCAAAACTGAGCCTAAAGTCACTATCAAGCAATGCAGCCAGTGCTGGAGCTGGTAAGGTCATTGTCTGTGGATTTAGCAAGATCCCCTCCTCATCGAAGTCTTAATGTTGCTTTATTGTTACTAAATGATGATGTAATAGACATGTCGATGTATCAAAAGTGCAAAAAATAGTCCAATTTAGTGATTTTAATCGGAAAATTATAGTAATGAACAGAAACAACATTTACCTAAAAAGTTCATAGAAATATTGGCCGAAAATAATACCTTCAAACACACACTGAATTAGGCGTAACCTTTACTGTCAGCGAATGATAAATCATTTTTCTAAGCCAAATATGACTCGGGTCCGTTGCCTTTCTTTTGTGCCAAATCGCATCAAAATTAAACGAATCAATGTGAAATGGCGGCCTAAACAGAGTCAATTCTGATTGCTTTTCCAGTGTTCCTAATGTCCTCTTAGCTACCGTTAGTATCAAGTCCGTACCTCTCACTAACTCGCCGGCAATACTCGAATGAGGAAGGATCACACTTATATTGCGTTTATGTCCTATTTTACTTAGTGAATTATCAATTTCATTATCAACACCCTCTTTAAGAGCGATAAGAAGGTGAAAACGAGACAACCAAGCTGATAAGCTTAAATAGCCACAATCAGGAAGTGTTGACTTATCGGCAACACAAATAAACTCATCTTCAAACAGTGTTTCTGTTTGAAGTTCCTTATCAATATCTGGAAAGACCCCAAAGGCGATATCGCACTCACCGTCCATAACACTGGCTATCATTGCCTCTCTGCTGCCCTGCTTTATAATAAATTTTATGTTGGGAGCAATTGCCCGTATTTGAGACAATAAGTTGGGTAAAAGCACCCTAACACCATAGTCTGACATCGCAATACGGAAAGTTCGATTGGCTAGCCTTGGCGAAAACTCTGGTGGTTCAAACAAAGTGGTCAATTGAGCGAGAGCTTCTTCTAAAGGCTGGAGAAGCTCTTCGGCTTTCGACGTTAATTCCAGTTTCCCCGCTCGACGGATCAAAAGAGGGTCATCAAAGGTTTTTCTTAAATAAGCCAAAGAGTGACTAACCGCAGGCTGACTTTTGCTGAGCCGAATTGCAGCACGAGAAATATGCTTTTCAGACAGCAGTGCCTGTAAGGTTACTAAGTGATTGAGGTCAACTCGTCTTAGGTAATTCATATTTGGGCTTGTAAACGGCATTATTACTTAACTCATTGTACAGTATAAAAAAACAAACTTACTTTCAATTCACCTATCGCCATATGAGCTGTAGTTTGGGCGCACTCCAAATTTTTATAGAGTGGGTATGCTTGGCTCCGTTATCCTCCAAAATTAGGCTAGATACCGGGCGTAAGCAGGTGCTCAAAACGCACTGTCGGCGTCGTTCCAAACTACTCATAGATAATGCAACGCTCTTCATCACTGATAATGGATTTCGCTTCAGGGCGCTTTTCTATGGTGCCAAAAGGCAGTTGAGCTCTCATTTTCCAAGTACTAGGAATATTCCACTCTTGTGCTACACCCTGATCAATAATTGGGTTGTAATGTTGGATAGAAGCTCCTATATTCTCGGCGGCTAAAGCTGCCCAAACGGATAGTTGCGCCATACCATTAGCCTGTTCAGACCAACTTTCCATGCTATCAGAGTCGTCGGGGTAGCTTTGCTGTAACTGGTTAATCACTTCAATATCTTCAAAAAAGAGAACCGTACCAAAGCCAGATGCAAAACATGCATCAATTTTTGACAGACTTATATCTAATGCGTCAGACGTCTGGACCTTACTTAACTCATGTTTAACCAGAGCCCAAAGTTTGCAGTGGTGGTTACCGAATAAAACGACAACACGTGTACTTTGAGAATTAAATGCCGACGGCGACAGCTTAATCGCTCTATTAACCAGATCGGAGATATATTGCTTAGGGAGAGTGACGCAGTTGCCCAAGTAATATACAGAACGTCTCCTTTCGAGCTGGAGCAGAAATGAATTTTTCATTAGCATTCCCATGTTAATATTCTTTTAATGATAATTGTTCTTCTTTCTCTATAGGGAGCAATATTGCCTTTATTCATCTAACCTAGGAAAGTCATTCTTATCGCAATAGCCATAGCTAAATCATGGAGTTTGATTCATCTCATCAGCAAGCTTAATAATAATAAATGAATCTGAATTTTTAATACAAACAGTATGCATCAACTTCAAGCTACTAAGTATCACAATAGAAATTCTCGGCTTTAATAAAGATTCTTCATTTACTAACTCAAGCCATATGACCATAACCATCATCATAAGAATTGGGGTGCTTAAAGAATTTTGATGCATATTATTTACTGTAATCATTTCTCTATGGTCATTCTCACACAATTCTTCGCTCAATTGAAATTCGTATGACGAATGAAATTAAGAAAAAACTTCTTCCTTATTCACATAATGAATATTTATCCAAAAAAATCAACAAGTTTTGTACAGACTAACTCCTTTAAGAGTAGTAAGTCAACTTATTATATACCATAACAATTGCATATTTTTATCTATTATAAGTCAATTAAAACATTATAATTAAGACTTAATAACAAGGTATTAAAGAGTAATAATAATAATTAGAACCAAGCATGGAATTAATTTTAATATCAAATTAAGATTTATATTAAAATTAATCTATAATCATTATATTACTTACAAAAAAATAAATATTAAAATTTTATTAAATAACTATTTTATGTATGTGCTTATAGGTAATAATTATCATATAAATATCGTAAGTTAGACTGTACATTGAGATATATCATGTAATTTTCACAAGTTAGCCTTTGTGAAAACATGTAAATAAGGAAAAAATAACTATTACTTTATGTGGAAATATTTAGTAGTCTATCCATAGATATTAAAGACATATGATCCAAAGAGTACAGACTATGACAAAAACAGCAGTCATCACAGGTGCTAGCCGTGGTATTGGGAACGCCATATCTCACTACCTTGCTAAGCAAGGCTATAATTTAGTGCTACTCGCTCATAACACTGAGAACCTAAAGAAACTCAGTTCTGAGCTCAGTATAAAGTTTCCTGCTCTCTCTATAAGAACATTTAGCATAGATTTTTCTCATCCAGAAAAAGTAGACACATCAATTCAAGCCATTTTAGCCGATCTGAATTCCATCGATATACTTGTCAGTAGCGCTGGTGTATTAGAGGCTGGCCACATTGATATTTCTACATCTCAACTCATCAATCTAGTTAATGTTAATCTCACTTCGACCATGATCGTTTGTAATGCAGTAGCACAAAAAATGTGCAATCAAAAATATGGGGAAATATACAATCTTGGCTCAACAGCAGGTTTATCACCTGTATCGAAAATTGCGGCTTACTCAGCCACTAAGTCTGCAATAGTAAGCTATAGCCAGTCTCTATATCAGGAACTTTTGCCCTATAACATAAAGGTATGTTGCTTGTGCCCGAGTGTCGTCGATACAGACATGACTAATGATGGGCGCATTGATAATGCGCTTAAAATTGAAACGGCAGATATTACCAAAGCAATGGACTTTATTCGTCAGCTGTCTTCAGGAGCCGCGATGTCAATTTTGCCTATACGTTGTAAAGTGATTGATTTGGAGAGATAGAGACAAAAAAGGGCTACTCAAAGTAGCCCTTTACAATGGGAAATATAAAATTAGCGACTTTGAAGCTCATCAAAAATCGCTTCTGCGTCAACAATCCCCCCAGAGATAGATAAAGTACTAAATGGCACTAAATCTTCAGGTGTTGTTGGGTTTTTAACTAAAAGTTCTGGATAAGTACGAGCTTTACTTATCAACAGTTCTTTTAGCTCAACTGCGGATAAATCAGGGTAATGGGACCATACCATAGCGGCTACTCCTGAAACGACTGGTGCTGCCATACTAGTACCACTATATGTGGAATAAGTATTGTCAGGTGTCGAAGAGAGAACTCGATATCCAGGGGCAAATACATCAACCGTTTCCTGACCGTAGTTACTGAAGCTCGCGACAAGGGCATCATCGGCATATTTTGCCGAAGCACCGATATCCATCCATGTTGAAATAGGTTTGGACCACTGATGTTTTGCAAATCTATTGGGGAAGCTTGGTTTGACATCATTGTCATTACGGCTGTTACCCGCCGAGTGAACGATTAGAACGCCTTTGCGGGCAGCATAGCGAAACGCGTGATCAACAACAAACTTTCGTGGAGAGTAACTCTTACCAAAACTCATGTTGATTATCTTTGCTCCGTTATCGACCGCATAACGAACAGCATTAGCAATGTCTTTGTCCCTTTCGTCACCATTTGGCACCATGCGCACTGCCATTATCTGAGCGTACTGAGCGATACCATCAATACCGATTCCATTACGGCGTTCAGCAGCAATAATTCCAGCAACATGTGTACCGTGTGAGCCAACCGGCCCTTTTACATCGTTGTTACCGTAACCTTTTTCCCACGCATTATCGATGTCATCCAAAACAATGTCTTTACGTGTATCAAACTCTAAGTTGTAGTGATAATCGAGGGAAGTTTGGTAGCGAACCTTGCGAGACTCGAGATAATCGAATGAATACCATGACTCAAACACAGCCAACAAGCCCTTCGCCGCCTCTACCACTTCTGGGTTTGAGTTCGTCAGTAGTATTTGTAACCCATCAACAGTAAAATCTTTATGCTCAACTAACTCTAGAATAGCGGCTTTAAAGCCATTAGCTTCCTCTGTGGCTTTAACCACTTTATCAAGTAAATTTTGATAATTAGACACAGAGCTTTGATAATCAGCTTCTACACCTTTGAAATATTCGAGCATTTTTGGTGGAATCCACTCTTGCCCTGCAACCATTTCAAGATACTTCTTGTATTCTCTAGTAACCTCTAAGGTATCTTGATCTACGTTTACACCCAGAGAGTTACCCAAAAAGTTCCAGCCATGAATATCATCGATGTAGCCATTGCCATCATCATCGATACCATTACCTGGTATCTCATCTTTGTTTGTCCACAACTTGTTTTTTAAATCCTCATGTTCAATATCAACACCAGAATCGAGTACCGCAACAATCACTGGTTGAGGTTTAAGTGGTGGAAGCATGGATTCATACACATAGTCAGCACCCACACCCTGAAGGTTTGAGTAATTCGCTGACATATTGAACCAGTCACCCCGTTGCTCTGAAGGCGGAACCATCATATTCATCGGCGAGAAAGCAGCAGGCTTTGTCGATTTCTGAGAATGGTCTTCAACAATATTTCCCTTCACATCTGTGATAAAGGGACTGGGTTCAACAGTGATACCCGCAGAGACCGACGCCGACGCCATGACAGCGATGGCAAGCGTAGAAAGTTTATATCCATTTTTCATTTTAATTACATCCTATTTAATTAAACGCTTAAAAAGCGAACAAAACGATAAGATGCAAAGCGCATAAAATCATTCATATCATCAATTAAATGATATTAAGATCTCACTATTATCGGCATTTATCTCTTAAAGTTTGAGATAAATTCTATTGATATATATGTTTTTATAATTACTGATAGAATCCCACAAAGAGACTATTCCATAATACTGTATAACATATGGATAAATATCCTTTGTTTCTAACTCTATGCAGTTCGAAATAATCGTAAAGCATCACATAATTGTATTATTAACTTGAAGAATGTATGGAACGTGCTTAACTAAGGTCGACTTAAGTGATTGAATTTTATAATACTCAAATCTGAGGAGCAGGCATGGAGCTTAGACGATCGTTTCAAGAACAAATCCCAAATAACCATTGTTTTGGTTGTGGACCTCAGAATCATCAAGGACTGAAAATTCAAAGCTACTGGAGTGGTGAAAACCAATCTGTATGTGATTTTACTCCATTACCACACCATAGTGCCGGACCTTTACATTTTCTCAATGGTGGCATCATTTCAACCATAATTGATTGCCACTGTGTGTGTACTGCGATTGCCAAAGGCTATTTGATGCGTGGTAGAGAGATAGGACAAGGTGAGTTAGTGTGGTTTGCAACTGGGAATTTAGAGGTCAAATTCGCAAAACCCGTTCCAATTGACAGCCACGTTCAATTAGTTGCTTCGATTTCAGAAGCGAAAGAGAGCAAAATTGTACTCACCTGCGATTTACTTGCCGATGACACGCTGAGCTGTCAAAGTACAATTATTGCTGTAAAAGTCCCAAACCAATGGTTTGAGCCTAAACAGTAATTCAAAAAAAAGCCAGAACTTCAGAAGTTACTGGCTTTTTCTTTTAGTAAAAACTCTTATCTTGTATGAGCGTTAGCCTTAGTTAAAATTTGTAGCCGTCGCCAATCAAGAAACTTGCATCACTTATCCGCCATTACTCACTAGCTTTGGTCAACCTTAAAAAACGATAGCTCAGTATTTTGTTTGTCTGCTAATAGCGCTAAGTCTGACGAAGAGCTCTTCGCTTGTTCAACAGCACCAACGTTCTCATTCACCAAATCAAACATGGTTACCGTGCTATGAGATATCTCTTCAGTCACACTGTATTGTTCCTGAGAAGCGGTAGCAACAAGGGTGTTGATACCTGAAATGGCTTCGACAGAATTTGCTATGTCATCAAACGATGACTTCACGTTATCAGATAAGTCCACAGACTCCTGTATCGAGGCAACATTCGCGATCATATTGTTATTGGCTTTCTCCGATTGCTCTTGGAGCTTGGTAATAATCTCTTGAATGTTTTGCGTAGACTCTTGTGTCTTACCCGCTAGCTGCCTAACTTCATCGGCAACCACAGCGAAACCACGTCCCTGTTCACCAGCACGGGCAGCTTCTATCGCGGCGTTTAATGCCAGCAAATTAGTTTGCTCTGAAATAGAACTAATCACATTGGTCACTTCACCGATATTGACCGCGCTATTTTTCAGCTCCTCAATCATACTGGCTGTTTCTTGTACGGATTTGTTGATGTTTTGAGTCAAGACAATTGATTTATCCAACGCTGTGTTACCATTCTTCACATTGCTGATTGCTTTCTTGGTTTCTTCTTCGGCTTGTACCGCATTTGATGAAACCTCTTTGGAGGTGCTCGATAGCTCATTAATCGCCGTAGAAATACTCTCGACTCGATTAAGCACATCCTGAGTATTATCCGCTGTATTTTGCATCAGCTGAGTTAGATGACTAGATGCGGAATTGGTATTATCCGACGATTCTGTTAACTCTCGAATCAGCTGAGAAAGCTGCTCAATTGACTGGTTATAAGTCTGCTTGATTTTGAAAAACTCATTTTTTGATGGGACAAGCTGCAGAGGTTTCAACACACCTTTGGCAAGTTGTTTTATCGCGTTTGACATTTCGTCGATATTTTTTGCCAACGAGTGATTGATAAACATCAGGAACAAACCCGATACAAGGCACGAGACTACCGACAATAAAATAACGTTGAAAACCGAAGAGGACAGAGAAGATTTAAGGGCCTTGTAACGAGTTTGCAAAAACGCTTCTTCCGCACCATCAATCTGCTGGAAAATAACTCGCATATCATCCACGTACTTGCGACGATCTTGCTGGATAAAGTCGAGTACCTCGGCATCACTGGCCGAACCTCTTAGCTGGATTCCCTTATCAATCTCGACGCTTCTCCATTCTTCATACAATCGTCTGATCTCGTTTAAGCGTTTGGTTTGATCATCAGTGGGATTGTTTATGAAGATATCCGCTAAATACTTCATATCTTTCTCAATATTTTCTACACCTAGATTGTATGGCATGAGAGAACCTTGAGACTTCGTCAGCATATAACCGCGAAACCCAGTTTCGATATTGAGGATTTGTTCCAGCAAACTGTCTAGCTTGCCCTTTATTGTGTATGTCTTGGAAACCTGACTTTGGCTCAGCATTACATTCTGATTTGACTGACTGGCCAACATAGCAACAGACACAAACCCGATAATGACAACGATGAGAGCACTGTAAATGAGTACTTTCGTCGGCAGTTTTTGCAACATTTTCATAAAACAAATCCTAATTGACGGTTCAATCAATAATTCTAGTCGATAAATAGCTATCTGTAATACTGAGACTAAAAAATGAACATCATTTATATCAAATTATGAACAATTTACGCTCACCATCAGACTATAAATAGCGACACTACCTTTTAGTTTATTAAAGATAACAAAAAACGCACACATTGCTGGGCATTGTGTGCGTTTTTATTTCAACAACTGAAAGAGTCATTCACTTATTGTTTCAGCTATTCTTGCTCAATGGCAATCCTAGTGTAAAAACTACCTTTCGAGTGTTAACCTGCCGTTGGTTCGGATCTAGCATGGCCAGCAAGCTGAATTTCTTGCTGCCTTAACATAATGTCTAACTCATCACGGCGTGCTTTAAATGCTAACATTTCACTTTTAGGAACCGAGCTTGCCATAGGTATATTAGCCGTCATCGCATTAACAGCGCGGCCTCGGTCAATCAACTCATAATGAATATGTGGGCCTGTTACACGACCTGTTGAACCTGACAAGCCAATCCGCTGCCCGCGAGATACTTTTTGACCTTTGCTGACCAAAATTTTACTTAAATGCAGGTAGCGAGTTTTATAACGGCTTCCATGTTGAATCACTACATAATTCCCCGCATAAGGATGCTTGCGAGTCATGATAACTACGCCATCTCCCGTAGCTTGAATCGGCGTTCCAGTTGGAGTCGCCCAGTCTGTACCATTATGAGGGGCAATTCGCCCCGTTACTGGATGCTTTCTGGTTGGATTAAAGCCTGAACTAAGGCGATAGTGTCCACTGACAGGTTTGCGCTGAAAAGCTCTTTGTAAACTGTTGCCATTTTTATCGTAATACTGGCCATCTGAGTGCAAGTAGGCGGTGATTTCTCGGCCACGGTTATAAATTTTTATCGCTTGCAGTTCTTTATTTCCTGTATCTATATCTCCAACATACTGCTTCGATAGAACAACTTCAAACACGTCTCCCGCACGGAGATCCCTGGAAAAATTAAGTTTATCTTTCAATAAAGTAACGATTTGCTCATTTTCGCTACTGCCTAAGCCGACACGATGTAAAGACTGAGAAAAACTGCCCGCAATTTCGCCGACTAATGCATGCTCCTTCCATACCCCAGGAATCTTCACTTCGTTAAATGCGTAGCTACCATCATCGAGTAATTTATAGACGGCTCTGTCAACGATACTGAATTCCAATTCCATTTTAGCAAGACGCTTTGTATCACCATCTCGCCAAAACCTCAGAGTGTTACCGGGCCTTAAGGTATCTAATGCCAAGTAGTTTAGGTCCGTTTCCATGATTTTCATCAGTTCACTGTAACCAAAGCCGAGCTGATCAAAAATAGTACTAAGGTTATCTCCTCTCTTGATGATGTACTCATAATCTGGTACGTCACTAACTATTTCTGCCTGACTATTTTGGTCACTTACAAGGCTGGAGTCCTGTATAGCAAGGTGAATTGTACGTTTACTTTGACTGGTATTATTTGTTGCAGACATAACCAATGCAGCAACAATAGGAAGACTCAAAAGTATCATCTTTCTCGATTTAGATAGCTCTCTAAAACGGGATCTCAAACTATTGGGTTGCACACTTTGACCTATACATGGTTAAAACAAAAGACTAAGGTTACGTATTTATGGAAGGCTTGTCACCTTCTGATTGTCATTATTAAATCAAAAAGAGACGAACCAACTTATGTTCTTAATACCAATTTTTGATAAAAATATCAATTTGTCAATTTAATTCAAGGTTATGAAAAGTTGAAACTAAACCGTTATCGGAACCAAATCCATTAGGTTGGTATTTATCTGCATTCGGGTCATTCACCCAAAGGTGACCATCAATTAAGTAACGAAATTCAAAATGATTGTCCTTAGGTAACCGCGTTTTAAACTTATAGGATTTTGATTTATTGACTTTTTTCATCGCCATAGGCTGCCAACCTGAGAAGTCAGCCACAATCGAAACAGACTCACGCACTTGCGTAGCCGAGAGCTCGAAAGTCACTTCCACCTCATCTTTAGTTTTAAAAAAACGCTTATTAATCATGATCTACTCCATTATGGGGACTGTTATTTCCTCGACAAACTCGAAAAGTATAGTGTCTGACACTTTCGCTGCTTGTCTCATAGCTTGACCAAATTCACGTTGTTTGAATGTTTGTGGATTAATAACGCCCATAATGATAAATAAAATAGGCTGTGTGTCACGCTGTTTGAGGTAATCGAAAAAAGACTGAATACGCTAAAATTAACACTCTAAGTTTAACGGTTTCAATCGATTGGCGTAAGAGCCAGACTTAACTGACTCTTGAGCCAAAAGTGAGAAGAGCTATAGAGCATGGTCTAGGTGATACTTGCCCACCATTTCTCCCCTTTTGTTGAGAAAGCGCTGGTACGAGAATGCCGATATGTCGACACAAGTTGGCCGCTCTCTGACAAGTTCATTCAAAATTTTCCCTGTAATTGCTGAAGTCAACATACCGGTGCGAAAGTGTCCGCAAGCATTAAAATACCCTTCAGTACCCGGTACAGAGCCAATAATTGGTAGTTCATCGGGTGAGCCAGGCCTGAGTCCAGCCCAGCAACGTTTAATGTTCATGTCTTTTAGGGCAGGTATCGACTTCATAGCGCCTAACCCAAGTTGCTTGATGTATTTTATATCATTGGTCGTATCAAAACCTCGCTCCTCGGTTGTCGAACCGATCAATATCTCACCATTGTCTTTTTGGGCAATATAACAATCGCTGGTAGTCAAACAACCATTAAGCAACTTGGGGAGTTTTTCGGTGATGATAACTTGACCTTTGACAGGAAAAACCGGCAGATCGTAACCGGTTGCCCAGCGGCTGATATTCTCAGCCCAGGCTCCAGCCGCGTTAATAATGACTTTGCAGGGCAATTTTCCGTGCTCAGTTTCAACCGCCGTTATACGGCTTTGATGCTTTTCAATCCCCGTAACTTTGGTATTTAAATAAAGCTCAACGCCATTTTGTCTTGCAGCTTCAAGATACGCTTCATTAAGGCGGTAAGGATTTATTTGATGGTCGCAATCAAACTCCATCGCGCCAATTGCCTGCTCAGATACATTCGGCTCTTCTGAGTGCAGTTCACTTTGACTCAACCATCGCACATACTGATGTCTATCGGGAACTGCGGCTGCTATTTGTTCAGCATACATTCGATCATACTGGTCAAACATAAGAAACTTAAGCCCGGTTTGCTCAAATTTAAAATCAACACCATGATTATCTACCAGCTCATTGTACAAATCTGGATACATAGCATTTGACATCATTGCCATATCAAAAAATGATTTAGGCATGATATGGGGCTGCATCTTAGGCGCGATATCAGATCCCGACTCTTGCATCTGTTTAGATAAGGTTTTGAATAAAATAACCCCGCAACCTAGCCCAGTTGATTCGCCCATTGCCCATAAACCACCAGCTGACGCTCGTGAAGCATTACCGGGGTATTTGTAATCTACAAGCGCAATATTAAGATCTTTTTCTCTACTCAAGAAATAGGCTATCGAAGCACCAATAACACCACCACCGCAAATAACAACATCATAGGTTTTCATGATTGCTCCTCCAAAGCAGAAAATGGGATAGGGTCGAGAGGAAACCTCGGGCGAACCATGCCTTGCTCAGCGGCTAAGCCCTTTTTTTTTAGCCTGTCATAGCAGTAATGCGCGCAGGTTTTTCCTTGGCAATCACCCATAGTTATGCGGGTGCGCATTTTCAAAGTCACAATATCTCTGCACCCCTGCTGGATGGCGTCATCAATCGCTTTTCGCTTCACCTGCTCACAACGACATATCACCGTATCTTCGTCTGGTAACGAGAGTAAGCCGAGTTCTCTATAGCCAGCATGGTCAAAAGCTTCACGAAAGCGATACAAGCGCGCTAAACGTTTACGCATCGCTGAAATATCTTGTTGGGCATCCAATCGCCCCAATTTACTGAGCTCAGAGGCAATTGCTTTAGCCGCTATGTTTCCTTCCAGAGCAGCAGCATCAGCACCAGCAATTTTTGCGCTATCACCAGCACAATAAATGTTTTCCTGACTACTACGTTGCCACTCATCGACACACGGAATAGCACCACTCATATGATCGTATTGAATTTCAAGCCCGATAAGTTGAGCTAACTGAGAACGTGCTGCAAAACCATACCCGACTCCTAAGGTATCAACATTATGTTTTACCGCTTTAGAATGATCGGGGCACCAATTATCATCGTAAGGAGCGACAGTAACCTGCTGCAACTGTCCCTCTCCCTCTGCTTTAACTAACCCCCAGCCATAATGGATTGAAATATCATGCTGCTTTAGATACAACATCATAGATAATCCATCCAGTGCCTGTTGGGGCCGATTTAAGATAGCGATTGTTTCCTTTGCAATCGAAGAAAATTTTGCCGCTTCATAAATCGCATCTATCTGACAACCGGCTTTATGCAACTGGCAGGCAACTAAAATAAGCAGTGGACCTGTGCCTGTGATCACCAGTTTTTTACCAGGCCTGACCAAACCACTTTTTAGCTGAAGTTGGATAGCGCCAAGAAGCATTACCCCGGGTAGTTGCCACCCTGGAAAAGGAATGCTGCGTTCTTGGCAACCTGTAGCCAATAGCAAGTAGTCATAATCAATTTGAGCTAGCTCATCATCATGACTAATGAGCAAAGTTCTGTCACCTAAAGGCCCCAAGACTTTCGTTTGAGTTTTAAGGTCAATATATGAAGCGTTACTGCGATAATCTTCCTGCAATTTATCCATAGCTTTTTTGAGCTTAGTGTCTAAATGAGGCAAATCATGGGTTTTTCGCAAAGGACCACGATAAATTACACCACCTGCTTTTGGCGCTTCATCAATCACAGTGGTGTGCACACCAAATTTGGCAAGTTCAGTGGCCGCTGATATTCCAGCAGGTCCAGCTCCAACAATGACGACTTTCTTATCCATGTTTCTTCCCCCTCTCTAATACCTGATTGCGGTTGGTTTCTATCTCCATATCAGGTTTCACAAGAGTTTGGCAGGCTCGTTGCTTAAAACGGCCATTAACATGCAACAGGCAACAGTGGCACACTCCCATTCCACAATAAGGGCCAGAGTTAGTGCCATAATCGTTAGTCATAAAATGACGTATATTTGATGCAAGTAAAGCGCTGAGGACACTCTCTCCTTCAACGGCTGGGATAGGTTTCCCATCGACTCGAATGGTGAATGGCTTATCGAGCACTTCGGTAATGTCTTGATGTCGTTTCGTAGTAGATTTCATCGATGTCTCCAAAGCAAAAGAGCAACAAAGCTTGTACTATAATACCCATACAAAATGTAAGTTAAACGCTCAAATATCATTGAGTTTTGATTTGCAAAATTCCATCACAAATAGAGTGGTAATTTATTGTGTAAAAACCCAACACCAGGAGAAATAAAGGTGTAAGAAAGGTGGAATAGCAGGTGCAGACGATGGGGAAATCTCTGCACTCCAATCTAATTTTGCTTTATATGTGCCATTCTCCTATCGAGTTCCTTGCATAAAATATTCAAAGCATAAGGTTTGAGTGTTTTCCATTTTTGACATTCATCTCTGGTTCGACCGCAACCAATACACCATCCTTTAGGTCCAGAAAACTCACAAATATCAATACATGGACTTTTATTCTTTTTCATCATTACACCTATGGCTATATGTACATCATTGTGAGGCTAAACATTTAAGAGAACCTTATCGATACTCGCTTCTAGTATGCGCAGTCGGTTAAACTCCTCAAAGATACGTTGTTCCAAATTTTTAAAATTAAGTGGTAAAGTGCGCTGGCATATCCCATAACTGCTTGTCAGAACTTTATATCCTTTCCAACTGACAATACGTTCTTGCTCAAACTCTAGAAATTGACGGATAAATTCAGACTGATATGGGCAGTCTTCCTCTGCGTGCATACAAACAGGAAAAGATTTCTGCTTAATTTGTGGTCCTTCGATAAAAGTTTCAAAATGAATACCACCTTGGTTGTGGTTACACCAATTCTCTTTGTAGAGCTGGAGGTAGTTTCCACGATTATAGATCTCCCAACCATGATCAAACCAACTGGCTTGTTCCAACATTTTCTCTAAGTTTCTAAATACGCCTTTTACATCTTTCATAATATTCATCCATAGCACATTTATGATTTTTGGTACCCCACACGGTAAAGTACGAACAAACCACCTAAAGCCGCTGTGACTATACCAACAGGTAATTCTTGTGGTGCGAGAGCAGTTCTACTGATCAAATCACCAAAAAGTAAAATGACCGCCCCCCATAGCGCGATCAAAGGAATGGACTGCTTATGTGTCACACTTGAAAACGGGCGCACAAGATGAGGAACCATAAGCCCGATAAAGCCAATCACACCAGTCAGTGAAACAATTGAAGCGGTACAAAGTGCACAACAGAAAAAAATTTCGCTTTTAAGACGATGTACGTTGATGCCTAAAGAACGAGTAGTTTGTTCACTGACCAACAAGGTATCAAGTTGTCGACAACGTTTAAAAACTAATCCCAAGATCACAAGTACACCACAAGCTGCAAAACCAATATTCTCCCAACGGGCAAGGCCTAATCCCCCCATAGTCCAAAATAGAATCGAGCTGGCTGCACGTTGGTCACCTGAATAAATTAAAAAGCTCGTCAAAGCGCCAAATAAGAAAGAAATGGCCAAACCGCACAATATGAGGTCATTTCCCCCTTTCCTCTTTTGTATCGTAAAAAGAGAAATAACAGCAGCAGCTGATACAATCCCACCTGTGAAAGCAGCAATCGGCAATGACCATATACCCAATGCATTACCAAACTGAGTAAGAATTAAGACGGCACCAACTGATGCACCTGACGACAACCCAAACAAGAAAGGATCGGCTAAGTCATTTTGAGTCGATGTTTGGAGTAAACCACCAACCATAGCTAGACCAGCTCCAGCAATAATTGCGAGTATTGCTCTTGGCAATCGAATGTCGACCAGAATACGACTGGTAATACTCAGTTCATCTCGGCTAAGTTCAGCCAACGCCGATACTAAGTCTGAGAATGATAACGTCACTGAACCAAATTTAATGCTAAGCATAAAACCAGTCACCAGCGCAAAAACTCCAACAAGCCATGCGAGTAGATATTTAACCACGATTAAAACCAAACAGACTTAGAAATATTTAGGGCGGATAGCTTCTGCAATTTTTTCAATGGCTTCAATATTGGCAGGGCCAGGGGTAAGCTGCTCATATCTCAGTCGAACATAACGAGCCGACTTAACCGCGTTGGTATACTTCATTAATGGATGAGCTTCCAAAAAACGTTGCAGTGAATCGGCGCCATTCGCACCTTGATAATCAAGTAATATGATTACATCTGGATTCATTTGAGCAACACTTTCCCATGACGTTGTCGCCCAACCAGCAGACATCTTACTTGTCACATTGGTACCGCCAGCAGCTTCAATAAGAGCATTTGGCATAGCATATTTGCCAGCCGTGAAAGGTTTATCCTGTCCGGAATCATATAAGAATACTTTTACAGGAGAATGGCTTTTCGCCGGGTTACTCTCACTGACTTGCTCGATACGTGCTTTCCAGGATTCAATCAAATGATCGGCTTTGTCTTGTGCATCAAATATGACACCTAGTTTCTTAACGTCATCATACAAAAGGTCCATACTCGCAGCTTGCTGAGAACTTATCGTATGGCTACAGCTTTCACTGAGAACCAGTGTATCTATCTTGTAAGGCTTGAGCGTTTCTGGAGTAACATCGCCTCCAACTTTCATCCCATAATTCCATCCGGCAAAAAAGAAGTCCGCTTTTGAAGCGATAAGGGTTTCAAGTGATGGGTATTTGGGAGCAAGCTCTGAAATCTTTCCTAACTGCTGCTTAAAAGAAGGTGACATTTTATACCAGCCAGTGATGCCCGTGACACCAACTATATCCTTTTGCAAGCCAAGGGAGAACGCCATTTCCGACATATTGATATCGTGGATGACAGCGCGTGAGGGACGCTGTTCAATGATCAATGGGTTTCCGCAATTATCGATTGTGACAGGGTAAACGGTGCTTTTCGCAAACGCGATAGACAATGGCAGAAAAAGTAGCAAAGAGGGGGCAAAACCGAAAAGCCGTTTCATAGCTGAGTTCCTATTGAGGGTGAATAATGGTTAGATGAGGCGGCTTCAAAATGATGAATGGTGCAATCGATGTTGGGGTGCTTAAATGGAATCACACGTAAACCAAAAACAGGCGTCATAAACTCATCTTGTAATAAGATATCTGGCGCCCCATATGCAGACATTTTTTGCTCTGACATAAGTAGCACTTTGTCAGCAAAAGGAGTGACCAAAGGCAAATCATGCAACACCGCAACTGACGCGACGTTTTTTTTCTTTATAAGCGCTAACAATTCAAGGCGAGCCAATGGATCGAGATGATTAGTAGGCTCATCAAGAAGTAGAATTCTTGGTTCTTGAGCGAAAGCACGAGCAATGCTGGCTTTTTGCTGCTCTCCTCCTGACAGCTGTCCAAAATACATTTGACTTTTATGATCAAGACCAACATCCTCTATGGCTTGCGTTATAGCTCTAGAATGCTCTTTATTAGTGCAACAAAAGCGATGTGGTAATCGCCCCAAACCCACGTACTCAGTCACTCTCATTCGTGGATCAACATGTTCATGCTGAGCAACCAAAGCAATACGTTTGGCCATATCTTGCCGATGCAAGCACTCAATGCGCTGACCTGAGACTTCAATAGAGCCAGAAACACTTCGATATTCTTGCATGATAGCTTTAAGCAAACTTGATTTTCCGCTACCATTTGGACCAATAATTGCCACGCATTCGCCTGGATAAACATCGAAGGTAACATCTGAAACGGCTCGCCAGTGATCAGGACCGTCAACGCAAAGATGCTCGATTGATAGAACGGGTGAATTCGGATTTTCCATTACATGACAGCTTTGAACCAACTTGATACGTTATAACATAACACAAACTAGTTAAGTGATTCTATTATTAGTTAGAAATAAAGCCGAATAGTTATGTCGAAGAGTAGGCATAAGATAAGAGCAGTATTAGCAACCTATCGCTACAACACCGCTATCGAGTTGATAGCCTCGGCAATAGAAATGAACTGGATTTTTGTCAGACATACTTCGGCTTGAACAAACTGGTGCTCCTGAATAAGCTCAGTTACACGTGCAAGCGAGAGCATTCGGTCCCGTGATTCAAGCGTATAGCCAAGTCGGCAAGATTTGACTTGATAGGTTTGGCCAAGACCGTCAATCAGACAATCGGACGAGCTAAAAATCAGACCGTCGAGTTCGCTGGATAAAGCTTGTTCGCTGGCGAGAAAAATCAGCTCACAATCCCCTTCAAGTTTAAATATACAGGGCCATTGCACCATAATAATGTCTTACTTACTGCTGTTAGCGATTGAATTTATCACTTAACGGCTATCAACACTACTTCCAACCATATTGCCACTGGCTTGCATCTTTTAAATCACGCCAATCGATAAGATAGTCATTTTTTGAAAGAATCGCTTGCAGGGTGCAAGAGACAACCCTACCTTCCTCATCATATTCAGCGTCTGTCACCAAAAAATGTTTTTCTCGTTTTAAGGGAGTAACAGCTGTCCATTTACTATTCGCAAGCTTAGCGGGGTTAATTTTATTCATAAAATGTCAAGAAAGTAAATTGTGCGTTGGACACGGTTTACGAATTTTACTCACAGACAGATCAATCTATATTCGAAATAATTGACTTAAGACTATCTTTAGTTTTCTCGCTTGATCATAGGTATATCGTTTCTCATAATTAGGGTGTAAATATAACCTGAGCCCAATTAATGAATTGAATACTAATGATTGTTGTAAGGGTTTCACCCTCATCGAGCTGATCGTGATTATCTTAATTTTAGGTGTGTTGGCGGTTACCGCTGCCCCAAGAATTATGAACATAAATAATTCTGCTCGCGTTGCATCGCTAGACTCAATCGCGGCTGCAATGGAGTCCGTGATAACTCAAGTCAATTCAAAAGCGTATATCCAAGGGCTTACACCTGATCTCGTTTATTCCGGGAACCCGAATCAAAGTGAATATGTGATTGACTTCGGAATCGGCTCTGTGGAGGTTGACTGGGCAACTTTATGCCCTGAAAGTGAAGGGGAATCAGCAGACGCTCTCACCATGCTAGACTTTTTAACCTTGGAAACAAGTGGGAATCTAACCACAGCGATAGGTAACAGACATACAGTCATTGGGTTTAACCATTCATTTTCATCCGGACAACTCAACAGTCAGAACATTAACACTCTACCTACAGGCTGTTACGTAATATACGACTCTTTTGGAGGAAGAACAGGAGGTACATGCCCAACTGGAGGCTGTGTATGCAGTGTCAGAGTTGAAAACTCGGACTGCTAACTTATAACCCGCCAGACAAAATGATCAGCGTTGAACTGATGTCTTTTTATCAATAGCACCGTATCATGGCTAGAGATTACAATTCATCATTGGAGTATTAAGGCAATGAGTAAGCCAAAAGACGACCAGATCTTGAACAAAGTGACTGACATTCAAAGCCTTGCTGCGGCATCAAACTACTCTTTGCTCAACACTCTGAATCCCGATCCCTATGCAACAAGCAGTGGTGAGGACCATCTGCCAAGACAGGTGCTCTCTGGGCACTATGTGCCAGTTAAACCTTCTCCAATTGCTGATCCCGTTTACATCAGTCACAGTGAGACGTTTTTTAAAGAACTAGGCCTCAGTGACAAACTAGCAAAGTCAGAAGAGTTCAAACACCTTTTTTCTGGTGACATGAGTCATGTGCCTGAAGAGATGAAAAATACAGGCTGGGCAACGGGTTATGCACTCTCGATCTTCGGTACCGAATACATACAACAGTGCCCATTTGGAACCGGTAATGGTTACGGTGACGGGCGAGCCATTTCAGTATTTGAAGGCGTATTAAACAACAAGCGCTGGGAAATGCAACTGAAAGGCGGTGGTCCAACGCCTTATTGTCGAGGAGCGGATGGTAGAGCAGTGCTTCGCTCAAGTGTGCGGGAATATCTTGCTCAAGAATACATGCATGCTTTAGGGATACCCTCATCTCGATCCTTATGCCTTTTTGTATCTCGAACCGACACTGTCGACCGACCATGGTATAGTGAAGGTACTCGCTCAGAGAATCCCGACATCATGGTGTCTAACCCCGTCGCGATTACCACGCGAGTCGCGCCTTCTTTCTTACGAGTTGGGCAGCTTGAACTTTTTAGTCGTCGTGCTCGCAGCCTTACTGATGCTGAGGCCATGAAAGAACTCGAGATGATAGTGCTGCATATCATAAAGCGAGAATATCAAGATGAGATTGAACAATCACTGCCACTCACACAGAAAGTCGTTATTCTTGCCCATAAATTTCGAGAGAGATTAACCTCTCTTGTCACAAATTGGATTCGTGTCGGCTACTGCCAAGGTAACTTCAACAGTGACAACTGCGCTGCAGGAGGTTTCACTCTAGATTACGGACCATTCGGTTTTTGTGAATATTTTGAACCTTATTTCCAACCATGGACAGGCGGTGGAAACCATTTCGCTTTTCTAAATCAACCCTTGGCTGCAGAAAAAAACTTTGAAACCTTCTGCGCCGCACTCAAGCCACTGTTGCACTCTTCATCAGAGCAACAAGAGCAATTGGACGATATTTGTGAAGGCTTCTCCCCCATGATGCAGAGTAAAGTCAGTCAGATGTGGGCCGACAAACTTGGCTGGGAAACATTCGACAATGCTCTTTTCAATCAACTTATTACTCTGATGATGAAAACCCATGTCGACTTTACCATCTTATTCCGCGAGCTTTGTCATATTCCAGATGACGTCTCAGGTATTGAGCCAAGCTTCTACTCCAAGCCAAGTGAAGAAGTCATCAATGAATGGCAGCAATGGTTATCTTCATGGCGAGATAAGGTTCTTTCCACTTCAAGTTCTGAATCTGCGTCGGATCAGATGAAAAAAGTGAATCCCAAGTATACATGGCGAGAATGGCTGGTTGTGCCTGCCTATCAGCAAGCAGAGCGAGGGGATTACTCACTTATTCATGAGTTAGAAGAAGTACTCCAAGATCCTTATGGTGAGCAATCATCACAGGTAGAGGAAAAATACTATCGTTTAAGACCGCTAGAGTTTTTTGCCTCTGGCGGCGTTTCCCACTACAGTTGCTCATCTTAAGACTTTGTATAGCTTTCCAGTTTATAGGCGAACAAAAGAGGACTCTGCGAGTCCTCTCTTGGACTTTTGGGTTTATTTACCGCCGATACTTAATCGAGCAAATCGAATGTCTGGTGCAAAGAAGGTATGACTATCATTGTTCATTTGTGTATCCCCTACAGCATCGACTTCAGCTAACATCTTGTAGAAGTTACCAGCCACGGTTATTCCGCGCACCGGTTGAATACGCTGCCCATCACGACACAAAAACCCACTAGCGCCAAACGAAAAATCACCACTGACAACATCAGCGCCAGAATGAACACCTTGCAGCTCTACAAGTTCAAGATATTCACCAGACTGGACTTCAGCAAGACTACTAAGACCAAGTGCAATCACTTTGTGGTTTGCCGAAACATCCAAACTGGATTTAGCCCCTCGCGCAGCGTTTGCTGTCGATTGAACTCCTAGATAGCTTGCACTATGGCTATTATGCAGTAAGGTTTTCAGCTCACCGTTTGCAATCAAGATGTTGTCTTGGGTTGCAAAACCTTCGCTATCAAAGCCCGAAATCGCCATACCGCTCGGCATATAAGCCACATCTGACAGAGAAATCAGTTCGCTGGCAACCTTATGTCCAACTTTGTCGGAGAGCGGCGTCACTCCTTTCATTGCACTCACACCAGAAAAAGCATTACCGAAAGCACCAAATAAACTGCTAAGGGCATTAATAGCGAACACAACAGAATAATTTCCGGTCGCTACTGGAGTCCCATCCAGTAGCTCTTGGGCTAGACGATAGCCTTCGTCAACACATAATTTCGAATTTAAATCAGTGAAGCGTCGACCGACCGACATTTTACCCGCCATGGCTTGTTTACCATTTTGCTCAAGTAAGGCATAGGCATAACAGCTAAACGAGCGTTCAAAGTGCTGACACAAGCTACCTTTCGTATTCGCTACAATAAGCTGGACTTCACCATCGCTATAGCCATTGTAAGGTGAACTGACGCCTTCCGACTTATCGATAAGGTTTTGCTCTAACCCAAGGGCTAGTTCAATTTTTTCATCGACTGATGTTGTGTCTTGCTGGGCCAGCTCGGCTACGTCAGTTTCAATCTGGCTATCGGTACAAGCGATGGTTTGATGCTCATCTTGCTTGGCAAATCGTGCGCTTTCTAACGCATTAGCCAACATCGAATCTAAACTAGATGGCTCCAATGATTCGGAATAACTGGTCGCTACGCGTGCTTGTTTGATAACGCGCACACCCATAACTTGGCTAGAGCTTACCTTATACTCATCAAGTTGGCCTTGGTTTGCTTTTAGAGAAAAACTGCTGTTACGACTGACAATCACATCCGCTTCAGCGCCATGTTGTTTGGCTTGAGATAACACGTAATCCACGGATTCTAAAAGTTGTTCTTGGCTCATCAGTTGCCACCTCCAACCAAAATATTGTCTACTTTAAGCGAAGGCTGGCCAACTGTGGTAGGAACAGAGCCACTGACCGAACCGCACATGCCCGGTGCCAAAGCCATATCTTGGCCAACCATACTGATTTCTTTGAGTACTTTCGGTCCCGTACTGATTAGGGTCGCCGTTTTGAGGGGCTTGGTCACTTTGCCATTTTCAATCAAGTAAGCTTCTCTCACCGCAAAATTGAACTCTCCCGTTCCAGGTTGAACTGAGCCTCCTCCCATTTTTTTGGCGTATATACCTCGCTCTATACCAGCAAACATATCATCAAGAGAATGACTGCCCGCTTCGATAAAGGTATTTCTCATCCGCGAAGCTGGGGCAAACTTGTAGTTTTGACGACGACCAGAACCCGTTGGTTGATAACCTGTTTTTAGACTGCCCATTTTATCAACCATAAAGCTGGTTAGTCGACCATCTTTAATTAGCTGAGTACGCTGCGTCGGCATGCCTTCGTCATCAATATGGATTGATCCCCATTCGTTGGTCATAGTGCCATCGTCTACCGCGCTTACCGCAGAGTGTGCAATCATCTCACCCATTTTGTCATGAAATACAGAAGCTTTCTTAGCAACGGCTGTGGTTTCAAGCAAGTGGCCACAGGCCTCATGGAAAATCACACCGCCGAAACCATTACCGATCACAACTGGCATTTCACCTGATGGGCACGCGTCTGCACCTAATTTCACCAAAGCTTGCTGAGCAATAGTTTGCCCAAGCTCTTTCGCATCCAAATGCTGACTAAATTCCCAACCTGAGAGAGCACCGGGGCCTTCAGAGCCAGATGTTTGCTCACCGCCTTTTTGTGCAACAGTATTACCTGCGACGCGAATATAATGACGAGTATCATCCACTTGTAAGCCATCGGAATTGAAGATAGCGATTTTCTGCTCACGTTGAAGGACGCTACCGATAAACTGGCTAATACATTCACTTTCTTCACGCGCTGCTCGATCTGCATCCAGCAAAAAGGCAATTTTTGCATCGAGATTCGCGTCTTGACTAAGAGGCATTGTGCAGCTGTGTTGAACTGAGTAAGGGTTTAAATTCAACTCTCCTACTGAGGCCATTTGCTCACGTTTATCTTTGGCTGCAAGCAAAGACGTAACGCGCTTTAATTCAGTTTCATCCGTACTGTTGGTGTAGCCATATAGGACTTTTTGGCCATAAAAAAGCCGGATACCGATACCAAAATCGATACCCGAATTAACTTTATCTACCTCACTTGAAGCAACTTGAACCGTATTCGTCTGATGATGTTCAACGAATAGCTCGGCAAAATCAGCACCTAAGAATAGGGCATGATCAATGACGGCTTTGGCTGTGACAGGGTTAAGCATGAAATCTCCTAGGCGACTGCACTGATACATTTCATCTTAACAAGAACCGCCCGTCACTGCCTCTACTCTTGGTCTGCTTTTTGATATTTTTTACCGCTAGGCGATCAACTTTTTAGATACTAATGGCTGCGTGAGAGGCTCCCGTAGCTCGCTTTTACCCTTAAGTTCCATCATGATTTGTTTTATCAAAATGCCATAAATAAACATCATAGGAAGCCCAGCCACCACACAAAGCGATTTTATGGTATTGATGCCTCCCCCGGTTAGAAACACGCTAAAGCTAATCAATGCAATGGCTGCTGCCCAAAGAAGCTTAACCTTAATATCAGGGTCTCCATTTAACGACAACTGGTTAGTCGTCAGCATAGAGGTAGCAACACTCGCACTCGACATCGTCGTCAGCATTAAAAAGAATTGGATAATCAAAAACAGAGCAAGAACCAAGTTCTTAGCTGGTAGTGTTTGAATTAAAGATACTACAGCAAAAGTGAGTCCACCTTCACCCATCCAGTCTTGGATTGGATACCCCCCCCAATAACTGAGCCCAAACCGCATAACCACCAAAAATAGAGATAAAGAACGCACAGCCCAAAGAGCCCATGGAAATGGAATAAAGAATAACTTCGCGTATCGTACGACCTCGGGATATACGGGTAATGAATAAACCCATCATGATCAGATAAGCGTAATACCAGAACCAATAATACTGGGTCCAAGCTTGCGGAAAACCACTTTGCTGCACCGGATCTGTCCAAAGTGACATGCGGAAAAAACTATCAAGCATGACCCCAAGAGAGTCGGTGAAGTTATTCAAAATAAATTGTACATTGGACGAGAACAGAACAAATAGAGCGAAAATAATCGCCGATATCACCGTATAGTCAGATACCTTATTGATTCCTCTATTAAATCCCACCAAGGTGACAGCAAAAAGAACCAGTACAAACAGCAATATTATACTGCCCTGTAAAACAAGGTTATTCTCGACGCCTAATAACTGAGCAGCGCCCGCGCTAAGCAGAGTAACCGTCAATGCCAATGAGCTGGCGAAAGCCGATAAGGTGCCAAAAATCGCCAGCAAATCTATACACTTAGCAATTAATTTATTGCGACCTAGTACTGGTTCACACAGGGTAGAAAGCTTCAAAGTTCGTTGCTTTTTGACGTAAAAGGCGTAAGCAAACGGAATCGCAGGGAAACAATAAATCGCCCAGCCAGTGATCCCCCAATGAAAAATAGAATAGGTAACAGACCAGGCTGCAGCGCTGTAACTATTGGCTTCTGCAAAAAGAGGAGGCGATTGTAGATAATACATGGGTTCGCCAATTCCCCAATAAATTAAAGAGGCCCCCACACCTGCGGTAAAGATCATTCCTCCATAAGAGAAATTAGAGTATTCAGGCTTATCATCACCCAACCGAATATTTCCGTATTTTGAGAACGCCAACCACAGCAAAAAACCAACCAACGCAAGGCTGCTCAGTTGTACCAACCAGCCAAACCAATCAGTAACAAAAGTCATCGCATTACCCGCTAAGCCTTGAGCTTGCTCTGGGTAAAGCGATGAAACCAGCAATATAAATAAAACCGTTACAATCGCAGGGATAGCCAGTCCTAAGTTAAGATTTTTCAAGGCTATCTCTCCAGTTTGCTAATGCTTGGATGTGGCTTGGCTCGATACCACAACACCCCCCAATGACACTTGCGCCCAGTTGATACCATTTTTGCGCATATTCAAGGTATTCCGAAGGTGAGAAGTGTCTCATCTCTTGTAAAGATTCGTTGGCTTGATGATCAGATTTAATCGGCGCAAAGCTGTTGGCATACACGCCAATAATAAGCCCTTTAGCGGTTTGCTTTGTTACTTGATTCACTTCTTGGATCGCATGTTCGATCACTTCAGGTATTGAGCAGTTAAAGAAGATACCTGCTACGTTTTTATCCAGCAGCTCAGAAACTGCGTCAGAAACTGGCTCTCCAGAACGAAGGCATGGTGACTGGGTAGTCTCATCTTGCAGGGTAAAAGAGATGTATACGGGCTTATCAGTGTTAGATAATACTTGCGTAATTAACCTCATTTCGCCAAGGCTTGCAACCGTTTCTGCCAACCAAACATCCACATATTGCTGCTGAGCATCGACTAGATGGGTTGTGATTTCCTGTGCTCTTTGCGCATCGAATAAGTCTGGACGATAAGACCCAAAAGCTGGAGGGATCGCTCCAGCAACTAGCACTTCTTTATCTGACTCTTGTTTCACTTCTAGGGCAAGCTGGGCGGCTTGCTGAGCCAACGCATATCCTTTTTCCGCATAAATAGCTTCACCTAAATGGAAAGGTACACAAGCATAGCTGTTGACGGTTATGATTTGTGCGCCTGCATCAATAAAACCGTGATGAGCTTGTTTGACATGCTTTGGTGATTCGATGAGTGCTTGCGCACTCCACAAGGGCTGAGAAAAGGGCGCGCCAATGCGTTTTAACTCGCGCCCCATTCCGCCGTCTAATATTGTAAGCTTAACCATTTAGACATCCATACGTCTTAACATCCAAGTAATCATTAAACCACAACAGTACGCAAGTTAAAGTTAGTTTTCTTCATACTCAACATGAATAATTTTCATGTTGAGTATGCCGTTATTCTCCTTTAATAGGCCATGGTTTCTTCGGTGCTTGGAAACTAGGCTCTCCTAGCACTGGGCTCGACAAGACATAGAAGCCATGGTTTGTGAAGAGCCAAAATAGGTTTCGGTCGTACTCAACATAGACAGAATGAGATAAATTGCCCATGGCATAGTCAACCACTTTGTCTGGTGCAAAAGGTGGAACAAAATAAGCTACGACAGACGCTTCATTTGGCTTGGAAACATCAAACACTTGTAGACCAGCATTGTAGAAGTTGTAGGGCAGCAAACCAGATTGGGCCGTGCCTGGCTGATGGTAGGCTCCTGTTCGTTTGGGGCCAAAGCTGCCTCGACGCTGACAATAGTCTTTAAAATCTGCCTCTTTTGGCGGCATAGGACGAGGGAGGACTCCTTTTACCGCCGGACTACTGGGCTCTGATACATCGATGATATAAACGTCCTTATAGGGTTCATAACAGTCTTCATTAAGTGGATAGCCGCTGTAGTATACTAGACCCGTCTCTTGGACTTGAGACACATCAATAAAATCCCCTTCTGTGCCTGCTACGCTCGGTGGAAAGTTCACATGTCCTACGACCTTCATCTGACTAGGATCACGGATATCGACCACATAAAAACCTAATCCACCCATAGCTGCATAGGCATAGTCCGCATCTTTATCACTCAAAAATAAGGACATACGAGCGCCCATCCACGACGTGCGATTACCTGCCCTCGGATTATCTTGATACACTTTTTCATGCTCATCATCACCGGCAATTTGGCCCGGAACCGACAGCATATCAAGCAAACGAGGGTTGCGAGGGTCTGACATATCCCACGCCTGATACCCCGCGCTATAAAGATCGTTGGCATATTCAGTTAGGGCATATCGTTTATCTGGGGCAGCAGCAAGATACATAACGCCGTCACCATAATACACTGGGATATCGCGTACACCAGAGCCTTGCTGTTGACCAACGGGCGCATCTGGGTGAAGAATATCTGTGGTGCGCTCAGCAAGCAAAGTCCAGTCTTCCGGCATGGGCCCTCTCATGCTGTAAACTTTAAAGCCTTTTAAATGCTGACTTTGCCGAATGGCTTTAACTTGTTCTGGACTACGATACTTATCCTTAAGCAAGCCAAAGCGCCTAACCTCATAAGCTTGCACCATCACATAACTTTGCTCAGACTCACTCCATTGAATCGAGGCTGCGCCCATCATTTCTCCGTCTTTGAAAGGTGACTGCAGCTCTCCAGGGCCAGATTTCCCCCAAGTATGACCTTTGGTTAGTAGCAAACGCACATCTTTAGGGTTAGTCACATCAAAGATTTTTAGGTCACCTCTGACATACTGATATAAGTAGCGCTTGCCATCAAAATCCACCATATTTTGCCAAGTATGAAAAGGCTCAACCGTTATCGGATAATAGGCTTCAACCGTCATATTATGCTGATAGCTTTGTGTATCCCAATAGTCCAACTGGCCTTCAAATGGCTGGGCCCGATGCGAGCTTGGCGCTTCCTTTGGGTGATAAAAACGCCCATCCGGACCAAACCCATAATCAGATGGACTGGGAGCTTTAGGCTCCTTATTGGGAGATAAAGCCACTTGCCTCTTTACCATCTCATCATCAATCACATATGGCGTGTCAGCGCTCGCTGCACACACCATATTACTGGCAATTAATGAAACCAAAACAAGTGAACGTATCGGAATCGAATCAAACATAAACAGCCTTATTATCAATCAAGTAGACGAAAACAAGACTATATCCTAGCCAGAATTCAGAAAACTGAACCTTGTTTGCTTTATCTCAATAGGATATCAGGAGTTTAGTCAGTAGCATTGGTGAGAGAGACTTCCCTACTTTTCCTTGATTGAAAATACGCAGCAGCAACACTAACCGCCACGCCAATAAACACCCATTCTAGGGTAAATTGGCTGATACTTAGCAAACGGTCCATCAAATCATCGATCGTTGAAATCCACATATACAATACAAACTTTGCGCCGCTTTGAGTCAGTATTAATAGTGCAGCGATGGTTTTGAGCACAAGAATTTTTAGATTTCTAGTACCATTTTGACCAATCAAATAACACACAAAATAGGCGGCAATCATAGGTTCAATAAAGGTCACTGATGCAATAATGTCGACTATCCTAGGATATGGGAAAGACAGCACCCCCGAATCGGATGGCGGAGTAAGATACTGAGCAAGTGGGTCCACCATTTCTTGTAAAAATGGGGTTAGCCAGAGGTGTACCCAAACGCTATAAAAAGTGACCACTATTGCTATGATAAATATATTGTAACGCCTCGTTAAGTAGCGATAGAGACAAATAACACCAAGCGTTGTCGCACAGGTGACTAAAAGCTCGGGAAGATAACTTAAAGCCCAGACAAATAAATACTTCTGGTCCACGGTATAGCCAGCAGTAAGTGGTAAACGGATAAAAAGCTCTTGGATTGCAGCCATAGTGACAAAAGCGATGCCAAATAGTTGAGCAAAGCTGATTGATGACTTCCAACGCACCAATTGCAAACTCAGCCATAACACCCCTAAGCTTTGAATGACAAACATAGCGGTCTCTATCCATTGAGTCGGTTTCCATTGCGGGTATAACACCCCCATATGCATCATTTGTATATGGATATTCACAGCAATTATACCCATGACAAACAAATACAGCCCAAGCCATAGTCTTGATGGTTTAGTGGACATAGATTTCTCCTCAGTCACTGGCGATGAATAGCAGCGCCTAGTTCACATTATCTTGATTAAGCGCTTGGCTGATATTCTAAAATATCACCAGGTTGGCATTCTAAGACCTGACAGATTTTTTCTAATGTACTGAAGCGAATGGCTTTAGCCTTACCATTTTTTAAGATTGATAGGTTTTGCTCACTGACACCTACTCGCTCAGATAACTCCTTTAAGCGCATCTTGCGTTTGGCCATCATCACATCCAGATTGATTATAATATCCACCGCAAACTCCTAAATTGTGTGTTTTTGCTCATCGGCAATTTGCTGGGCTTGGTGCATAACATGTGAGATAACCAATACAATACAACCGCAGAATATGACCATCACATCCAAACCTGAAAAACTTAGCGACAAAACACGCTCACCTGGCGGATTATTAAAGCTTAACGCCACTGAAATAAGCCCTGAGTATATGAAACCACCAATCGCCCAGTAAAAGAATACCAAACCAAGCTGCCGATAATACTTAACCGTCTGAAGAGTAAATATTTCAGCATTTTCATAACTTCTAAATAACCTCTTTAATAAAACAAGGGCATAAAACAAAATCCCACAAGGCAAGCCGCTAGCCAACAAGGCCAAGAGGCGAGTTTGTAGCGTTAAAGGCTGATGAATATAAGCGTCAATATCATAAGATAGCTGGATGATGCCAGTCTCGTTTAAAACATCACTCGAAGTTTGCACCGTGAGCCAAAAGTAAATCGTTGCTATGGGTAATAACACCAACAAGATGTTAAGAATTAGTCCTATTCTTCGGCTGTACATTTGAATCTGTTGCATAAAAGTCTCCTATTAATTGATGGAGGCATCTTAGCATCAAAAGCCAAAGAAACAACAAATATTTATCGAAAAGCATTAAATTTTTAATATTTAATGCGTGTGAGTGTTCATGGTTTAGGTAAGATGATAAACAGTCTTTCGTGAACTAGAGAGCAACAGAGCCTTGACTGTAAGGATATTGATCAAAAAAATGGTGAAATACTACAAATCAACTCTTTAGGATACTAGGACACTTACGGTATTGAGTGTCCTATACATTTCCGTTTGTATGCTTTTAGGGACCGTTAAGAAAACTGCTTAGCTACCGTCTCTATCTCATTAAGCGCATTATCGATTTGCTCATTGGATACATAGGGCGCTGGGCCGAGTCTGAGCTTGTTTCCTCTGCTATCACAATGGATACCTCTATCCTTAAGTAGATTCACCCAATCACAGGCATATGGTGAGGTCAAAGATAAAAAGCCTGCGTTATCTTCAATGTTGTGCTGCGGAAGAGCTAAGACTGTGCTGTCTAGGTTTAAACTCTCAATGCCTTGCCAAAGCCTTTTTATTTGCTGCTTGTTAAGATCAGCAAGTCGCCTTATCGATAAGTCCTGCTGGTCAAAAAATTCAAACACAGCAGCAGCGCGGTAATGGCTAGTAGGATCATAAGTTGAGCCAGCAAATGCAGCTTGCCCTTGTCCATAGCTCACTTGACCAGGGGCTTGACTGAGCGTATCAAACTCAGCAAACCAGCCTGTGATAATGGGGGAGCCATGGTAGTCAGGAGGAATACGCATAAAACAATTGCCCTCGCCTGCTTGGCAATATTTATACCCACCACCAATAACAAAAGCACCTTGTAACTGCCACTTGGCAAGATCAAACTCAAGCACGTTAATCGCATGATAGGCATCAACAACACATGGAATGTTGAGTGATTTTGCAGCCTGTGCAACTTCACCGACTTGCTCAAATATTTGGCTGGTTGCGAAGAAGACCGCTGACAACATGACTGCGTCAGTCGATCGATCCAATTTTGCGATAATCCGATTGGATAAGGTCTCAAGTGGTAGAGTTGGGACGATCTCGATATTAATGCCCAGTGTTTTTAGTCTATTTAACTGACGGCGCATTGAATGAAACTCGCCATCCGTCGTGACTATTTTTATCTGTGTGCTTTTCTTAACTTTGAAGCAATTGAGATCCGATAAAAACCTCAAGATAAGCTCGTGTGTTGATTCTCCAAGTGCCATTTGTCCACTAGGATCACACATAGCACGGCGATAGAAATTCCTGACTTTTTCTGCTTTTTCAAACACAAGCTCCCACTTGTCATCAATGTGCTTGGCAGCATCATTAAAACAATCTACCACGCCCTGTTTGGCCACATCAGGCCATGCTTGATGAGAGTGCCCAGATAATAAAATGCGCTCACTCACATCAAAGCCCTGATAATGCGTTTGCAGGTCTTTGGTCATATCCATATTTAATCTCACCTCGTCTAAAGTTGTGTACGTACTTCAAACAGCTCTGGAAAAAAGCTTATATCAAGCGCTTTTTTTAAAAATGCCACACCCGATGAACCACCAGTCCCTTTTTTGTGGCCTATGATACGCTGCACTGTATACATATGTTTAAACCGCCATTGCTGGAAACTATCCTCAATATCCACCAGTTTTTCTGCTAACTCATACAACTCAAAATATCGGTCAGCACCTCGATAAACCCTAACCCACGCGTTGAGCACCGACGTATTTCTCTGATAAGGTAAACTCACATCCCTCGACAAGTGGTTTTGATCTAACTCTAACCCTTGGTCATTAAGCAGAGATAGTGTTACGTCATATAAACTGGGCGCTTCTAATGCTTCTTTAAGCTCGTGATAAACTTTAGCATCGCTTTCATGAACTTTAAGAAATGCTTGATTTTTATTGCCAAGCAAAAATTCAAGCTTTCGATAACCATAAGATTGAAAACCTGAAGAATGACCCAAAGCATTTCGAAATTTTAAGTAATCGACAGGGGTTAATGTCGAAAGAATGGTCCAAGAGTGAGTAAGTTGATTGAAAATCTGTTTGACACGAGCAATCACTTTAAATGCATGCCCAAAATCTCCTTGTTTAAGATTTTCTATTGCTTCACACAACTCGTGGCCAGCAAGCTTTAGCCATAACTCACTGGATTGATGAATAACGATAAACAACATTTCATCATGTTGTGCAGATAAAGGGGTTTGAGCGGAAAGAATTTTATCCAATTTAAGGTAATCACCATAAGACATATCATCTTTAAAATCAGTATGAATGTCTTTTTCCATCTCACGAAAACTGTTATGCGGACAACTCATCAGCAAAATTCCTTCTTATTTTACAAATAAGAGATCATGCGCATATGATAGTGGGGAATTCAAGCTGATAATAGAAATAAAAAAGACACACTTAATGTAAGTGTGTCCTTGAGATAGAAATAAAAAGTATAATGGTCCTAATTACACGCTGTCGACGTCTAAAACACTAAGTAAACTACTGAGCGTCAGCAGTAAAGACATCGGCATAAGTCGTGATTGTGCGAAGGCTAACTTCAGCATTGTCGGTTTCTTGCGAATACAAGCCTAACTGACCCGTTGATTTATCATGACCTAAATTCTGGTTATTAAGGCCATTGACCAAGTGATTGCTGTTATCTTTCCAGCTCCAACGCTGGCTCAGGTTTTGGCTACATGTTTGAAGCTTGTCTAATGACTCGCCATCTAGGCACATGCTCACATCGTTTGCACTCATATACCGCCCTGATTTATCAAAGATGAAAGATTGTGCATCTTTGGTAGAATCGCAAGTTTCAGGCACAATAGTTCCATCCTTGCTAACACCAATACAGCGGTTGTTGAACCCACCCAGTTGCAGGTTAACAGGTCTACCACCGGTAAACACAGGGTGATTCCAATCCACTTCAAACGACACACTCTCATTAACTCGGCGACGGCCATCGTTTTCAAAGCCATGATATGAATGGTTTGTTATAATATGTTTATAGGTCCCATTATAGATAGGACGGATATTCACCGAAGAGTCAATGGTAAATTCAGTTTTACCCGTCACACTTGGGTCCGCCGTATAAATAACTTCCATTTTCGGAACAAAACCTGTGTAGCTGATAGGACTTATCCTGCTAATGTCCAATGGATACACATTGGCCCAGAGAGCGTCTGTCGAACGGTTCATCAGTGACTCAGCAGTATCATATTGCTCACGCGCCCATTTAAATCGAATGTTCTGAGCATCGGTACCTATTCTTTCAACACGGTAATCCTGTGTATCGAAAGAGAAGCGAAGTTGCTGACTATAGCTCGCATTTGCGCCCAAAGTAGCTTTAGGTCCATCAGGTCCAGCACCTGCTTCTAGGCTGCCACCTATCTGGAAAGTAGATACTTCCGTGCTGTTATAATTTTTATTTAAGTTTCTACTTGGGACGGTCCTCAAGATTGACGCTTTATCGTTTGAAGCACTAAAGGCAAATTCATAATCTTGAGCTATAGCATCTGTTGCCCAATCTGTCACATACCCATCATAAGTATTATAGTCGGTACCTGATATACCAAGACCGATAAGCGTACCAATCGTAGCAATGGGGGCAAGTGGTCCAACGCTAGAGGCTCCTATAAGCGCTGTGTTGTTAGCCACGAGATCGATATGGGAAAACTCATGATCAAGATTTTCATTAAGATGAATACCGACGCCTGATGTATCATCATCTAAACTAATACGAACAATTTTTGCATCAGGAGTTGCAGAACCAGACTTACCATAGGGTAGAGAACGCTCCAAAATAACACGGTAAATAAGAGAAATATTGGCGTTATCACAAAAAACTCTTTGACCCTTATTTTCAAAGTTGAGTGACTTATCAAAGGTACATTCTTGGTCAGTAATTGGACGATTTACCCTCAAATAGAATGCTACATGAGGAAGAGTACTTGCATCAGAGTTGACACTTTCACTGCCGTCTCGAAGTTCGGAGATTAGAGGGGTCTCTAGTTCAAACATGTTAGGATCGTTTTCATTGACTAGCGGAGTATAGAGCAACTCTCCTTTATGTGGTGTAATAACCAAAAAATCGCTAGTAAATGATAGTCCAGTTTTATTACTAAGAAGCTTTTTTGCTTCTTCTTTTTGAGATGGGTCTTCAATTGTACTGAAGTCAATTAGATAACGTCGTTCAAACTTTAAAACATTATCTCTGATGGTCATCATCGATGGTGGCTCAACTTCTCCATTCATCCAATAGCTAGCATTAATATAGGCTACTTGGCTACTATTCTGTAAGCCACTTAACATTTGAACAGATACACCTTGGGGCTCATTTATTGTCGCATTTGCTGTATTCCATGCCATACATGAAGCAATAGCAACAGCGATAAGTGTCCTTTTTTTGTTTAATACCATAAAAACCTCTACAAATTTGTCATTTAGGTCCTACCTTTTAATAGATCTCATTCTCTTTCATATAAAACTATATTATTATAATCAGAAATGACTGTAATTGAGCGTTATACTTAACTAGAAATCAAGTGCATAAGCAATTGTTTTATAATCATAATATTGCCCTTTCATCCATGGTTGTCTAGAACGAATTTTAATTAAAAAAAATAGTCTCGACACAAATACAATTATCAATATAATTTGAGAAGTGGAATTATTTTCATTTTAACCATGGATCGCAAAAACAAAAACAAGCCTAAATACATATTGATATTAATAATCATTAAGTGATAGAGTAAAAACTTTAATTTTTATTTTAATTATAATAATAATTGATATTTGAATTATTATTTTTAATTTATAAAAAATAAAATACAGACTAATTTATTAATGTTTATAATTATTTCACCAAATGAAATAATTTATTGTCTATTTTACCTGTGAGACCAAACGCATATCCCATTAACTAAGGAGCAAACTAATTAATGAAAAAGATATGAGTAAATTTTGGATCAATAACGTGCATTATTGGTTAGAAAGCATTTTTGAAGTGACTATCGGAAGGTTTTACGCTATACATCAAAATCCTAAAAGGATTGACTAACGGATTGGAACGAACATTGAATAACAGCAGAAAAAATATGGTAGCTTGGGGCTTAGTGACACTGGCATCTATCCTCCCTAATACGAGCTCTGCCACTGATAACAATCACAATTTACTCGGCTACTCCGCTGCTTGGAAACAGACCGCAGCAGAGTATAGAGCACTCTATTATCAGGGCTTTAATCTTGCCAAAATGCATCTTGACACCGCCCTAGCGGAACATAAAAAGGGAGATAAGCCTCTCGCTATAGTAACAGATCTTGATGATACTTTAGTGCTGCCACTTGAATACTGGGGAAAGTTGATACAAAACAATAAGGATTTCTTTGAAGATCCATTATGGGATGAGTGGATCCCAACAAACGGTATGGTTGCAAGCCCTGGTTCTAATGATTTTCTTGAATACGCAACTCGCAATAATGTAGACATCTTCTACGTCACCTCTCGCGATCAAGGAGAGCCAACATGGAAGTTAGCCAAGCAAAATATCTTAGCTATGGGCTTCCCGCTAAAAGACGATGCTCATCTCACCGTGTTGACAGACACATCCAACAAAGAAACACGCCAAAATGAAATATTGAGGCATTATAACGTGGTTGTCTTTCTTGGTGACAACCTCAATGATTTCAGGCGTAAGTATTACATCAAAGGTGATGTGAAAGGACGCATAGCTAAAATGGAAGAAGATAAAGATCTTTTTGGCAGCAAGTATATCCTTTTTCCTAACCCAACAGATGGCCACTGGCTCGCTGCCATTTTTGGTCAATCTGAGCCAGAAGCAACACCAGAAAATCGAGAAAAACTCATTCAAGCAGCAACGAAATCAGCTTGGTTAGGTAAGTAACCCCTGTATCACAACACCAAACATAAATAGCCGTTCATATTCAATGAACGGCATTATTTTACACTCTAGGCGTTAATTAATAGAGCTCTCTAACTTGAAGCTTGCCACAATACTGACATCGTCAAAATTCCGATAACCACGGACCATAACATTGAAGCTTCCTGCTGGTTTATTGAAAATACACTGCTCGTTACTCCCATTTTGGAATGGACGACAGCTATATTCAGTCTTGGATACTGGCCCCTCATAAGTGACATATAGGTCCGCATCACCACCTTGAGGACCAGAAATGGAAATAGTTACTTCGCCCGCTTCCGTTGTTGTGAAACTGAACAACTGCTCATCAAAATAGCCAGAGGATAACTCCTCAACTGGTACTCCATCCTCCAATTCTTTTATTGGCGAATCAATATCATCAAGACTTGTTTCGACCAAATAAGCAATCGCCAATTTGGCAAATTTTGTTGCATGACTTGCGGTAGGGTCAGAATTTTCTAGCGTGTCATTTGGTGTGTGAAGATTTGGGTTGGTATCATGAAAATAGCTTTGTGCTGGTATTGCTGCTGAGTAACCTACATTGTGCCAAGACGCATGATCAGAACATGCGTACCCACAACGATCGGTATCATAAGTTAATTCACTGACGTAGGTATCCATTAATTCGGTAAGAAATTCGACTAACTTAGCGTCTGTATAATCCGTCATAAAGGTCACATCATGAGCCGAACCCTGATGGTTGGTCATATCAAGCTGCAACACAGAAATCACATTAGCCTGCTCTGCCTTTAACGTTTCAGCAATATCTTGAGAACCTCTCAAGCCCACTTCTTCTGCTGCATACGCATAGAATTTAATTGTTCGGTCTGGCTGAATACCACTAGATAGCATAAGGCGTAGAGCTTCAGTTGTTGTAGCAATGCCCGATGCATCATCATCTGCCCCCGGAGAAATCGTCCCTTCAGTTGTCCATGAACCCACTGTCGAATCAAGATGCCCGCCTATTGCAACAATTTCTTCAGGATATTTAGCACCGAGTAAGGTTACCTCAACCGACTTTTGTGGATAATCACTGTGTGAGATTTGCCTTGCCGAGGCAAAAGGCACCTCTTTTATTTCCTCACTCCAGCGCTGAAAAAGCCAGTCGGAGGCTGCCACTCCTGTGGTTGTAGTATAAAAACGATTAGTGAAGCTAGTAAGCTGTTCAATAGTATTCACTATGTTATTGGGTTCCACTTGACCGATTAGTGATTCGACTTTTTCGTGATGACTTATGACTGGTTTTTCAAACATGCTGATGGAAAGGGGCATTGCTGCTGCTTTTAAAGCGCTTTCCTCGTTATCGTGCACCATATAGCCGCCGCAGCGGTGTTTGTCTTTATGCATATGACTCGACAATGCCGCGAGCTGGCCTTGATCAATTTTTGCGACAACCGCATTAGGGTAGGCTGCAAAACCCTTGTGAGCAAAGCTAGTAAGTATCGTTGCTCCATGTTCCACGATAAGATGTTTAGCATCAGCGTCTGTAGTGATCCAAACTTCTCTCTCTTTTAAATCGGTCGATCCTACTGAAAATGCTGACATATATCCAAGTAAGCCAATAGCGATAAGCGTTTTATTCATACAAAGTTCCATCCTTATTTTAATGTTGCTTAAATACAAAAGAGGGCTCCATGAGGAGCCCTATACTGTTGTAATCTGATTAAATGTGACTAGATGAAAGGTTAGTCTTGAGAGCTTTCAGGGCTGTAACTTGCGACAATATCGACATCTTCAAAGTTTCTATACCCACGAACCATGATGTTGAATTCGCCTGCTGGCTTGTTGAACACACACTGCTCGTTGCTACCATTTTGGAATGGACGACAATCAAATTCAGTCTTCGATACTGAGCCTTCGTAGGTCACATATAGGTCCGCATCACCACCTTGTGGGCCAGAAATCGAAATGGTTACTTCTCCAGCTTCAGTCGTATTGAAGGTAAAGAATTGCTCATCGAAATACCCTGAAGAGAGGCCTTCAACAGGCACGCCATCTTCTAGTTCTTTTACCGGAGATTCAACATCATCAAGGCTCGTTTCAACCAAATAAGCAATGGCTAATTTGGCAAACTTCATTGCATGGCTGCCGGTAGGGTCAGAATTTTCTAACGTATCTTCCGCAGTATGAATATTGGAATTATATTCATGGAACATGGTTTCAAAAGGCATAGCTGCTGGATATCCAGCATTGTGCCAAGAAGCATGGTCAGAACAAGCGTAACCACAACGATCAAACCCGTAAGTGATTTCGCTAGTGTAAGTATCGATGAGCTCTTTCAGAAATGCGGTTAGATTTGAATCTGTGTAATCAGTGATAAAGGTAATATCATGCGCAGATCCGTTATAGTTGGTCATATCAAGTTGCAGCGCTGATACCACATTAGCGCCATCCGCCTTCATGGTTTCAGCAATATCTTGTGACCCACGCAGACCCACCTCTTCAGCAGCGTAGCCATAAAACTTGATCGTACGATCAGGCTGAATACCACTCGCTATCATAAGGCGAAGCGCTTCAGTGACCGTGGCAATTCCCGAAGCATCATCATCGGCTCCCGGAGAAATTGTACCTTCTGTTGTCCATGAACCAACAGTCGAATCTAAGTGACCACCAACTACTACGATTTCCTCAGGATGTTTAGCCCCCAATAATGTCACCTCAACTGATTTTTGAGGGTAGTCGCTGTGAGCTATTTGACGTGCCGATGCAAAAGGAACATCCTTAATTTCCTCACTCCATCGTTCAAGCAACCAATCTGACGCCGCGATACCCGTAGAGGTAGTATAAAAACGGTTGGTAAAGCTCGTCAGATTTTCAATCGTTTCAACCAGATTATTCGGTTCGACCTGAGCAATCAGAGACTCCACAGTATCATTATGGCTAATGACTGGTTTTTCGAAATCGCTCATAGAAAGAGGCATAGATGCCGCTTTTATCGCACTTTCTTTATCAGCGTGCACCATGTAACCACCACATCTATGTTTATCCTTGTGCATGTGGCTTGATACCGCAGCAAGCTGACTCTCTTTAACTTTCGCGATAACCGCATTTGGATACGCTGCAAAGCCTTTATGGGCAAAACTTTTCAATACAGTAGCCCCATGCTGAGTGATCAGCTCCTTCGCATCTGCATCTGTAGTAATCCAAACTTCACCCTCTTTTAATATGCTGTTATCCATTGAGGCAAAAGCAGATGTGCTGCTTATTAAAGCAATAGCTAATAGTGTTTTTTTCATAATGAGACTCAATTCCTTGTGACTTCTTTAGACGAATTGCAAATTAGGGCTCCAAATGGAGCCCTGAAGGTTTAGGGTTGGTTATTGAACTTTGATAAAGCGATAGCGCTTGGTTTCAGAACAGATACCACCTGAAGTACAGACTTGGTATTCAACATTTATGCTGCCATTATGGCGGAACTTATCAACGTAAGATGTGAACTCAGTCGCACCTACCACTTTACCGTCACGCTTCACTACGTAGTAGTCGTCCGTCGCATATTCCCATGCTAACTTAACTCGCGCTTTACCATTTGGCTGCTTATCACCAAATTGCAGTCTTAGTGGGAATGCATCGGTTTGACCACCTTCAATAGTGACCGTCTTGTTGGTCGAAGTCGCTGTGCCTGCGTCATCCGTTACTGTTAGAGTTACCACGTAATCACCTGCTGCTGCATAAGTATGGCTAACAACAGCACCAGACTTCGAGGTACCGTCACCAAGATCCCATTGGTAAGACACAATTTGGCCGTCGCTATCAGTACTTGTGCTAGTCAAGTCGACTTTTTCACCTGTGACAACATAGTCAAACGACGCTACTGGTGGCACATTAGTACTGTCAGAACCATACGAAGCCGTTAGACTTGCATCTGCATATTCTGAGTAACCGAATACATTGATTGTGTAACGTCCAGCTTCAGGATTTTCAATCACACAAACTTCATCAGATACAGAATCACTCTTACAGATGTTCTGTTGCTGATTCGGCGCATAATCCAAACCAATATAGATATCTGGGTCACCACTTGGACCAGTCAACTCTACAGTGAATTTGTCTTGGCCCTCAGGTACCTCTATATCGAAGTAGGTTTTAGATCCTGTTTCGCCTGCAACCCTAACTGATTCGCCATTTTCTAGGCGTTGGTATTCTGGCTCTGGTGGTAGTGGTGGCTCAGCACAAGGTTCAACACCAACGATATCGAATGCTGCAACGACATCATCTGTACTGTAACCTAGGTCATTAGCTGCGTTTTTAACACCACAAGCGCCTTGCCAATAGTTGCTGTCTTCCGCCCAGTAGATCTGGTTTGCCAGTACAAACAATTCAAAGGCTTTTTTGGTATCCCAACCTTCTGTCGTCGCAATATGGTAGAAGGCTTTATTGAATACACCCGAGCTGTAGTGAACATTCAGCCCATCGTAGTATTCAGATGCATGATTAATAGACACGCCATCACGAGATGGATCGTCCATGTAGCGCAGTGCACCTTCCTCTTTGAAAATGTCACGGCCCACCATCCAGTCATTGGTTCCTTTCATGAAGTACTCAGCAGCCTCACCAGCAATATCTGAGAAAGCTTCGTTCATGCCACCTGACTGATTCGCATAAATTAGACCCGAGTTTTGCTCTGTAAATCCATGGCTGACTTCATGAGCTGATACATCAAGACTGACAAGAGGATAGAAACGGCTTCCACCATCTCCAAATGTCATCGCTTGACCATCCCAAAAAGCGTTTTCATAACTGCTTCCGTAGTGAACTCGCATCATCAACTTAAATGTCAAAGGCGCAGTGTCAAACCAGTTTTTGTACATATCGAACACAACATTACCAAAGTAATGTGCGTCGTTTAGCGGTGAGTGTGCGCCGTTAATTGATTTGTGTTCGTTACGTGGACACTCATATTTGTATGGTGTTGTGCCGTCAGTTGCCCCATCTAAATCAACGGTAACAACGTTTTCCGACTCCATGATGCAGTCAGTACCTTCTTCTTGAACATCAAGATAGTGGTAGTCCGTGCCATACTCATACATACCCGTTTTTTCATTACCACCTGGGCCTGTACCAATCTCTGCGTGCGCGATACCTTCCCAACGTTTAATGATTTCACCACTATGAGCATCGAGCATAGTGAAAGGTCGTGATGGGTGCCCTTGACCTTCAACTAAGTAAGAAACCACATAAATCAAGCGAGTTTTGTCGCCATCTTGGTAAACATAAAGCTTATCTTGCGTGTTGGATAACGACTTATCACCTGTTAGGCCAGTTTTAATGTCCTTACTTGCTAGCTCTAAGGCTCGAGCGCGATTGAAAGAAGGCTTAACAAACTTACGATCAACGCCTGTCATCTTGACATAGTTACCCTGAACCGACTTAAGCGCACCCCCACGGAAACTTTGTGTTGCATTTAGGTAGTGTCCCCAAACAGGTACACCCCAAATGTTTTGTTGAACCTTAACTTTGTGAATACCACGCTTCTGTATGTTGACCTGCTTTACCATTTTGAAGCTAGAGGAATTATCCACACCAAGCTGAGAGTTCAGCCCAGAAAAAGAAGTAAAGTTGATGGGTTTGCTCAGATAGACTGACTCACCGGCATGTGCTGACATTGAAAGAGCACTGGCTACGGCTACAGCCAATAGACGGTTGTCTAATTTCATTATGATTCTCCTTATCATGGCATTGATAAATGCCACTAGAACCATAACACTAATGATTAAAAAAAATACTACCTATTTTTAACATCAATTTAATAAATCAAACACGTGTACAATAAATTTAACTTATAATTTATAAAATCATACAGTAAAAATACAAATATCTTGTTGTATCGATTTAATTACACAAAACGCAAAGGGATATTTGTATATAATATTAACTAATACAAATAAATGCTTCATCATAAGAGAAAAAAAACACCAAAAACAGAATAATTAACTAGTTATATGGATATTCAAATAGATTATATTGGGATATAAACAAATAATATAGTGACTCATTAATGATGATAATCCAGCTTCTAGTAATAGAATAAAAATTATATTAACAAAATATTATGACATAAAGCATAAATAAAACTGGATGAGTGAATGATATTATTCCATTTTTTTAGAATAGAAGAATTTAAATAAAACCTGCCTCTTTATCGTCTGTGTCTCTATAAAGAATAAATGACTTTTCACAGTTTGAATTAGGTCATGCTAAACAAAAAGTAGAACTAAAGTGGTAGTGCAAGAATTATCGTGTTTGTATCAAGAGGTAAACCTCAGCAGAGTTTAAATGCTGCTGAGGTAGGGTATAAATTTGTTGAGAGTAATGACTAATTAGCGTCCATATTTTGCCATTGCCGCTTGTTCTTTGGGTACAATGGTTTTTCCGATCGGGGCTAAAGAGATATAGGCCAATTTCAAGTGTTGGAGAGCAAATGGAATCCCTATTATGGTTATAAAACAAGCGACCGCAGACATGATATGCCCGATGGCTAGCCATACTCCTGCAAATATAAACCAAATAACATTACCAATGAGCCCCAAAGTTCCAGTACCTATATCTTTTTGCTTGGTCAGTTCATCACGAGCAACAGCCTCGTGACCAAAAGGAAAAAAGGAAAATTTTCCTATAACAAAGCAGGCTCGCCCCCAAGGTATTCCCACTATACTGATAAACGCAAGTAGACCAAAGAACCACCACATTAGTCCCATCATGACTCCGCCCAGTACAAACCACAGAATATTACCTATCGTTCTTAACACCTGATCCTTCTCCTCATCAAAAACCCTAGTATCGATTCTATTATCATTATTTTTTCTGAATACAGAATGAACATCAGCACAAAAATTATGATACCCCCTGCCATACCGCTGTCACACCACTAATAGTGCAAAGCAGCAGGGCTGCGAGACGAATTTTTTCTTTGGGTAAACTCTGAGTGGTTGCCAGTGCTAACTTGTAACCAAACCAGCTTGCAGGAAGTAAAGGCACGGTTATCCATAAATGGTGGAATGTCAAAAAGCCAACCGGAACCTGAACAATTAAAGACATAATTGAGCTAAAGACAAAAAACGCCGAGAGGTTTCCTCTCAGTTGATTCGCTTCTTGGTGTTGTAGCAATAATGCCATTGGGGGGCCACCAATCCCTGAACTGGTGCCAAAAAAACCAGAGAAAAAGCCCGCGATGCCCATCCTCGATGAAGTAGGCTCGATACGAAATGGCAGTAGACTCACTCCGACAGCTAACAATACCAGTAAACCCAACCATAAAGCTAAGATGTCAGTCGATACCATCACAAGTAGTAAACCACCAGCAACCGACCCCGGGACACGGCCGATTAACGCCATTTTAAGCCCTCCAATTTCGACACTCTCTCTATGTTTGAGGGCATTGAGAATGGAAATGTATAGAGCAACTAAACATATAGGTGCTGGCACGTAATCTGGTGATATCAAAAAAAGCAAAGGCGCAGCAACGATAGCCAAACCAAAGCCTATTGCTGTTTGAACGAATGAGCCTAAAAAAATCAAAAACGCCGCAATTAATGCTTCGCTGGTTATCCATTCACTGTACATATCTGTTAAGACTTTGTTAAATTGGAGTCTTTATCATACTCTAATTTTGCCGTTTAGCTCCCTCTCAAAAGTGAGTTTCTGACATTTATTTAACTTAATCATAATTAGAGTTCATCCAAGTGTTGCAGATAGTATTCCGCTTTTTGCAAAATTTTTCCTTGAGCATCATCGTCACGATTGTCCCACGAACGATAAATCATGCCCACGCGAGGGTTTTGGGTGAGAAGCTCCCTGTGTTTATGCATAAAACGCCAGTACAAACTATTCAGTGGACAAGCATTAGGCTCTGACTTGCCTTTCACATCGTAGTGACAGCTTTTACAGTAGTCACTCATTCTATTGATGTAAGATCCACTCGCTGCGTAAGGTTTTGTTCCAACGATTCCACCATCGGCAAATAAAGCCATACCGCGTGTATTCGGCATTTCAACCCACTCGATTGCATCGACATATATCCCTAAATACCAGTCATCGACTTGGTCTGGTTCTATCTCAGTGAGAAGGCAGAAGTTTCCAGTTACCATTAAACGTTGGATGTGATGGGCATAAGCAAACTCTAGAGACTGACCAATCGCCTCTTTTACACATGACATTTTGGTATCACCTGACCAAAAATAGCCTGGTAGATCGCGACGAAACTGAAAGTGATTACGCTCAGCATAATCGGGCATATTGGCCCAATACACACCTCGAATGTACTCTCTCCAACCCAAAATTTGGCGAATAAACCCCTCTACCTGAGCAATATCAACCTCAGAGTTCGCTTCATAGGCTGATAGTGCACTATCTATCACCTCTAATGGGTCTAACATCTTAGTATTCAGCGCAAAAGAAAGTCGGCTATGATACAGCGACCATTTAGCTTTGTGTTCTTTGGTCATTGCATCTTGAAAGCGGCCGAAGTTTGGTAGGCATATTGAGCAGAAGTGAGCTAAAAGCGTCAGGCTTTGATTGCGATTTATCGGCCATAAAAGCGGTCCAGACATGTGCCCTATGGTTTTAATTTTGTGTTCATCTATAGATTTCAATACCTCAGAAACATCGGTGCTAAAAAGTAAAGGCGAAGGTAGGGTCGCTATATCTGACGTTTTGAGCTTACTTCTGTTGCTGGCGTCGTAATTCCATTTCCCACCAACAGGTTTGTTCCCATCCATCAAAATGCCAAATTTCTTGCGCATCTTACGATAGAAATGTTCCATCATGATGTGTTTCCCTGTCGGAAAAAACTCTTCAATCTCATCATATGGCAACAGAAAGTGCTCAGTCTCGACACATTCAATATGACATTCCAAGAGAGTAAATCCCTTCAAAGCACTCAATAGACGATACTCATCAGGCCTTTGATACTCAAATCTTGTCGCATCGGCTTTTTGCACGACAAATTGTATAAGATCAGTGATAGCCTCAAAGTCTTTGGTTTGATCAAGCCTTAAGTGCTCGACTTGATGCCCCATCTCTCGTAGTTCATTGGCAAAGGCCTCCATAGCGCAAAAAAATGCACAAACTTTTTGGACATGATGCTTAACATAGGTTGCTTCTGTATGAAGCTCAGCAATCACATATAAGACAGAGCTATCTGCTTTTTTAAACCATGAATGACGAGCGTTGAGTTGATCTCCCAGAATGAGACGAACGGTACGATACCCCATATTAGTTGTCTCCTTTAGCGGGTTCTATCGGCCAGTCCACCATATCTACTTGATCTAATTGTCTCATCACCGCTTTACCTCGCCATTTTTTGATAAAGGTTTCATCTGGGTCGTACATCTGAGTTTGCTTATCTAAATTGAACTGGCGAGATCCCCTCGGATCAGCTCCGACACCTGCCAGATATTGCCAGTTTCCCCAATTTGAAGCGACATCATAATCAATGAGCTGAGTTTCAAAATACGCCGCGCCATAACGCCAGTCGAGCTCAAGTTCGTGAATCAAACAACTTGCTGCCAACTGCCTACCGCGATTGGACATATATCCGGTCGCTTTCATCTGCTTCATACAGGCGTTAACAATAGGAAATTGTGTTTCGCCTTGTTTCCATTGCTGAAACCGATAACTATAAAAGCTCGTTAACGGCGTCTGTCGGTTTATGCCGGAGAAATGAAACAAGCGCGCTCGCCACTTTCTCGCGTACCATCGAAAGTACTCTCTCCAGAGTAGTTCAAAAAAAATCCAATAGGTTGAATCATTGGCACCCTGCTTACTCTCAAATTCTTTGAGTAAAATAAAAATTCTCTTTGGGCTCACACATCCCAAAGCCAACCATGGTGAAAACTTTGTCGAAAATTCAATACCATCTAGCCCGTTACGAGTCTGCTTATACTGCTTAGCCAAGTGACCTGAAAAATAGTGTTCACAATGAGCCATTCCTTCGTGCTCACCACCTAAAAACTGCTTGCAAGGTATGGATTCAAATGCGTTTGAATCCATGTAGCCTGACACAATTGGTGGTAATTCCAAAATCTTCGGCGTCAAGCCTATGGGAAGATGCTCAACTTTCTTTCTGAATTGAGTGAAAGTATTGGGCAGATCTTCCAATGAAAAAGGTAATAATGCTTCACTAAATAGGTTATTTACCGGTAGCTGAGTGCATATGAGTTGAGGGTATAGGCGGGATAATAATTCAACCGTACTCTGTTCATTAGACCCAGAGAACAAATCACTGTAGAAGTGGGTAACTCTATATTGTTTGATAAAATCTGAGAGTATATCGAAAGGTTCACCATGTTGAACGATAAGCTTCTGACCCAAACTGCCAAGTGTTTGGGATAAGGATACGACACTATGAGACAAGAACGCTTGCCTCTGTTCACCCAATTCTCGCTCTTGTGAATATTGGCAAAGGTACTGGTCCACACTGGGAAAACAATAAAAACAAATCAACCGATCCACTTCCCGAGAAGCTTTGAAAAGCAGATCATTGTCCTGAACTCTTAAATCACAATGAAACCAATATAGTCCAATCTTTTCACTCACTCTTGACTCTCCCATTTTGTCTTTAATGAGTGTTACGAAAAAATTCGTATTCTGGACTTATCGGAGTTGAAATAACTAATAATGCTAATTGTTATCTCACCAATTGATAATGGCGTAAGATTAGCTGAAAACGGCAAATGCTTTACGTGTTGCTAAACATTGGCTCAAGGACTAAAGCGAGCGTAAGCTCATTACATAAAATCCCTCTACATTATTTAAATACCATCGGACAGTAACAGGAAAGCGCCCTTCCCGGACCATGCATGAACAGATTAGGCGGCCCAGAATGAGGAGTTGTCTTTCCGCAAACGAATTTTGTTACCACTACAATTTAAAGAAGGTCAGCAAGTCTTTTTGTTTCGCGACCAACTCGGAAAGCTCTTCACTTGCTCTTTTACTCTCTTGGACACCTGCTACGTTTTGATTAACGATGTCAAAGGTTTGAGAAACATTACGAGATATATCTTGCGTGACACCTGATTGTTCTTCGGAAGCCGTAGCAACCTGTGTATTCATATCTGAAATCAGATTCACCGACTCTGTTATCGATGAAAAGGCTGACCTTAGCTGCTCTGAATAATCTCTGGATTGATGCGATAGAGAAAGATTAGCTTCCATAAACTGATTTGCTTCCTTTGCTTGTGCTTGCAGTCTTGAGATTATATCTTGGATATCGACTGTAGACTTTTGTGTTTTGGCAGCTAATGCACGAACTTCATCTGCCACCACAGCAAAGCCTCGTCCTTGTTCTCCAGCTCTCGCTGCCTCAATAGCTGCATTGAGAGCTAGTAAGTTAGTTTGTTCTGAAATTGAGTTTATAACCTCTACCACAGTACCAATTTCGATAGAGTACTCCTGTAGCTGATTGACAATTTTAGATGTTTCGTCGATGGAATCGCCCACTTTTTTGGATATATCATCTGACGCATTAAGAGAGTTGCTCCCGACGTTAACGCTATCAGTCGCTTTCTTCGCAGAACTCTCTGCGTGTGTTGCGTTTTGACTAACTTCACTAGCTGTGCTTGATAACTCATTAATCGCCGTGGCTATTTGTTCCATTTGGCTAAGTTCTTGCTGAGCATTATTTTCCGTAATCGTCATAACCTCATTAAGCTTGCCTGATGAGGAAGATACGCTGTCAGAGATTTGATGGATCCCTTCAATTATTCTCCTCAGCTCAACTCGCATTTTTATAATGTTTGCGTATATGCCAGTTTCTTGACCCGAAACTTTTACCTGAGAAGATAGATCGCCAGATGCAGCTTCTGCGACTATTGATTGGATTTCGCTTGGCTCCCCTCCTACTACAGTGAAAACGCTGCGATAAATCTTAAACGCAATCACTAATGCAGACACCACTATAAAGACTGAAAGTGATACAATCAGAATTTGTGTACTCGCAAAGCGTTCAACCATCGCGGGACCGACTGTATCTTGTTCGTTTTTGGTCGTAAGCTTAACATTTTCAATCGATGTAGCGGCAGCCACACCGGCAACGTCTAAGGTTCCAGTGATGACACGGTTTTTGCTGTTCACGGCTTCAATAACTTGCTTGAAACTTGAGTTGTACTGCTGAAGGGAAGATTCAAATTGGTTGAACTGAGATATTTGTTCACTGGAAATTAGCGAAGACTCTAGTTTTTCAGACCACTTTGCAACTTTTGTGAACTCGGAGATAGCACGCTCAGCGTAGCTTTGTTGATTGCTTGATAAAAATTGTGAAGCATATAAACGTGCTAAAAGGACGTACTGCTGTAGACTGCCAGCATTAATCGAAACCTCTATGTCCTCGTCGGTGTATGCTCGGCTCATAATGTCGGTAATTGATTGTCTCATCTGTTGACCAGAGGGTTTGAGTTGTTGGTCGACGAGCTGGTTGATATCCTGGGTATATTCGACCACTTGTTGAAAGCCATTTAGATATTGTTCAAGTTGGCTTCGGATTGAACGGAACTCATTTTCCAAGTCTTTACTAAGTTCTGTTTTTAGTTGTTCATCTATTAGTTCGAGAGCGATATTTAGTCTTTGTGCTAGGCTATCAATATGTACGGTATCATTGGTCTGAATATATTTTAAAGCAGATAACCGACCTTCAAGGATGTTCGCCTGTATTCGGCCTGTCGCAACACTTGTCAATGCCAATCCTCTATAGGTACCAAATGAATCACTTGATTGGTTGAACCTAATAGATGAGACTATTGCGAGCACAAAAATCAAACCTAACATCAACCCAAACCCAGTTGCTAACAGCTTCTTTAAACTCATTTTCTACACCTTACACGATTATCGCTTTATATAATGACAGTAATATTAATAATGTTAGTAGGGTTTACTGTTTTTTAAAGAGTGTGGATTTGTGGTGAGTAGTCAGCAAATTCAACAAAAGTCATAACGCATGGTATGCAGAATCTCGGTCGAGAATAGATAAGGCAATAATCTAAATGTGGTACTAATCAATTAAGCGTACCACAAGCGAGCCTGGCGCACGCACAGATTCAACATTATGGCTAATAACAGTGCCTTTAATAGGTGAGCGATAGGTATGAATTTCGTCACCAAAGCTATTGTATTGTGTTGCTAACACCTGCCCTGTTTCGACAACTTCAAGCAAAGAAACATGGCAAATAACAAAGCCTCCTTGCTCTGCTCTTATACTTGTTATGCGACTCCCTTCAACACATGGTGTTTTCTGTGTATCAACTTGACCATCAATAATTTTATAGTGCTTACAAATGTTTAAGATGCCATGAGCAGCACGCTCTATCATGTTAATATCCGTATATCGACCAATGCCCACTTCAATCGTAATCGAGGGGATGCCCGCTTGGTTATACACGGTTTCCAAAATGCCAGGATCCCCGGGATCATTTAAGATAACATCTGGGCAAACTAGCCTTGCCATCTTAATCGCATCATCCAGTCTGTAGTCCGCAAAGGTATACAAAGGATACGCTGAACCACTGGTTTGCGAGTGAAGATCGATAGCCAGATCCGCATTGGGCTGAAGCAGGTTTTGCCAAAGGCTGTTGGCGTAACGATTAGCATCATCTCCGTTAGGACTGCCAGGGAAGATACGATTGAGGTTTGCCGATGAACTATCAGGAGCCGCAGAATGAAAGTCTCGGCTGTGGCGAACTATACCTGATAGGTTCACGGTCGGCACTATGGTAATACAACCTTTGATCGTTTGGTTTTCCAACACTCTTGCCAATTTCTGAGCAGTCAAAATCCCGTTTTGTTCATCACCATGAATACCTGCGGTAATGACGATACGTTTACCAGGTTTACTACCTTTAAAAACTCTCACGGGCAAAGTTTGAGGGTGACCAATTGCATCAGTTGCAACAGCGAACCAAAACTTGTGTTCTCCTGGCTCTAAAGTATCAACATCTAATGCCTGTAAAGTGGGATACATAGGCACTATGCATTCATTCAATGTTTTACTCATTCGATCACTACCTCATACATCCTGAGTACTCAAGCTTCATTATATGCTTGCTGGCGACGCATATTATCCAAAATAATCCCTGTAGCCATAGCCACATTAAGTGATTCAGCCCCACCAAATAAGGGAATAGTAATTTTGTCAGTCACAAACTTGGCTGCGGCTTCACGAATACCGTGAGATTCACTCCCCATCAGTAAAATACCCTGGCCTGAAAAGCTTGTTTTGTGGACGCTAGCACCTTGCAGAAATGCTCCATAAATAGGAACCTCAGACTGCTCAAGATATTCAGGCAAGTCAAGCTGCGTCACTGTCACTCGGCCAAAACTGCCCATAGTAGCGCTAATGGTTTTCGGGTTGTACGGATCCGCGCAATCTCTACTAGCAACGATGTGCTTTATACCATACCAATCGGCAACACGGATTATGGTTCCCAAATTTCCTGGATCAGAAACACCATCTAATCCAATAATAACTCCCTCAGCTTTAGGTACCTTGGTATCCGGTATCTCAACAACTGCAATCGCAGCATTATTGCTCACTAGAGTACTGACTTTGGTAAGTTCATCTTCCGTTGCTTGCACACACTCAAAACGATTAAGCTCATCTTGATAAGAGGCCAGAAAATCTGCCGTTGCAAAAATATGCTTGGTTTTTAAGTTACTGTTTGCTAACTCAAGTACGTTTTTTTCTCCTTGGACTAAAAACAGTCCCTGAGCTTTACGCTGTTTTTTCTGGCCTAAAGCACGCAAAAGTTTGAGCTGATTTTTCGAAATCATAATAAATCCAAGGTAAAAGGGTACAAACACCCTTATTAAAAACGTGCGAGATTATAGAGTAAAGCTCTAGTTAGCTAAAGTGCTTAGCAAATATTCGCTCAGTTCCAGAAAAGAATACGCACTTCATTACCCTCTTCTGGTTTGGCTGGAATATTTAAAGATAGAATCAGGGATACGCCTGCCATTATCGCCCCGATGTAGAAAACAGCCGCAGGAGATACAAGCCAAATAAAACCAAAAGATACAGGAATGAATACCGCCGCTATATGATTAATAGTAAAAGAAACACCTGCGGTTGAAGCCATGTCCGCAGGATCGGCAATTTTTTGCAAGTACGTTTTGATAGCCAATGCTAAAGCAAAAAACAAATGATCGATAACATACAAAGCCGCCGCCCACTGCGCACTCTGCACTAAGGCATAACCCACAAAGACACCAATGAGACCAACGTACTCAAACATCAAGGCCTTGCGTTCGCCTACTTTTCCAATATAGCGACCAATCTTTTTAGCAAATAAGAAGTTAAACAAATAATTGATTAAAAACAGCAGGGTAATATCTGCAGCCGTGTAACCAAATCGTTCAACCATCAAAAATCCCGCAAATACAGTAAATATTTGTCTACGGGCGCCACTCATAAAGGTTAAGGCGTAATACAACCAATATCGTTTTCTCAGTACTAGCTTTTTGTTTTGCTGAACTTCGGTTTGAAACTGGGGAAATACCAAGGCCATCCAAACCACAAGAGTAAAACCTACCCCCCCAAAAATAAGATAAACCCATTGGTAATCTAGACTAAAAACTTCCAAACAGACCCATAACGCTCCATAGGTAAATAAAGATGCAAGGGCACCAATCGAAATAAACTTACCCAGCATTTCTGGTGCTTCGTCTTTTGACAACCATTGCAGAGACAAAGACTGCTTCAGCGTTTCCAAGTAATGGAAACCTGTCGACATGAGAAGTGTGGTGCAAAGTAACCCAAATAGAGACGGAAAGAACCCGGTAATTGCAGTTCCTAGGGTCAAGGCGCCAAGTGCAAGCAAAATGAACTTCTGCTCTCGAATGAACACCAGAACAAAGACAGCAGTGAACGCCAGAAAGCCAGGGATCTCACGCACACTTTGCAGCAATCCAATATCTGAACCATCAAAATTCGCACGCTCAACAACAAAGTTGTTGAGCAGCGCCATCCAACTAGAAAAAGCAATCGGCACAACAATAGAGATAATAATTAAAAAATTCTGGGGGGTTTTCCAGCTAGAGTGATGAATCATGATTAAGTCCTTTTAAACCAGTAGGCTTAGCTTAAATCCGTCCAAACCAATAGACAAATTTATTTACAATTAATTTACCAAGAAAAATTAAATTGCATAACCTTCAGTTGCATAAGCTCACGAAAACATTAAGGTCTCCCAATCCTTGGGTAAAATCCAGCACATCTCTGTACGATAAATGAGCATTCTAAACTTTGACTAGGTCGATTTATAATTATAATATCATCAATAAGGACATCATTTTGTTGGAGGCTAGATGGAACTAAAGGAAGAGGATCATTCAGATCGTCTCTCGAATCCTTCTTCGGAGAAAGGCTTTACATCGATCAACAGTACAGATGCCCTTGCGATGCTAGAGCATGGCGGCGAGCTAACCGTCACCATAACGACACCTGTTGGCCGTGCGTTTAGTTGCAAAACACTATTCATTGGTGCTCACTCACACAACCTGATCCTAGCCGAACTGCCAAATTTGTCTCTCGAAGATACAGGATTTTTCTTCCAGTCCGGATTTTGGGCAACAATCAGGGCTATTTCACCACGTGGTGAAGGTGCCTTAGTGTCATTCAAAACACAACTAGAATACGTTTTGCATAGTCCCATCCCAATCGTGGCATTTAACATTCCAAATACCATGCAAGTGAATCAACTGCGTAGGGAGCCAAGATATAACCTCGACCTTCCAGCGAGCGTGAAATGTCAGGGAATAAAAATGGAATGTCAAATGCGAGACTTGTCTGTCCACGGCTGTCGTTTTGTCACATCACCTTTAAGCAAGGCTTTTCAAGTCGGCGATGAAATTACAGTCTGCATTCACGAAGCATTGGCTAAAAAGCACAAATTCCAATCAATGACAGGTCATGTTCGAAATTCACAAAGTTCAATCCACTATGCTAGTTATGGCGTTGAATTTGATGAAAAAGGCATTGAAGGCTCCAAGCTTCTGCTATCCAAGCTCAAATTTAGCGGCAACAAGCTTATCCTCAGATAGGCTTGTCGCTCTGCACTAAACATAAACTAGGTGCGATATAGAATAAGTGTGTCTGACAAAGACTCTGACGCCTTGGTTAGATTACTGATACCAATTGATGATTGTTCAGCAACTTCACGAATCGTATTCGCTGTAGAGCGGATATCACTTAACTCGGACGCAATATCATTAACTACCGTGCTTTGCTGCTCAGCAGACGTTGAGATTTGAATGTTCATATCCATGAGTGATTGTGCAGAATTAAAAATCGAGCGTATATCATCACCAACCTCTTGGGTCATTTGACTGCTTGTCCGTGCTTGTTCAACCGTTTTCTGAGTGATATGAGCAATATTACCACTTTCAGATTGTAGCTTTTCGATCATTGATTGAATTTCAATGGTTGCTGATTGTGTACTGCCAGCAAGTGCACGAACTTCATCTGCGACTACAGCAAAGCCACGACCTTGCTCTCCCGCTCTTGCCGCTTCAATCGCTGCGTTTAACGCCAATAAATTGGTCTGCTCAGACACCCTATTAATCGTAGTAATGACTTCATGAATCTCGGCCGTCTTTTTATTCAGAGCTTCTACCGATTGAGAGGATTGCTCAATATAACCCAAAAGCTGGTCTATCTGATCAATGGTAAGTTGAACACGCTTTTGGCTTTGGTCAATGTGCTGCATGTCACTTTCCGTTCTATGCATTGCTTGCTGGGCTATACTAGAGACTTCTTTGGCAGACGCCGTCAATTCTTCCATCGCCGTAGCAACCGAATCTAAAGACGTATATTGATAATGAATCTGATCCTCACTGAGCTTGGCTTCTTGCTCAAAACATGCAGACGTTTCACTTAAAGTATCGGTATTGGCCTTAACGTTGTTCACGAGATCAGTTAGCGTATCCATAGCATCATCTAACGCACAACCAATGGTTCCAAACTCATCGCGCCCAGGGTGGAAACCCAAACGTGAGGTTAGATCTCCAGCCGCTATTTTCTGCGTTGTAGTATGCAAAACCCATAGTGCACCGCCAATAAAAGTCGCGGTCCAATAGGAAAAAAGAGCAAAAGGTACCAGCCAAATACTCGCCCAAACTAAATCATATATAGCTCGGGAGCGCGCTTGACGATCCTGTGCTTGATTATCAAATGTGAGTTGGTAAATCGAACCATCAGAGGTTTTTTTAGATACGGTTGCGACTCCATTTTTATATCTAGGCTCACTAACACGTTCAACCTTACTAATATCGACTTGGTTTTCTATTGAATTGACAGGTACTGCATGAATGATGGCATCCAATCGCTGATGTGCAATCTCAATCGCCCGAGGTTCTATTTGCTGCAATTGCGAATAAAACCCTTTCCCTGCAATGCTTCCTATGGCAACTAAAAAAAGAACGAACAGTACCCATACTTTGTCGTTGATAGACATTTTTATGAACAATTTATCTATCGTCCTAAATTTAACTTCTTTCATCTTAATTCACTCGTCCTATTATTGGTCATTTCAATATGAGATATCGATTTTTTTGAGCTGCTGATCTATAAGATTGATTTATGAGATTAGAATCAAGCATCAATTGAAAGATGAACCTAGTGAATTGTTATTTATGAGATCTAAGGCTTTGTTATACAAATCATCGTACTGCAATCAGTAGTTTGATGTAACTCACATATACAACTAGAAGAGTATTTGTCTTCAAAAAGAGTATGATGCAGAATGAGTGACGTTTTTAAATCGTCTACAAGGGCAAGGAATGCAAATTAAAGTAGATAAATTAAATCACCCTAAAGTGATAAAACTCCTTGAAGAACACATGGAAGATATGAATGCCACATCACCACCGGAGAGCGTTCATGCATTGGATCAAAAAGAATTGCAACAACAAGGCACCATAGTTTGGACAAGTTGGAAAGAAGGTGAATTACTAGGGTGCGCCGCGATCAAGCACATCTCTGACTCACATGTCGAATTAAAATCAATGCGCACTGCTGAAAAAGCGCGTAATCAGGGGGTCGCATCCGCATTATTGTCACATATCATCGATCAAATGAAGAATGATGGATACCAGCGTATTAGCCTAGAGACTGGATCCATGTCATTTTTCAAACCAGCAAGAGAGTTGTACAAAAAATTCGGCTTTAAGTACTGCTCTCCCTTTGCAAACTATCAACCTGACCCCAACAGTAACTTTATGACCTTAGAGCTAAACTGTTAACCGTAAAGCTAAGTGATGATAACTATACCTGCTCAATCTTTTGTCTTTTACGAATAAGTTGAGCAGGTGAAAATCCAGTCACTAACATAGTCCCCAATAGAACTAGAAATGTACCAACAAAAGTATTCAATCCTATAGGTTCATCAAGAATAAGCGCCCCCCACAGAATACCGAATACGGGGACCAAAAATGTCACTGAAAGCGCGGAAGAGGCCCCTTCATCAACAACTAATCTGAAGTAAAGCAAGTAGGCTACGCCTGTACAAAGAACTCCTAACACCAATACCGACCACATTTCTTTAATGGAGGGCTCTCCTTGCATAGGTACAAAAGGAAGCAAAGGCAAAATCCAAAGCACCGCTGCCCACATGTTGCCATGCGCATTTTCAAAGGAATCAATACTTGGCGCTGTTTTGGTATAGTTGGTTGCTAAACCATAACTGCAAGCAGCCATCACACCTGCAGCAATCGGCAAAGTCGCATCGATACCTATATTTACCGCATCTAGCCCAACGAGTACAGCCACACCAATGACTCCAAAACCCATACCAATGAAGGCTTTTAGTGTCAAAATAGTCTTGTGCCAAAACACACCTATTAAAGCTCCCCAGATCGCCGCCGTAGAGTTAAGCACTGCAAGAGTTGAGGCGTTAAGGGTTTGAGCTGCATAGGCGAACAATAAAAATGGTAGCGCTGAATTGAGTAAGCCTATTATCATGAAATGCTTAAAGCTATCCAAAAACGCTAGCTTTTTACGTAAATAAATAGAAACCAGAAACAAACTAAGCCCGGCAAAACCAACTCTAAACTCAATAAGAAATGCTGGACCAAAGGTAAAAGTCGAAATCTTCATGAAGAGAAAAGAACTGCCCCAAATGGCAGCAAGACAAATTAAGCGTACAAAGCTCGCTGTAGACATTGGTTACCTCGCTATTGTTTTCGCCTAATGTGAGCGAATTAGCAATAATAATCAATCAAAAGTTACCATTTATTAATAAATGTAAATCAAGAAGGTAGGTTTGTAATACTGTAAATATTTGGTCATAAAAACACCAATTCAGGAGTAATAAACCGCTAAGCTTTATCTATATTTGACTGAGTAAAATCAAGGTTCTGATCAGAAGACGGTGCATTAGCTGAAGCTTCATCACTCGCCGGTTCTGTAGATACAGTATCTTGAGGGGCTTCGGCATCGGTATCAGGATCTTGTTCCCGCAAAACTTCTTGATCTTCTAGGATAATACCCCGCTTATAGAGCTTATTTAAGGCTTTAATTACCGAGTGCTTGCCCACCTTATTCTCACGAATTTTCTTCAAGATCGGCTTAGCAAGAGATTGCAAGCCCACAACGGTATCAACACCAATAGTTAGAGCTATTTGATCACGAAGCCCTGCCGCTTGTTTATGGCCAAGATGAGCAGCAACGAACAACCAGATATATGCAACACATTCTCCATCAGGTGGCTTTTTCATCCACGCTTCAGCGACTTGATACATGGATTCAGTATGCCCTTTTTCACCAGCCCGCTCCATCCAGTAACAGCCTTTGAGGAAATTAGGTGCAACACCAATCCCATTCAGATAGTTTTGACCAAGCTTTAAACGCCCTTCATTGCTTCTCATCGCAGCTGCTTTCTGGTAGTACTGAGTCGACAGGCTTGGATTAGGCTCTGGGTTTCTGGGCGATACGAACCATTCACCTAAAAATAGCTGAGCTTCAACATAGTTACTATCTGCAGCATTTCGCATGACTTGAACAGCTTTCTCTACATTTTGCTCTGTACCCAGACCATTAAAGAGTGCAGTCGCCATCTCAAATTTATGAGGCATACTACCCTCTTGAGCTTGGATACACACTTGCCAAAATTTTGCTTGTTCTTTTAAAACAACATCGTTGAGTTTCTCACTTAAACGAACAATTCCGAACATACCTGTGGTGTTATCAAGCTGAGCCGCTTTCGTATACCAGTAAACTGCATCTTTCTGGTTCATCCGCTCAGCTTCTTTAGCAAGGAACAAAATCGTTGGTATATCTCCACCTTCGGCTTTATTGACGCGATCTTTCTCTTCTTGCTGGCGATTTTTTTCCAGTGCTTTGCGCTTGGCAATACCGCGCTCTACGCGCTCTTGCTCTAATCTCTTTTTACGCATTTGTAATACAAGCATCCATATGAATGTGCCCAGTAATAACAAACCCGTTGCGCCAATCGCTATCCCTATCAAATTCATCAGCTTACTTTCTTCACATATAATTCAAAACGGTTTTATTTGTATAGACCCAGATTATCCTGAGGCTTGGTGCATTTACCTTTATTATGTAAGTGTACAGTACTCTTAGGATTAGTTGATGAATAAAATGAAAAATCGCCCTCAAGATCAAATATTAGCCCTTATTTCTCGATAGAAAGTTTTAGCAGTAAAACCGTTTATAAAGGCGTATTTAAAACTCAATAGAATCAAAATATGAGCAATGCTGATGGAAAACGATAGCCTAGCACCGGATCTTATTTTATAATGAAAAATAACAAATCGAAGTGCTAGTATTTTTCATCAGAGGTTACCAATGAGACTCATCCCATTACGCCATGCAGCTCAAGTCGGTCTGTGGGCTGCAGCACATATTGCCAAGCGCATTCATCAATTTAACCCATCAGAAGCACGCCCTTTTGTGCTTGGACTTCCAACTGGCGGTACTCCGCTAGCAACTTATAACGCATTGATAGATCTGTATAAAGCAGGAAAGGTAAGTTTCAAAAACGTAGTTACCTTTAACATGGATGAGTACATAGGTATACCCGCTGATCATCCAGAGTCATACCGCTCATTTATGTATAACAACTTTTTTAATCATATTGATATTCAAGAGAAAAATATCAACCTCTTGGATGGGAACGCCAACAATCATGAAGCCGAATGTAAGCGCTACGAAGATAAAATAAAATCTTATGGCCACATCAACTTATTCATGGGTGGCGTCGGTAATGATGGGCATATCGCCTTTAATGAGCCTGCTTCATCATTATCTTCTAGAACCCGAATAAAAACGCTGACTGAAGATACTCGTCTTGCTAACTCTCGTTTCTTTGGTGGTGATATCAACCAGGTTCCGAAATACGCGCTAACCATAGGTGTAGGCACACTCCTCGACGCTGAAGAAATCATGATATTAGTGACTGGACATAACAAAGCACTTGCACTAGAAGCCGCTGTAGAAGGATGTGTTAATCACCTTTGGACTGTGTCTGCGCTGCAGCTTCACCCTAAATCTGTGATTGTGTGTGACGAGCCTTCAACTCAAGAATTGAAAGTCAAAACCGTGAAATACTTTACTGAATTAGAAGCGGAGAATATAAAAGGCTTTTAGTAAAATAGTGCTATAGCTATCAGCTAACCGTCATCAAGCTTGATTCACCTTGAGTCGGGCTTGATAGCTATGCTTTACCAACCCATGGCTACAATGTGAACTTTTGGCTCATTCGACAAAAGTGTAAGTTATCAATCAAGTTTGCCACTGGCTCAAGGCTAGTTTCCTCAAACTTTACCCCAATCTTATTATAACGACCTGTTGTTTTAACATTACGAACCACAGCTTCAAGTACTTCTGAAGACACCGATTCTTCACCGCTTTTATCTTCAATACGCAAAGAAATAATGTCACCGACTCTGTGTTTGGCTAAATCACGCTCTAAAACAACAAGACAGCCATGGCTCGAAATATCTCGTACCTGACAGCTAAAGTTATGGCTGGTAGGAGCCAGTATGCCATCTAGAGCTAGCTCCAGACGGGCACTTTCTCTCAAACCAGAAGCAACTTGAGTTGCCAAAGGAAGAGAGATCAGAAAAAGGCTGTTTTCTCCGGCATCAATGACATATTCAACCTTACTTTTGAAATAAATTCGAGCACCACCTCCTGATTCAGAAATCACACACGCTTTGATGGGAAATCCACGCTGAAAATACACCGCGAGTTCTTTTGGCGATGCATTAGGAGTTTCAAGCAACATCAAGTTGTTGGAGTGAAGACCCACATATTTGGTTTTACCTTTAAATATTTTCCCTGTTGGGGTCATGATAAAGAAAGCAACTTCACTTAGTGGTTTAACATCACTGAAAACGTCTTCACCACATTGAACACTTTCCGGACTGGGCGATTGTGCCTCTTGCTCCTCTTGAGCGGATTTAGGACCCGCTACATCTTCCGGTTCTTGGGGCTTTTGTTTTGCCATAACATCAATCCAAACCGTAAATTTAGTCGTGGTTTTAAGTGTATACCCAATTCCCTCATACCCACAAAAATATAGATTAAGCACAAAACATGAACGTGGCTAAGCAATACAACAATAGATACAAGATACTAAAAGAGCTATAGTGGCAGTGGTATTTAACCTAGGGGATGAGAAGTTATCATTAACTTTACTGCGCTAAAGTATATTCAGTCGATGTCGGCTAAGCCGTCGGTGCATATGCCCAAATTTTCATTCTAATCGTCAATTAACCCTAGACACATTATTTCAAATCGCTAGTATTAGCTCTCTCAGTTAGCGAAAACTGAATTCACGTGAAATTTATATAACAATTCATTGCAGGGAAAACTATGCAACACAACTCTATTTTTGCCCGTTTTGCGCGCGGAAATTTGGTGTTACAGATCTTAGCCGGTATCGTACTTGGTGTAGGTCTTGCCACTATATCTCCCGAATACGCACAAAGTGTTGGCTTACTTGGAAGTCTATTTGTCGGTGCTCTAAAAGCTGTCGCTCCCATTCTTGTTTTTATCCTTGTTGCCGCTTCAATCGCCAACCAGAAAAAGAACCAACACACTTACATGCGTCCAATTGTTGTATTGTACCTATTTGGTACCTTTACCGCAGCACTAACAGCCGTCGCATTAAGTTTCATGTTCCCAACGACGTTAACTCTCGTGTCTGGTGCTGAAGGTGCGACGCCGCCTCAAGGTATTGGCGAAGTCATGAATACGCTGCTATTTAAAATCGTAGATAACCCAGTTAATGCGCTAATGGATGCAAACTACATTGGCATTTTGGCTTGGGCGATTGGTTTAGGTTTGGCTCTGCACCACGCGTCTTCGACAACCAAAGCCGTGTTTGAAGATCTTAGCCATGGCGTTTCCCAAATCGTACGCTTTATTATTCGTCTCGCGCCATTTGGTATCTTCGGTCTCGTATCATCGACTCTAGCCACAACAGGCTTTGATGCATTAGCGGGCTATGCACAGCTATTGGCTGTTTTACTTGGCGCTATGCTTATCATCGCTTTAGTTGTGAACCCAATTATTGTATTGGTTAAAACTGGTGAAAACCCATACCCTCTCGTGTTCCAATGTCTACGCGAAAGTGGCGTTACGGCTTTCTTCACTCGCTCAAGCGCGGCAAATATTCCAGTGAATATGGCCTTGTGTGAGAAACTACAGCTTGATGAAGATACCTATTCTGTCTCTATCCCGCTTGGTGCAACGATAAACATGGCGGGTGCTGCAATCACCATTACCACATTAACGCTGGCTGCGGTACATACTATGGGTATCGAAATCGACATCCTTACTGCTCTGCTTCTTAGCATTGTTGCTGCAGTTTCAGCATGCGGAGCATCAGGCGTTGCCGGGGGCTCGCTGTTACTGATCCCTCTGGCATGTGGTTTATTTGGTATTCCAAATGAAATCGCAATGCAAGTTGTCGCGGTAGGCTTTATTATTGGTGTTGTACAAGACTCTGCTGAAACAGCACTAAACAGCTCAACAGACGTAGTATTTACTGCCGCTGTGTGCAAAGCCAAGCACAAACAAAACGCCTAGTCACCTCTCGATTGAATACTTAGCCCCGAATATCGGGGCTTTTTTGTATCTGCAGAAGCAAAGGCAGTATTGACCTACTTCACACGAGTGACAAAGCCTAACCATTCTTCATTGGTTTAAAATTACATGGGTATTGGGCGAAATTGCCAATCTCATAGCCATCTCGTTAGATATATTGACCTGTATCATCCATCACTATTTTAACGATTATGTATTTCGATGACTCTGCGGTTCAACAATCGGGAATTGTTCCTGCTCACAAAAATATTATTATAAATACAGCTAAGCGACACGACTGTATTATCATGATTCGCCCTGTAAACCCGCTCTCTACCGCTCTTATTGAAGAAGGTTACGCAACCAAAGATTTGCATGTAAAAGGCAAGTCCTCGGATTGGGGCCCACAAGCTGGCTTTATATGTTGCGATCAATCCTATAGTAAGTTGGTTCACAAAGGCCAAGAAGAGATAGAGAGATTCAACCTTAAAGTCACTGAGTCTATACGTGACGGCTATGCAAAAGCAGTACCTTTGCTGATCTCTGGTGAAAGATTGCAGTTCCTCATCAAACAACAAATGCTTCATGTGATATCGAAAAGTGATGGGGTCATTGAGGTCACCAGTCATGGAAAGCCTCACCAAGATTTTATTCTTTATCCTAATGAACGTATGCCTGTTAGCGAGTATACACATTTCCATCGTCAGTATCATGCGGATATTTTGCCCATGTTTAAAGTGATGCCACACCTTAAAAAGGGCTACTGGGTAATGACTAAAGGACAAAAAATAGAACCACTCATGGTATTGGCAGAGCCGTCAAATAGTGTCCCCTTAACTGCAGACTATGATCTCTTTTGTGTTGCACCACACCTAAGCCAATTTAGTTCTGAAAAACCTACACGGCTTAAGCCCGTGGTAAAACTAGTGCAAAGCGCACTTGCCCAGAAAGAACGTAGAATAGTTGATGATGACCTAGGCAAAATTTCACATCTTACTCAGGAAGTGAAACAGGAAATCAATCAGAAGGCCGGCGCGAGTCATGTGATTCATCATGGCTGTGAAGTCGATAACCCTGTCACCGAATTAGATTATCCTATTACTGCTTTTACCCCGTGGGAAAAAGTGGTTGGCGCGAACAACCAGCAAGAGTTACAAACGCTAGCCAAGGACATGCTCAAACTTGGCTATATCTTCTATCCCAATCGACTCTGGAGCCAAACTGGTCAAGTTAATAGCAGCAGTGCCTCACCACTAAGAAATTATCAGTGGGACACCAATATTCAAGAAACTGAGTTATCTAAGCCAGAAGTACTCTCTCCTCCTGAAAACTATAGTCACCCACAAAAAAGCCCCTCATAATGAGGGGCAAGAGACCATCGCTTTTTTGTTATAGTGATAATCTTATGATTCTAAAACTTAGCCAAAGTCACCATTCACGTAGCCCTTAGTACGATCATCTTTAGGCTGACTGAAAATAACCTGAGTAGAGTCATGCTCCACCAGCTCACCCATCAAGAAGAAAGCGGTACGATCTGAAATTCGGCGCGCCTGCTGCATTGAGTGAGTCACAATCACTATGGTGTAGTTCTTTTTCAACTCTTCCATCAGCTCTTCGATCTTGTGGGTCGCAATAGGGTCAAGCGCCGAAGTTGGCTCGTCCATCAAAATCACATCTGGCTCCATTGCAATGGTACGAGCAATACATAAGCGCTGCTGCTGGCCACCGGATAAACCAAACGCATGCGACTTTAGGCGGTCTTTTACCTCATCCCACAAAGCGGCGCCGCGCAATGAGCGCTCAACAACCTGATCAATGTGTTTTTTGTCCTTGATGCCCTGCGCTCTAAGGCCATAAGCTACATTCTCATAGATGCTCATTGGGAATGGGTTTGGCTTTTGGAATACCATGCCGACTTTTATCCTCAGATCTGCCACATCGATATTGCCGTAAATATCATTGCCATCCATATCCAGCTTACCTGTGATTTTCACACCTTCGATCAGGTCGTTCATTCGGTTAAGACAACGAAGCAAGGTTGACTTCCCACAGCCAGATGGTCCAATTAATGCGGTTACTTGGCGAACAGGAATCGGTAAATTAATCGACTTGAGTGCCTGATTGTCACCATAAAACAGGTCTAAATTTTCGATATCAAATTTGTTCATGATCTTTATCTCTTAAATCTAAAATGGGTCTTTAACGCTCTGTTGCCTAATAGTTCGCTGTGTTAAATTGGCGCGCAATGAGCTTAGTGATCATGTTGATCACAAGAACCACCACAATCAGCACTGTCGCTGTACCGTATGCTTGATTCCACTCTTCAATAGTAAATAATTCCGTAGTGAGCTTATATAAGTGAACAGTAAGCGTTCGACCTGAATCAAGAAGCGAGTCAGGTATGCGAGCTACCATGCCTGCGGTCAAAAATACCGGTGCAGATTCACCAATCACTCGGCCAATACTCAAAATAACAGAGGTGATGATCCCCGGCATAGCACTTGGCAGAATAAGTCGCCAAATGGTATAAATCTTGGAAGCGCCTAGGCCGTACGAGCCTTCTCGATAAGTCTGAGGCACCGCCATCAAGGCTTCTTCTGTGGTACGAATAATCACCGGCAATATCAAAATGCTTAAGGTCAAAGCACCGGAAAGAATCGAAAAACCCAGCCCGAGAATAGCGACAAAGAAAGTCATACCAAACAAACCAAAGATAATAGAAGGTATGCCTGCGAGAGATTCGGTACAAAAACGAATCACTTTAACCAGCTTACTACCAACCTTGGCATATTCGGTAAGGTAAATCGCCGTCATGATCCCAATGGGAGCGGCAACCGCAATCGAAGCGATAACCATATAAAGCGTGGAGACAATCATAGGGAAGATGCCATGCTCTTCACCTGTACGAGTGTAGTTATCGGTAATAAAGTTCCAATCTACGTGTTGGAGCCCGTTGGATAATATGTACCAGATGATCCAGAATAAAAATCCAACGGTCAATGCCGCAGCAGTCCAGATTAAAGCGTTTAGAATATTATCTTTAAACTGGCGATGTTGTTTTAATGCCGTGCGATCCATAATGATTACTTCCTCGTCCGCTTATTTGGCTTTTTCACGATTGAGATAAAGCAGTGCAGCATTTAGCATCATGATAAATACCAGAAGCACTACGCCAGTCGCATATAAAGCGTTGGCATGCACACCGCTCGCGTATGACATTTCAATCGCGATATTAGCGGTCAAAGTGCGCGCTGAATCTAAAATACCTTGCGGCATAGCAGGCGCATTACCCATCACCATAATGATGGCCATTGTCTCGCCAAGCGCACGGCCAATTCCCAAAATAACCCCCGTCATGATTCCTGAACGCGCTGCGGGAACAAGCAATTTAAAAATCGTGAATATTTTTGAAGCGCCAAGCGCCAACGAGCCTTCTTTATAGGTGTGAGGCACAGCGCGAATTGATGTTTCAGAAACAGTAATAACGGTCGGAAGAATCATCACGCCAAGAACAATTATCCCTGCCAAGATGGTATTCCCAGCTGGCACCTCAAAAATATCTTGAATTAAAGGTACTATGATGACAAGGCCAAAGAATCCGTACACAACCGATGGGATCCCTGCCAATAGTTCTACCGCAGGACGGATAATATCTGCAAGGCGTTTTGGGGCAATTTCAGCGATAAAAATAGCGGTCAAAACACCCACAGGGACGCCGACTAACACAGCGCCAAACGTTGAAACCACAGAGGCGACAATCATAGTCGCCACACCATAAAGTGCTGGAGGCAACCAATCTTGCCCAAGAACAATGCCAGAGACACCAGCCTCCTCAAAGGCAGGAATGGATTCTTGAACAATGAAGTAGGCAATAACCGCCAGAGACACAATGCCAATAACGGCACTAGTGAGGAATAAGCCATGAAAGATACGCTCTTTCACATCAACGCGACGTTTAGTGCGCAAACGTGGCTTAGGTAACTGAGTCGCTTGAGTATTCATAAGCTCGTCACTATTTGTTGCAATGGTCATAATCGTCATACCCTTCTTACAAACTGAGTTTGCTCGAAGTAAAGCAAAAGCTCAGCCCAAAGAAGGCTGAGCAATAAAAATATCAATTTAATTAGTGAACTGAGATGTAGCCATTACTCTCAACCAAAGATTGAGCTTCAGGAGTGTGCATCCAGTCTAGGAATTGTTGTGTTTCAGCTGAAGGCTTGCCATCTTTGTACAATACCAAGAACGGACGAGCTACTTTGTACGAGCCATTTTTCACATTATCGACATTAGCTTCTACACCATCAATGGGTAGAGCATGGACTGAGTTATCAACCGTACCTAGAGAAATATAACCAATAGCGTAAGGGTTTGAAGCAACCATAGTTTTCAGTGCTCCATTGCCGTTCGCCACTTGCGCGCGCTGTGAAATGGCCGAAACCTTGGTACCAGAGATTTTTTTGGTAAGCTTCATGATGTCTTCAAACGCGCCGCGTGTACCAGAAGCTGTGTCACGAGTAATGGTAACAATAGGTTTGTCTTCACCACCAACCTGTTTCCAGTTAGTTACTTCACCTTTGTAAATAGCGCTAACTTGATCAGCAGTTAAAGCTTGCAACGTGTTTTTAGGGTTAACTACAACCGCTATACCATCAAGCGCAACTTTCATCTCTTTAAGCTCAGGTTCCTTTTCTGATGCTTTTAAGTTGCGAGATGACATGCCAAGATCTGCCGAGCCATTTTTTGCCGCTTTGACACCAGCAGATGAACCTGGGCCTTGCACTTCAATAAACACGTTCGAGTGTGTTTTCATGTATGTTTCTGAGAAAACTTCCATCAGTGGCGTTACGCTACTAGAGCCTACCGCAGAGATCGTTTCCTTAGCAGAAACGGAAGTCACTGCCATTGCACCTAGAAGTGCTATTGCACCGATAACTGTCTTTTTCATCACAATTTCCTTAGCTGGCATCATTGCCACTTTGTTTCACATGATCGATGCTAACTTTAGGACTCAATTGTGACAGTTGTGTTTCACTTCGTTGAAGCCTACATGACAAGGTAAGTTTATTTTGAGTTTTCTATTGATAGTCAAAAACACTATGCAATAAATGAAAGTTATTGAAATATATAAATTTCTAGCGAACAAACAACCAACTGAGGAGCTTTTCAGCCATGTTTCTAAATCGCAGTAACATGGTACTTCTTGGCAACCAAGCTGGTGTATACAGAACCGTTTTTGCTTTGGAAAAGGTCAAAAAGCCCTCTTTCCCATGGTATTGACCAATACCTGATGCGCCAATGCCACCAAAAGGAGCATCTTCAATGGCAACCTGCAGTAATGAGTCATTAATTGCAATACCGCCACTGTGTGTTTGCTCTATAACTTGGCGCTGCAGAACTTTATCGGTTGACATCAAATACAAAGCGAGAGGTCTGGGGTTAAAATTAATGTAGCTCAGTGCTTCATAGAGATGGCTGTAGCCAATCACAGGTAAGATAGGGCCGAAGATCTCTTGCTGCATTACTTGCATATTTTCTGTGACACCCGTTACAAGGTGAGGCAGCATTTGACCTTCTTCCAAGGCAATATTTTCAATTGTGTGCACATCAGCGCCTCGATCGCGAGCATCATCTAACATGCTGCTAAGCCGCTGATATTGAGCTGAGTTGATGATGTGTGTGATCTGGGTCGTATCCTTGTTTTGCAAATACAGCTCGTGGTAGCGTTTTAGATACAGATCAACAAATGTCTGTTCTTTTCCTTTAGGTAGGAGTACGTAATCTGGCGAGACGCAAATTTGCCCTGAATTAATCGATTTACCAAGTAATACCGCATCCACGGCCGATCTTAGATCGATGTCATTATCTATGATGACTGGTGACTTACCGCCCAGCTCCAAAGTTATGGGGGTAAGGTTTTGCGCCGCAGCTTGAGCAACCAATTTCCCGACCTGAGTTGAGCCAGTGAAAATAAGATGATCGAAAGGCAGCTTAGAAAAATAGCTTGAGATATCAGCTTCACCCTCAACTGGATAAATATGCCCCTCCACACTGGTAAAGATATTACTTAATACAAGATTGGTGTGAGGAGTATGCTCGCTTAACTTAACCATGACGCGATTGCCCGCTGCAATGGCGGTAACAATTGGGGCAATGCTCAAAACAATTGGAAAATTCCATGGGACGATCACCCCCACCACACCAAGAGGCTGATACTCGACTCTCACCGAAGATGGAAATAGAAATAAACCAGACTTTCTCCGACTCGATCTCATCCACTTTTTGAGATGCTTAATGGTGTAATTGATGTGCATTATTGCTGGGAGTAAATCACAAACTAGGCTATCGAAACGAGTTCTTGAACCATAATCTAAACTTAATGCATCGATAAGAGCATCTTGGTTTTCAACCAACGCCCGCTTAAGAGACTTGAGTCTCTCTATACGGGCACTATGGGTCGAAAAAGGCTCGTTTTGATAATATGTTTTTACTTCCGCATAGAGTTGGTAAAGCTCTTCTTGAGTGCGGACATGCTCTTTTTGCCAGCGACTAAAATCAACAACGCCTTCCATCTGGTTATATTACCCAATTGCCTTTATGTCCGATAACTATAGTATGCCCACATTACACAGCGCAGTGACCAAAAACACAATTCTAATCAAGTCATCAGAATCTATGTACTTTAGACGTATTACAACTTAGCTATGACCGACTTAAAATGCTCAAGTCCAATAGTGCCGACCACTCTCTGCGGAGCAATTTCTGATCCACTGGCATCATAAAAGAAGACTGCAGGAGGGCCAAACACGTTTCGATCTGCTAACCAAGCCATCTGTTCAGGAGTACTTTCAGTGACATCAAACTTTATAGTCTTCCAGTCAGAAAACTTAGAAAGTACCATTCGATCAGTAAACACTTCGCTTTCAATGACCTTACACGACACACACCAATCCGCATACAGATCCAACATTACTCGCTGGTTTTGCTGCTTCGCTAAAGCTAGGCTTTGATCTAATGCGCGTACAGAATCCACTTTTACAAAAGGCAATAAAGACGTTTGTCCTTGTTTGGTTGGTGCAGAAACAAGGCTCAAAGGTTTAAGAGGATCGTGTGAGCCAAGTAACATGCCCACAAAAATAACAAGTCCGTAAAACAAAGACATGAATGCCGCTAGCTTTCTCGTTCTCGCCCAACCAGGCTGGGCAGAGTCCAAAGCCCCAAAATGAATACCACTGCCAGTAGCAAGTAGTGCCCATAACAGCATAACAAGCCATGAGGGCGCAAATCGACTGATCAAAACAATCGCCACAGCAAGTAAAAAAATACCGAATACTTGTTTGATGGCTATCATCCAAGGCCCGGATTTAGGCAACAACTTACCCCCACTCATCCCAATTAAAATCAATGGTACCCCCATGCCTAATGCCATAACAAATAAGGTCACACCACCTAGCACCCAGTTTTGTGTGGTCGACACGTACAACAAAGCACCTGCTAGTGGCGCACTCACACAAGGTGATACGACCAAAGCAGATAGAGCGCCCATGACAAAAACACCAGCAATTTTTCCTCCACCAATATTATCTGAACGAGACGTCAGCTTTTGCTGCAATGTTGATGGAAGCTGTAGCTCATAAAAACCAAACATGGCCAATGCAAGTAGAATAAATACGATAGCGAACAGAGACAATAACCATGGCTGCTGCATGGCCGCCTGAAGGTTAACCCCTTTGGCTAAGGTGGTCACCAAAATACCTGTCAACGCATAGCTTGAAGCCATACCAAACACATAGGAAGTTGACAGCATCAGCCCTTTTTTGCCTGTCATCTTAGCGTCACCGCCGATAATGCTCGAAAGGATTGGCACCATAGGTAAAACGCAGGGAGTAAGGGAAAGGCCAAGACCGAGTAAAAAGAAAATCAGCAAGGCTTGTGCTTTGGGCATGTGGACCAACAGCTCAGATAATCCTGTGGTATTTTCTGCTAAGCCACTGATATTTTTCCAACTCAAATCAGGTGGTGAACTAGACAAGCGAGCTGGTAAGTCCAGTGTTATTGTCTTGGGTAAATAACATAAACCTTGTTCAGAGCAACCTTGATAGCGGACTTTAATTTGCCCTTCACCACTGTATGGAATAAGTACCGTAACAGGTTGATTGAAGACAACCACATCACCAAAATACTTATCTTGCTTAGGTTTGCCCGCATACGAAAACTGAGGTTCGCTAAGCAAAACTTTGCTATTGGAAGAGAACTTAAACCTGCCTTTATAGAGATAATATTGCGGCTGGATAGCAAAATGGATCTGTACCCCTTGCTCTGTCACAGACCATTGATAAGGAAAGGCTTCCTCAACAGGCAGAAACTCTTGTTCCTGCGCCAAAGCGATCCAAGGAAAGTAGATGAAAAGTGCAAGAATAAACGTCCTTAGCATGCGACAAACTCCGTGTCCTGATGGATGGATAATTGATCGTCAATAAATACAACCCCAACCTCGCTTGGTACTTCTAGTTTGGGATCGATAGTGAGTGCGGTACTCAATGCACCGGCCTCTAGTGCGGTAGAAGCCAGCACACTGACTGAGAGTACGTTAGGGTGTGTTCCACATTGAGATAAAATATGCGAGCTTTGCTGATCAGCAAATTGGAAGCTCCGCTCATAATGAGCCGAAGTGGTTAGCGCCGCATTCACTAATGGCAAAGAGAACCACGGCTCACTTTTATTCTTTGGGTTTCTCACCGCCACATTAAACGCAGAGCCATCTGGCTTTTGACCCAAGGCTCTAATATCTCCGCCAAAGTTAACCAATGCTGATGATACACCCAGTGACTGAGCGATATTAATTGCTTGATCAACAGCAAATTCCTTAATCACACCACCAAGGTCAAACTGAGTCTCTAGTGCTGGGACAGTAAGCGTATGCTCTGCTATCGACCAAGCTTTAGGCCCCATAAAGTGTTTAGCACTCTCATAAGCCGTAGATTTATCCAGTTCGGGGTTTTTATTGATTAGCGACTTAACTGTTCCAACTGTTGGATCGAATATTCCTTTGGTTCCATCGACTAAACGTCTAACAACTTCAAACACTGTGTAGCTTTCATCATCCAAGGTTACAGTAGAGGTTTTACGCTGATTAACAACTTGGTTAAGCCATGATGACTGTGAATAAAAGTTATACTTTTCTTCTAATCGCTGGGTATTGGACTCGATCATCGCCGCGACACTTTGCGCATCAGCAGTGCCGTATATCTGGACTTCACACACGACTGTCATGGCTCGAAACCTATGCATAAAAGGAAAACTAGAATTCATAGGTTGCTCCAACCGCCCACCACTGGGCTTCAAATCCATTGGATTGCTCATAATAAGCGCCCAAAAGATTCAAACGTAACGTTTTATGCAGCTTTACACTCACTCCAAGCTCATACGAGTTAGCGGTAAAATCTCCCAGGCGCAAATCCGATGTCGCATATCCTGTTGATGCAAAAGTTGGGTCACTTCCATCAGGGTCGCGGTAAAAATCAGCCGCCGATTGTGTGTACCAAAAATATCCAGGTGCTAGTGTTAACCAACTATTTAGCTGCCAAGAAAATTTACCCCCAACCTGGTGTGAGCTAACGCCCCAATCGTCATTGAAAAACTTGTAACGCGGACGCAGCACAATGGAATCAGACAGGGACCAGAAAGCTTGAATATTTACACCACCAGACACGCGTTTATCTGGACGCGAATCCTGACCCAAAAAGACTTCATCAGACCCTATACTGCCATTGCCATCAATATCTACTTCCCTTAGGACGGTCAAGTAATGGTTACTCAAATATCCGGAGCGATATCCCGCATAAGCCGTTAAAATCATATAATAATTAGGCGTAAAAGTTTGCGATAATCCAGCTTCTAAGTTAGCAGTAAATATATCTTCCCAAGCTTGCGAGTTTCCCGTAGTTTCATACTTACCAAATGCCATGGTCTCATCGAACAAAGCTGACATACCCAAACTGTATGAGCGGTTCTTTTGGGAGTCAGCATATATTAACCCTTTGGCATTCACACCAAGACTTCTATAGTCTTCTTCGGTGGAATAGTTACCACCAAAAGTCCATTCATTGCGCAGCTCATCTCGATAAGTGACGCTGCCATTAATTGATTGACGAGTGTCTTCTAGTTCGTACTTTTGCACTTTGTAGTTACTGCTGTTTGGATCATAACCTGCACGTATAACTTGGTCTGTCATCCCCTGTGCTTGCTGAGTTTTGAGTGCTCGATTATTTGCATCAGCCACACTCGCAATCGGTGTTGTGGGCCCCCATGATGGAGATGCCCCAGAGACAGTGTCATAACCCAGTTCAAGGTTAATTGTCCAATCCAAACCAATGCTTTTTTCAATCGAAACAATACTGTCACCAGCTTTCACTTTGTCATCGTATTCCTGGTAATTAAGGTAGTGTACTGAAATATGATCTTCAGCCATTACGTTATTGGCCACAGCCGCTGCGCCAAGCAGAGTAATAGGTAATTTCTTCATTGTTATTTAGTTTAATAATCTAGTTACAACCGCAACCGCCGCCACCGACGCCACTGCCACCCACTGAGCCTTGTTTGTACGAAAAGACTTTTTCAGAAAACAAATCGAATTCAGGTACAGGCCCACCGGGCTTCATTTCTTTTTTAGCAAGTGTCCCTTTTTGCCAGGGTTTGACCGCCTCAATACCAAGCGCTTCATCGACAAAAGCCAAGGCGGAGGTGTCATTGATCTCTGCCTTGGGTGTCAATTTAGGTAAATTTAAGTTCTCTGCCTTTGGTTTCACCAATTCAATATTGCGCCGAACTCCGACTTCAGAGCGGCCACTGGTATATACCTGACTTGAGATAACCTCTTCTTCAACCGTCTTTTGCTGCACTGGATGCTCATTCTCCACAGTGCTTTTTTTACCCAAATGACTCAAATCGATTTTGGGCGCTGCGCCAAACACAGCTGAAGTAAGAAACAGAGTTGAAATCAATATGCTTAGCCTCATAGCTGAACTCCCATTTGGGCCAAGTCATCTAAAATAACGCTGCGAATATCCGTGATCGCGCCAAAACGAACTTTCACCACTTGGCCTTGATATACGTAATACAGAGCGGGCATCCCTACAGGCTTAAATTGTGCGATTAGCTGCTGCTTTGGATCGTTTACCACAGGAAAATTAAGCCCCAGAGACTTTTGAAATTCGAGCCCGACTTCAATATCCTCATCAACGTCAACACCCACAAAAGTAACGCCTGTCCCAGATAGCTCTCTATATAACTGATTAACGACTGGTAATTCATGGCGACAAGACACACACCATTCGGCAAAGAAATCGACAATAGTCAGTCGATTAGGATCCAACTTTAATTCATTCGAAGCACTCTCTGTCAGTGTCTCCCCTTCTTGAAATGCAAATGTGGTAAAAGGGGTACATATAACGAGCACCATAGCCAATAACTTAACCATTTTTATTTCCTTATGTTTTCTGAACTTATTTCTGTCCAAAGTTAAGTGTCGTGTCATAGTCGACATACAATACTTTTGAAAAATACTCATCCAGTTCCTGAGTATTGGTTGCCGACAAAACTTGACCTTTCAATTCGATATTGAGTGCGGCATCAACGCAGCGGCTAAACTGATCCAGTCGATAGTCAGGAATATTAAAGCCTATAAAGTTCAACTGAATACCGAACTCATTTGCCAAGCGATCACAAATTCCTGCAGAGATAAGCTCATCCAACGCTGAACTGCCGTCAACACCATCTGTCATCAAAATTAACCTTTGTGTAGGATGAGTAGAGTACGGACGATAATTCCACTCTTGACGCCACTCGGGTATGAGCTGTCTAGCGCCCCAAATCAATCCTTGGAATGAACTTGTTCCACCTGTAGTTTGCAAATTTTCAATGGCATGTTTAACCTCCCGCATATTGTCGGTCAGTGGCATAACGGGCGAGGAGCCGCTGCAATCAAGAAGAAAATCATTTTGTTCTTTCAGTTCCACTGTCTTTTCTGAGTGAATTTTATCTAAGTTAGATACTGTCTTTTCGGCAGAAAACCTATCGTTTTCATCTTTGCTTATCCCATTAGCACATTGCACACCCGTGACATTTGCCCATGCGGGATTAATCACAGACACACCGTCAGAAAAAGGCACAATTGAAATACTCACCGCTCTGCGCCCAGCAAGCTCAACATTGTTATGTTCAATGCGATTAACCGCTCGGCTAAGAATGTTTTTCAGGGTTTGAATGGAGTCAACCATGGAACTAGAAATATCCAGTACTAGCGCCATTTCTGTAGGCGTCACTTTTGCTACGTGGTGAATGTGGGTATGCTCCAATGCTCGAGACTCAGCAGCGTTAGAGCCCTGACCTATGCCCAATAGAGAAAAGGGACTATCAAGATGATAATTGATGCTAATTTCACAGTCCGTACCAAACTGATACTCACCACTCACCCCACGTATTTTAGGTTGGTAATAGTCTAAGTAAGCCTGGGAAAGATCAGCTTCAGAGGTGGCACCAAATGCACAAGCTAATGCTACCGTATCGGCTGCTTGCATCGCACGATTGTGGAGCTGAATATTAAACCCAACCATAATAGTAGTCAGTGCTAATGCTAATAAAGGTACTAACAGAGCAAGAAAAGACAAAGAAACAGAACCAAACACCCGATTACGCACTGTACTTTCTCCCAATCACCGCAGCTTGACTTTGAAGCTTTGTAGCCAACGGAAAATCTAACCACTCAAAAATCGAGTTCACAGATTCTAAAGGTTTAGACACACACAAAGTGACTTGGTAAAGGTCAGCCGTCTTTCCTTGAAGAGACGCAATCATTCTCTGACTTTTGGGAGCAAGAGAGGCAAGTGATTCAATCTGCCTTTCACCCTGACAATCGTTGCCTAAGCGTTGGGTGATAATTTGGGTCTCATTCCCTGAAGAAAAGCGCATTTCCAATATCAAACCTACGCGGCTTAAATCCAAATCATCGGGTAAGGAGGGTTTCGCTAAAACCATTAGGTGGTCAGCACTCTCGGGGTAGTACGGTGTGATCTGCCCATTTGGCACTAGCGCTCGCGATGCAGCGCTGACCAGAGAATAGGCCGTACTGTCTAAGCGAGTTTGTAGATACAAGATTTTGTATACCGCGAACAAACCCAGAACGATCACCAAAAACCCTACAACCATTGCAGGGAATTCGATAGCAGCTGAACCGCGTTGCCTGTGCGCCTTACACATCATAGCTCACCAACACTGTGCGGCTTAAGTTGGTCAGAGATGGCAAAGACTCTGAAAATTTGGGAGCCAACAAAAACTGGAATTGATAGTTAATACGATATTGGGCAAGCACAGCCTGAGGCGAACTGACCAACTGACCTGATGCTAAAGACGCTACACTATCGGCATAGCTAGGAGCATCAACTTGAATATTATCCAAACTCAATAGAGGGAACTGAGCAATATGCTCGCGCATTTTTTCTGCGACGGTAGGCGAAGGTATCATTGTTCGGGCATCACGAATCGCTGACGATACCGCAGATTCAAAAACCATAGTCACCCACATAAGCCGAACTAGCTCAAAGCCGACTAACACAAGCATCATCAGCGGCAATATTACCAACGCAAACTCTATTGTCTGACTACCTTTGTTGCGACGAAACATCATTAACGAATTCCTTGTTTCGCAAGAGCTTGGTAATAAAAAAGCGTGCTCTCAAGTTCTGATCGACTGAGCTCAGCGGAGGCGATAGTTTTAGCCGCGTCAAGCTTACCGCTAGACGCATAAGATAAAGCGAGATTCAGCCGCATCTTACTTGTTGCTTCTCCTCGGCTATAAATAGGATATAAGATTTGAATACTTTGTTCTGGCCGACCATCTAAGAGCCAACCTAACGCTAGGTTATTTCGATACTCCATACTGTCGGGCCGAATGTTTATCGCGCTTTTAAACGCATCACGAGCCTTGATGTAGTCTTTTTGTAGTGAGTAAGCCACACCCAAACTATTTAATGCTACGTCGTCCATTTTATTCGTCTCAACAGCATCAAACAGCTTACTTTCAGCGAGTTGGACATTACCAATAGCAAGATGCGCTCGACCTAATTCCCGATCAAATTCTGATGATGGTGCCAGTGCACTGCCTTTTGTCAGATAATGTAGCGCTTCATCGTATCGCGCAGCTTGATTACAAGCATTACCAGCCAAAAAGAGCAGCTGCGCATCATTGGGGTTTTGCTTGAGCTTTTGCTTGTATATTTCTAAAGCATTATCTGGATGGCCATTAGTTAATGCGGTTTGTGCAAGCTGTAAATCTTGGTCGCTAGGCTGATTTTTTGTCGACTGACAACCCACAACAAAGATTCCAGCCCATAAGAGGATCAACAACCGGCTCATAATCTCTCCAAGGTATCAAATAGGCTTAAGACAACTGGGGCAACGATCATGACCACCACAGGAAGCATGATCAAAACGACAAGAGGGAAAGACATTTTTGCTGGGATCTTACCTGCCCATTCTTCGAGTTCAAGCAACTGATAATGGCGGCTATCCGCTGCTATTAGGCTCAAAGCCTGCGAAAGTGGTGTACCAAACTTCAGTGCTTGACACATGGTTACCACCATATTGTTGATATCGGAAAGTTCCAGCCTTTGATCTAGATTAGTGAGTGCCTGTATGGGCGAATCAAGTACGGCCATTTCTGTCGCCGTCTGACACCATTGACCAGAAAACGCCGAAGAAACGTCTGCCATTTCTTCGCCCACAATTCGAAATGCTCTCTCAAGCGTCAAGCCAGACGCAACACACACAACCATAAGATCGAGTGCATCTGGAAGTACCCTGGCTACTTGGCAACGAATCCTGTCCACCCATACTTTTAGTAAGCGGTCGACTAGAATACCGAGTAATATAGAAATGGCGACACACTGAGCCACATCTACTAGAGACCCTGTTAGATCTCTCAGAGCAAACCACAGCAATGCACCCACGACCATGATAGAAAGCCGAAACAATACAAACAGTGTTTCAGCTAAATCGTGATTAAACCCGATTAACGCTAATGCTTTACGACGCTCAGGGTCGGACTTCCAACGCCATTTGATCCTTTGTGAGTTAGCGGTAAGAGACACAGAGCTCACCTGATTAAGGCGGCGCTGAACCAAGTCTTGCTGACGCGCTAGCCTAAAACACATCAAGGAACTAAAGACACCAGTAATAATCAAAACAGTCGCTATCATGGTGATCATGAGAACTTCCTATTTTTGGTGAGCGAATGCAGCATCAACCCACCTAGCGCTAGGCTGAGGCCACAATAAATGAGCACCCACTGGCCACTTTCACTGTAGATGAGTAATTCGAACAAAGATGGATCAATCCAAGAAACCGCCAATACAAGAAAAACGGGCAGAAACGACAAAAACTTCGCCGTCATCCTAGGCTCTGAGGTTATGCTGGCAACCTTCTTTCGCATCGCCCGATTGTCATGCAGCGTTCTGCTCAGGTTGTGCAAGATATCTCTCAATTGCCCGCCATTACTTTGATTGAGTACTAACGCGACAGTAAAGTATCGAAAAGTGTTATAGGGCAAACGAGTACATGCCTCATCCAAAGCTTGGCGCAGCGGAATACCAAGAGATAAGTTATCGTTAATGCGAGAAAATTCTCTACCTAGTACCCCCTCTTGAGTTTTCGCTACCTGCTCTAACGCCTGCTGAACAGACAGCCCAGCAGAAACCGCTCGGCTCACTAAACCCAAGACCTGTACAATAGCTTTCTCAAACTCTTCGACCTGCTGCCTGCGGCGCAAGGCAAACAAAACGCCAAACAGCCCAATCATACAAGAGATAACTAACAAAGCTTGCCAGTACCAATGTTGCGGTGGTAGCCACCAAGAAATCAAAAACGGCAGTATGCAAGCTGTTAAAGCCAGAAATATCTTATCTTGACGTCGCAATAGTGCTTGAGTCCGGCGCCAAAAGCCTCCAACTGGCCCTGCTGAATATCGCGGCTTAACAATAGCTTTCGCTATAGGCTTGGGCTGAGCAATATATCGGACTAACCGCAGTTTGACGCACCGACGACGCTGCCAATAGTGTTTCAAAGCCAGTAGACTGCCTAAGCACCAAATCGTGAACAAGATTATGCTCATACTGCAAGCCTCATTGCAGCGCGCAGCTGAGAATCAAGTTGATAGTGCTGTGCTTTAGCAACAAAGGAAGGAAGGCGCCGAGCACTGACATATTCACCTAAAATCTTACCTTGGTGATCTTCACCATGAGTATCAAAATGATACAAATCTTGAGTGATATATTGATCGCTTTCGATGCCAACCACTTCGGTTATCGCGACTATGCGCCGCTTTCCATCACGCATCCTATCAACTTGTATAACGATATCTATCGTATCGGCAATTTGACGACGCAAGGCAAATAAGGGTAAGGTCGATTGCGCCATCATAAGCATGTTTTCAACTCTGACTAATGCATCGGCAGGTGAATTGGCGTGTAAAGTAGACAAAGAGCCGTCATGACCTGTATTCATCGCCTGCATCATTTCAAAGGCTTCTTCACCCCTTACTTCTCCAAGTATGATGCGGTCAGGACGCATCCTTAATGCATTCCTAACCAGTTCTCTTTGAGTGATTGCAGCCAATCCTTCGGCATTTTCAGAGCGCGTTTCTGAACGCACCACATGAGGTTGCTGGAGTTTAAGCTCCGCCGCATCTTCAATAGTAATAATACGTTCATGAGGAGGGATGCTAAACGACATCGCATTGAGCAATGTGGTTTTACCCGCACCCGTTCCTCCAGCGATGAGCACATTCAATCGACAACGAACAATGACATCAAGCAAATGCATCATCCCTTCACTCAACGCATCATTTTGTACCATTTGGCTTAAGGACAGTTTTTCATGATTGAACTTGCGAATAGAAATGCACGTTCCATCGAGCGCTAGCGGAGGGATCATCACATTAACACGGCTGCCATCTTCCAAGCGAGCATCAACCAAAGGAGAACTTTCATCAATGCGACGTCCAACTTTACTGACAATTCGCCTCGCCATGTTAAGTAATTGTTCTTCAGAGCGAAATTCGATGGCGGTTTTATGCAACCTACCCAGCTTCTCGACATACACCTCATTAGGTCCATTAACCATGATGTCACTTACGCTGGGATCGTCGATTAAAGGTTGAAGAGGTCCTAAACCCAGTAACTCATCGACCAATTGCTGAACAACCTTAGTGACTTCACGATGACCGAGCGGCAGTTGGTGAGTAGCAACCACATCTGTAACCAATGCAAGAATTCTTGCCTCCAACTCATTCGAGCTCAGTTTTACAACCGCACTCGCTTCTATCGTATTCACCACCTTAGAGTGGATAAGCTGGTAATGATCACGAATGGGATCGGAGTGAGGCGTACCTAGCTGAGTATGGCTAGGAGTGTCAATGAGTCGAGAAGACTTAAACATTAAGCGCCCCTCTTCCAAAACTGGAATGATCTCGGGCTTTCAACGCCCATCACTTTATCAGCTAACAAACAAAACGCTCGGCTGACTTTACGGTGGCCCTTGACTGCGGACTGACCAAGCGCGCTTTTGTTTAAAAAATGTAAAGGAGCAAAAGGAATCGAGACATCAATTTCAGCGCCTAAAGCACGATGAATATCGTTTAATGTTAATAATGACGCTTTATCAGATTTAGTATGATTGACCACCAATAAGTTCTTTCTGTTGAAAGCCGCTTGCTCCCCGGAAGATAAAATACTTAATATCTGTCCAGCATTACGAATCGCGGCCAAACTAGGTTCTATGACCAAAATACGCGCATCAGAGCTCTTTAATGCGCTCATACCTACTTGATCTCTCAGTGAAAACGCCGGGATATCAAAAATTAGACTGTCTGTGTGCTGTGAACAAAACTTACTAAAATGCTCAAGCGCTTGTTTTTCTGGCCAAAATGGATCGCTATCCAACGGCAGATAACCAGTTAGGAGCGACAGATTTGTATCTACATTTATGCTGCTTCGCTCAAATACCACAGGTTCGAGACGCTCAGGATATTGCAGCATTTCGACCAATGCCGCATTGCCTTGTACGTCAAAATGTAAATCCAGATCGCCTGCTGAAAAATCAAGGTCAGCGACCATCACTGACTGCCGCCTCTCGCTCAAAATTCGAGCTAAATTGGCGACAACGGTCGAAGTCCCGACCCCACCTTTACAACCAACCACAGAAATACGACTGCCCATTGACTGAGTTTGCTGCTGGTCATGAAAATCCACCGCCACTAAGCCATGTTCAAGCACAGGGTTAACCAGATATTCAATCGCCCCTGCTTCACAAATAGCACGATAGTAAGGGATAGTCTGATCATCACCGATGGCAATCACTTTGCAGCCCGTACGACGATTCATATCACTCACCCAAACACGCGCCTCTTCTACAGGCATACTCATTACATCTAGGGCTATCACATCGTGGCTGTCCGATAAGGCTTGCTTGATGAGTAGTTCTCTGTCCAAAGCAACTTGAGTCAGTTGGGTTATCCCACGCTCAGCAAACGCCAAACTTAAGTGATAAGTATCAAGGGAAGGAGAGGCCGCGACTAATACTGAAAAGCTATCGACTTTCATCATTGGTTACCTGCTGTAATACCGACACTGGAATCCGAGTTTTGGCTACTACTATTGTTCGCCGAAGGGCTGACATAAGCATCGATAGCAGCAACTGCTTTTTCGCCATTGGCAGGTCCCAAACGCTCTCCCACAATCAACTCTTTCGGATTGGCAACCATTTGAGCAAGAGCAGCCGCGCTGCTGCAGCCATAAGCCTGATGTGATTGATATTGGTTAAACACTACTGGCTGCATTTTGCTGGCTCCGCAATTTGCCACTTTGGCGCGAAATGATTCAACAATAAGCTGAATATCACCTTGCAGAGGTGGGCTTGCGTCCTGGGTAATTATTTTGCTTTCACTAATGCCGCGAGCGAGTAAAACTTGACGTATTTTCTCTAATTGATCACCTCCCTGGGCTGAACCACTAACCAACTTGACTCGCAAACCATAGGGATTACCGCGTTTAGCAATAAAGTCTTCAACTTTCAGGATCTGCTCGGTAGATAGCTCATTGTTATCAAGTGTAAGAGTCAGCTTATTGGTGACAGCAACAACATCAATAGCAGGTTGTTTAGCAATACGGTCATGCACGCAGCCACCCAATACCAATAAAATCGGCAAAACAAACAGATTTAGTCTCATCTTCACCTCAGTAGTAAAATCCATTATCACCTAACAAACGCGGTTTGCGGTTGTCGGTATAAGTTGCATCACCGCTGGCTGCGGCATCCTTTTTACTCGGTAGTGCTAATAACCTTTCTAGGTCACTCTGGGGGATCAAAGTATCCGTCGGTAAAGCAAAGTTATTAGAGCGGGTAGGCTCAACCAGATAAGCCGTCGCAATGATGATTAGCTCTGTCTCTCGACGCTGATATTGGTTAGAGCGAAATAGAGTACCTAAGATTGGAATATCCCCTATTCCTGGCACTTTTTGTAACTGATCGATTTCACTACTTTGCAACAAACCACCAAGAGCAAAGCTTTGTCCGCTCGCCAACTCTATCGTGGTTGAAGCCCTACGTGAAGTGAAAGAGGGCAGCACATTACCATTAAATACGGCTTGATTGTCCACCGAGACACTGCTCACTTCCGGCTCAACTTTTAGACTGATTCGATCAGGGCCAAGCACTATAGGTTTGAAGTTAAGATTAACGCCAAAAGGACGGTATTCAACCTTTGCAGTATCGCCTTGAATCAAAGGAATTGGCACTTCTCCCCCGACAAGAAAACTCGCTTCTTCACCCGAAATTGCCGATAGGTTGGGCTCAGCTAAAATCGACATATCACCCGTCGATGCCAAGGCATCAACTAAGGCACTAAAGTTAGGTTTAGTCCAACTGCTGACACCAGATGGTTTGTTGTACATAAAACTGCCAATCACATTCTCAGCGCTACTCCCTTCCCCCATTAATGATCCCCATTTAATGCCCAATGTATTTGACACATTACGAGAAACTTCTGCAATTCGAACACGTATGTTGACTTGGGTTGGCATGGTGACAAGTAGCTGATTGATCAGTTCATCATTGTTCTCTGAGCTTGGCTCGGCTTGTTGTGTTGATGAGCTATCAGATTGAGAAGAATCACTATCATTTGAGCCTTGGGACGCAGTGATCGGAGATAGATAGCCTTTCGCCACATTAACTATGCTATGTGCCATAGCTGGACTTGGTACTGAACCTTTAAGCCATAACTTTCCACCCAAAGATTCAGTCTTGACTGAGGCCTCAGGAAACTGAGTTTTAATCAGACTATCTAACTCTTGAGTATCATGAACAACACGAATCTTATTGCTGTATATTACCTGCTCTTTATCGTTCAAAATGGTCATTGTCGCCGTGCCAGCTTGCTTACCAAATACCATTAATTTGGTATTTGTCATTGGCTGATAGTCAGCAATATGCGTGTTAGAGATAAAAATCGATTTTGCCTTTTGGGGCAAACGTACCATTTGCGCTTCATTTATGTTTACTTCAAGCGCTGACGCCCAAGAAGAGCATGTAAAAAACAAGCTAGGAAGCAATAACAAGCCCCACCAGCGCAGTAATGTAGTCATTGGTTGTTCCTGAAATTGTTAGTTATTTTTGTTATTTGGACGAAGCTCAATCAAATCCACATCTGGCGCGATTATTTTGCTTTGTGGGTTAAGCTGCGTCGAAGTAATCATGGAATTAACGGGTTCCGTCAAGTTCGGTTCTCCAGCACCGCGCAAAGACAAAGTAAGCCGACCGAGTTGATTGGCTAAAACAATTTGTGTTGCTTGCTCTGGCGTGACTTCGAGCGAGACTGAACTGTTGTCGGGTATTTTGGCGCCGTAGTCTCGGCGCTGCTCTTGAAACCCTTCTGATGATGACAAGTTGTTGAAAGCAAGGATACGCACATTATGCGCAATAGTGCTGACATATAAGCCTTCAACTCGATTGTCATACTTTTTCAGTTCGCTAAGCTTTGATGCCAAAAGTAACACGTCAACTTTATCGCCCGGTTGAACAAAGCCTGAGTTAGCCGTGACTTGGTCAACAGGCACAGATATAGCTCGATAACCTGACCTTACTTTTAGTGCCAGTGATACACCGCCTCTAGGTGGCGTTAAATCCGCAGAACTTATCACCTGACCTTTCTCAATCGCAATATGCGCAATCCCAGCAGAAAGGTGAGCAGACTCAAGCTCATCTTCTGTAATGTAATCTAAATAATCATCTAACTCATTTTGGGGCACTGCCTGCCAACGAAACATAGTAGCACTATACACATCGCCTGCTTCAATATTTTGATTTGAAACCAGAACTCGCTTAAACACCGCTGCAGCTTGGCTAGCCTCAAGTGACTGTGGCTTGGGTGAGTTTAAAAGCAGCAATCCTATCCCTATACCTGACAATAAGATAGACACCAACATCAATCTCTTCGCTGTCATGACTTGTCCTTGTTTGTCTTTTTAATTGCCTGAGTCTTGAGTCTGTTCGAGTGACTCAATCACAGTGTCATAGGCGCCAACAATTGCTCTTGTCAGCTTGCCATCGCTGCCACCCACAAATGAGAGTAGAACCACAGACATGGCCGCGGCTAAAATAGCGTATTCAATCGCTGCTGCCCCACGTTGCTTTGTATTACGTAACATTGATAAACTCCTGAAAATGCTGTTCAGTCTCATTTAGACTTAAGGTGTTGCGATAAAACGGTATAGGTATTTATTACTATCAAGACCAAATTGGCGATCTTTCAAATTCATATGGCTAAAGCTATTATCCGACGTAGACGTAATAGAGATAAAATATGTCTCTAACATCCTAGGAGGATCCACGACTTCGCTGTAAACAAATACATCTCTATCTATCGGTAATAGGCTAGTTAGCTCACTAATACCCTGTAAACGCCAATTCGAAGCTCCACACACTTGGTTTGAATTCTGGCTGTTTAAACGATCCATAAGCTCGCTTTGAGAAACTAATCTCTTACTATTGTCGTTATCATCAAACAACTGCCAAACATGGCCAGTAATTAGATTTTTTGCGCAACTTGCCTCTACGCGGCTTTCTACCGACCCACCACTTACATCTAAATATTGCCATTGATTAAGTAAATTGTTTTCACTCACAAGACGCACTAGAGCCGTCATACTATTAGCCAGTAGGGACTTGGACACCTCTTTGTCACTGTCATTGTATTCGTTATTGTCATTGTCATTTATTGACGCATAGGAGTAAGCCGTTTGTTTACCCTCTTTATCTGGCTTGGAAGACCAATAATAAACTGGCTGATTGTACGGATGATTGACAAATACATTGGTGTCGATGCTAAGGCCTTTATCACCTAAATACCCGGAGGATTTAACATACACAGAGGCCAAGCTTTGTAGCTGGAGAATATTGGGCACTTTCCAATCACTGACCCCGCAAAGTGCTTCTTGATTGACTTTTGAAATATACCCTTTGGGGCCTAACACATTTTTACTTTCATCATTGCTGCCTTGATAAGCCAAATACTCCAAAGCGTTTGCTTCTAATCTAGGCTGTAGCATCCAAATTCTTCTTCTATCCCCCGAACCAAGCTCTAACACGCAGCGCCAACCTTGCTCGTAAGTAGTATTTTTGGCTAAATACAGCCCTGCTTTATCCAACTTGGCATACTGTTTACCAGCTGCATCAACAATCATGGCTTCAGATTGAGAGACAACTTCCCCTGAGTTTTGTGCCTTTTCCCGTGCCTCTGTAATAAGCGGCTCTATCTTTTCCTTATCGTAGTGACTTAACAAATCGTATTTATTTATCAGCGCCAAGGCACCATTACTTTTTAGGTTTGGTAGACTCTCAAGCCAGGCCGTTAACTCAGCCCTTAATTGCTGAGAAGTAAAAAAGGCCTTGTGGAGACGATTAGCGCCAATATGCTGGTTTTTACCGTCCTGTGTCGCATCCAGTGCAGCTATGCTACTGGCAATAATAGCGTTTTGCTGCTGGAGCTTAGCCAGACTATCAACCACTTGCAGCTCTTTGAGTAAAGCTGCTGCGACTAAAAAGTTATACTCATATTCACGCAAGTCACTAATATAGTTGTTCACCTTTAACACAAACTCTTGGCTTTTGCTGTCGCTACGATTTTTGGCCAGAATCGCTTGCTGAACAAAAAAAGTCATCGCGGGCTGGTGCCCAGAATAGATATCTTGCCATGATGCCAAGGCGCTGCTTAATAGAGTTTGATACTGAGCTCTGTCAGCACTGACTCTGGTGTAATCAACCACGGTATAATCTAACAAGCTAAGTAGATTCACCACCGCATCACGAGCTTGTTGTAAACGAGCAGCTTGTTCACTTAATCGAACTTTCTGAGTAAGCTGGGCGCCATCAATCTCATCGACTAACTGAGCACCAGCAGGCAAAGACCATACAGCAAACCATTGGTGAGAGAGATATCGATCAATCTCGCCTTCACCGGACTCTTTAATAGAAACGAGTGTTCCATTTCTAGTCGCCGCTAGATGACCTGAAAGGCTATTGATTACAACACTTCTGACTTTTTCATCAACTGTACGACTTCGTAACCTTTTCGCTGCGTCAGCCTCGATAAGTCCCCACCCTTTAATGCCACAAACATCCAATTTGGACGCTTGGTCATTTGTCTTCTCAAATGTAGTACTTTTCAAGCGTTCACTCGTAATCCAAAAAATAGGCTCACCGGAGCCATCTGGATTATATTCTGCAACGCAGTTCGCTCGCGTGTAGTCCCAGCCAATATCACCAAAGGTCATCACTTGGTTTATATTATCCATAGGAACAAATTGCAGTGCTACAAACTCACCTCGACTGGTGCTGGTGGCAAAAAGAGTCTCGCTAGGCGGAGTTGGCATACCTTCAAGAGCATTTTGCTTTACGCGTATACCAACCTTATTTTTTGCATATGCTTGCGGGCCAATAAACTGAGGTTTGGAAACCACCGTCTGCCAAGTACTTCCGCCATCAGTGGTATATTCATAGTGCTCAGGTTGATCGAATGTGACTGGCGAATTCCAAATGCTCACACTGAGGTCGTCCCAAGAAATCATATTCCCGTAGATAGGGTTATCATCTGACGTCGATAGAATGTCCATTTTCTCTGGTGCTGGGAATTTGGGGTTATTGCTAGAAGAGACATTATCTGTCGTCGTGTTAGCGGCAAGGTTAGTAGCGTCGAGCTTAGAATCCGACTCATTGCCTCCTCCACACCCGGCAATAAAAGCCGCACAGGCCATAATACCGAAGGTTTGAGCGACTATTTTCACGACCAATTACTCCTAAAACTTTGTGTTCCCTACAAAATCAGGCCGAGATAGTAATGCAAATGATAGTTACTATCAATATCATTTGATCTTTTATTTGCATAAGTGATTAAATAAGCGCACACGATAACACTTTAAACCAAATTTGGTAAACAATTGATCAAAATGAACAAACTACCATCACCTTGCGTGGTTGCAATCGCTGTTTCAGCAGCAATCTCGCTTTATGGATGTGGCGGCAGTGATAACTCAGACAGTACTTCGCCAACAGCGAGCTATGCTCACTACAATCAAAAAACATGCGCTGATACAAACTTTGATGGCCAATGCAGTCAATATGAACAAAAAGTATTACTAAGCAGTGGTTACCCTAAGATGCTCAATGTTGGTGGCACTATTCTGACCGCTCCCGGCGAACTTGATATTATTTCTCCCTTTACAACCTTAATACACAGCGAAATGCTTTATAATCCCATGGTTCAAGGTCAAGTCGTCAATGCCAAAGCTTACTTACAGGCCAAATTAGGCAATTATGTTGGTGTTAACTTCGACACACTCGATATCAATTACGGGCCTAAAAATGAGAGCCAAGTCTTAACTCAATCGCTTATTCAAGCGCAACAAAGCGGTCCAAGTGGCGCTTCTCCTTTGGTCAAAATCGCTCATGCTCTTGATGTGATGATAAAGCATAAAACGCTTGATCTTAACTCAATAAACTTAGATAAAGAGAGTTCACAACAGCTGAACCTTGATGGAGCGGTTCTTATACATGGTTCTCAGGAGGAAAAGGGACTCAAGTCACTTAAATCGATTGCACTAAACCCAGCCAACAATAAACTCCTCTATCTCGACGACTTAGATACGGTTAAAGAACTGAGTACTTCAGTCAAAAGAGCAGCTGGCTTAGCGACTTACCAGCAAGCGCCCTCAGAGGGAGCAATAGACCCAAGTCCAATAACAAGAGCAAGTCTAAGAAGTGATGACCATCACGAATCAGACCATGATAAGGAACACGACGATTTTGGTGGTAACGCAAGTAAACTGCCATATTTTGAAAAGGATGCTTCTCGAGAGCTAAAGCAAGTATTACCTGCATTAAATGGCGTACAATCCTATAAGCTTTATAACCCTCAAAACCACGCTATCCAGGCCGATGCATGTGAAGCAAGCGGAGGCAATGGTATTTTACTGACCAGTCTGCAAGATAACACTGGCCACGACAGCTCTTCAGAGGCTCCTGACGTAATCACAATTCAACCAGCTATGGCTATTGATACTATCGGCGGGGCATCTGGCAGCGAGTTACCAACCTTGCCACCAGCGCCAGTGGTGATTGAGCCCTCTTCTGCAGCCTGTTACAATGATAACTTTGAATGGATGAAGCCCCTATACAGTCAGAGTAATATTCTAGCCCGTTGGGATAATGGCTTAGATACAACAAAGGACCAACTCTGGCTGTTAGATGAAATAAACCTAAATAAACTATCGCTACTGGATCAAGTCTCTGAAAAAAATATCCTTGTATCTAAAGATGAGCAAGACATCCTGCTCATTGCGGATAGTGACAGCCAAACAATTGGCAAACTAGAAGCTAAGTTGATCTCAATGACCAATCGAAGTTTTGGTTCTCCATCAATGATCAAACTTCAAAAAGACGACAATTACCCCATTATTACTACCGCCAGTTTCGCTGCCAACCAACAGATTGTATTTGCCTTACAAGACGAAAATAAAACAAAGCACAAAATCACATGGGTAAATAAAAGCGCACCGAGTAAACCCTTATATAGTATCCAAGGCCAAGGCGTTATAAAGTATTTAGAATCATCGCCCGATGGTAAGTTTACCGTTGCAGTTACGAAAAAAAATATCTACTTACTTGATAATCAAACGCAGCAGATTTCCAAAACAATCAACTTTGATGCAACCAGCATGACAAACTTATTTGTCCAGAATGATAAAGCGATTGCAATAGGAGAAGGCAAAATTGATTATTTCCAGTTTGCTAATATTTCTGGCCCTCCGCTGATCGTTGCCACTCATTTTATTACCAAACAATTAGTCAATGAATGGGGAAAAGCACAGCTAGGCCCAATTACTTTGTATGATATGTTAAACCAAACCCCTCAATACACTAACTTGGAAGCTCATAACACACTGACTCCATTTGAAAACATTAACTTAGAATGGAATGTATTAGGTGGCCAGGTAAGAAGCGTGAACATTAGTGGCACCTACAGGGGAGAACCTATTACTATCACCAAGCCTCTATAAAAGATAAGTGTGTTGGTCCTCTCGCTACTTAAAGACCAACACCCTTTTATTCTCTAGTTCCAATAAACCAATTAGTTCGCCTTTATAAGAACCAGCCCAAATTCCACAATATGACGACTAGACATAAGAGCCCACTGTCGATATGTTTCTCAATCATTAGGTTATAAAGGATGTTCTGATGACCCCGACTATAGAAACAATTTTATCTCATCGCTCCATTCGTAAGTTTACCGAGCAAGCGATTGACCCTGAGCAGCTAGATACCATTATTCAATCAGGACTTGCTGCGTCTTCTTCAAGCATGCTTCAAGTGGTCTCTATTATTCGCGTCACTGATTTAGACAAACGTAAAACCTTAGCAAAGCTCGCTGGCAATCAACCTTATGTAGAAAGCGCAGCGGAGTTTTTGGTATTTTGCATCGATTATCACAGGCATTTTACTATCAATCCTAACGTCAATACTGAGTATACAGAACTCACTATCATTGGAGCGGTAGACTGTGGAATCATGGCTCAAAACTGCCTTTTGTCTGCTGAATCACTGGGGTTAGGAGGCGTTTATATTGGGGGACTCAGAAATTCGGCATCTGAGGTCGATGAACTTCTCGAATTGCCGCAGCATTGCGCGGTTTTGTTCGGATTGTGCCTTGGTCATCCTGATCAAGATCCGCAGATCAAACCCCGACTACCAGCGAAAGTGATCATGCATGAAAACAGCTATCAAGCTTTAGATTTATCCAACATAGAGAGTTACGATAAAAAGATGCAAGACTACTACGCAAGTCGCAGCTCCAATCAAAAGCAAAGTATTTGGTCTCAAGAAGTGACTAACAAGCTTGCTGGCGAGTCCCGCCCACACATCAAAGGCTACCTAAATCATAAAGGGTTAACAAAACGCTGAGTTCATGATGAGAAAAAGCAGCACTAACCGCATGTTCTTAGGGGTGTTAGGAGCATGTTTAAATGCTAGTGCTGCATAAGTTATTTATTTTGTGGTTTCAGTTTATCTTAAAGCCGTCCAACCAAATCAGAATGACCATTGGCATAGGTTAATCAAGTTCAAAATAGCACGACGCTCCCATTTAGACTGGGCAAGCTCTAGCCTGGCACTATAATAGGTCGCCATCTGGTTATGCTTATTCGTATTCATCATTTTGTCCTCTCTTATTACCTCAGCCATTATCGCGCCATATAGGGAAACTTAAAACTGAGACATTATAAAAATATCTTTCCTAATTTTGATAAAAATAACCATAATCCCACTGAAACCGACTACCTTCTGATAAAATAGGGAAAATAACACTTCAATAAAATGCTTATTTTGGAGCCGAAATGTCAGATCTCAATTTGCTGCGCTATTACGCACGCCTTGAACCACTTGGTGTTGGGGAGGACATTAAAACAGCTCTACCGGATATCGCTGAACGGCTATTTACTAGCCATCGCCATGCAAGAAACTTACTCAATCAAATGCAACAACTAGAGTGGCTATCATGGGCCCCCAAAGTGGGAAGGCATCAAAGGTCAACTCTTGTGCTCAACTTAACACTGACAGACCTCAAATCTCAGTTGGCAAGCAAACGCATACGACAAGGTCAATACGAACAGGCCTTAAGCATTCTCGATGATGATCAAAAAGCATTTGGGCGTTTGCTACAAAGTACGTCAGGAGCCACAATACGTGAGGGACTACTGCATATACAGCTGACTTATAAACGCTCTTTTGAACGCATAGTGCCACACCAATTACAGCGCTCGAGCGAACGCTATCTACTCAGGCAAATATACTGCTGCCTAGTGAGTAGCGACCTAGAAGGCCACTTGGAGCCTCAACTAGCTCACCACTGGCAATGCGAAAAAAACGGTCATCAATGGACTTTCTACCTTAGGCCTGCATTGACGTTCCATAATGGCGCCGCTATTGATGCCGATAGTATTGTGAGTCTTTTTGCTAAACTATCGACATTGCCGAACTACCAAGAGGAGCTGGCTCATTTAGAAAGCGTCACTTCACCACAGCCTAATAAGGTTGTATTCGAATTTTCAAAACCCGATCTTGGGTTTGGCGGTTTGGTTTCAGGTGTGAAGTACGCCATCCAACCTACCAGCCAAGTCAATAATGCAAACCATTATGGTGTTATCGGCTCTGGACCATTTGAAGTACGAGAACACAGAGAAGATCGCCTTTGTCTACAAGCATTCGAGCGCTATTATGGCTGCCGTGCTTTAACTGACCAAGTCACTATCTGGAAATTGGACGAAAAAGAACTGACGAATAGACAAATTCAAACCAACCAACCTGGAGTCCAAGATAATAACGAGTGTGAATACCACCTTTCTCATACAGATGACGCTCAACTTCACAACAATAGCCACAAATCACGACTCGAAGATGGGTGCATGCTGGTTTTATTCAATCAATCGTCTCCTTCCGCGCTTGATGACAACCAAAAACGCTATTTATCATGCATACTCAATCCACAGCATGTTTATGACCAGCTCAAACATAACCAGACACTATTTGGTTGCAGCAAAGCATACAACATGCTTCCTGCATGGCCACCAGTGCTAAGGCCACAAGAGCCAGAGGCTGACCTTCCCCCACATATCGACATTGCTGTCTATGACTACAGAGCGCTGATAGATTGTGCTCTCGCCATTAAAAGCCTATTAAATAAACTGAGTATTGAAGCTAGAGTTAGTACCTACTCGTATCGTAAGCTTTATGAAATGTCGCAAAACAACCAATTAACCGAAACGCTAGTCGTGACCAATATTAACTTGGATGATAATCGACATTCTTCAACCTTTTACAACTTGTACACTAATCCGGTACTTCATACTTGTATTGGTCACAAGGCCAAACAGTGGCTCATACACTCGCTAGAACAAATTCGTGAAACGACACCTCTCGATCGGTATCTCGATGCAATAGAGCCCATTGCTTCAACCTTTATTCATCAGTACTGGGTAACACCTTTATTTCACCATCGACAGACACTGCGCTTTCATGGTGTACTTAAAAATGTTGAGCTAACCAACTGGGGTTGGCCCGATATCAAAAATGTCTGGTCAACAGACTAAGCCGTTGGAGAACAGAAACAAATATTGTTATAGAGCTCATCACTTAAACGCCGATTCGGGTCATTTATCACGTAACGAAGACCAACTCTTTATCCTAAATTTGAAATTTGAGTCCTGTCACAAGGCATCCCTTGAATTTCATACTTGATTACCTATCATTTCACACAAAGACACTGTATGGATAAACAGTTGAAAGAGAGAAAGCTTCAGTTTCACTATTATTTTAATAATGAATCTCATTCTATGGATGCCATAGTTCGCAACCAATGTGAGACAGAGATCATTTCAATACTGTATGAAATAGCCAATATTCTTGATGTGTCAGTTACAATAGAGAGTGAAGCTCGCCAAGAAGGTGGACTTCGTGATATTTGGAGGTTAGCCAATTCAAATGCCGGCATTCTATCTGTCATCGTTGGTGTTGCTTCGATCGCGATACCTTTGCTTCCCAAATCAGATTCAGAGTTAGAACGGCTCCAAAAAGAAGAATTACGCCTAAGTATTGAAGAGAAGAGGCTTAGAATACAAGCATTAAAACAGCAGGGGAACAAGGATAAAATCGAACCTGAAACCATCAGACAAGTGGCAGAAGTCGTCAACGAAAGTCATAAAGTGATCACACGCCGCTCAAACCTATTTAAACATCTTTGTGCCTATTCAAAAGTCACCCAGGTTGGAGTAAACGAACTAGATTGTCATGGTACGCCATTAGTCCCAGAGTCATTGATCAAACGATCCAAATTCAAGAAATTTGTATTGCCCTCCCATCGATTACCAATACAAACCTTTGATGATGCAACCATTGAAATCATTGCACCTGTACTTGGGGAGGGTAAATATAAATGGAAAGGGATATGGCAAGGTCAACATATCAACTTTGCCATGTGTGATAAAGACTTTAAACAAAGCGTTCTAAGTCAGAAAATGAGTTTTCAAAGCGGCTCTACTATACGCTGCATACTAAAGCTGAACTCGAAGTTAGATCAGCTAGGAGAAATTGTTATTACTGGTTACTCAGTCACTAGCGTACTCTCATTCGGAGTCGATGAGACACCGAAAGGCAAAATACACCGCCACCAGAAAAAATTCGAGCAAGCGCAGCTCGAGTTGTTTGAAAGCGCATAGACCAAGTCCAATCTAGGCAGATAAACCCATGGGAATGGTGACACGAATACGATGCTCATCCGGGTCCAACGCAACAAAGCTAACCCCGTACGACAGTTCTTTAGGCTCTTGAGCAAACTCAACCGATTGATTTTTCCAGTTTTGGTATAGAGACTCGAGCTTTGTTTGGTCTTCAACCAATATGGACAACTCGGTTCCACCACCTGTTATACAACTTGTTGGTACTAAATTTGAGTTCTGTTTTAGTAACAATGTTGTATCGTTTGCAAACTTAATTTCCATACAGGTCGGTGACAGGGCTCTCGACTCACAACCAAGCACTTTGGTATAAAAACCTTGGCTAATTTGAATATCCTCTACATAAAGAACATAGGCATCAATAGTTAACATATTATTTCCTCAACAGATAAAGTAAGTGAACAGTGGAATGACTATAATCCACCTCACTGTCAGAACCTGTCAGGAGACTTGAGTAAAGTTGGAGATACAATCGACATTAGAAGTCTGTTGGACATCCATTCAGAAGTAGAAATGGTGCTAGCGCTTGACTGGGCAATAAAGCTACTCAATCGAGTTTTCGTCTTTAAGACTCCATTTGTGACAAATTTCTTTAATCTCACTTTCTAAGCCTAAAAAGGTATCCACTAAATGTGGGTCAAAATGTGAGCCAGCGTTCTTTTGTATTTCGCTTAACGCGTCTTCAATTGACCACGCCTCTTTGTAAGGACGTTCCATAGTCAAAGCATCGAATACATCACAGATAGCGACGATCCTAGCGCCTTGTGGTATTTCCTCCTCAGCTAAGCCTTCTGGGTATCCCGTTCCATCCCTGCGTTCATGATGAGATTTGGCTACCTCAGCACCCAACTGGAATACAGGGTTAGAAGACATAGATAATATTTCATGACCAATTTCAGAGTGCTTTTTCATCACTACCCATTCGTCCTCAGACAAAGGTCTGGGCGCTTTAAGTATCGCATCAGGTATGCCAATTTTCCCTGTGTCATGCAAAGGGGCCGCAAGTTCCAATAAGTTATAGTTTTCATAATCCCAACCCACAGCTTTGGCTAATAACTTGCAGTACTCGGCCATACGCCAAATATGGCTGCCTGTGTCAGTATCATTATAATGACCTGCAACACCCAGCATTCGAATCGCTGATAGAGCCAAAGAATCAACTTCAGCTAAACGAGTTAGAGAAAGGTGAGTGGCGACACGACGAAGAACAATAGACGGTGAGAAAGGTTTGGTAATATAATCAACGGCGCCTAGATCAAACCCCTTAGATTGATCATCTGTGTCGTCTTTCGCTGAGATAAAAATAACCGGAATATGGGCCGTTTCTGGCTCACGCTTAAGTCTTCGACAGACTTCAAATCCATCCATCTCTGGCATCATAATATCAAGTAAAATAATATTAGGCTGAGGCAACGTATTTGCGAGCTTTAGCGCTTTCTCACCACTTGTGGCTGCCCTTACGGAGTAATTGCCTTTCTCCAATACACTTTTCAGAATTCGGATATTATCTGGAACATCATCAACCACTAAGATTGTTTTATCCATTCTAGCCTCTAACCTCAACTCTTATATGTTAGACAGTATTTTATCTAGACATTCTAGCGCTTCGTCACTGTCGTATATTTCAATCGCTTCATTCAAGCGCTCTAGTCCATCAGCTGCAGCTTTTCCTTGTAACATGGCAACTAAGCTTGCAATGCTTTCCTCTTCAAATTCGCCTAGCTCTAGCTGTTCCCTGATTTCCTCGCTCAGAGCTTTTACTTTTTCAAGGTCAAATTCCTGAGACACAATGGGCGAAGCATCTATTTGAGTGTCAATAAGCGCAATAGATTCGAGGACCTCCTGCAAGGCAGATGAAAGTTCATTCCATTCCTCTGGCAGAATGTCTTTAGCCTGCTGTTTAAACGCTTGCTCAAAGGTAAAAGCAACCTGTGATAAGCGGTGCGCCCCTAGCGATGCTGAGGCCCCTTTCAAGGTATGCGCAGTAATCTCACCCTGTGCATAATCTTTGTCTTGCCACGATGTTTTTAAATCAGAGAAAGTCGTTTGATTATTTTTCGAAAAGCTAGTGAGGAGTTTGGTATACAAAGATCTATCCTCATTGACTCTAGATAAACCTTCTTCAGTATTGATACCGTTTAGTTCTGGTAGTGCTGACTCTTTGTCAACCTCATCACTGTGTTGAGTCGGTGAACATTCAAAATTCTCATCTTTAAAACTGGGATCAATCCACTTGAGCAACTTACTATACAACTCACTGGTATCTATCGGTTTAGCGATATGATCATTCATGCCCGCTTCGGCACACCGTTCTCTGTCTTGCTGCATCGCATTAGCTGTCATTGCAATAATGGGGATATCATGGTGAGTAGGTTGTTCTCTCAGCACGCTTGCAGCTTCTAAACCATCCATCACCGGCATCTGTAAGTCCATGAGAATCAGCGCGTACTCACCATCAAGGGCCTTGTCTACCCCTTCCTTACCATTGTTCGCCACTTCCACATTCAGGCCAACACTTTCCAGTAACTCCACAGCAATAATTTGGTTGACTTCATTGTCTTCAACCAAAAGTACCGGAGCCCCACGCACCGACGCAAAGCTTTCGAATAGGAGTTCGGTTTCATTTTTTTGCCCTGCACTATCAACAACCACTGCTTTACCCATGACTTCCATGACAGTGTCCAACAAAGCCGATGCGCTAACAGGCTTAACCAGAAAACCATCGATCTTAGCCTCTGCAGCTTGAAGAACCACTTCCTCTCTTCCATATGCAGTCATTAAAATGATTTTTGGAGAACAGTCGAGCGTTTTAATGATTTCCGATGCCTTAATGCCGTTCATTTCAGGCATTTGCCAATCCATTAAAACAAGTTCATAGGGTCGATCCTCAGCCATGGCTTTTTTAACTTTATCAATCGCATCAAAGCCATCTATCGCAGTGGATATATCAAGAGCATAGGAGTGAAGAAGTTCCTTGTTAATATCACGAGCACTCTTGTTATCGTCCACAATCAAAGCTTTCATGCCTTTGAGCTTTTTCCAGTTGTAAATACGCTCTTGCTGATTTTCTATCTCATTGTCAAGCACTCCGAATTCAGCAGTAAAAATGAAGCTACTTCCTTGCTGATAAACACTCTCTACCCAGATATCACCATTCATCAAGTGAACCAAGTTTTGACAAATACTAAGCCCTAAGCCCGTTCCGCCATATTTTCGAGTGGTTGAGGTATCTGCCTGACTAAATGCACTGAACAGCTTTTGTATTTGTTCGGGTTTCAAGCCAATGCCCGTATCTTTGACCTCAAACTTTAACTTAACTCTGTCATTTACTTGTTCACAATGAGTGATCTTAACAATAATTTCGCCTTGTTCAGTGAATTTAATTGCGTTGTTGCATAGATTGGTGAGTATCTGGCCAAGGCGTAAAGGATCTCCAACGAGTGAGTTGGGCAGTTCAGGTGGGGTTGAGAAAATCACCTCGATACCTTTTTCCTGTGCTTTTAGCGTGATGATGGTGCACAGGTCATCAAAAACTTTATCAAGCTGGAACGGAATATTTTCCATTTCCATTTTACCAGCCTCAATCTTCGAGATATCGAGAATATCGTTGATGATACCCAGTAGTGCACGACCCGCTGAGTTAATCTTACCAATATAATCATGCTGCTTTGACGTTAATTGTGTTTTGAGAACCAGCTCACTCAAGCCAATAATGGCATTCATCGGGGTACGTATCTCGTGACTCATGTTGGCCAGAAAATCACCCTTTGCCACATCAGCCTCTTTGGTTCTTTCCAACGATATTTGTAGCTCACGCATCAACTCTTGTTGCGACAGCTGATTGAGTTTATGGCGTTGAAACTCGGTATTCTCTTGTGGATTAAAGGAAAGATCAGGAAAGCGCTTAAAGGCCATCACGGTATGAGAATGATTACTCGCAGTCTCGATACTGAAAGAATCAAAGATGTAGTCATAATTCATAGATGAAAGCGCCCCAACAGCGCTGTGAAACTCGAGTTTTATCCCCCAATGTTCAGCAGTCCGTGAAAAAGAAAGTGACGCATTGAAGCTATCGCATGTCGATAGCATTTTGTGACAAACTTCAGAGGCCGCAGTAGCCACACGAACGGCGTTGACCCTCGAAAAATGACAATCAAGAGCAAGCCTTTTCACTTTATTCCTGAAGTCAACAACCGATGGGCTGTCCTCTATGCTATATTCGGCAAGCTTGATATTGTCTTGGTTAGACGCTTGCTCCATTTCTTTTAGAACAGTTTCGAGATTCATAATCCATTTCCGAGCTCTCAATTAACTCGGATTACTAGACACGTGGCATCATCAGACGCTTTCGCGAACTTCCGAGTGATATTCTGGGCAATAGTTTCAGCATTATCAGTATAGATGTTTGGGTAATCTTTTGGATCAAAATTACTCATAATTCCATCAGAATAAAGTATTAATATTTCTCCAGGCACCATCTGCACCCTATTTTTTTTAGGCGTCCGAATCTGATAGCCGAGTACACCTTGTTGACAGATAAATCTTTGTACTTCTTTACCGACCTTACACATGAAAATGTTACCAATACCAACATACTCTAGGCACAGCGACTCCATATCCAGATTGGCAATAATGGCAACGCCGCCATTTGTACTTCGTAAGTTGTTATGTAACTGCTCCATTAATTCTGCAAGATCTGTCTGATAGAACTGTTTTAAAAAGCGCCTAGTCGTACTGGCGATACTGTGCGCGCTTTTACCGTGTCCAGCCCCATCAAATAGACTAATAAAATAATCACTGCCATTTTGCTGATAAAAAGCATCGTCGCCATTCACGTCTTCGAGCGGCTTTTCACCAATCGCGATCTCAATTTTTTCTGTCATTACTTTAGCCATTTCCTTACCGTGACAGCAGTGCCAACACCTAGTTCTGTCTCTATATGAAACGAATCCATCAGTCGTTTAGTGCCAGGTAAACCCACGCCCATGGTCCCGCCTGTACTGTAGTTATCACTCAGAGCTTTTTCGAGGTCTCGTATACCTCCACCGTTGTCTTTAGCGATGATTTCAACCCCTGTTTTTTCTCCTTCTTGGACAGATTTAAGGTACAAAAACCCCCGCCCAGCATGATTAAGGATGTTTCGGCTTAACTCACTGACCGCTATTGAAATCATATATTGGTCCACAGTAGAAAAACCGAGCTGCTGCGCAAAAAGTTTCGCATCTAAACTGGCGTAACCGACATCTGAGTCAGTCACAATGTCTAGTTTGGCATTCTCTGTCACCCAGCCCCCAGGAATAATAGGTTCATGCACTCAGACTCTTACCTTTATGCTCATTGATAAGAGCGCAAATATTCCAGTGCTTCTTCCATATTTCGTTTGGTCGTCAAACCTTCAATGTCCATGTTGGAATCAATCATCGATGCTATGATCCCAGGACTTAGCCCCGTAATTGCAGTTCGAGAGCCCATAACCTTGACCATATTGACTAGCTTAATAAATACATCCCACAGCGAACTATCAACAATATCAACACCGGAAAAGTCAATGACAACACCTTTAACGTGTCGTGCTCCTAGCTTATCCAGCAACACTTCTTGTACTCGCTTTGCATCATCAACCGACAGCTCTTCTTGTATTGGAACAATCAAGCAACGACTCATATCATGAACAACCACTTTAATCATATCTGCTGGAGTATTACTCATGCCATTTGTCCTGATCATCGTTGCTATCGCTTAATGTGTACCCAGCGATTTTAAAGGAATTATTCACGCCTTCTTTGAGCGTGGACTGAGTCACTACATCATTGAGTTCGATACCAAGATTGACGATAGCTTGAGCAACCACTGGAGAGATCCCTGTCACGATACATACACACCCCATCAGCCTTGTAGCCTTGGCAACCTTCAAAAGATGATTAGCAACAGCGCTGTCCACGGTCGGAACTCCCTGAATATCAATAACAATCACACGCGCTTCATAATCGATCACTTTTTGCAGCACAGCTTCCATGATCATCTGGATTCGACTTGAATCAATCAGGCCAATCACAGGTAACATAAGTACTTTGTCCCAAAGCTGCATCACTGGTGTCGACATTTCCATAATCATCGAGGCCTGTTTTGCTCGTTCCTCAGACATTTTCTTACGATCAGTGATATCCGAGGCGACCTTAAGCACTTTGTATGGTTCGCCTTTGAGGTCTAAGACTGGGTTATAAGTGGCTTGGATATAAACTTCTCGACCATTTTTGGCAATGCGCTTAAATTCCCCCGAATTAAACTGCCCTGCACCGAGCTCACGCCAGAACTCTCTGTACTGCTCTGTTTCACTATACTCTTTCTCACAGAACACCCTGTGATGTTTACCTTGAACCTCTGCCAAGCTATAACCCATGAGATCCAAAAAGTTTTTGTTAGCGGTAATAATTGTTCCATCAAGATTAAACTCTATTGTTCCCAATGATTTGTCAATCGCATCGGCTTTGGCCTGAGCTTCATTACTGATCGTTTTGAACTCGGTAATATCTGATGCAACTTTTAGCACCTTGACCAATTTACCTTGTTCATTGAACACAGGATTATAGGTCGCTTGTATGAAAACGGTTTGTCCGTCCTTAGTCACGCGAACAAATTCACCCGAACTGAATTCCCCTTTACCCAAATTATCCCAAAATTGGCTGTATTCCACGCTTTGGCGATATTCATCTTCGCAAAATATTCTATGATGTTTACCTTTAATCTCGTTGAGGGTGTAATGCATCAGGTCAAGAAAATTCTGATTCGCTGTAATAATGGTGCCATCTAGCTCGAATTCTATCGTCGCTAGTGATCGGTCAATCGCTTGTGTATGTGCTTTCGCCTTGATGCTGGCAAGCTTGGTATCGGTAATATCACTTGCAACTTTAATCACCCGTATAGCCTTACCATTACTATCAAATACCGGGTTATACGTTGCCTGAAGGTAGATTTCTTGCCCTCCTTTCGCAACACGTTTATATTCACCAGAATCGTACTCACCCTTGCCTAACTTAGCCCAAAAATCCTTATAAGCTTTGCTTCTAGCGTGTGCAGGCGTGACAAACATGCGATGATGCTTGCCTTTAATTTCATTCAAAGAATACCCAACAACATCGAGAAAATTTTGATTCGCGTTATAAATAGTGCCATCAAGCTCAAACTCTATAACACCCTGGGAGCGGCTAATCGCGTTGTAAACGCTTTCATATAACGCTGCTTCTGTATCAAAACCTTTGTTTGTTTTTTTCATTGCCACTCCTTGGAATTATTGCGTCCAATAAAAACTTCGATTAACCCGAAAAGCTTAGTCACTAAACTATAGATTAATGCGCGGAAAACAGCCTAAATCAAACCACGCCAAAAACACGCTATTGTTCGTATACGTTCACCCTACTCAGCGCACAAATTATCACTTTTCCGCAGTTTAAGTGCTTGATACAGCTATAACTTACTACTGTATCTTAATAAAATTGGCTATTCTTAATACACAACTAAATGACATGTAACATTAACAGGAATCAACTCATGACTCAGGATAACTACAGCAAGCTTTCTGACAGCGAACTTGAGTACGTGGATGATAAAACCGCCGCCTTGTTACTCAACACCCCCAGTAGTGCCCGTATTATGCTGTGGGTGATGTTGCTATTTTTAATTTTAGCGGGAGTTTGGGCGTCTTGGGCACAGATTGATAAGGTAACCGTGGGAGAAGGAAAAGTAGTCCCTTCGTCTCAAGTTCAAATCGTTCAAAACCTTGAAGGTGGACTTGTTAAAGAAATTTTAGTACGTGAGGGACAAACGGTTCAAAAAGGCCAACAACTACTGCTAATAGATGACACACGTTTTCGGTCCGACTTTCGCGAACGTGAGCAGCAAATTGCCAATCTCACCGCAAGTGTATTGCAATTATCTGCCTCACTTACGAGCGTTACCGTCAATGAAAAATTTACCCCGAGCTCTTGGCAAAAAAGCGTAGAAATTAATTTTAATAAATTGGCTTTTCCTCCCTCTCTGGTTGAACGACAACCACGCCTTGTTGCAAGGCAGAGAGCTGAATATCAGCAAGATCTCAACAACCTGAATAACCAAATTTCACTCATTGACCAACAAGTAAAGCAGAAGCAACAAGATCTGGTTGAAATACAAGCTAGGGTAAAAAATTTACGTGAAAGTTATAATTTTGCTCTCAAAGAGCTCGAAATCACCAAACCATTGGCTGATGAGGGTGTGGTGCCACAAATAGAATTACTGAAACTGCAGCGGCAAGTCAATGATACGCGAAGAGAAATGACTTCCAGCGAGCTTAAAGTGCCAGTACTCCAATCTGCTATTCAAGAGTCAATGCTAAACCGAATTGATGCTGCGCAAAAGTTTCGTTCCGAGCAACAAGAAAAGCTCAACCAAACGCAAGACAAACTCTCTGCACTTACAGAATCGAGTGTTGGCCTCCAAGATAGAGTCAATCGAACTGTCGTCATATCTCCTGTTATTGGGACAGTAAAAACTCTCAATGTGAATACGGTTGGTGGGGTTATCCAACCAGGCATGGACATTGTGGAAATTGTGCCCAGTGAAGACACATTATTAGTAGAAGCCAAGATCGCTCCTCAAGATATTGCCTTCTTAAGGCCAAACTTAAGTGCCATTGTTAAATTTAGCGCTTATGATTTTACTAAGTATGGTGGACTAGAGGGCAAACTTGAGCATATTAGTGCTGACACAACCACAGATGAAGAGGGTAACAGCTTTTACCTTGTAAGGGTTAGAACCAAAGAAACAAGCCTAAATAATGATGCTTCATTGCCCATTATACCTGGTATGACAGCATCAGTTGATATAATTACAGGAAAGCGTACAGTAATGGAATATTTGCTAAAGCCGATCTTCGGAGCCAAAAACAACGCACTTAAGGAATAACAATGCCAGCAACTCTACTTACTTATTTGCATAGACAGTGACGAAATGAAACTTCTGCTCTCACTTCTAGTGTTTCTTATGGTCTCAACCGCTTCACAGGCACTCAATACCCAAGAACAACGCTGGGTTGATGCGGTTAGGAAGACATATGGAGAGAGAGCAGGGAAAAGAGTCGAAACTTGGCGTCGTGAAATGGTCCAATTCAAAGGACTTCCGGAGAAAGAAAAGCTGGTCAAAGTAAATCGCTTTTTCAATCAACTCAATTTCGTCAATGATGATAGGCTTTGGGGCAAGAAAGACTATTGGGCAACCCCACTTGAATTTTTGGGCAGTAATGGCGGAGATTGCGAAGATTTTACTATCGCAAAGTATTTTTCACTGCTTGAGCTTGGGGTCCCAGATAAAAAACTCAGGCTGGTCTACGTTAAAGCAATTAAGCTAAACCAATTTCATATGGTACTGGCCTATTATTCGAAACCAAGCGCAGAACCTATTTTGCTCGATAACATTGATCCACAGATTAAAAGAGCATCCAAACGTCGAGATTTATTACCTGTATACAGCTTTAATGGTAAAAATCTGTGGCTAATGAAATCGAAGAAAGGGCAACTGGCCGGGAAATCATCAAGATTAAGCTTATGGAATGATCTCAGGGCCAGAGAGAAATCACTCAAATTGAATAAACCAATTTTGAAATACGATGAGTAGGCAATATGACTTTATATAAACAGCTTGTCGCGGGAATGATAGCGGTATTTTTGATGCTGATGGTTTCGGTTTTCATCATCGAATTTAACACGACGCGAAACAGCCTGATCCAGCAGCAACGGTCAGAAATGAACAATACCATCAACACTGTCGGTCTTGCTTTGGCACCCTACCTAGAAAGTAAAGATCAAGTAGCGGTTGAATCGGTCGTTAATGCTCTATTTGATGGCAGTAGCTATTCCATCGTGCGTCTCATTTTCCTTGATAATGGGGAAGAAATTATCCGTTCCTACCCCGTCAAACCACTCGATGTACCCGACTGGTTTACTGGCCTGCATTTATTTGATCGTATCCACGATCGCCGGGTCGTGACCAGCGGCTGGATGCAACTCGCTGAGGTAGAAATCGTAAGCCATACTGGGGACGCCTACACCCAGCTTTGGAATGCATTTGTTCGATTAGCTATAGCCTTTAGTCTTATCTTCTCCATTGGCTTAATGTCGATTGCTTTTATCCTCAAACGCGCACTGCGTCCTTTACAACTCATCGTTACTAAAATGGAGCAAGTGGCGCGCAATCAATTTGGAGAGCCATTACCCAGGCCTTCGACTAAAGATCTTATCTATGTTGTCGACGGTATCAATAGTATGTCTTCCCAATTGGAGCAATCATTTAAAGCCCAAGCACAAGAAGCCCAAAAACTCAGAGAACGCGCCTACATTGATCCCGTATCAAAACTGGGTAATCGCGCCTACTATATGAATCAGCTCAATGCTTGGTTAGGCGAAGGTGGAGTTGGTGGGGTTGCCATGCTTGACGCAAGCTTTATTCATGATCTCTATGAAGAGAAAGGTTATAAAGCTGGTGACAGTATGGTCAGAGAGCTGTCTGATCACCTCAGTGTTTCATTAACCTTCCCAGATATCACCATAGCGCGAATCTCTCCCGAAGAGTTTGCATTTATCATCCCTAACATGAGTGAAAGTGAACTGAAAAATGTCTCTGAGAGCATCATTAACTATGTCCAAGGCATTAACCCTGACCCAACAGGGATGGCGAAATCAAATGTAGCGCTAGGTGTTGTGTACAACGAGGTGCCAAAAGACACATCCAGCATTCTAACTATGCTGGATAACGCGTTAGCGACAGCAAAATCTGATCCAGAAATTACCTATGGTTACGTAACCAGTGACAACTCTGAAAATCTAATGGGCAAACAACAGTGGAAAGCGCTAGTCGAAGAAGCCATGAGTAACGACTGGTTTAAATTCCGCTATCAGGCCGCGAATGATGGCTCAGGGAAAACCTACCACAGAGAGGTTTTCTCTGCGATTGAAAGGGATGGTGAAAGATTCAGTGCCAATCAGTATATGTTTGCTTTGGAGCAGCTTCATGCCAGCCATCTATTCGATGAGTACGTCATTCAAACTATGATTAATCAACTCGAACAAGGCACTTTCTCTGATCCTGTAGCGATTAACATTTCACAAAGTAGTATTGCTGAACCAAGTTTTATTCGCTGGGTTACGCAAATCTTAAGCCGTCACAAGTCAGCTGCCCCGCTATTGCATTTTGAAATTCCTGAAAACTGCTTTGTTAATACACCTCATCATACAGCGCTCTTTTGTAATGCGATTCGTAACGCTGGCGCTGATTTTGGTGTCGATAACTACGGAAGAAATTTCCAATCTTTGGATTACATCAACGAATTCAGACCCGCTTATGTTAAAGTTGACTATCTTTATACGCACCACTTAGACGAGGAAAAACAGCAATTTACCTTAACTTCAATTTCGCGCACAGCACATAACCTTGGAATTAAGACGATTGCATCTCGTGTAGAAACTCAGGCGCAACTCGACTTTTTAGCGGAGCATTTTATCGATGTGTTCCAAGGCTTCATTGTAGATAAGTAAGAAGGTTACAGCCGTTAATGCAAGATCCTTTACTCAATTCACTCATATACATTAGCCGCTACTTTGGGTTAGCGAATTCACCAGAAGCTCTGATCAACGGCTTGCCATTATCGTCTGGTAAATTAACCCCGTTTCTATTCCCTCGTTCAGCTGAACGCGCTGGACTGGTCGCGAAAGAAAACCGCTCAAAATTAACCGAAATATCAGAGCTAGTCCTCCCAGTTGTATTGCTTCTTAAAGGTGGGGACGCTTGTGTACTCAATACGATTAACCTAGAAAAGCAAGAGGCCGAAGTAGTCACTGGCGAATCAGGACTGGTGCCCATTTCGATATCGATTGAGGAGCTTAATGAGCTCTATATTGGCCGCTATTTTCTGGTGAAAAAGCAGTTTCGTTATGATGAACGCTCACCAGAAATTTTAAAAACTCGTCAAGGTCACTGGTTCTGGTCAACATTGTGGCAGTCAAAGAATATCTATCGAGACGTTTTTATCGCTTCGATAATGATCAATTTGTTTGCAATAGCAGCCCCTATGTTTACACGTTTGGTCTACGACAAGGTTGTCCCCAATTTAGCCTTTGAAACACTGTGGGTTTTGGCCAGTGGTATCTTTGTAATTTTTCTTTTTGAACTCACACTGAAAATCCTTCGCAGCTATTTTATCGATGTGGCGGGAAAGAAATCTGACGTACTCATATCATCAAAACTCTTCAGTAAAGTTCTTGGGATTCGAATGGAAGCCAAACCTCCTTCAGTCGGCGCTTTCGCAAGACATTTGCAGGAGTTTGAATCAATTCGAGAATTTTTTACTTCAGCAACGATTGGCTCTCTTATCGACCTTCCTTTTGCACTGTTGTTTTTGTTATTAATATGGCTGATGGCAGGAAACCTAGTCTGGATTCCTATCTTAGGCGTTGTGATCCTCATCATCTATTCCGCCATCATACAAGGACCACTCAAGCAATCGATTGAAGAAGGGTCTCGTTTGGCATCACAAAAGTATGCCAACCTCATCGAAAGTTTATCTGGATTAGAGACGCTCAAACTGTTTGGGGCTCAAAGTCAATTTCAGTTCAAATGGGAAGAAGCCGTTGCCCACATGTCGAACTGGAGTATTAAAAGTCGACGAATAACAGACGGTATTCACAACACGGCGGGCTTTGTTCAACAAGCCTCAAACGTAGGGATGATCATTCTTGGGGTGTATTTGATTGCCGATGGTGAGCTTACTATGGGCGGCCTTATAGCTGCTACTATGCTCAGTAACAGAGCTATAGGTCCTATGGTTCAGCTATCACTCCTTTCTACTCGATATAATCAAGCTAAGTCTTCGTTGTCTATCATAGAGCAAATAATGGCCATGCCCGATGAACAAGAAGAGGGAAAACGCTATATTCATAGGCCAATAGTGAAAGGTAAAATCGAGTTGGATAAGGTCACTTTCCACTATCCGGACTCTCCTGTCGCTTCAATTCGCGATCTAAATCTCACCATAAACCCTGGTGAGAAAATTGCTATTATAGGCCGAATAGGTTCAGGAAAAACCACTCTTGAACGGCTAATCCTAGGGCTTTATCAGCCAACTGAGGGCCATGTCCGTATTGACGATACAGACATACAACAACTTCACCACATTGACATCAGACGCAACATTGGGTGCATTCCCCAAGATAGTCAGCTGTTTTATGGTTCAATACGTGACAATATCACACTTGGTCGCCCGCTCGCCGATGACCGAGATGTCATGGACGCAGCCAATCGCGCTGGAGTGACCGTTTTTACTCAACAAGATCCGGCAGGTCTTGAGCGCCAAGTCGGTGAAGGCGGACTGCTGCTTTCTGGAGGGCAACGACAAGCGGTTGCGATTGCAAGAGCATTCTTACATAGGCCACCAGTCCTTCTAATGGATGAGCCAACCAGTGCTATGGATAATCGCTCTGAAATGCATATTAAACAGCAGCTTTCTCAGCTTAAAGAGTCAGAAACACTGGTTTTGATCACTCATAAAACGTCCATGTTGGATGTGGTCGATAGAATCATCGTGATGGAAAAAGGCACTATCATAACCGACGGACCAAAAGCTGAAGTGCTCAATAATTTAAGACAAGGCAATATACGCGCGGTTAATTGATAGTTTTACATACTGAATATGGATAGAAACAATTAGCCCAATACACGCAAGTGCATTGGGCTGTTCTTTTATACGGTTAATAGGTGGTTGCCATGGGAAACTTTGGCTTTTAAATAGTGTTCATTGCCGTCTTTGATGTGTGCCGAAGTATTGACGACTTCCACAATTTCAATACCATAAGCTGAAAGCTCGTTAATTTTTTTAGGGTTGTTCGTAACTAGCTTCACCTTGGTAATACATAACGCTTTAAGCATTTGTGCCGCTTCTGTGAAATCACGAAGATCATCATCAAAGCCTAAATGATTATTTGCTTCATAGGTGTTCATACCTTGACTCTGAAGTCGATAGGCATCAATTTTGTTGTATAAACCAATACCACGCCCTTCCTGTCGCAGATACAAGATAATGCCACCAGACTCTCCCATTCGATTTATCGTTTCTTCAAGCTGTTCTCCACAATCACAACGCGAAGAGTGGAATACATCGCCAGTCAAACATTCAGAATGCATGCGCACCAAAGGCACGTCTGACATTTTGTCCGCTTGTTTAAATATGACGGCCACATGTTCTTTTTCTGTCTTAAGACCATGAAAAGATACTATTTCCGCATCGATATTACTTTTAAGCCCAACTTTAAAGTCTACTCGTGTACGTACATCTGACATATCTATACTCACCTTAATTATTAACTATACCTAGCTTTCACATCCAAGAGCTAAAGATTAACACCAGTGATGTGATAACATAACTAATTACAACTTACTTTATTAGACTAGATGAATATCAAACTTGTATCAAATTTGTTTCATACGTAGTTTATACTATTTTGTTTTGAATCAATATAACTATGAAAAGTAATATATTTTTCTAATTGACCATAACTAAGCGACTAAACTTAATGTTTAAACTGCTCCGAATGGTTGCTGCAACCACCACATGAATAAAATATGTGATCACATCCTTAAACTCTCTTTAAGTTCAGTTCTGCCATACAAGCAAGGAGGACACGTTTTAATACCGTTAAGTCATCTGACCTGAAACGAGCAAACGTTATGTTATAACATAACACAACGTTGATAAAAATAGTATCTCAATAGATCATCAATAACAAAAGCACATCCATGCTTTTTGAACGACATTAATCATTAAAACACGCTCCACATTATGACGGTACAAGGCAAGAATGAAAGTAATGAAAACGGAAATATTAGATTTGTTCCAACGCTGGAACAATGCGCTACAAACTGGTGACCCTGAGCTTGTCTCCACACTCTATGCCCAAGACGCGATTCTTTTACCAACAATCTCAAATGTGGTGCGCCACAATCATCAAGAAATAGAAGATTATTTTGACATTTTTCTACAACGTAACCCTGTCGGAACAATAGATGAATACAATATTCGGATTATCGGGAATATAGCAATCAACTCTGGGATCTATAGTTTCAGCTTTATAGACACTTCAGTAGTCCAAGCAAGATTTACTTTTGTCTATCGATGGGATGGAAATCAATGGCTTATTATCGAGCACCATTCTTCATCTATACCAGAACAATCAGAGATATGACGAGTCACATTTCATCAATGAGAGTGCGTATGCCAAGGACAACATCGCCATGGTAATCGCATTAAGAAGAAAGGTTTATTTAGATTAGATAATACCGCGTAGCGCACACAATCAAGCGTATGCGCTACAACAATCGACTTAATTCGTAGAGCAGTTGGCAGGTCCTAACTCTTCCCACACGCCCCATGGCCCAGATTGCGAGGGATTATCTCCTCGTGTCCACCATTTGGCTTGCCATTCTCTTTGATCCCAAGTCACTTTGTCGCCTCCATTATAGGTGGCACTTGCATCCCAGAGATTGTCACATTGACCACCACCTGTCCCTTTTTTTGCTACAACGACCGTCGCTGATGCAACCGAATTGGCTTTTGAGTCGCTGACATTGACAGTAAACAATAGTGAGGTGTCTAGATCGTACTCTGCAGCGATGAAACTGACTCGCGCTCCATCAATATCAGCTTTCAATTGGGAAGGTATATCCCAACGGTAAGTTAATGGATCATTATCCGCATCAATTGACCCCGAAGCATCAACGACCACTAAGTCTCCAGCTTTAACTTTAGCTGGGGCAGATACCTTGGCAATAGGCGGTGTGTTGCCTGGCCCAGTATCTTTAGGCTGAACTTTGACGACAAGGCTGTCTGTCCCTGTTGCTCCTTGATTATCACTGACTACTAGCCTAAACACCAGAGTTTCAACTTGCGTCACTTCTGAAACATCAAAGCTTGCCTTAGCCGTATCATTTCCTGTTAAGGTTACTGGCGTTCCTGCTGTCTGCTCCCATAGGTAGCTTTCAATACGTCCATCAGGATCCGTGGATGCAGAGCCATCAATAACAACCTTTGTTGGACCAACAACATTAAGATCCGGCCCTGCATTGGCTATAGGAGCTCTATTCGCCGGTGGACCACCCGCTAAGCCTTCATGCATAGCGTTAAGAATATCACCATTATCAGCGTCAATTTCCCATGAGAATAAACCAGCTAAACCTAAGCTTCTAGCATAAGCGCCTTTGGCTTTTACGGAGCGGTCATCATCAAAAGTAATAAGCTGACCTGTTTTAGAGTTCCAAACCCAAGGTGCTTCAGCTTGGCTGTCATAACCATACTCAAAACCATTAACACCTTGTTTGTTGGCCCCAAGCATATAGGTTTTGATACCTTTATAATCGATCACACCATCTTCCCAAACTCCTTGCTGTGTCGAACCTTTAAGCTTCCCTGTTGCTGTGCCTGTCATAGGATCATTTGGATCTATCAAAGTATCTGGCTTAACCCCTTCCCAGCCTCTTCCATACATGGCGGTCCCCAGCACTAATTTGTCGGCTGGCACACCCTGATCAAGGATAAGTTTAATTCCATTGTCCCCCGTATAAGCTGGACCTTTGTAGGGAACACCATCTCCATCCACACCAGAACCGTCGCATTGACCAGGACGCATGAAAGTTCCGCAATAGAGGGCTGTCTGGTGACCAGGCACATTATTCCAACCACCATAAAAGTCATAGGTCATCGCAAATATGTAGTCCATATACTGGACCGCATCGGCATAGTTGACATCTTCAATCTTGTCATAGCCTACACCAATCGCAGAGGTCAGCTCATATGTTCGGCCTGTATCTCGCTCGAGTTGATCCAACATAGCACGTAGTTCTTGCATTAAAGCCACATAAGCAGGGCCGTCATTTACGGGGTCACCCAAATCAGGCGCAGCACCACCACCACCAGGAAACTCCCAATCAATATCAACACCATCATAGAATTTCCACGTGATTAAGAATCGTTTAACCGAAGCGATAAACGTATCTCTATTGGTCTTATTGGTAAAATCATAAAAGGGATCGGAAAGAGTCCAGCCTCCAATAGATGGAATAATTTTAAGATCTGGATAACGCTGTTTGAGTGCCATCAACATGGCATAGTTGCCTTTAATAGGTGAATTAAAGGTATGTCCGGCTTGAGAAAAGCTCTTTTGGTATGCCGCCCATGGATCATGAATAACCACCTCATAGTCAGGCACTCCTGTACAAGCCGTTTTTAGTGCCTGATAGCTGTTGCCACCGACTGATTTAAGCGATTCATTGGGACCACAGATAGGAATAAAACCATAAAGGATATGGGTGAGGTTATGAGCGGGAATATTATCTACGGTAAACTCTCGTCCGTAGATGCCCCACTCGACGAAATACGTACCCATAACAGTGTTGGCGTCTATGTTGTAGTTTTTATTATTTGGATCGACATTCATCGGCAAGGGTTCTAGGTGTGCACCGTCAGTATCAGCAACCACAATTTGTCCTGGAGAGCTAGCACTACAGCCCGACGAATCACATGCTTCGACCGTTAACTGATAACGCCCGCCTCGCGCATACTTGAAATTAGCGGATGTTTGGCTCCCTGAAATATTGCCGCTGGCAACTTCAACTCCATCAAAGTAAACCTTGTATGTATCTCCTGTTGTGCCACTCCATTGGTTAAACTTGATTGTGATATTAGCTTCATCAAAATACTTCACCATCTGGTTGTATCCAGAGGTGGTATCCATCGCGAGTTCAATCTTAGAAAATTGAAGGTTGTTCGATCCGTATACATCAATGGTTGGGGTTGCAGGTAAAGCCATTACTGAGGTTGATGATGCCAAAGCGATACTCGCAGCATACAAAGTTATCCTATTCATACTTGTCTCTCTTATTTCTTGTCTATCTCCCTGAACTGGGAATCTTGTTCTTGCCCTTATCAGAAAAAACACCAGAAAAAGGGAGCGTGATCAGCTAACTCAACCTCTTGTCACATTCCGATGGACATAGTTTGAGTATTTAAGAGACTTTTTTTTTAAAGAAAAAAATAAACATTGTTTTCGAGTCAAGCTTAAAAATTCGCGAAGCAAATTTACTGTGTTACATATTAAAGTGGATTTCGACCGAAACTTTATAAAGATTATCCCTAGTTAGTGATCCAATTATTAACTAGGAAAGTTAACTTTCCGTGAAATCTTATCACTTTGACATTCCTCCAATTGAAATATCGGATAGCACTAGGCAAAGTGTACGCTTTCCAAACAAAGTGGATCGAGTCATGAACATCAAACCAACACTACTGGCTGCGGCAGCTCTAACGATAAGTAATCTAGCTATGGCTGATGTGACTATTACAGTACCAGACACTATCGATGTCTTGGTGGTAAACGATAGTAAGCCAGAGCTTTCTGGCAGTTTCTTCTCTTCAACAAAAAACCTCACTCTGCCTGATGGAGAAAACCAAATACTATTTCGTTACCAGCCGTACTTCACTCAAGGTAGCGATCGTATCATCCTAGAAAGCGATCCAATTATTGCTAAATTTAATACCAGCGATGCCGAACTAAACTTTGATCTGCCTAAGTACAAAGATCGCTATGAAGGTGAAAAGGAAATCAAAAACCTTAAGTGGCAGCTAACCACAGCAAGTGGCGCAGCTTTAACAATCAAAGAAGACAAACTCATTAAAGATGGGATGCAGGTTGGTCGAAATTTCAAATTAGAGCTAGCCGACTATAACCGTCGAGGTGGTGTGGCAGCAGTTGGAACCATGACTTCCTCTACAATACCATCGTCAGCAAACAAAACGGCGAGTGAAAATCTAGAGACTGATTCAACAGCTGAAGAAATGTTGCATTTTTGGTACAACAAAGCCGATGCTGAAACCCAATCTCGCTTCAAACAATTCTTGCTAAGTAACGGCTCATAAGACGCAATTGCCAGCGTGTTTAAACGCTGGCTTCTTCGACATAACCAGTTGAGATTCCGAAGCAATGCTGTTCATGTGCTCGTAAACACTCAAACACTACTTTGTCTAACTTACCCGCTTCAACCAAAGCGCGTATTATTGGCATAGCTTCACTCATTTTTAAACCATCACGATAAGGCCGAGACTGAGTCAAAGCTTGAAAAACATCCGCAACAGCAATGATTCTGCTGGGTAAGTCAATATCTTTCGCCGTCTTTCCGAGAGGATATCCGGTACCATCAAGCCTCTCATGGTGATTAGCTGCCCAATCCACGATCTGGCTAGACTGAAAAATATTCATCAAGGCATGCCTGGTATCTGTCGCATGACGTTTGATACATGCGTATTCTTCTTTGGTCAAATCTGTTGGTTTATGAAGAACAACCGAAGGCGTTTTTAATTTGCCGATATCATGCACTAACCCAGCTAGATACAACATACGCTGCGCCTTGGCCGAAAAACCTAGTTTTTTGCCAAGAAAGGCGCTAAGGTTGGCGACTTTACGGGAATGCTGGCTGGTAAATGGACTTTTTGTATCAACAATCTCCGCAAAAAGTTCAGCAACTGAAATAGAATCCTCTAGGCCCATTCGCGCCGAAAAAAAAGGCACGCTTGGAAAACGACTGGCTAAAGTCTCGATATACTCTGGCTGCATAGAAAACCAAAAGTCATCACTGTTTATAAGCTCTGACATACAAATCACTAGACTAGGCTCAAATAAGGAACCTGAGTGTTCAGCGAGTTCATCAATGATTAGGTTCTTATCGTTTTTTGTGAGATTACCAAATTGGTCAAGAGTGCTTCCGAGATAGAGAAAATCCACCCTATCACATATAAAAATCAAACTGGCGAGCTTTTTGTCAACTGGCGAAGGTCGAGTTTCTTGAGCCAGCGTTCGCCACTCGGTATGATGATACAAGACGGGCAAAGCGAGTCCTGACAGAGGCGAACAAGCCTTTAAAAGTTGGTATCCTTTGTCGCAATGTGCTTGTACATTCTCAGGTTGCATTGCTGCGAATAACGATGCGCGCTCTTTAGGCTGAGATACACCGCAATCATGAAGCAACCCAAGCGAAAAAGAAACTTGAGAAAATTCCTCTTCCCAGCCCATTTTCTTAGAACATTGATAGGCCATATACGCAACACGATAGCCATGCTGGATATCATCAACCCCAACAGCATCAAGGGCAATAGCAATCTCAAACAACAAGTTACGCAAGTCTATACTGACATTATCAAGCAGTACATCCATCTCTTATCACTCAACTTCATCTGGCTTAAACAGGCTAAACCAAACCATTTATCCAAGACTACACATAAATAATTAGCACTCATATAAATGTGATGTCTATTGCATATCGGGGAGAATGGCGTGCTACATTTAAGGTTTGGCTTTTTAAGCACTTAATTTCATTATTGCGTGCTTTTAGATTGGGTCATTCTTTATCAACAAATAACTCATTGACGGCCCGCACAAATTTCTTTTTCGGCTTGGCCATTTATCTGTGTCTAGTGATAGGATCAACGCTTACTTTAAACTGAGAATGTCCTGTGCCTTCGATACTCAAACTCTTTCTGGTAGTCTGTACCCTTGGTGTAGGATTCTTTGCAAGTGATCTCTATCGTTGGGTGAGCACACGCTCGCAAGTCAAACCTTTGTCAGAATATTGCCCTCTGACGACTCAAGCTTGTGAACTTGGTAATATTCGTGTAGAAGCTGATCGCGATATTAGCCAACCTTTAGTCCCGACCAAACTCATCATTGATTGGCCAAGTACTGAGGAACAAAGTCTGCTTGTAGTATTGCAGGGCTATGAAATGGAGATGGGGACCCTAATGTTTAAGCTCGACAAAAGCGGTGCTCATCAATATAGCGGGTCAGTGACGCTCCCAGTCTGCACCAGTACCACTATGACTTGGGTTGGGGAGATCACTGACGGTCAGCAAAGTATATACACATCAATTAGGATGGAACAATGAGTAAAAAATGGTCGTTAATCTTAGTCGCAGCATTTGCACTCGGATTTGGCATTAACTCTTATCTGGATTCAAAGCCCGACGAAGAGGTTCCCATAGCCTCAAGCAAAGAAGTTATTCTGTTTGGCAAAGATGACAAGCCTGTTTCTATTTTTGATCAACAGGACTCAAGAATTCGTATCGTGTATTTTGGTTTTACGCGCTGTCCGGACGTCTGTCCTACATCGCTTGCCATGCTGGCAGGTGCGTTCAACCAAATTGATGATTCAACCAAATCGAAATTTAGACCTGTATTTATTTCCCTCGATCCCGAGCGAGATGCAGCGGAAGATTCATACAAATATGCACAATATTTTCATCCTATGATAGAGGGGTTGTCAGCGCCATTGGATGTCACGACGCCGTTAGCTCATAAATACGGTGTCATTTTCCGTAAAACTCAGTTAAAAAATTCAGAGCTCAAATACACCCTAGATCACAGCTCTTATTTTTACTTCCTAAAACCAGACGGCAAATTAATCACTAAAGTGCCGCACACGCTGACACCAGCACCTCTGGTCCAAGCAATGAAAACACTTACTTCACAAGGAAATTCGTAATGAAGTTCAAAGCCCTACTTCTCGCTTCTCTCGCTCTTAGCCCACTTGCTAATGCTTGCGACGACATTATGTTCTCACATACCTATGCACGCGCAACTCCGCCTAATGCTGCAACCAGCGCAGTGTTCAGTGAAATCATGAACCACAGCGATAAAGATCGTGTGATAGTCTCAGCAACAACAGAAGCGGCAGGCAAAGTAGAATTGCATGACGTCATAAAAGAAGGCGACGTAATGAAGATGCGTCAAGTCGATAAGCTCACTATCCCAGCGAATAGCATGATCGAATTAAAGCCTGGTAGCTTGCACATTATGTTGTTCAACCTGAAAAAACCTCTAGCTGAAGGTGAAAATATTGATGTCACCCTCACCTTTGCTAACGGCGAAAAGAAAGTCGTCTCTGCCCCTATCAAAAAGGTGATGAGCGGCATGAAGCATCAGCACTAATTAGCTTGCCACCTAAAATAGATCACCCCGTTGGGTGATCTATTTCTTTTCAATTACAATAGATTAATAAGTACAATGGTAAGCGTTGCCCCTATCCCGGAGATAAACAAAGCGACACCAGCCCTTGAGGTACCATGTAACTTGGTCCACATAAATAAGCCCGTCAACGAGAATAAAATCAGAGATAGGGCGGCTAAATCCCCAAAGAACTGCCAGCTTATCCCAGTCCCCATTCCTCGATGAAGTCTATTCATGAAAGCCCCAAAATTAGGATCTTGCTGTTTCATTCTCACCACCAATGTTTCTGGCACGTAATAAACACGAAGACTACCGTTAAGACCAACCTTACTTAAGCTCCACACCGGTGGAATAGAAATGGATCCGGCCTTGGTAGGTAAGGATATAGACTCTTTCACCATCACTTCAGTATCATCAAACCAGTCGAGATATAGACTTCTAGAGAAAGACTTAAACTCATGAGTACTGTTAAACGGATGATCTAAGTTAAGGGTCTGGTCAATCATCTCGGTTTTGGGACCCGGTATTTTGAGTGTTGACCTATGCTGAAGCCACAAACCCGTCAGGCCATAAAGAAGCATGAGAGGGATCAGTACGATTCCAGTCCATGCATGTATTCGGCGTAACCATTTGTTGTTATGTAGGGGGAATCTGCGTTTTTTCATAAAAAATGGCCAGCATTTTCTGGCCATACCTTTTGGTTAAAATTTATAACTCGTCGTTAGGTAAAACTCTCTCGGAGAACCTGGCATGATCTGGCTAGCACTCGTAGCACTGACGTAATACTCTTTATCCAAGAGGTTCTCGACACTTAGCTGGGCAATCCAGTTATCCCACTCATATCCAACGCGGGCATCGAAGCGAGCATAGCCAGGTAGATTGACCTCGTTCTTTTTATCTGCAAATCTATCGCCAACCGCAATAAACCCGGTTTCACCAAACAAACCAGATTCTTGCTTATATCCAACAAACAATTGACCATTCAATTGAGAGGTATTGGTTGGGCGGTTACCTTGCACATTACCCTCCGCTTTTACCAATTCTGCATCTTGGTATGCGACGCCACCTCTCACCGTAATTTGTTCGGTAATAAAGCCATTGAACGACAGCTCGATACCTTCAGTTCTTTGCAGGCCAGTAAGTATGATTTTGCTTGGATCTAGAGGGTCTCTAGTTCTTCGGTTGTACATCTCTAGGCGGTATACCGACAAAGTCGTTGCAAGAGATCCACTAAACCAATCACTTTTAATGCCTGTTTCATATAAACGGGTATGCTCAGGGTCTAACTGATTGGCCTCTTTACCCGGACTAATACCGATAAGACCACCACCGACAGGTGAAAACGTCTTGCTGTACGAAAGGTAAGCGGCATGCTCTTCAACTGGATTCCAAACTAGGCCAAGGCGAGGGCTCCAACTTGTATTAGAAACAGTTTCTTCAGAGTTATCGGTATTCTTATGAGTTTTAATTTTAAAGTCGTCATACCTTATACCTGCTAAAGCAATCCAGTTGCCAATTGTCACCTGATCTTGAAGGTACAAACCATAGCTTTCTACTTTGTGCTCAGAATCAAATTGAAGCTTCATGGAGCCATCATAGCTAGGTATCATATCCGGCTGGTAGGCATTAGCAGTTGGAATGGTACCAGAGTGTTTATATAATTTGGGAATACGTTCCTGCCATGACTGCTCCCAGCCAAGGAGCAAGTTATGCTCAGCGATACCAGTGCCGAATTGGTTCTCTAATTCAAAAGTGTTTGAAAAGTTACTGGCGTTTAAATCTTGCTGCCAGCGAGAGCGTTTTAAATCTCCGTTCGCCTCTACACCTGATACATAAGTGTTATCAAATTCGCTACTAAGATTGGTATAACTAAAAAGATGGCGAAGCTGCATTTCAGGATTAATCTGCCAAGTGAGTCTAGAGCGTGCTGATTGGGCAATGTCTTTTATGTAGTCACGGTCTGTATTGCTATATACCGTATCAATTGGAACATCAACGGGAGAGCCATTAACACTTGGAATTCCTCTATCTGGAACACGTTCTGATTCGTGACGTTCATACTGAACAAGCCATGTCACGTCATCGTTGACATTCCAGTTAACGGAAGGAGCAAGCATATTTCGCTTGCTATCGACACCTTTACGAAAGCTGCCTGCATCTTCATAAGACATGTTAAGACGCACCTGAACGTCATCATTCACTTCACCATTGAGGTCAGCATCAACTCGGTAGAAATCATGGCTACCAATCCTAGTTGTCAATTTAGAACCTAGACCAGCTTCTGGCTTTTTGGTGACTCGATTTATAATACCGCCAGAGCTACCTCTGCCATAGAGAACAGCTGCAGGCCCTTTTAGAATCTCGACTGTTTCTATATTTCCAAGATCTCTCGTGTACTGCATGTCATCTCTAAATCCGTCTAAATAGAAATCATTAGAGGCTTTAAAGCCACGAATATTTAAGCCATCAAATCGAGTATCGCCGCTAGCATTAACGCCAGGGATACCAACCAGGGCTTCACTGAGAGTGCTGTTACTAAAGGCGGTGATTTCTTCAACAGGCAGGCTTTCAATGGTCTGAGGAACCAATTTTGCAGGTGTTGCGACTTTAGTAGCCGTAGTCACTTGAGAGTGCTGAGTTCTTTCACCAACAACGGTTATTGTTTCTTCTTGTTCGGCTAAAACAGGAGTGCTAGCGGCCATAATAGCCATAGATATTAGATTGAATTTAATGTTGTTTTTCATAAAGTGTTTATATAACGAGCATAAATGCAATTGAGAATCATTAACACTATCATTTATAAAACATCACCTAAAGATAAAAATGTCAATAAATGTAAATGGTAAGCACCCTTTATAAGAAAAACAGAGGTTTAACTAGCCTTATTTATTACTAGAAGCAATGATGCTATTGGCCTTGGGAAAGACGTGGTTTTAGTAAGTGGGTCAGAAAATCACACCAGGTCTCATAGAGACATGGATGAAAAATAAGCGATCATGCAAACTTTGGGGAACGGAAAAGAAAGTAGCGGCGTCATTCGTTCATGTCTTTCCACCAGAATGATGAATTGAAAGACCACTTTAGAACAAAACGAAATCAAGGCTTAGAGGTAGAGAAAATATCTGGGTGCTTAATACTTCGATTTTACCAGTTAAGGTATTCAGTAGTGTATAGTGAATTATTTGCAATTAGTAATGATTTAAAGTCGTAATAAACTCTGCTAGTAGAGAAGCCTGTCAGTCAAATAAATAACGACAAGAATTAAAAAGCTAAGAAAAAATGGTATACTCAATTTCATAGCCAACTTTTTCATCAAACTTGGGTTATTATCAAACACCATACCTTCTGCTTGTCTTACCCTTATCTCTTCATCAAAATGCCACTTAATTGCTAAAAAGGCTCCAATACCTAATATGATAAGCTTAAAAGCTCCAGCAAAGTACGGAAAAAAATTCGCCCAACTCTCGTTCATTATCCATCTCCATTAAACTAAATCGGAATTTTTTATTATAAAAATCAGAGTTTTTATTTACATCCAAAATAATAAGTTTACTGCTTGTGCTCGCAGCCGACAACCCTCTTTATAGTTTTCATATTTAATACATCGCATCAACCTACTCGCTCTTTCTCTCTCGACACACTAATATTGACTTATGTATCAATACAACTTTCAGCGTTACATCGACTATGATTCGTAAAACAGCCATTTTGTCTCTGATTTTCATTAGTTTTTTTTCTTTTGGAAACGATACACTGAGACTTGTTTATTATGACTCTTTCCCACCTTACTCATATAAAAACTCAGATGGGCAGATGGAAGGGATCCTGGTTGATATTGCGAAAGAAATATTGGAAAAAGAAATGGGGTTAGTCGTATCTCACCAAGGCTTTCCATGGGGACGTGCACAGAGAATGGTTTTTAATGGGCAAGCTGATGCCTTTATCTCTCTCCCCACACCAGCTAGATTAGAATATGTCGATGCTGCAGAGGTGCCGGTTTTTATTGGCCCAATAACCCTGTTCACATACAAAGGTCACCCACGTCAACACCAGCTAGAAACTGTGTCAGATATCGAAGACCTCAAAGCTTTCAAAATATTAGATTATGTAGGAAATGGGTGGGGGGATTCTAAATTCTCAGAAGGGCCCTATACTAGGCTCCTTCAATCAGACTTATCGACCTCGTTAAGTATGCTTGCAAAGCGCAGAGGTGATGTAGTGGCCACTGACCAAGTTGTTGCAGAATATCTCTTAGCGATTCATGATAAACGAAATTTAGTCATGGAACTCCCCGTAACCATTGATACGGTCTCGTTTTTATTATGTATTTCCAAAAAGTCTAGCTTTAGAAATATCACTAAAGAATTTTCAAAGCACATGTCAAAATTTCGTGCTCAAAAGCGAGAGAAAAATATATTGGCCAAGTATAAATAGAGCTATCGATTGGTTAGATCTTAATGTTCTTTCTGATGATCTTCCTGCGAAAAACCTGTATTTAAAGTCTGGGTTCAAAATTATAGGTGAAATGACCGATTGCTACCGTATAGAAGGAAAGGACGTCTCAGAAACTCTGATGACACTCTGTACTAAAAATCATGCTTAACTCACCTCTTTAAAGTCTTCTGACGTAACTAATTGATGACCTTATTCAAACTCCAATACAAAGTTTTACACTTATTATCATGATGAAAGCTTGAATTAATATATGCCCCACCAATAAAATATGACATTAATTGAATATCTTGGGTGGAAACATGTATCTAAACACAATCAGTAGTATCGTCAATCAGCAAGATAGGGGCCATAGAGAACAAACTGATGAACTTAGTTTGGCAAACAAGGTACGTTCTGTATCCAATAAAAAGCGTCCTAAAAAGCTCGGCTTATCCTTAACCATGCCCCAAACAAAAAAGGGAGAGATGCTAGGCAGTGGTTTATGCGGAGAGGTTAGAAGAGATATCGCTCATGAAGGGTTTGTGTTAAAAAGCTTTAGCCGATTTGCCAACGAGATCGCGCAAAAAGAATGTAGCCTATTCACTCGTATCTATGGAGAAGGAAGCGCTGAAGTGATAGAAGAAGCGGATGGGCTTTATTTACGCATGTTAGAAGTACCAGGGGTGTCTTTAGATAAGTGCGATCCATCTGAATTACCAGATAATGCGCGTACGTTGTTTTTCCAAATGATATCTGATCTAAATGATGTAGGTATCATTCATGGAGATCTGCATTCTGGCAACATTATGTTCGATAAAGACTCAAACAGGTTTTGGCCAATTGATTTATCTAATGCCTATGATTCTTACTATGAGAGTTCATATCATGGCAGAGCCATGATGGACATAGACAACGAAAAAAGATTTAGACAAATAATGAGAAAATTGGGTGCCTAACTCTGTGTGATGTCGATGTAGGTTTCACCTTCTACTCAACACAAAAATAAAACTTTGAAGATTAAATATCCGCGAGCTCTGAAGAGCTCGCCACTAAAGCTATTAATAATGTGTAAAGCGGACAGGCAGTGCCCTATTTATGCAACTTTAAATTTCTTTGCCTTTGTACTAACCACTTATCCAAATGATTAGCGAATTGCTGCCTATCAGCTTGACTTAAAGGAGCTGGTCCACCTGTCTGTACGCCGCTACTGCGCATGGTTTCCATAAAATCGCGAATACTAAGGCGAGACTTAATATTTTCTTTCGTAAATAGCTCGCCACGAGAACTCAATGCATGTCCACCCTTGGTTATGATCTCATCGGCTAAAGGGATATCACTGGTGATCACCAAATCATCTTTCTCGCAGCGCTTCACTATTTCATTATCTGCTACATCAAAGCCAGGCTGAACTTGCAGCATGGTCACTTTTGGTGATGCTGGAGTGCGAATAAACTGGTTTGCCACCAACGTCACTTCGACCCCTGTTCGCTCAGATGCACGAAATAATACATCACGAATCACAACTGGACACGCGTCAGCATCTACCCATATTTTCATTACTTATTCTTCCCAATACTACAATTGCCTCCATTAAACCGCAAAAGTCATGCTCTTGGTAGGGCTACCTTTATTAATAGGGGCATAAAACAATCTATAAACACGATGAATGAAATTGAGGTAACAAAACCCTAGGTCCGCTGCTTAAACGAAAAATCGTAATACACTATCCACTAACTATGCACTTGTTACCATGGTAATATACAGACGTGTTAATCTAAGACACAAAGTTATTAGCTGGCAGAACCCAACAAAATTGACATTTAAGTCAATACAAAGAGTAATCCACATTCAAAACTGAGCTCCAGAGTCATACGTACAGTAATAATTCATAAAGCTAACTCTAAACACCGACTGCATTAAAATTAAACATTTATGAATTATAATTCAATATAGATCATTTAAAGAAAAAGTATACACAAAATGAATAATATGAAGATAATGTCGCCATTTTGAGCTAAAACGTCTTTTTGTGTAAAGTAAGGATTAAATCTATCAGCAAAATCATCAAAAAATGTTAGCCATTAGTTAAATTTTATGCGATTTAAGTGATGTGTATCACATCTACAAATCTAACAATAAATTTTACGTTCGTATTTTTCTCTTCGCCTGATACCCTCCGAGCACCTTGAAGTGAACTCAAGGTGAATAACTATAAGGAGTGTTCACGATGAATACCAAGAAACCTATGTCGCTCACCAGCCGTGTTATCTTAGGTATGGTAGCGGGTATCTTGACAGGATTTGCCATTCGCAGCCTTTTCGCCGACAACGGATTTGTCGACACATACATAGTCAATGGATTGTTTGACGTTGGTGGCCAAATTTTTGTCGCCAGCTTAAAAATGCTTGTTGTACCGCTAGTCTTTGTTTCACTGGTCTGTGGTACAAGCTCACTTAAAGATCTTTCGACCTTGGGCCGAATGGGTGGTAAAACGCTCGCTTTTTATATTGCGACGACAACTATTGCTATCACTTTTGCTCTTGTTATGGGAAGTGTTTTCCAGCCGGGCGCAGGAGCTGACCTCACTGCTGCCAGTTCGTTTAAGTCAGCCGAAGCACCTTCTTTGGGACAAGTTATTATCAACATGTTCCCGACTAACCCTATTAGCTCTATGGCTGAAGGTAAAACTCTGCAGGTGATCGTATTTGCAGTACTGTTTGGTATTGCAATCAGTGCCGCAGGAAAACCTGGTGAAAGAATCGCATCCGTATTTGCCGATTTAAACGAAGTCATTATGAAGCTTGTCGCACTACTGATGAATCTTGCTCCATACGGTGTCTTCTTCCTAATGGCTAAACTGTTTACTGGTTTGGGGTTAAGCGCCATAACAAACCTTGCCGAATATTTCTTGGTTCTTGCCGGCACCCTAGTTCTTCATGGACTAGTTACCTACAGCTTGATGCTAAAAGGCTTTACTGCCCTAAGTCCTATTACCTTCTTGAAGAAAATGGAAGATGCGATTATGTTTGCTTTTTCGACTGCTTCTTCAAATGCAACCATCCCTGTGTCTATGGAAACAGCGAAAAATCGTATGGGCGTGGATAACCGCATTTCCTCTTTCACTATCCCTCTTGGAGCGACAGTGAACATGGACGGTACGGCGATCATGCAGGGTGTAGCAACAGCATTTATTGCTCAAGCGTTTAATATTGACCTCACCATGGGTGACTACCTAATGGTTATCCTAACCGCTACTCTCGCTTCTATTGGCACTGCGGGCGTACCTGGAGTCGGCCTAGTTATGCTTGCTATGGTACTTAACCAAGTTGGCCTGCCTTTAGAGGGTATAGCGTTAATTATGGGTGTTGACCGATTGCTTGATATGATCAGAACTGCAGTTAATATCACAGGTGATAACGCAGTTACCGTCATCGTTGCTAAGTCGGAAGGCGCACTCGATGAAGAACGCTTTAACAACCCACTAGCAGGTGAAAAAGAAGAACAAGTGAATCTAAAACACTCAGAAGCATAGAGAAACCATCCTAATGACCATTAATACTTAATGATTTCATAGGTTTCATAAGTAAAGCGTCAAGCCCCGAAACACATGTTTCGGGGCTTTTTGATCACAGAATCCAAAACCAAGCAACACATACTTTGCAAATAACCCCAAACATGTCTTTAATTTTATGAGGTTAGCAACACTGATTGAGTGACTAACATCACCTCATAGAATTGGTAATCAAAGAATAATTTCAAGCGGATCGATACTTTTTCTAGTGGCTTTCGATACGTTTTTTCCAGTTAACTGACACGCTTTTAGTCCGTATTTATTTGCGGTAAGACATTATCAGATTTGGAACACATTCATGACTCAGCCTAAAGCCAAGAAGCAAACTTTTTCGATCCGCGTAACCATTGGATCTCTACTATTGCTGGTCACCGCTCTTACCGCAACACTAGCACTGTCCATTCATTATCACTTTATCTATCAAACGTTAGAAGAGCATCAACTCAAAGAGTCTTCCACCGTTGCCGAGAATGTCAGTGACACCATGAAAGAAACTGACACCCGTATGCGAAACATTGCGTTCACACTTGCACAAGTCATCGATCCGCTCAACAAGAATCAGCAGTGGTTACCTGCTTTTCTTGCAACATTAGAGGCAACTCCTGAGCTTTATAGTGTCTTTTTTGGTACAAAAGATGATGACTTTTACCAAATCATCAATCTTGATGTCGAACAGACATTACGAAAAAGTATGGACGCACAACCTGACGACAGATGGGTAATGGTTAATGTTAAACAAACAGAAGGCGGGCAACGAAAGAAAACGGTTTCTTTCGTCAGTCAGGATCTTAAGGTACGCAAAGCCGAAGAAACGTTAAGTGGCTATTTCCCTTCACTGCGACCTTGGTATAGAAAGGCTCATGCCCAAGCGGACAAAGTCATTAAAACCGAGCCCTATATTTTTAGCCAAGTGGCTATGTCCGGACAAACTTACGCCACTCAAAATACCTCAGGCACAGCAGTAATAGGAATCGATGTATTACTCTCAACCCTTTCCACCATACTTAACCAAACATTTGAAGAGCAGCTAAGCGAAGCCTATGTTTTTCGTCAGACAGGTGAACTTCTCGCCGATACTCACCCGACTCCTCAAGAGAAACCTTTACCTACTTTGCCTCTTTTATCGATGACAGAACAAGAAAAAGCTCTGATTGAAAGTTTAGGCCCTTTGCGTGTTTCCAATCAAAGAAATTGGGCGCCCATTGACTATAGTGTACTCGGAGAGCCAATAGGCTATGCCATTGATATGGTTAAAATGATAGGCCAGATGACAGGTATACAATGGGCATTTAGTAACGGGCTCGATTGGAGTGAACTTGTTAGCCAATTCAATAACGATAAGCTCGATGCTTTACATTCTCTTCAATACCACAAAGATGGCTATGCTAAAGGGGTATTTAGTGACCCGATTTTTTCTCTACCCTTTGGTATTTTAGTTGCGGACAATTTAGGACAAGTTAACGATCTCAAAGCATTTAATGGCGATAGGTTAGCCATTTTGTCGGGCTGGTCTATTATCCCAAGCCTCAAAAAGAATTACCCCGAAATAGAAATCATCAAAGTCAGCGACTCATTTGAGGGCTTGACCCTTTTAAAAACAGGAAAAATAAAAGGTTTTATTGACACTAGTGCCATTCTCAAGCACGCAGTACATCAATATTTCACTGATGGAGTGACTGTCATCGAAGACATCGCTCCGTTCAATCAGGGTTTTGAAACCGAGTTTCACATAGCACTCAATCAAGGCTACGCCAATTTATTACCCATAATTAATCGTGCTATCAAACAAATTAACGATACACAAAAAGAGTTTCTCCTCGCCAAATGGCTCGGTGACTCCTCTGCAACAAAACATAGAGTCATTCCTCATGCTGCCTTTTACGATCTAATGGCATCGCCATCACAACATGGCAGCTTAATCAGTACCACCACAAAAGCAGGAAATACCTATGTTTATCTGCAACCAGTAGGTTCTTCCTCTCCCAGTGAATTCTTGGCCATAACGCTACCCGTTTCCGTTCTTCACAGCCAAGTCGTACGTCAGGTTTTGTACGCCACGGGGATATCTGCATTAATCATGCTACCTATGTTATGGCTCGCGTGGCTATCTGGTACTCCTGTGATTCAGGCGATCCGGTCACTCAAAAAAGAAACACAAAAGATACAAAATCGTAACTACAATCAGGTTCAACCTGTCAAAAGTAGAATTAGAGAAATTTCACAGCTATCTGATTCTGTCGTAGAAATGGCTAATCAATTACAAGCTCATGAAAAACAACAGGAGGCCTTACTTGACTCTATTGTTCAGCTTATTGCAAGAGCAATCGATGATAAATCTCCCTATACCGCAGGCCATTGCAACCGAGTTCCAGTCATTGCAATGATGCTTGCAGAAGCCGCAGAAACCTCAACAGAACAACCCTTTAGTGACTTTCGTTTTAACAATGAGCGCGAAAAACGAGAATTTCAAATGGCGGCATGGCTGCATGACTGCGGTAAGATAACCGTACCAGAATATATTGTCGATAAAGGCACAAAACTTGAGGCCAACTACAACCGTTTACATGAAATACGTATGCGCTTTGAGGTTTTGTGGCGAGATATTACCATTAAGGGCTATATGAAAAGAGCTAGTGGTGAAGATGAAAACCAAGTTCTCTCATGGATTAAGGAACAACAAGTCAGGCTTCAAGAGGAATTTACTTTTGTCGCATCACTAAATACAGGCGATCGCCCCGTAACGGATGAAGACATCATCAAACTCAAAAAAATTGGGGCCCAAACTTGGTGTCGTCAATTTGATGATACTATCGGCCTCTCTCCTGTCGAAAAAGACCGCCTATCTGAATCCTCTATAATGCAAACATTACTCAAAGATTTACCAGAGCACAAAATACCCCGCTTTCACCCTCCTTGTTACGATTATGGTATTAAGATGCAAGCACCTGAATATTTGAGTGACCATGGCGAAATCTATAATTTATCAATTCAAAGAGGAACGTTAACCAAAGAAGATCGCTACCGAATCAATGAACATATGGTAAGCGGAATTAAAATGCTAGAAAGTCTGCCTTTCCCTGATGACCTAAAGCAAGTACCCAGACTTGCAACAACACATCATGAAACACTGGCAGGTAAAGGTTATCCTCGTCAGCTGGACGAAGATGAACTCTCGGTAAAAGAAAGAATTCTTGCAATTGCAGACATATTTGAGGCCCTGACAGCCGCCGACCGCCCTTATAAAAAAGCCTTCACACTCAGTAAAGCCATCGCTATCATGGAAGAGATGGTCACCAACAAACATATCGATGGCGACCTTTTCACTCTGTTCATAGAACAAAATTTGCACATATCTTACGCAGAGCGCTTTTTAGATCGCAGCCAAATTGACGTTGAGAATCGTACATAACGCCAATCTCATTCATTTTTCAACGAAGTATTATACATGTAAGACCAACTATTACTGCTCTACTAAGGCTGCTTGTTTTCCATGTCGGACACTCGCTCATCGAGCTCTTTTATCGATTCTAAGAGAATTGCCACCATTCCTCTATAATCTACCTGCATATATCCAGATTCAGAATGTGTATAAATGAGCTCAGGGTACAATCGCTCAACCTCCTGGGCAATCAAACCTATTTCAGTTCTTTCATTTTTATCAATGTAGTTATAACGATAACCATTCATCTCTCTCAATGCATCCAGCGTATTGGTAACGCGCTGCACATTTTCTTTTAGGTTCGCATCGCTAAAGCGAAGAAAAACATGGTCAATCAGGGTGTGGTAGGAACGTTTTCCCGGCGCAAAATACGAACGCTGACCATCAGAAACATAAAAAACTTTCCAGATCGAAAAGTTCCCTTCCGCCGGCTGGGGCACACTACCTTGAGGGCAGAAACCATCAAGAGATTTGTATGTGCTCTCTGAAATGGGTACAAATTTGAAATAGCTGTTTTCCCAAGGCTGCTCTTGGGTCATCACTGGCCAGTCAAACACCTGTTTATTCTCCGACCAGTCCCACTCATCTTCTTGTTGATCATAACAAAAGATACTAAATTCTTGTGCCACGCTCATTAGCGGGAAAAAAGCCAAACTTAAGGACAGAAAAACACCACTTTGCTTCATTATATGTCACTCTTTATGTTTAAAAATTGGCTAGAGTATCTTTTAGCAACAAAAATGAAACAAGTTGAATACATAAAAACTCCACCTTAGCTCAAATATTAAACAGATTTTATGCTTTAAAATAAATCAAACAAAACAACCCAAGATCTTAGGTTGTTTATAATTAAGTCAGATTGAACCTAACTCACATACCCATCTTAAAAAGCACTCTAGAATAATGGCACTGTTATTAGTAACGTCTTTCAAGGAGTGAAATAATGACGATGCGATGGCCAGCCTTAATCGCCCTTTTGTTATTTCCTATTAGCTCTTTTTCCGCCATCAATACCCAAGAAACGCTACCATTGACTCAATCATTTATTGGTTACGCTGCCTTGGCGATTTTTGTTGGAGCTTATACTTTGGTCATGCTCGAAGAGCACCTTTCTTTAAGAAAGTCCAAACCCGTTTTATTGGCGGCTGGTCTTATATGGGCGCTGATTGGCTATGTCTACTCGCAGCAAGGGCAAATACACATTGCTCAATCTGCACTCGAACATAACCTTTTAGAATATGCAGAATTACTGCTATTTTTGCTCGTCGCAATGACCTATATAAGTGCGATGGAAGAAAGACGACTATTCGATGCACTGCAAGCATGGATGGTTGGTAAAGGCTTTAACTATAAGTCACTGTTCTGGCTTACTGGGATATTGGCTTTCTTTATTTCTCCGATTGCAGACAACTTAACTACCGCATTACTTATGTGTGCTGTAGTGATGAAAGTAGGAGCAGGGAATAACAAGTTCATTAACATCGCCTGTATCAATATCGTTGTAGCGGCAAATGCTGGAGGAGCCTTTAGTCCATTTGGTGACATCACAACATTAATGGTCTGGCAAGCAGGCTATGTCTCATTTTCTGAGTTTATGCCGCTCTTTCTTCCCTCGGTTGCCAATTATTTGGTACCGGCGGCAATAATGTCACTGTTTGTGCCCAAAACAAAGCCAGATGTCATCCATCAACATGTTGAACTTAAACGCGGCGCTCGCCGGATTGTCGTATTATTCATCATTACGATTGCCACTGCCGTTGCGTTTCATGCTGCTCTGCACTTCCCACCTGTCATAGGTATGATGATGGGCCTCGCCTACTTACAGTTTTTCGGTTTTTTCCTGCGCAAAACACTCAAATCATCACTGCAAAGAAAGGCTGCTATCGCTATTGCTAACCGTGACGATAATGCGTTAAAGCGTCTTGGCTCAGTCGTTCCATTCGATGTATTCCGGCGAGTCTCTCATGCAGAGTGGGATACGCTTTTATTTTTTTATGGGGTAGTAATGTGTGTTGGCGGCTTGAGTCTTTTAGGTTACTTAGGGCTCGTCTCTGAGATCATGTATTCTCAATGGAATCCTATTTCAGCCAATATTATGGTCGGGATACTGTCAGCAATCATCGATAATATTCCCGTTATGTTCGCGGTCCTTACCATGGAGCCTTCCATGTCAATGGGAAATTGGTTGTTGGTCACGTTGACCGCAGGTGTTGGAGGAAGTTTACTGTCAATCGGATCAGCGGCTGGCGTAGCTCTCATGGGCGCCGCGCATGGTAAATATACCTTTTTCGGCCACCTAAAATGGGCGCCTGTCATTGCTATGGGATACGCCGCGAGTATAGGGCTTCACCTCATACTTAATGCTTCTTTGTTCTGACCTCTCGATATAAAGCTCCTAGGGCAGACGTCGGCTACTCTGGGAGATACAGGTTTGTTACTCAAGCCTGCGTTGCCAAACACTCGATAACTGATATTTTGCGCAAATACTGCAAGTTAGAGCTTCATTGTCACCGTGGATGCGCATCACTATATCTTCTCTTTTCTCTAAAGAGCTGTTTCTCATTGTGATAATTAAATAATTATCCTCAACTTTGAATGACTTGATGACATCTGGAGCGCCAACTTTGCTGATGGTAACTTTTGCATCTTTGAACAAAAGTAAATCTTGGGTATATAAGTTTTCATAGACCCCTTCAAAGTCATAAGTTGGCTTATTTATCATTCTATTTAAATTATCTTCAAAGCATCCCTGTAACATCAAAGTGAATATTACAAAAATACCCCTATATTTTAACCGCATTAATCAGGTTCCCAATGCTCTAGTTTTAGTAATGCTGCTTTTCTGTCTAACCCACCCGCATATCCTGTAAGCTTACCTTTTTTACCAATAACTCGATGGCAAGGTACTATCACTGAAATAGGGTTTTTTCCATTTGCCAATCCAACCGCTCTCACTGCTTTCGGATTCCCTATGGCTTCTGCTAGCTGCTGATAACTCCATGTTTCTCCGTAAGGAATTGTCTTTAATGCTTGCCATACTTGTTGCTGGAACTCAGTACCTTTAGCAGCCAGTGGCAATTGAAACATTTCTCTACGATGTGAAAAATATTCCTGTAACTGGTTGATTGTTAAAATAAGTATAGGATGCTTTGGAGCTTTTTTACCTAAGTCTTGCGGTTGTGTGGTCTGAGTCTCAAACCAAGCTCCCATTAAGCCATCGTCATTCGCTTGAATAGTCATCTTACCTAATGGCGAATTAAAGGTGGTATAACAGATATTCATACATGGCTCCAACAATGAAAAGTGGCATAGCTCCCCCATGGAGAAACACTTTCAGAATTCAGTTCAGGAAACTGCTTCAGGACTTTTTTCACAACTAAATCTCCTTGCAGAAAACAGTTAGCTTCAGATGTACCTCTCAATTTTGCATAATTGACAGTCCATGGGCCGATACCTTTAATATCTAACCATTTGTCACACTGCCCTTCAGGGTATTCTTGCACATATTCAGCAAAACTGAGTAACGTTTGCTTTCGGCTTTCTGGCATACGTAAAAAAGAGAGATCGGCTTGACTAACCTCTTGTGGTGTCGGAAATTGAGTTACTTTTTCGCTTCGCAATTCATGTATCAATAAATTAAGCTGTGTGATGGCAGCTTTTACCGACACTTGCTGACCTAATATGGCTCGCACACCCGCTTCCCAAGTATCCCAAACCCCAGGAATGCGTATACCGCTTCGTTTGATTAACTTGGGATTCAGTCTTTGCAAAACATTTTCAATTGTTAAGATATCACTATCCAGATCGAACATCCTACGCAGTTTATTAACCAAAGCTCTTAGCTGAAAGTGATCAGAGAGTTCAAACTCTACTCGTAATACTCCAGGTCGAATAGGGTAAATCATAAACGTGCCTGATGCTCCATTAATCACAAAGTTTCTTTGATAGCTCTTATCACTGACATATTCCAGCCCCTCAATCGCTCTTAAACGGTAAAACTGCAACATATATTCCCAGTCCAACGGTCCTTTGAATGCAAGATCAATGTAATTTTTATTATTCTGGGTTACCTCCCCCTGCTTACGCACTTGCGTGGGGGTCAACCTCATAACCTGCTTAAATGCATCATTAAAGCGGCGAACGCTGGTAAAACCACTTGCAAAAGCAATGTCGGTAACTGACATCGAGCTAGAGTGTAGTAATTGCTTGGCAAACATCAGTTGATGGTACAAAGCATACTGCTTGGGAGGCATGCCGAGGTAGCGTTGGAATAGATGACGTAGGTATCTGTCACTTATACCCAATCGTTGAGATAGATCATTGAGACTATATGACTGAAGTTCTCCTTTTTCTATGAGTTTAACTGCACGTAAAAATGTCGTTTCGACACCTTTCCAAGCCCATGAGTTGGGTGCGCTATCAGGTCGACACCGCAAGCATGGTCTATATCCGGCTTTTAAAGCCTGAGCCTTATCAAAGAAATAGGTCACATTCTCTTCTTTGGGCAAATTTGCCGGACAAATCGGGCGGCAGAAGATACCTGTTGTTTTCACCGCAATATAAAAGCGTCCATCAAAACGTGCATCTCTGGCTTGACGAGCTTTTTGACACTCATGTAACGGGATTGTCGGAATTCTTTCCATGGCATTTTTATCTTTTGAATTCTTGAGTAAAGTCTATCTTTGCGGAGCCGAAATACTAGCCATTTTCGGAAACGAATCGAATTTGCTATCAGTTGAAACTCATCTAGAGTTACAATGAAGAAGAATAAAATATATAAAAAAGGAAGTTGGCTATGAACTTACATACATGCACTATTGTGCTCACTAATAATCACAAACTCACGTATCACAATGTTGAAAAAAGCCTAGAGATGATAGAAGAACACGGCACCTCTGGAATTAGCAACATATTGATTGATGCTGTTGATGGAAAAACGATACGTTCGTACTATCACCTATCGGTAGAAGAGTCGATCGAAAGTTTGATGGATTTATAGTAAATCTAGAAATTAAATTAGGCCTGCTTTGCTGGGCCTAACTTTAGGTTTTTCTGGACTAAATAAAGATGTTAGAAGTGCTTAAGCATCCATACATCACAGCCACCATGTATGGTACCCACTAGTGGAGAGGAAAGGTGCTTGAAACCAAGATTCTCATATAACTTAATTGCCTGCGACATACTCGACAGAGTATCTAAGTAGCATTTCTCAAACCCTTGCTGCTCAGCAAAATCAAGACATTGTTGAGTTAACTGCTTTCCAAGCCCTAGTCCTCGACCTTCCTTTAGCAAGAAAAGCTTTTTGAGTTCACATACTCTTCCATCATCGGAAAATGGAGAGATACCACATCCTCCGACGATTCTGCCATTAAGTAGAGCGACCAAATACAAAGAATTCTGCTCAGGCAGATAATACTGACTCATACTCTCTACTTCAGCGTCCGATGGGCCAAACCCCTCTCCCACCGCGCCATATTCTTCACCAACCCGTTTAATGATCTCGCATATTGCTGCGTCATGGGCTGGGATTATTGGAACAATTTCAAGGCATCGCTCACTCATGATACTTCCTAACATCACTACTATGGAGAGAAAAAATAATATAGATATCTTTTTATATCAATAAGATAAAACCAAACGGATAACAAGAAATTATACGGTCAACAAAGACAATGATTAGTCAAACGACAGAATATAAGATGGGTAAGGACTAAAAAGGACTCGACGCAAAGCCTGTCATGACACTGAGCTCCATCGACTTACCCAGTTTTGTCATCGGATGTACCAGCACTAAACCTTTAACTGATTTTTTTAATTTTCCAATATCGGCTTGCTCTGACTTGGTGATTTCACGAGAAAAGCCCATGGCTTTTAGCTTCTTGCGCTCTTTATTCAAGTCATAGGATTGCTTACTTTTGATAGTGTGAACTTTCTTTGCGAGTTTATCGACTTCATCAGTAAACTTGGTGATCATTTCTTGATCGCCACGAGCCTTAGCAGCATCTAGCTTACGATTATACTTGTCGAGGCGATTGTTAAGGTTTTGCAGCTCTTGCTTAGTGCTCATTAGGTCATGCTCTGAAAATCAAAAAGACCCAACACTCTACCATAAATAAGAACTTTTGTATTGCCGAAAAACCTAGACCTAAACTTTGGCGACCACTGTCAGCATTCGATAGATATAAACTTGACAGAATACTTATGGCTATTTTTCAGTACAACTCAACTCATCAGTCCAGTGAAAAATACAAGAAATCTCGATAAACTACCTACAGCCCTTAACCAGTTAACATACTGACAAAAATGATAAACAAGGCCCTTCTTCTGTAAAAATATACTCTCCAGTATTCTGGCTTCCTAACCCATAAGAAACTATTTTATCAATAAAGCATACCTACTCTTACATATTGTCTAATCTTAAAGGAGTAAATAGTTGAACCTTTTCTCGTCTGTGAAACGCTGAGACCATGGAACTGCGTTCGGCAAATTATAACTTGGCACTAACACTGGCGCCCTATGAACCTTTGAAAACAGGATGTTTGTATGAGCCTTACAATTCGAAGCCGCCTTTATATATTGGCACTGGTCCCATTGCTTGTAATAGCTTTAGGCATGCTTGGCTTTACTTATGTAAAAACTAACGAGCTCAATGCTCAACAAATCGAAGTTACCAGAAGCAATATGATGCACATGAAGAAGGAAGAGCTTAAGCACTATCTTCAAATGGCACAGTCCGCTGTTCAGCCTTTGATTGACAAAGGGGCAAGTCTCGAAGAAGCCTTCCCAACGCTCAGAGCACTCAAATACGGCAAAACAGGTTATATGTTTGGCTACAACTCCAAGGGTATTAGGCAAATACAAGGCAGTAGCATGGGCGGGGTAGGTGATAGTTACTGGGATTTACAGGATAAGAAAGGTAACTATTTAGTGCGAGATTTAATACGGAATTCAAAAACCGGTGACTTTACAACATACTACTTTCCTAAACCCGGCGAAACAGTAGCACTTCCAAAATTGGCATACTCTATCTATATACCCGAATGGGATCTTATGCTGGGCACGGGTTTTTATACCGATGACATCGATGAAATCGTCGCTGAAATGGAAAACACCACAACCGAAGCCTTACAAGAAACCTTATCCGCAATCATAGTGTTCTGTATCATTATCGCAGTCATTGTTGCTGTCTTTTCCGTTGGGGTCAATCGTACCATCCTCAAACCGCTCGAACTTTTTGACGCATCAATCAGCTCATTCGCCAGCGGGGATGCTGACCTTACAGCGCGGATGGAAGATTTCAAAGCACCAGAATTTTCGCAGCTAAGCAAAAATTTCAATGCGTTTGTTGAAAGCCTGCAAACCATCATTCGAAGTGTGAGTGAAGTCGGTCAACAAGTAGTATCCGAGACCACAAATATGTCTGGACGCGCGGGCAAGGTGGATGAAATTGCTTCAGGACAACGCTCAGAGACCGAACAAGTTGCTACAGCAATGACCCAAATGACAACCACAGCGTCAGAAATATCGAATAACGCCAGCCAAGCAGCTGACTCAGCTAAAGAAGCTGATGACAATGCTAAAGATGCGCAAAATATCGTCAATTCGGCAGCCAAATCAGTTGAAGCGCTTGCAGAAGAAGTATCTCAAGCCAATGGCGTCATCTCTCGATTAGAAGGTGATGTTCAGAATATCTCCTCATCTTTGGAAGTGATCCAGGATATTGCTGAGCAAACAAACCTACTGGCACTAAACGCCGCAATAGAAGCAGCTCGGGCGGGCGAGCAGGGTCGTGGCTTCGCTGTGGTTGCTGACGAAGTTCGTAAATTGGCCAGCCGCACACAAGACAGTACAGGTGAAATTCATAAAATGATCGAACAGCTCAAATCCGCTTCCGATGACGCAGTTAAGGCGATGGAATCAAGCCAAAAACGTGGCGCGAGCACGGTAGAAGAAGCGAATGCGGCGGCCAAAGCTCTGATCCAAATTCAAGAATCGATTGGCACTATTATGGATATGAACTCGCTTATTGCTACGGCAACAGAAGAGCAAAGCATAGTGGGTCAAGAGATCTCTGAACGCATTGTGGTTATCTCAGACCAAAGCTCTCAATCGGCTGATCTAGCCAATGAAAATAAAGCAGGTAGCCAAGCGCTTAACCATAGAGCCAATGAGCTTTACGACTTGGTCGGTCGATTTAAAGTCTAGGCACAGCCAAGGCCTGTGAAAGCAGGCCCTATATTTTCTCCCTTTTCCACGACTCACCCTCCCTTAGCACGTCCACAACAGTTCATAGAGTAAAGACTCTGATTATTGAAGTGCGTCTCAATAAAAAAGTGGCCTCATATTTAGATTTCACACATTTCCATAAATCACACGCAAACTTATTGATAAAACAGCACAATTAAAAGTCCCAATTTTTCCATGTGTGTAATTTGTGCGTAACTTGTAGATAGGTTCTTTAAGAGCCGAAAAATGTTAAACGCTTGATGTTTGTGGTAGGTCATGTTCAACAATATTTTTTATTATCCAAAGGAAAATAACATGCATAAAAATATTATAAGTTGTTGTATCGCCTCTGCTCTTTCAGTTATGTCTGGCTTGGCGCTTGCACAACAAGGCGAGGTGAAATCGGTCTTAGCTGAAGGTCAAAATCTTGCACCTTTACTCACAGTCGAAGATGAGAAGGGCATAAAAAATAAATATATCGTCGTGCTCAAAAAACCAGAAATGTTGCTTGAGGGCTCGCAAGCTTTTGTAGAGTTTACTCAGCAAACTGTAACTGGATTGGCTAGTCAACACTCGCTTAAAACAGAGAGAATATACGATCATGTTTTGAGTGGTTTTTCTGCCACTCTGACGAAGGAGCAACTCAAAGCACTTCGTGAAGATCCACAAGTGGCTTATATTGAGCAGGACAGAATCGTAACTATCGATCCTGTATTGTCCGACGAAGGCACCCAAACCAATGCTATTTGGGGCTTGGATCGTATTGACCAACGTAACTTACCGCTTAGCGGCAGTTATACATACAACTATGACGGTACGGGTGTCACGGCTTACGTTATCGACACTGGTGTAGAAAACAATCATAGCGAGTTTGGTGGCCGTTCAACTTCAGGCTACGATTTTGTTGACAACGATAATGATAGTTCCGACTGTCACGGACACGGAACTCATGTAGCGGGCACTATTGCTGGTAGCCAATATGGTGTAGCAAAGAATGCCAATATTGTTGGTGTCAGAGTACTCAGCTGTCGCGGTTCTGGTTCTAACTCAGGGGTAATAGGAGGTGTAAACTGGGTTGCAGCCAATGCTTCTGGCCCTTCGGTGGCCAACATGAGCTTAGGCGGCGGCGTATCTAGCTCACTAGATAGTGCAGTAGCGAGTGCTGTTCAATCTGGAATCACTTTTGTATTGGCAGCAGGAAACTCAAACGCTGATGCTTGTAACTCTTCACCAGCTCGTGAGCAGAGTGCGGTAACTGTCGGCTCAAGCACAAGCAGTGATAGCCGCTCAAGCTTCTCGAATTGGGGAAGCTGTGTAGATGTTTTTGCTCCGGGCTCAAGCATTAAATCAGCATGGATAGGTGGTGGCTACAGGACAATAAGTGGTACTTCTATGGCAGCGCCCCATATGGCAGGTGTAACCGCTCTTTATCTGCATGAAAACAATGCATTATCACCTTCACAAGTATCTAACCTTATCAGCACACGTGCAACATCAGGTAAAATATCTGACACTCGTGGTACAGTTAACAAGCTCGCGTACAGCCTCAGTGGCAGCGCCTGTGAACCAGATTGTGATAATCCAACGCCAACTCCTGATGGTGAACTGACCAATGGAACCCCTGTCAGCAATATCAGCGCGAGCCGTGGGGCACAGAAACAGTACTATATTGATGTGCCTGCAGGCCGTTCGCTCAGTGTAACAACGACTGGTGGCTCTGGTGATGCAGATCTATATGTACGCTTTGGCGCACAACCAACAACTGGCACTTGGGACTGTCGCCCTTATCGCTCAGGTAATAATGAGGTTTGCACCATTTCAAATACACAAAATGGTCGCTACCACATAATGCTTAATGCCTACAGCACATACAATGGAGTTACTCTGAACGCGAGTTATTAACTCATAACATCTAGTCGAGGCATAATACCAGTCGACCTTAGTTGACTGGTATTTTATCCTATAAATAACACACCTGATTAATACTGAGATTAAACGCCCTCAACTCTACCTTTCATTAAGCTGTCTACATCACTATCAGCAAAACAAGTTAATTACTTTTATTCGATGTTAGAAAATATCGACCATCATTCATATACTTAAAATTGACAATAGATTGCTTGGTATTATCTCATCCGCCAAGGAAAAGCTCGTAACAGTGCTAAATTGGAGGTCTCTTGATTACTTTCATGCTCAATCAAGAAGTCAAACAAGAACATCATATTTCACCCAATATGACGGTGCTTCAATACTTAAGATCACATATTTACAAGACAGGTACCAAAGAGGGCTGTGCATCTGGAGACTGTGGTGCTTGCACCGCAGTTTTGGCTGAAGTCAAACACGGTCAACTCCAATATCGTTCAATTAACACTTGTATTACATTCGTATCCTCATTACATGGAAAGCAACTCATTACCGTTGAAGATTTACGTCAAGGCGATCAGTTACATCCTGTTCAGCAAGCCATGGTTGAGTATCACGGATCTCAGTGTGGATATTGCACCCCTGGTTTTATCATGTCGATGTTTGCACTTGTCAAAAACAGACCCAGCGCTAACAAACAAGAAATCATAGAATCTCTGGCCGGAAACTTGTGTCGCTGTACAGGCTACAGAAGCATACTCGATGCAGCGCTTTCTCTTGAGTCTAACCATCCCTTAGTCGATCATTTTTTTGCCAGCGAGAAGAATACCATTTCGCAACTCAAGAGACTAAACCAAGAATCCGCATCACTAACATATGGTGAACTCAAAGCCTACCTGCCACGCACCATGAAAGAACTTGCCAAAATTTACAGTGTAAACCCCTCTGCCAAGTTGGTTGCAGGAGGCACCGACCTCGCTCTCGAGGTTACTCAACAACATAAAAAAATTGAAACTCTTATTTGCTTACACCTAGTCGAAGATATGAAAGTATGCTTTGAAAAAGAAGGCATGCTTCACATTGGTGCCAACACCAATATCACTGATGCAGCGCAAGCACTTGTGAGGCTGTTTCCTGACTTTAGGGAACTGTTACATCGATTCGCCTCTCCGCAAATACGTAACTTGGGTACATTGGGTGGTAACATTGCTAATGCATCACCTATTGGTGATATTGCCCCGCTCTTCATCGCGCTAAATGCCAAGCTAAAGCTGCGTTGTGGCAATAAAACTCGTACTTTACCTCTCGAAGACTTCTTTGTTCGTTATAAAATAACAGCACAACAAAAAAGCGAGTTCATTGAGCAGATCCAAATACCCAAACTTAGAAAGCCGGATTTTTTTCACGCCTACAAACTTTCTAAACGTCTGGATGATGACATCTCTGCAGTCTGTGGCGCTTTCAATATCGAAGTAAACGATAGCAAAGTCGTCAGCGCTCGAGTTGCTTTTGGTGGAATGGCTGAAATTCCCAAACGGGCCACTCAATGCGAAAGAGCCCTCATTGGTAATATATGGAGTCAAGAGACGATTGACTCCGCGATGGCTTCATTAAGCAAAGATTTCAAGCCAGTGAGCGATTTTCGAGCCAGTAAGGAATATCGTTCAACCACTGCGGCAAACATGCTTCAACGACTATTTATCGAATATAACTATCTCAGCAGTCAAATTGAAACACGAGTGACCACCTATGTCTAAATTACACAAAAAAACGCTCAAAACTGGCGTGGGTAAAAGTGTCGAGCACGACAGTGCTGCCAAACAGGTAACGGGCGAGGCCACTTATGTTGATGACCGACTTGAGTATCCCAATCAGCTGCATGTGTATATAGGGACAAGCACACAAGCCCACGCAAAAATCACAAAACTAGATACTTCTTCTTGCTATAATTTCGCAGGCGTCGCATGCGTGATTACACAGCAAGATATTCCAGGAGACATAGACATAGGCGCGATTTTACCCGGAGACCCTTTACTTGCGAACGGTGAAGTCCAATATTATGGTCAACCCATTTTTGCAGTCGCCGCAAATTCAATCGATACGGCGAGAGAAGCAGCACAAGCCGTTATTATTGAGTATCAACCTCTTCCACCTCAGCTCGACGTTAAACAAGCACTAAAACAAAAGCAGTTTGTCAGCGAAAGCCATCAGCAGACAAGGGGAAATCTACAACGCGCCTTTAAGCGTGCCAAACACATCATCGAAGGTGAGCTTGAAATTGGTGGTCAAGAACATTTTTATCTTGAAACACAAGTAAGCAGCGCGATACCTACTGAAGATGGCGGGATGCAAGTCTTCTCATCAACCCAAAATCCAACAGAAGTGCAGCATAAAGTCGCTCAGGTTCTCAATTTACCAATCAACAAGGTGGTGATTGAAATACGCAGGATGGGTGGCGGCTTTGGTGGAAAAGAAACACAAGCGGCGATACCTGCGTGCATTGCCGCTGTAATTGCCAATCTCACTCAACGACCAACCAAACTGCGTCTTCCTCGCATGGAAGATATGATAATCACTGGAAAAAGGCACCCTTTCTATAATCAGTATAAGGTGGGATTCAATGATGAGGGCATAATAGAAGGTGTCGACATTGTTGTTTCAGGTGACTGTGGGTACTCGCCAGATTTATCCAGTTCAATTGTCGACCGCGCGATGTTTCACTCAGATAATGCTTATTATCTCGGTGCTGCAAGTGTTACAGGGCACAGATGTATGACGAACAAGGCCTCCAATACCGCCTTTCGAGGCTTTGGTGGGCCCCAGGGAATGATGACAATAGAACACATCATGGATGAAATTGCCCATTACCTGAAAAAAGATCCCCTAGACATCCGCAAAGCTAACTATTACGGTGGCCAAGGCCGAAATATCACCCATTATCATCAAAAAATTGAAGATAATTGCCTAACAAGTATCACCAATAAGCTAGTTAGAGATTGTAAATATCAAGCTCGCCGCAAGTCTATTAATCAATACAACAAACAAAGCCCGATTCTTAAAAAAGGACTCGCCATTACACCAGTAAAGTTTGGTATTTCCTTTACGGCTAAATTTTTAAATCAAGCTGGTGCTCTTATCCATATATACACTGACGGCAGTATTCATCTTAACCATGGTGGTACTGAGATGGGGCAAGGCCTCAATACAAAAGTAGCGCAGATTGTCGCAGAAGAGTTTCAGGTTGAAATAGAACGCATTCAAATTACAGCCACAAATACCGACAAGGTTCCAAATACCTCTCCTACTGCGGCATCTTCAGGTACTGATCTCAACGGAAAAGCCGCGCAAAATGCGGCAAAGACGATAAAGCAGCGACTGATTAAGTTTGCCTCAAAGCACTTTAAGGTAATGACGAAAGAGGTGGTATTTAAACATGGTCACGTCATGGCTGGTAAAAAGCAGATGACATTTGATGCCTTAGTTCAATTGGCCTATTTCAACCAGATCTCACTGTCGAGCACAGGCTTTTATCGCACGCCAAAAATCCACTATGACCATGACAGAGCGCGTGGTCGTCCTTTCTATTATTATGCTTATGGCGCAGCATGCTCGGAAGTAATTATTGATACCTTGACTGGCGAATACAAACTACTGCGAGTGGACATTCTGCATGATGTTGGAGCATCGCTGAACCCAGCAATAGACATAGGACAAATTGAAGGTGGCTTTATTCAAGGCGTTGGCTGGCTTACTACCGAAGAATTATGCTGGGATGGGCAAGGACGTTTAACAACAAACGGACCTGCAAGTTACAAAATTCCTGCCATCTCTGATATGCCATTGGAGTTTAATACGCAATTACTTCAAAACCACGCCAACTCAGAAGACACCGTCTATCATTCAAAAGCGGTCGGCGAGCCTCCTTTTATGCTTGCTATTTCTGTATGGAGCGCATTAAGAAATGCCATTACTTATGCTGTACCTAAAGGGCCAGCGCCACAATTAAATACCCCGGCAACGCCTGAGCGGGTGTTAATGGCGATTCACAGTGCAAAAAATGCCAGTGCCTGAGGCCTTAAATAGGTAATCAGCTAAGGAGAAAACCATGTACAGCGACAATTGGATTCAGGAATTAGCTAAACTAGAACAAAATCAACAACCTTGTGTAATGGTAACTGTACTAGAAACAACAGGTTCTGTACCAAGAAATGCGGGAACCAAAATGCTGATTACCGAAGATAGATTGATCGCAACCATTGGAGGTGGCCACCTTGAACACTTGGCAACACAGATCGCGCGCGACATGCTCTCTTTTGGCCAAACATCTCCGAAAATAGAGCGGTTTAATCTTGGTGCCAAATTAGGCCAATGCTGTGGGGGCGTGGCAACCTTAAGTTTTGAGCCGGTCGGCTGTCACTCAAACTCTTTGGTCATTTTTGGTGCGGGTCATGTCTCCCAAGCACTTATACATGTTGTGTCAACACTCCCATTCCATATCACTTGGATTGACCAGCGTAGTGACATCTTTCCTGACTTGGTCCCAAGTAATGTGACAAAGGTTGTCTCTGATGACCCTGTTCTTGAAGTCCGCGACCAAGCTTCCCAAAGCTACTATCTAGTCATGACACACAACCATCAGCTCGATTTCGATCTGACAAAAGCTATCTTGGACCGAGCTGACAGCCTATACCTTGGCGTCATCGGTTCAAAATCGAAACGAAAACGATTCCATATGCGCTTAGCTCAGCGAGGATACTCAAAGCAACAAATCCATTCTCTTACCTGCCCGATTGGCATAAGTGAGATCAGCGGTAAACACCCTGCCGAAATAGCTGTGTCTGTTGCTGGAGAGCTGATAACGCACTACCAAGGCAGTGCTAAACATCTGCAAGTCACTGAACAAAATGAGAAAAGTGGCAGTTCAGCACAAGATAAAATCGCCTAATTACCGACTGCAGCCAAGAAAGGAAGTCTATATGGCAAGTCAACGCAAAGCATATCGCGCCAGCATCCTGCATTGTATCGCCGATCCCAAAGACGTCGGTCTCGACAATTGTTATGAGTTTTTTGAAGATGGTCTTATCGTCATTGAAGATGGATACATAGTCGATATTGGCGAGTCAAATAAACTAATGAAAACGCTGCCAAAGAAAATTCTCACCCAAGAGTATGAGAATAAACTTATTACCTCAGGATTTATCGACACTCATATTCATTATCCTCAAATTGGGATTATCGCTTCCTATGGTGAACAGTTACTCGATTGGTTAGAAAACTACACCTTTCCAGAAGAAATGCGTTTTAGCGATCCTCAATACGCTAGAGATATGGCCAACTTATTTTTCCAACAGATGATGAGTAACGGAACCACGACAGCCTTAGTTTTTGGTACCGTACACAAACAATCTGTTGATATTTTTTTCGAAGAGGCACATAAGCGCCGCCTACGAATGATCGCGGGAAAAGTGCTCATGGACCAAAATGCTCCCCCAGAGCTAACCGATACTCCGGAGTCGGCTTATCAAGACTCAAAAGCATTAATTGAAAAATGGCACAACAAAGACAGACTTCTCTATGCAGTTACACCTCGTTTTGCCCCCACCAGCAGTCCACAGCAACTTAAAATGGCGGGTAAACTGTTAAAAGAATTCCCTGACGTTTATATGCATACGCACCTGTCTGAAAACCTTAAAGAGATTGATTGGGTTAAAGCGCTTTTCCCTGAACGCTCTGGCTATCTTGATGTGTATGATCATTATGGGCTTTTGCATAAGCGTTCTGTCTTTGCTCATGGTGTTCACCTATCGGATCATGAATGCCAGCGCCTGGCACAAACTCATTCATCGGTTGCGTTTTGCCCAACTTCAAACCTTTTTCTCGGTTCAGGCTTATTCAACCTTTCCAAGTTAGAAAGTCATCAAATCCGAGTCGGTATGGGGACCGACGTAGGCGCAGGCACCAGCTTCTCTCTATTACAAACCATGAATGAAGCATACAAAATCATGCAGCTTCAGCAAGAGAAACTGCATCCACTAAAGTCACTCTATCTGGCAACGCTAGGAGGAGCAAAAGCGCTGCATCTAGAAGATAAAATAGGCAACCTCCAAGTAGGTAAAGAAGCGGACTTTGTTGTGCTCGATTTACAGTCGACGTCGTTGTTTGCGATGAGAATGAAGCAAGCCAAAACGCTAGAAGAGCGATTATTTGTACTTATGATGCTTGGCGATGAACGCAACATACATCAAACCTACATTATGGGAGAAAAAGCCTTTCAACCAGGCTCGATAGGCGATTAATAAAGTTAGACGAAAACTCCAAAATAAGACGCATAATAAGAATTCAGTCAGTTTCAATGTATTCAATTCTGATAAGCATCTATAAAACAATAACTTAACTTTTAGTAATTGACGGCATAAAATTTGCTAAATACTTGATACTGGGGGTATTTTATTATGTCTGAAAATATTAGATTACTGAATCCTCAACAAGTTGCAAATTTTGATGTTGAGTATATAGACAAGTCGTTATTTCGACTCGTATGTAGTGTGATTGACCAAAACGTGCACTATCCACACCAAGCTCACTTTCTCGATGTAGGCGGGGGAAACGGCTTATATGCTGACAAACTCATTGCCCAATATCCGGGTTGTTCTGTCGACATTGTTGAACCTGACTCACATATGAACACCAAAAACAAACCCAATGACCATAAAGTCTTAGTCAATAGCGTCTATCAGGAGTTCAAGGGATTACAAGATTACGATATGATCCAGTTTAACTGGGTACTGCACCACTTTATTGCCCATTCTTATGCAGAAACCCACGCTCTGCAACTAGAAGGGCTGAAATCAGCCTACAATATGCTAGGATCTGAGGGCATAGTGATCATCTTTGAAAACTTCTATGAAGGGAAAGAGCATACCAATTCGCCGGGCAAGCTAATATACCAGTTAACCTCATCTAAATTACTCAAGCCTGTTACTTCTGCGCTCGGTGCTAACACAGCAGGAGTGGGTGTCTGCTTCAACTCTGAACTACACTGGCGAGAGCAATTAATAAAAGCAGGTTTCAATAGCGTATTTTCAGCACACTGTTATGATTTTGGTAACTTAAACCCATTCAAGAAACGAATACTTGGCATCGAAAATCAGCGTGTCGGTATGTTAGTGGGTATAAAAACGCGCTAAGCGAATGGTCGAAAGAAGCTTACCTCCGATTATGGGCATGCTTATCGAGTATGCCCTTTAACCACTCCAGTTTAAAAGGCTTACTAAGAACATTACTGAACCCTTGTTCCAAGTATTGCTCCACATCACTATCAAACGTGTTAGCAGTTAGGGCAATAACTGGTGTATTTGGCGCAAGGCCTTCAGACTTGATTCGCTTTAAAGCTTCTAGGCCGTCCATAACAGGCATCTGAATATCCATAAAGATGATGTCGAAGCTTTGCTGACGCAATACATCGAGACATTCTTGCCCATTGTTGACCGTTGTTGTTTCTGCGCTCAATGTCGACAACATTTTTTCTGCCACTATTTGATTCATACGAATATCTTCCACTAGCATGGCTGAGATCTTTCTTTGCTCAGGCTGTGCTTTAGCCTTAGAAGTGGGCACTGATAATGTCACTTCCTCTTGTAAATGATCTATCAAATTTAATAAATCATAAGGCTTACTTAGCAGTCTCGTGTTATCTAACAAAGGCATAGGTGTGTTCAGATGACCATAGACCAATATAGAATCAGGCTTGGTTTCAGCGAATTGATTAAGTTGATCACCCAATTGCTCTCCATTGCTAAGGTAATACAATAATGTCGAGCCTTGCGGATCATAAAGACCCAAGGCGTCTAGTTCTCGAATTATCAATGAGCGTACATCTTGGTGACTGGAAATAACTTGTACCGATTTCTTTTCCCATAGCGGGCTCAACAAAGGCTTTTCTTCCACTATCTGTGTAGGTATGTTGACGACAAATTCGCTGCCTTGTCCGAGTTCACTGCTTACTTGTATTCTACCGCCAAACATAGAGACTAAAGATTGACAGATGGATAACCCAAGCCCCGTTCCTCCATACTTTCTTGTGATCGATTCATCAGCTTGAGTAAATTCTTGAAACACTTTGTCAAGCTGCTCCTGGGTCATCCCTATACCACTATCTTTCACACAAATGTTGAGTTGAGTTTGGTCCTCTTGCTTCACAATAGAGATAGATAAATCAACAAATCCCTTCTCAGTGAACTTAAGGGCGTTGTAGCCTAAATTATTGATGATTTGAACAAGCTTGGTTTTATCTGAGCGAATTTTATAATTGCTTGTCAACCCTGTGCTATAAAAGACCTCTACTTCATGCTGCTTATCAAAATTCACAAACACGGTTTTTGATACATCGATAAGCTCACTGATATAGAAATCATCATAAGAGATTGCCGAACGACCTTTTTCTATTTTGCTCAAGCCCAGAACATTGTTGATAAGCTTTAGAAGATGTTCACCCGAGCTATTGATCATAGAGATAAAATGGCGTGTCTGTTCATCTAATGACTGATAATACTCCTTTTGACTCAGGCCAATAATCGCATTGAGAGGAGTACGCATTTCATGTGACATATTGGCCAAGAAACGTGCTTTGGCACTTGCACTTTGCTCCGCATTTTTTTTGGCTTCCTCCATGATTTTCGTTTTACTTTCCAAATCCTTACCCAAACGTATTTGGTTCAAGTACATCCAGGAAATCACACCAATCATTAACATTGAACACAAAAGGATAATACCCAAATAAACATACTGCTTGTTATAAAATGACTCCTTAAAATCAAGGAACTCCGCCTGCCTCTGCTGAACACTGTTCACAAATCCCGCCAGATAGGCATTCAACCGCTTGTAGGATTTATCAAACAAACCGTTGACTGTCTGAGCGCTTTGTATATCACCTAAAGTGAGCCTGTCTATGCCATCGAAAGCTTTAGCAATTTGGTCATTGATCTGCTTGAGTTCATTGACGTCTCCATAATCAGAATGCAAATCAAGGGTTCTTTCTGCGAGTAAATCATGATAGATACTTGCTCGAAACACTTTGGATTTGAACTTGAGCTGTGCCAGATGTTTTTTGTCCCGATGAGTGGTATAAGTAAGGATGGCTGCCTTTACAGTTAGCAACTTAGTTTTTGCGGTAATATTGTTGTTAATGATGGTGACATAGGGCTCTGGCGTCACCTCTTTTATTTTTGATACTGAGAAAAAAACGTAAACAATGACGAGTACCAACATAAGACATAGTGCAGCAATAATAGCAACGAAATGCCTACCTCTTTCCCAGAAATTCTCGCTCATGTAAGCTACTCGATGATCAAGTCGCGCACCTGCCAAACTGACAATGCGTAGTACAGATCCTTATCTAACTCAGGATGTTCTACAAACGGAAAAACGATGAAAAAAGGCCCTTTTCCATCAATGGTCATCTTAATCCCATCTTCATGAGTGGCAAGAAGGACGCCATACTTTCGGATATCTGCTATTGGGATAGTAGCCACATAGTCATCCCAAGCCACCACTTTAAGTGATGACCCTTTGGCCCCGACATAATCAAGCAAAGCACTCAATTTAGGCCCTTTGTATTCGAGCGCTTTTGCAACAACATGGTTGTGAGTAGTGATGGTCCCCTGCTCTAGCTGTTTGATCATTTTACTATCAAATTCAACTCCATCCGCGCTATTGGACTCAGTGATCTTGCCAGATACCCAGAGTATTGGCTCTCCTTCTGGGGCTGGCAGGGCTGAAACCACATTGGCAAACAGCAACCCAATACTCATCAAACTGACAACAACGGCTTGGCGCATAGTAACCTCTCAGAAATGATACAGGTTTTATTTTCAAGACTTATGACTTTGTCTTTCAGTATAGACGAAGATGAGACCATGCTTAGCGAGTCTGCTTGATTCAACTGATTGATGCGAAATACAAAATATCGCATCCCACGACGACGTCTCAATCTAACTTACTCCTTCTCAGGCCTCTCTTGCGCCGCCCAGGCTCCGATCAGAGCACGTTCTTCATCGGTCATTTGCGTAGTATTACCCGGTGGCATCACCTCACTCTGAACCGACTGAATGATGATAGAGGGGAGGTGACGTACAATGTCTTGTGGGGTATCAAACATCACACCCGCAGGTGCGGTAGAAAATAAGAGGTTGGAAGGCTCGGTAGAATGACAAACCGTGCAACGCAGCCGAATGACATCATTGACCTCCTCAAAGCTAATAAGTCCCCTTTTCACATCATCCACGCTCGCCATAGCGACATCATGAGTTTTCTGCTGGGCGTTACCTGTACTTTTATAGGGTGAAGAGACAAAGGCAAGTATAATCATTCCCAGTGCAGCTGCAGGGATGAGCCAAACAAACTTCTGACTGAGATGACGAGTATTAAAATAATGACGCAGCATAATACCCACAACAGATAAACCGGCCAAAATAGCCCAGTTAAAACTTGAGCCATAAGTACTAGGAAAGTGATTACTGATCATAATAAATAGGACAGGAAGTGTCATGTAGTTGTTGTGCCTAGAACGAAGTAACGCTTTTGCAGGCAATGCGGGATCAGGTGGTCGCTGCTCTTGTATTGCTTGCACCAAATCACGCTGAGCAGGCATGATAACCCGAAAGACGTTACCAACCATAATGGTGCCTATCATGGCGCCAATATGAATATAGGCCCCGCGGCCACTAAAAACTTGAACCATTCCATAACTAGCGGTCATAATGAAGGTAAACAGCACCAATGCCAATACTACAGGGTAGTTTCTCAGCGCCGAGTCACTAAGCGCGTCATAGACGAACCATCCCACAAAAAGTGATAGGATACCGAGTGCCACAGAAACAGGGGCAGAGAGCATAGAATCAGCAGCCATGAGGTAGAGCTCAGCATTCAAATAGTAGATAACACATAAAAGCAGCATGCCCGTTATCCACGTAAAATAGGCCTCCCATTTAAACCAGTGCAAGCGCTCTGGCATGTTGTTCGGGGCAAGCTGATATTTTTCAAGATGGTAGATACCGCCACCATGAATAGCCCATAAATCGCCCGCTAATCCTTGTTTGGGATTAACGCGATTAAGATTATTTTCCAACCAAACAAAATAGAAAGAGGCTCCAATCCAAGCAATACCGACCACCATATGAGCCCAGCGAATTGCTAAATTCAGCCACTCTGTGATGTGAGGATCCATAGTGAGCTCCTGTTTAACGCCAGCTTAATCCTAATAAAGTGGAAGAAGGGATCGATTCTTTGTGCAACTCAACCACACCGCCATCACATGCTTTAGTCTCACAATTCTCCCCAACCCCATCTCGATCAATAACCAGTAATTGATCCCGTTCCACCAATGCGAGTAAAGGGAAGTGCCAAACGCCTTTGAAATAGTTCACCCCTTGACGACCGTTGGTAACAAATGCCCTAATTTTAGAAGACTTTGGGCTATCACCTTTTGGTGCAACAACGATTAAAAACGGGTTTCCTAGCAGTGGGATAAAAGCCTGCGATCCAAGTGGATGACGCTCGAGTGAATCAATTATTAGTGGAAAGCTTGGGATATGTGCTCTGAAGATACTGATAATGGCCTCCCCACCTTCATCCTGCACATCTGCTGTCGCAAGCTTATGGAAGCGGTGCGCACGGCCATTATTGATACTGGTGTACTGGCGGTTATCGATCTCAATCACTTCACCAAAGGCAGCAAACTCATGGGGTGTGAGCGTCTCAACAATTAACCGTCTTGATTTAATCACCATCGCCTTACCACCTTTACGCCTTAGTACCAAATAAACGTAAGCGGCTGATGCCTCCATCCGGAAAAATATTTAATCGTACGTGAGTCACAGGCCCCAAACCCACGACTTCTGCGGTAAATTCATGAATATCATCGGCGTTGAGTTTTTGAGGAGGTAATAACTCAGACCAAAGCGCGCTTTGACTTATCAATGCCTCGCCTGTCTCATCTTCAACATAAGCAGCTTGAATCGAGCAGTAATCGGGAAAGTTCCCCTTAAAGTGCCCTGTATCCACCACTACACACTCGATATTTCCGGCGTGTCCCAACTCGACAAGTACCCAATCATTACCCGGCGTTCTTCTGCGAGCCGTTTCCCAACCATCTCCCATATTTTCGCCTCGCCCAACTCCCAAAATATTGGATTTATTGCCGTAATGTTGGTCGCTGCATGCCAATGCGCGGCCACCATTTTCAACCGCTGCAAGATCAACCCTTTGTCTGTGATCCAAACCTTGCCAATCGACACTGGGGCGGCCATAAACTCGTAAACGAGCTACACCACCATCAGGATAAATATTGAGACGTAAGTGAGTATATACTTCGTCGGTATCGATTTTCTCTATGTGATGACTATTACCATATAACGTCATTTTAGGTAGGATTTCTTGCCATTGAGTTAGCGCACACGGATCGCCATCAGGCCAATAGCAGGCATCAATTGATGCTGCAGGCGGAAAGTTTCCGGTAAAAAAAGAGGTATCGATATCTACGCCTGCAACCACTCCAATTAAGCCAAGGCGCACAATACAAAAATCATGGCCTTCTTCACGTTTACGGCGACTTTCCCAGCCATCCATCCATTTTCCATTTTCATCATAAACGCCTTCTCTCCATTTAGGGTCATCCCGCCGTATCAAACGACTTTTATCGGCAAAGAAATCATCCGTGGCATAAATCACCTGAGCGCCCAGCTTCTCATCAGCAAGGTTAATATAATGTTCAACGTCTAATGACATGGCGGTACCCTCACCAATCTACTAGCACATCAGTGCTTGTTTACCAGAGTTCAGAAAGTGGCTCATTTACATATCTCGTAAACGAAATAGCGCAATCTTATTCACTTCTTCAAGAGCTAGAGCAAATTCAAACTCAGGTTCATTATCAATTCTGGTTTTAAAGCCATCGATAATTTGTGCTTTATTCGCCCCCCTCACAGCCATAATGAAGGGAAAATTAAAGCGGCTTTTGTATCTATCATTTAACTCAGTAAATAACTTAAACTCCTCCAAAGTACATTGGCTAAGTCCAGCCCCTGCTTGCTCTTTGTGAGAAGAATGACTCAACTGCTTCTCTATTGCAGCCCGTCCTGCTAAATCTGGATGGGCACAAATAACACCAAGCTGCTTATTTCTATCAGCTTGAATTAGTACTTGGGCCATGCGTTGGTGTAAGAACTCAATGTCATCGTCTTTTTCGCTTAGCCCTTGTCGGTAAGAAGATTCCGCAATCCAAGGGCTGTGCTCATACACCTCACCAAACTGATCAACAAATTCATTCAAGGACATGCTTGAAGGCGTACATGAACTAAAGTGGGTCATCTTAGTTCTCTCCCACGCAATATGGATGGTGCTGATGCCAATGCCGAGCAATATCAATCCGCCGACATACCCATACTTTTTCCTTTGCTTGGACATAATCTAAAAAGCGTTTTAGCGCTGCAATTCGCCCAGGACGGCCAATCAAACGACAGTGCAAACCGACAGACATCATTTTGGGCGCCAACGCTCCTTCATCATATAAAACATCGAAACTGTCTTTTAAATACTGGAAGAACTGCTCACCACTATTAAAACCTTGTGTGGTGGCAAAACGCATGTCGTTGACATCCAAGGTGTAAGGAATAACTAATTGAGACCGCCCTGCTTGTGTTTGCCAATACGGCAAATCATCATCATACGCATCAGAGTGGTATAAAAAACCGCCTTCTTCTGCAACCAAGCGGCGAGTATTGGGGCTGGCCCTGCCAGTATACCAACCCAGCGGACGAGTGCCCGTCACTTGTTCGATAATACGTATCGCTTTGGCCATATGCTCTCGTTCGAGCGCTTCTTCCATATGCTGGTAGTCAATCCAGCGATAGCCATGACTACATAGTTCATGCCCTGCTTTTACCATTGCTCTGGCCACATCAGGGTGACGTTCTATCGCCATGGCAACCGCAAAAACTGTCAAGGGAAAGGAATATTGCTCAAACAAACGCAAAACACGCCATACGCCAGCGCGACTGCCATATGCGTAGATAGACTCCATACTCATATGCCGAGCACTTGGAATGGGCATAGCAGCGGGAATTTCAGATAAGAAGGATTCGGATTCATCATCGCCATGCAAGAGGCAACGTTCGCCTCCTTCTTCATAATTGAGCACAAATGACAGTGCAACACGTGCACCATCCGGCCACTTAGGATGAGGCGGATTGGCGCCATAGCCAATCAAGTCTCTGTCGTAGGCCTCATCCATACCAGCTCCTTGGCATTAAGTTATCAAAACACTCAGTAACTCTATAAATTTAGCCTATACAAAAAAATATGAGATAGAAGAGCACCTTGTGACTTTGTAGTAGCAAGCGTTCGACTTCTCTTAAAATAATTCGGTACTTTCTCAAATTCAAAACAGACTAATGACAACTTTAACATTAGAATGCCAGATCTTTATGGATAAATAGCGAGACTGAAGCAAGCGCTTATTTATCCCCTAAACACCTAGAATTCGAAGGAAGTAGGTCATTGTTATGAAGCAGTTAACAACCCTATTGGTACTTTGCGTTAGCACGCTCTCTCATAATCCAGCATCTGCTTGGAACACAGAGTCATCTGCGAGAGATGCAAACAACAGTAAAACAAGGTTGTTTTCTGATTATGCTTCGTTCTATACCCAAGCACAGACACGCTTAGAAGCCATCATTGATACCGAACAACTTTCTACTTCAGACAAAATTCGCCAGTTTTCTTCTGTATTTATCGATGTTCCCTACGCTGCTAATCGGATGATTGGTGATCAAAATACCGATGAACAGTTAGTGATCAAGCTAGGTGAGCTCGATTGCTTTACCTACCTTGATTACGTGGAAGCCTTGCGAAAATCAGAGCAGCTAGATGACTTCAAAGATAATCTTATCCAGACCCGATACATTAACGGTAAAGTAGACTATAGAACCCGACGTCACTTTTTCTCAGACTGGGTAAGTGAAGAGGCCTATAACGCAATTGATATCACTGCTGAGTTATCTAACTTTTTTATCATGGTCACAAAAAACCTCAACCAAAAGGAAAATGGAGGCCTGTTTCTGGCTGGCTTACCCATAAAAAGGCGCGACATCACCTACATACCCAGTGACAAGGTGGATGAAGACGTCATAAAGAATATGCGAGATGGCGATTATGTTGGCACCTACTCTAATATCGAAGGGCTTGATGTAACTCATACTGGCATTTTTATTCAAACGGATAACGGCCCTGTCTATCGTAACGCGTCTTCCAAACGAACCAACAATCGCGTGGTAGATACCCCTTTCCTAGAATATGTCAAAACTATACCCGGTATTGTGGTCTATCGAGCGGTAGATTAATCACCTAACACAGAATTTTTGCGCACTAGTCACTTTGAGCTCGATGAATGTGGTCTAAACTAAACCAATATGCATCAGGTAGCTTAAAATGAATAGAACAGTGTTGTTGGTTGACGACGAAGTCAATATTTTGAATTCGTTCAAGCGCAACCTCAGAAACCATATCGATATTGAACTAGCAAACAGCGGAAAAGAAGCATTACAACTTATTAGCAATAAACAATACGCTGTTATTGTTTCTGATATGAAAATGCCCGAAATGAGTGGATTAGAGCTTTTGAAGGCAGTAAAAGAAAGCTCCCCTGAAACTGTTCGCATGATGTTTACTGGCAATTCAGATCAAAAAACGGCTGCAGATGCGGTTAACCATGCGGATGTCTTTAAGTTCATCAATAAACCTTGCTCATCGGAAGACTTACTTATTTACATTAACGCGGGGCTTCGGCAATACGATCTGCTTATCGCGGAGCGAGTACTGCTAAACAAAACCCTTAAGGGAGTTATTAATGTGTTGAGTGAAGTCATGTCTATCGCTGTCCCCGACATTACTGATAACACACATAGAGTGCAATTTCATATGCTTAATCTTGCCAAAGCAATCAAGCTGAAAAAGCACTGGAGCTTCGAGCCAATCATAAAACTTTCTCAGCTTGGTTACATTATCTTCCCTGAAACCACGCTAAAAAACATAAAGAGTGGAAAACTAGTTTCAGAACAAGACAAACAATTGTTCGAGCAGCACCCTTCACTAGCATACGATCTATTAAAACAGATCCCCAGAATGGACTCTATTGCCAAAACACTACTTTACCAACAAAAATGTTTTAATGGTGAGGGTATACCAAACGACGGCGTCAAAGGAAAAGAGATTCCTCTAGGCGCAAGAATGCTCAAAATAGTCTGTGACTTCTGCTCGCTTGAAAGAAGCGGGTTTACCAGCTCAGAAACACTTCGTGCATTAGACGAACAAGCTGATTTTTACGACCCTGATTTACTGAAAGCCTTCAAAGTATCACTGGTTGAAACCAATAAACTCATGTCTGTGGATGTTCGCAGCCTCAATCCCAGCATGGTTATTGAACAAGAGATCACAACCGAGCGCGGTCAACTGGTCGCCAAAAAAGGCCAACGTGTCACCCATACCCTGATGAAGATCATTCATCACTGTATCGAAAACAAAGCCATATCTGGCGAAGTTCGAGTCTCAATGTTAGAAACAGAAAAGATAGAGAAAACACAAGATACAAACCGTATTTAGAGGCCGTTTTATAATATCACGACCGCGTTAGTTCTTATTTAATCACCAGGCAAAGAGAGTAACATGATGACCGAGTTTTGGCGTTTTCAGTCGATCAACCCCGCTTACTATACCGAGATTAGTGCTCAATTTAACGTGTATTTAGTCTTGTTATCTATTTTTGTCTCGAGCCTAGCGGCGTATACCAGCTTAATTATACTTAAACGCATCTGGTATTCAGACTCTTTTAAAGTGGCCACTCTGTGGAAATTTTTTGGCGCAGTGGTGTATGGGCTAGGCGTTTGGGCAATGCATTTTACTGGTATGCTGGCCTACATGATCCCCATGCCGATGGAGTACAGCTTGCCTATAACACTCGCTTCTCTCCTTCCCCCTATTGTGGGTGCTCTAATCGCATTCCACATTCTACAATCACGAACGTTCTCGCTACCAAATATGCTGTTGAGTGCACTGAGTTTAGCCCTCGGCATTGGCTGCATGCACTTTCTAGGTATGGAAGCAATGCAAACCAATGCCGTAATGGTATACGATTTTACTCTATTTATTACTTCTCTGATCGTTGCTTTTGGTTTTGCATTGGTCGCCATATCGCTTATCAGGACTCAGTACAGCAGCAAGATTAAGTCGCAGTATCGAAGCTTTGTGGATCGAACTTTCACTTCAATGATTATGGGCGTCGCGATAGCTGGGATGCATTACACCGCTATGTTAGCGGTTCGGTTTTACGTTAAAAACCCCGATATCGAGCACTCCGCACACATTATGGGTGACTCACATGTCATTGCCTTTGCTGTGACTATGTTTATCGTGCTTATTTTTGTCGCCACTATTTTTACTTCGATGATCGATAGCCGACTGCAATCGGCCGAGTCTTCAGTGCAAGCAAGCATCAAAAGAGAAAGACAAATTATCAACAGCTTAGCCGACGGTCTTATCATCATAAATGGTGAAAATAGAGTCGAGAGCATCAATAAAATGGGCATAAAAATGTTTGGCTATGAAGGCGATGATATCAAGGGTCTGTCTATTGAGAGCCTGATGCCTTCTTTTGACAAACAATCGGTGGAAGAAACGGCGGCATTGGAGCATAGACTAAGGAGTGGGCTTGTCTTTAAAGGGAAAAGAAAAGACCATAGGCTGTTTCCAATCGAAGTCAGTTTATCTGAGCTTGATGGTGTCAATGAAGAGACTAAGTACTTCAGCTGTATTGTCAGAGACATCACTGACAGATTGGAACAAGAGAAAGCTATTAGGCAATCCCAGAAACTCGAATCTATGGGACAGCTTGCCGCCGGTATCGCTCATGAGATAAATACGCCAACACAGTATGTGGCAGATAATACCAACTTTTTGAAAAGCTCCTTTGAAGCCGTCTTAGATATCGTCAACGAACTCAAACAAAGCCATCAATCGCAATCAACACCACAACCAAACGTGCCAGATTTTTCAGACGTTTTACAAAAACACGATTTTGACTTTATCGCTGAAGAAATACCACTTGCTATCGACCAGTCTTTAGAAGGGCTCGACAGAATCAGTAAAATTGTTCGCGCGATGAAATCCTTCACACATTCTGGCCACGGCGAAGTACAGCAAGTCGATATAACCGAAGCCATTGAATCAACGATTACAATCGCGAGAAGCGAATGGCGCTATGTCGCCAATGTGGAAACTGACTTTAGTCCATGCACTCCTAAAATTCCGTGTCGAAGAGATGAATTCAACCAAGTTATTCTCAATTTTATCATCAATGCTGCACATGCCATTGAAGAGAAATTTAAAGGACAAGATGGACAATTAGGGACAATAAAAGTGAGTGTCTTTCCTGAAAGAACATATCTTGTTATTGAAATAGCAGACAACGGCACAGGCATTCCCGAAGATATTGTCGATAAAATTTTTGATCCCTTTTTCACAACTAAAGATGTAGGAAAAGGCACTGGGCAAGGGTTGAATCTCGCATACTCATGTATTGTTGAGCACCATAAAGGCATTATTCATACCCAAACCAAGGTTGGAGAAGGAACAAGGTTTACGATTAAGTTGCCAATTTCGGCGCCAAAAGCTCAAATAAAGAAGGAGCATCGTGATGAAGATCCTGTTAGTTGACGATGAAGAGATGATCCTTCGAGGTCTAAAAAGAGCGTTATTTGCCAATAAATGGTCGATATTTATAGCAACCAGTGGGCAAGAGGCGCTGCAAATACTCGAAAGCCAAGCCATAGACATAGTTATCTCAGATATCCTCATGCCTAAAATGAATGGAGCTCAACTACTTGAGAAAGTGAGTAAGAAGTATCCCAGTGTGATTCGCGCGTCGCTTTCAGGGTACTCTGATGGTGACCTCACCATAAGAGGGGGTTTTTTTTCCCACCTTGCATTTACCAAGCCTTGCGATCCCAAGACACTAGAAAGAGAAATCAACCGAATCTCTATGCTACTAGAAGTGTTTCCAGATAATATCATCCAAAATGCTATTAGCAGCATTAACTCACTGCCAACCTATCCGGCTAACTTCTATCAAATGAAACGAATCCTCGAATGCGATCAACCATCCCTTGACGATTTAGCCGATACCCTGATACAAGACCCAGCATTGAGCGCAAAGATAATACAAATTTCTAACAATGCAATGTTTCACTGTGGTAAGGACACTGTTTGCCTCAAAGAAGCAGTAACAAGACTTGGTATACAAGCCATATCAAATATTTTAGATATGATGGAAGCTCATTCTATTTCCAATAACTCTCCAAGTGCACAGCTGCAAGAACTTCAAGCCAACAGTTATAAAGTGGCTTCGCTGGCTGCAAAAATGGTCCCAGATGACGAAAAAGACTTCACTTATCTTGCTGGCCTTTTACATAGAATTGGAGAATATGTGCGACTCAAGATCACGCCTGATTTGATGCGCGCTTTGCTCGATCCCAAAACAAAGGGTAGAGACAAATCACATATTGAAACTCACATCTTTAAAACCGACTCTTATCAACTTGCTGTTTATCTCCTGAGCTATTGGGGTTTTCCACAAAAAATGCTCGATGCCATTTCATTGCAAAATACTCCCCAGCAACTTTTTGATCTCCCCTTTGGCGCTGCAAGCGCAATCTATTTTGCTCGTAGTATCATTAATAACCAACCGATTGATAACCAGCTAGTTACACATTTAGGGCTAGAAACAAAATTAGAAGCTTGGTTACAAGAAGCAATTTAAAGATGTTTGTTTGGAAGTTTTCTATTCGGAGGGTTAAGTTCCAAGTACCACTGATTTCTTGAAGTGAGGCCCCTATCTAGTCAGAGACCTATGTTGTTTATTTTAAAAGTGATTAACGTTTTATTTGGCATTGATAAATTTTTCAGCATTTGCAAATAACCTGTCACAAACCTTTTTTTGTTTGGCATATTCTGGAGTTCCTTCACTCATTGTATCCAGAAGGTCTTTGGCCTTGTTATATTCCGCCACCATAGCGGAAAATCGTTCTTCGAAGTTATTTTTCCGTATTCTTGCATTTGATTTTTTTATTGGTTTTCGCATATTTACCTCACAGATCCCACAACTTTTTCTGTTCACGTTCCAGTAGGATGTCTTCGATTTTTTTTCTTATTTTATGAATACTTTCTTTGCGATCATCGTTGATGTTATCTTCAACATTGATGGTTTTTAATTTACGACCTGTTGGTTTTTTCAACGTCTAGTCTCCTTTGCACGATGAAATAGTAAAATTTCCCAAGACCATACCCTGTGAATTTTTTATTTCACCCGTATTTTCGGACTCACAAAATGAAAAATTCAGATTAAAGAAGTTCGCATTTGCTTTGGGGAGAATATGACGTTGCAACACGTCGCTATTGAGCTGATTTATGGTCGATGACCATGATTCTTTATTGTGATAAAGGTAATATCTGATTTGGTACAATTAATTTCTTCTCTTTTGGTATTTTTTGCTCACGCAAAACATAATACCAATACACTTTTCTTCGATTCATTCTACTCCTTATTCAACATGCAAGAGAGATCTCGCCATTACTAGGAAAAGGCAAGATCTCGCTTAGGCTCTTAGAGAACAGTAACGTCAGCAGCTTGTGGGCCTTTACCGCCCTGCTCTACGTTGAAAGACACTTTTTGGCCTTCTGCAAGCGTTTTAAAGCCATCTGTGGCAATGGATCTAAAGTGAACAAATAGGTCGGCACCACCGTTGTCTGGAGTGATAAATCCAAAACCTTTAGTTTCATTAAACCATTTTACTGAGCCAGTTGTTTTATTTGACATGAATATCTCGATAGATTGTTTAAATAAATAAGTGAGCTACTAAATAAGGAATGAAGAAAAAGGTATCGCAGAAAAGAGATGACGAATCAAATCGGAAGAAAACTGAGAAAGTCTTGAACTAAATAAGCCATTAATAGCTCACCATATGAGCTGGCGAACACTATACACTATCTCAAAACAATAGATATCTTTTTCTTTAAAAAGTTTACCCTTGTTCTATTGCGTCCTTAGTTAGTATTTCACCAAATGATTTTATTCGTAGGGCTAGTTGCCCTAATTGGATTAAGGTGCGGGCAGGAAAAAGCCTCCGCTTCCTGTTAAGCGGAGGCATAAACTTAAATCTCTTTAAGGCACTTACTGATACCTTCTTTAACCTCTCCCTCCAAATGACTGAGGAAGTGGCCGATTTTTTCCTTCTCTAGTTCTTTAATAAGGTCAAGATTGGGTTTAAATAGGGTGCCATCAAAGTATTTAGCTTTAGTTCCATCACCATCTGGAGAGCAATGGTCCACATCGATAGATTCACGCCATCTTTGGGCATGGGTTCTCCATTCTTCAGTATTAACGAGCTCAGGCTCAGTAAACCAGACATTCCAAGTCAGCACATTACCCATTTGCAGCATATTGCCTGAGCCTAAATTAAACACATCCATGATCAGCTTGTTAAACTCATCAACGACTGGGTAACCCGTCCTTAAGGGCGCTCCTATTTCTACGCCTAAATGCCCGACACTCCATGCCTGTGGATGTTTGGCAAAATCAGGAATATCAAAGTCGCTACTTTCGCCTTTAATTAGTGGGAATATCGGCTGGTCCGCTTGCCCCACTTTGTGGGTATAAACAACAATCGCGCTCGATTTTCGAAAAGGAAAAGGCTGCTTACTCTTTTCAAAGTGAGACCATAACAACTTAACGATAGGATTTTGCAATGCGCTCGGGCTAAACCAAATTTTGCCAACCACACTCATATCAGCTGCCAGCTCACGATCGGTTTCATTCACCCAGCCTCGCTGACCTGTCACTGTGACTTCAACATTCATAGTCCCTAGTGAGGGTGAATAGACCCCTTGCTGAGGACAGATAATCGAATACACCCTCCCTTTATCTGTGTATCCAAGTCTTGAAATATCGGGGGCAAACATCTGAAAGCAGCGTTTTGGGTTTTCGCTGCCTTTTTCCGTTTCCCAACTGAACTCTGGCCACTTCACCGCTTGCTGACGTTGCAGCAAGTCAATATTCGCCATATTGTCTAGCATTGGCAATGAGGTTAGGTTTGGATTAGGGTACGCAAATTCAGGGTTTGACTCTTCAAAGCCTCCCTGCCAACCAGGCACAACACCAATGTTTTTTTGAATGCCCATAAGCACTATCTTCCTTTTCAGTTAATTCAGCTCTAGCCTCAACAACCAAGAAAAGCTTTGACTTAATCAAATAAAGATTCATTAACCTGAGCTGCGGGTAAAATTTGGACTCAAGCCTCAATCGTGATCAGAAGGCTTGATAAGCACGGCCCATATTAAGGCCTTGGAATAGTTAACTTAGAAGCTATCTGGACTGGCGTCGATGCACGCCAATTGCTTTTTACCCAAAACAACCCGTACCTCACTGAATTAGGACTTAAGGAGCATGTAAACTATCAGTGAACTACTGTACTAGCATAGAAGAAACTAAATCAAACTCAGCCTATTAAAAGTGCATTGCCATATATTCGAAATACGTTTTTTGGGCCAACCCTCACCTCACTGCGCACCACCAGCACTTTCAGAAGTTAATTCTTGATTCTTGGCCTGTATAAGCTCGGTTAAAAATTCAGTCACAGCTCTTATTCTTGTAGAGTGAATAAGGTCGGAATGCACTGCTGACCAAATAGGTTGGTCGCAGCCAACGTCTTTTTGTACGCAGACTAAGCCTTTTTGTTGACCAATAAAGTGAGGAAAAATTGCCATACCTATTCCAGCTTGAGCAGCGCTGACTTGCGCAGACATAGTGGTTGTCGTCAGTCGGCAAGGTTTACCACACGACGTTCTAGTCAGCCACTGCGCGGCCGGAAGCTGCTGACTGTCTTCAGACCAACCAATAAAGTCATCTCGATCAAATAGACCAGAGACAAAGAATATTTTAGATAAGACGATCCTCAGCTCTATTTGTACGTAAAACTTTTGTAACTAACTGCATTGGAAGTAAAAATGGAGCGCATCAATTTAGTTTGGCTCAAAAGAGATCTTCGTCTAACCGACCACCAGCCGCTTAATCGAGCATTAAACCGCGGAACAAAGACACTGATACTCTACATTTTTGAAACTGAGCTTTTGGAGGATAAGCATTACTCCGAAAGGCATTGGCGTTTCGTCTGGCAGTCACTTCAAGATATCAATCAAACACTGAATTCACACGGCCATAGCGTTACCATTATGCAAGGAGAAGCGCTGGCGTGTTTTGAATCTATCGCGGTGGATTACCATATTGATCGCGTATTTTCTCACCAAGAAATTGGCCTTAAAAAAACGTTCGAACGTGATATTAGGCTCGCTAGCTGGTTTAAGTCACACCAAATTGAGTGGGTTGAAAGTCAGCAAGGCGCTGTGGTTCGCGGCGCCAAAAGCAGAGAAAAATGGGATGCCAAGTGGAATAACACCATGAGAGCCCCAATCGAACCTATATCTATCACCGCGAGCTCCCCTATTTTGAATTACCAGTGTAAAGATCAGTTTATCTTTACATCGCCTAGTTCATGGCAAAGCGAGACCGAACCATTTCAGCATGGTGGAAGCCGATATGCTCATCAAGTACTGAGCAGCTTTTTTAATCACCGCGGCAAAAATTACTTTAAAAATCTCTCCAGCCCCTTGAGTGCCCAACACGCCTGCTCTCGCCTATCACCCTACCTTGCATGGGGCAATGTATCTTTACGAGAGGTGTATCAGGTACTGCTTGCACATTGGAACAACCCAGGTTGGCGCCGCAGTCTAAGCGCACTTAGCTCTCGGCTTCATTGGCACTGTCACTTCATACAAAAGTTTGAGTCAGAGAGTGAAATGGAACACAGGTGTATTAACCATGCGTATGAAGCATTGATAGAGCAAAGCCCAAACGATAAGCGTTTACTTGAAGCGTGGAAAAGCGGGAATACAGGGTTACCCATGGTTGATGCAAGCATGCGCAGCGTAGCCCAAACAGGCTACCTCAACTTTCGCATGCGCTCCATGTTAGTGAGTGTGTTAACCCACCATTTCCATTGTGACTGGCGCTTGGGTGTCGCGCATTTAGCTCAGCAGTTTCTCGACTTCGAGCCCGGTATACATTATGCACAGTTTCAGATGCAAGCTGGGGTGACTGGCATCAATACCATACGAATATACAACCCTACCAAACAGGCCCAAGAGCAGGATCCCACTGGGGAATTTATTCGCCAATGGGTCCCAGAATTACAGCATGTACCAACACCTTTGTTGTTTGAGCCATGGAAATTAGCACCACTTGAAGCCACCATGTATCAGTTACCTGAAGATAGCCCTTACCTAAACCCTGTCATTGATTTAAAAGCAGAAGCACAAAACGCTAGACAACGCCTTTGGTCATGGCGAAGTAGAGGTGATGTTAAAGCCGAAGGCAAACGTATTCTGGCTAGACATGTCAGAGTCGATCGTTAAATCAGCGGTCAAAATCACTCAGACCAAATGCATCCCAAGAAGAAGGATCACCTTCTTTGGTCAATGGATGCAGCTTTTGATCTGGCTTGGCGTAGCTCAAACGCCCTATTCTCTGGGTAATATGATAGCTATCTAAACCTGATATGGTGACCAGATCGAGCGCTTCTATATCAACATAACCATCTGGCATTACCGCGCTATCTGACACAAGAACATCTTGTATCTCACCAATCACCATCTCTGTTCCATTAACCGCCAGAGTTTGATGGTCTACCAGCTTCATCGCTAATTTCAACGGGCTTTCCATCACAAATGGCGCATTAAAGTCATTAATGTAGTAGGGAGTAAGGTTTGCTTTTTCAAATTCAGATTCAAGCTTACTGTATCGCGCTGATGTTTGATGAGCCGCTGCGAGAAACTCGTGTGTCACCGCGTTGATGGTATAACACTCGGTGGCCAAAATATTTTCTAATGTATGACGCTCAACGCTACTTGGCCTGATAATGAGCCCCATCAAAGGAGGGGTCGCGCCAAGGTGAAACGCAGAGCTGACAATAGCGAGGTTCTCATTGCCATCACTATCGCGTGTACCTATTAAATTCGCACTTTTAAATCCAGATAAGCTATTGATAAAACGAGCTCGATTCCTAGGTTCCATCATAGCAATGCTATGTGCATCGTAGTTCATTAAGTACTTCCTTTACTGTTTTTCCCCTTGGGTGGGATTAATGGTGCATTGACTATCACAGCGTGATGTACCAGTAAACAGATACGAAATGCGGTAACGGTTGTTAGCGAAATACAAATAAAGCCTATCGGCTACTGGTTTGATAAAGCGCCACCTTAAAGGAGCATACATCCAGCCTCGGCCCAGAATATCCCATGCTCGATACGCAGCATCTAAACCAAGCAAGAGCCGCCCACCATCATCTACCGCATGGAGTACTTTATTGGCAGCCACAGGGTCAATTTCTGGGTATTTGCTAAAAGCCTCACTATAAATATCGATAGTTGTTATCTCGCCATGACTATCTTTATCTCGAATAGCACGCATTTCTTTAGCGCAAAGCGGGCAGGTCCCGTCGTAAAATAGTGTTAATTTGCTCATGATTTTATTTTTCCTATTATCCGACTCTCTTTACGCAGACGAAAACATCTCGATCAGTATACGGCTCCATAAATGGCAAAGTGGCGACTCTTTTTCTAACACTAACCTAAGTCCACCTATACTGTAAATACAAGCAAAATAAGCCTTAAAGTGAAGACAATCTCCAATGACAAAGCTTACCACACATGTACTCGATACCATGAAAGGCCTACCTGCAGCTGGTATTAGCATAGAGATATACCGTCAAGAGAACCAAGGCTGGACAAAGGTTAGCACTGTGATAACCAACCAAGATGGTCGAACTGACGACGCCTTACTTCACGGAAGTGAATACAAAGCTGGTAAATATCAGCTGATTTTTTATGTTGGAGCGTATTTTGCGCAAAGCGAAAACCCCAGCTTTCTCGACGATATCGTTATTCGATTCGGGCTAAGTGATCCAACATCACTTATACACGTTCCCCTGCTGGTCTCTCCCTATAGTTTTTCTTCTTATCGAGGAAGTTAAATGCCACACCTAATGGTGTAATGCCGTTCGGATAAGTATTAACACTTATATTTAAATGGATATTTGGCCCGAACAAAGAGGACTGAACGTGGAAACGTTCGGTCCTTTCTTTTATCTGGCAAAATGAAATGGCTGATGCTCTCTCGCATTTGTTTGAGCCTAACAGGTAAAGTGCCATCGGGGCTGAGCGCTAGCCAGCGCAACTGGGCATCTATCAAATTTATTGCTGCTGTGAAGCTAACCCGAGTTGGACTTACATTCGCATCTTCGGCAATATGAATCATTTCTAAACGTACTAAATTATAGGC
>NZ_QLYY01000006.1 GCF_003350295.1 Vibrio tetraodonis
GAGAACTGCAAACCTCTTTAATGGATTTATTTCTCTGCAATCCCATCCAAATGACGAGCCATACGGCTTGTTGGGCTGGTAGCCGACGCCTTCTGATACTCGCTTTAGATGTTTCATAGAGAGCTTGCTCTATCCATTCAAGTTGAATGGCATTAATTACAGACTCATAATTTTTGCCATCTTCAATAGTATCATGAGCTAGAACTAACTCTTCAGCCAACATAGAAAAATCCCCACTAACAAAGTTAGTGGGGATTATCATACGATCCCAGGATCGTTCAAGTCTCTAAACCGATCGGGATTAAAGCGATATGCTTGGGCTTTTTTGTGGTGTGAAAATAAAACTATGTTAGCTATGCTTTAAAGTCGTAGTATTAACTCAGTAACGATACAGTGCTCAGAACTGAGGTCAGAAGCATTAAGCCTGATATGAATCGTTGAATCTTGTTGTCACATAAAACAGTAGCGATTTTCTCTATATGGGCGAAGTATTCTCCTCCCCAATTTGGCGCTTTAATATCAAAACAAAGGCTCAAGAACAGGAAGTGACTTGCTGTAATGATTCGGGCGTGGAAGAAGTCATCAGCAAAGATTGCCACTGCGAATGAGGCAATATGAATCGCCGCTAGCGTCATTTTGGGTAAAACGTGTTTGTATTCCACAAACAGTAGTTGCACCAACCATGCGCCATACATCACTTTGAGCTGCCATGGAACTGGCGTACCAAACAGCAACAGTTGCGCGTCTCCCAAGTGTTGAGTGTTTGAGCTCCCATAAATCCATTGTGCTATAGCGACCGATAGACAGAGAGAGATGGCAACCGACAAATAAGCGCGTTTTTTAAACTGAACGACGATAAAGCCGATCGCTTGAACGGCAAAGAATATAATCAATGCATGGTCCAAGTAGGGGATGTCTACCCATTGCGTTACAATCAGGAAACACACCAAATTAAACCCAGACTCTAACCAGAGAATTCGTTTAATTTCATCACTATTATCGACGGGTTGAACCAGAGGCCAAAAAATAAGCGGAAAGAGCAATGTCAACAACAAGGTGAGCCAGACAGAGCTTTGAACTAATTCATAGTAACCACTCGCATAAATCACGCTGAGTGTGAGAAAAATCGTTGTTGAAAGAGGGGAGGTTAGTTTGGCTTTCATGCTGCTTTCTCCCTTTCTACGATCAGTTCACAGCATAATCGGGCAGTTTCAACACAGCGTTCTAGGGTAACGGGTACACGCCAGTGTTGTTTGGGATCGAAGAGATATTCGCCTGTGAAGAATAAGTTTTTGCACTTATTAGCGGTTAATCCTTGGCTATTTCTCGTGGTTGGCTGGGTTAGAGCATGCTGAAAAACCCAGTGCTTGGCGTCACCTTTTTCATCACGCAAAACATCGCCTTTAAACCAGCTTGAATAGACGGTGCTTAGTTCTTCAGGCGTCACTATCTTAGCTCCTGGACCTGGATGAAAGCCTTGATAATCAGTGCTGCTGAGAAGTTCGGTATCACCAAATATTTGGATAAGTAACTCTTCTTTTATCTGGGATTGATTGCAATCAATTAAAGGGCGTTGATACTTGCTCCCTTTGGCACAACTGATGTTAGTTGCGGTAACAGATAAGCAAATACACTCTCCCTGAGCGACTTGTCTGCGTGTAATGTTGTAACTTAATCCCCAAGGAGAGTCGATCACTATCCCGACCGTTTTGCTCTTTAGCTGTTCTGGCATGGCAGAGAAGTGAAACTGAAATCCATGGCTAAAAACATAGTCATAGTCAAAATGCGAGCAATGTTCTCCAAGTAAGTTATGCATCACGTGGGCAGGAAGAGCCGAGACAAAAATATCGGCCTTGATGTTGTGCCCATTAGTTAAGCTAGCGTGATCCAGTAATGTGCCTGTCTCATTAGTGCTTAGCTGAGCCAGTTCACTGTTGAAATGAAAGCGCGCGCCTTGCAATTTTAAGTATTCGGCGAAAGGAGTAATGATGGCATCAGTGATTGGTTCATCGATTCCAAGGCTATAAGCACCCGGTGCCTCTGGATGTAGCTCACCTATTTTATTGTTGAGTAGATCCAACACGGAAAGCGCAGGGGTACTGTCTGTTGCGCCTATCCAGCCAACGAGTACTGGCCTTAAAAACTCACTTAATTTAACTCTCGATTGATATTCAAAGTATTGACTTACTGGTGTTTTCAGCAGTTCTTCTTGGCTTTTATCGCTTGTTAATTGCTTCTTAAACCAAACAATGTCTTTAAGGGGGACATTTGCATAGTGCATGGCGTAAGCAGACTTTGCATCGTCGACCAATTTTTCGATAGTGCTGAAATAGGCGCGTTGAAACTGCATTGTCTTTGGCTTCTTTGCCCAGTGAAATTGGACTTTGTTCTGGGGGTATAAAGAATTAAAGCAAGTTCCTTTGGGTGAGGGAATTTCCTTTAAAAGCTCAATAAGATTTCTGTTTTTGGCGAAAAACTGCCGATGTGTTACCTCATGGACAATACCGTCTTTCGCCGTCCCGACACACTTACCACCTGGGTAAGACTCTTTATCGTAAATTGAGACTGTAAATCCACGTTTGATGCATTCGTGAGCTATGACTAAGCCAGAAAATCCAGCACCTAATATCGCGATATGACGATTGTTGGAATCTTTAAAAAGAGAGTTTTGCATATTGGTTTTCTTCTTTGCTAATAACTCCACGGCTTGTAGTCGCGATATACAAGCGCGGAGCTGGTGGGGCTTATTACGGCGCTCCATTTCATGCTGCAGCAGAGCTTTTGACTTAATTAATTGAAAATAAGGGAGATTTACATATGAATGTTGTTGTTAATCAATTTTGTTAATAATACATATGCTAACGGTTGATATTCAACTGTAATAATGTTTCATGTTGTTTCATATTGTTGTGATATGTGTATGTTTTTGTATTTGCAGGAATAGGTAGTCAAAGAAGCGTTATGTTTTCACATTACTAATAGAGGCTTAAAACGCCGCAGATAAGGCGGCGTTTCATTTCAAATGTGGCTAAATTTGTCCGGTTTGCTCAAACTGGCTTAATTTGCTGAGGTAGGGTTGTAAATCGCCGACATTATGTTTTATCCAATCGGGATTAAAGTAGGTATCGAGATACCGTTCTCCGCTGTCACACAGCAAAGTGACAATTGACCCTGTTTCTCCACGAGATTTCATCTCACTGGCAAGTTGTATCGCGCCGAATAGATTGGTTCCGGTTGAAGCGCCCACTTTGCGATTAATGATGTTTTCTAGCCAATGGGCTGTGGCGACAGACGCTGCATCTGGAATAGTGCGCATCTCATCAATCACACCCGGGATAAAGCTAGGCTCAACACGTGGCCTGCCTATACCCTCAATCTTACTGCCTTGATCACTGGTTAGATTGGGATCTCCGCTTTTAAAGAATGCATGGAAAACGGAATTTTCAGGATCGACGACACACAACTTAGTTTGATGTTGCTGGTAGCGAATAAAGCGACCAATGGTTGCGGATGTGCCGCCAGTGCCTGGACTCATGACTATCCATTTGGGTTCAGGATGAGCTTCAAACATCATTTGGCTGAAAATGGAGTTGGCGATGTTGTTGTTTCCGCGCCAATCGGTTGCACGCTCTGCATAAGTAAACTGGTCCATATAGTGACCATTGAGTTCATCGGCTAACCGGTTTGATTCAGCGTAGATTTGGTCTGAGCGGTCAACAAGATGCGCTTTACCCCCATAGAATTCAATCTGCTCTATTTTCTTCTTAGTCGTACACTTTGGCATCACAGCAATAAAGGGCAAACCAATCAAACGTGCGAAGTACGCCTCTGAGATGGCGGTACTACCAGACGATGATTCTATGATAGTGGTTTTAGGACCGATCCATCCATTACAAAGGGCATATAGAAACAGCGATCGGGCTAGGCGATGTTTAAGAGAACCGGTTGGATGCGTACTCTCATCTTTCAAATAAATATCGATGTCTGTTAAGCAGGGTAAATCAAGTTTGATGAGGTGGGTGTCGGCCGAGCGTTGAAAGTCGGCTTCAATTTTTTTTATCGCGTCATTAATCCATTGGTGATCTTTACACATGCTATACCATCCTTGGCCACTTGAAGCTGATATATTACCTATAAAATGGCGAAAAAACTTTGCTTATTTTCTTCTATTCTGCTTTATTTGGAGAAAATTTTTTCACAAGGTACCTATTTTGAGTATAGAACTGGATAAAGTCGATAGGAAGATCCTTGCTTTGCTACAGCAGGATAGTACGTTATCACTTAACGACCTAGCTGAAGCGGTGAATTTGACCACTACACCTTGCTGGAAGCGACTAAAAAAACTCGAAGAATCTGGCGTGATAGAAAAGCGCGTAGCACTGCTAAACCCAGATAAACTCAATTTGTCATTCACAGCCTTCGTACTAGTTAAAACCAGTGATCACTCTCATGAGTGGTATACCCATTTTGTAAGCACGGCAAGTGACTTCCCTGAAGTGATGGAGTTCTACCGCATGGCGGGTGAATACGATTACATGATGAAAGTGCAAGTGAAGGATATGCAGTGCTTTGATAATTTTTACAAGAAACTGGTTAACTGTGTTGCTGGAATATCCAACGTCACCTCAACTTTTGCTATGGAGCCACTTAAATACACCACAGCACTGCCAATAAACTAAATGCGGTTATTTTTATTTAAACCGCATTACACCCTCTTGTATAGCTGAAGCAACCAAATCGCCTTGTCGATTGTAGATCTCCCCGCGAACTAAGCCGCGAGTATTACTGGCGGTGGGGCTTTCGATAACATAGAGCAACCACTCATCCATTTTAAACGGACGATGGAACCAGATAGAATGATCTATGGTGGCGACTTGAAACTTAGGTGTCATCAGTGACACTTGGTGTGGGTGCAGTGCGGTAACCAAAAAGCCCCAGTCGGAAGCATAGCCAAGTAAGTATTGGTGAATTAATTGGTTATCTGGCACTGTGCCATTGGCTTTAATCCACAAATACTGTTTAGGGCCTTCCTTGTGTGGTTTGAGAGGGTTAACCACTTTAACTGGTCGAGTCTCTATCGGTTTTTCACCGCAAAATGCTGCTTGAAGCTTTTTCGGTAACTGATCAGCAATGCCTTTAGCAAGTTCGGATTCCGATAGGTAGTTTTCTGGTCCAGGGACGTCAGGCATGGCATTTTGATGCTCAAAACCGGGCGCCTCGCCGTGGTATGAAGCGGTCAGGTAAAAAATAGGTCGACCTGATTGCAGCGCCTTGACTCTTCGCGTGCTAAAGCTGCGACCATCTCTTAGTGTTTCAACATCGTAAATGATCGGCTTCTCTGGATCGCCAGGGTAGAGAAAATAGCTATGAAATGAGTGAACGGTTCGGTCGTCATCAACGGTGTAGCGTGCCGCTGAGAGTGCTTGACCAATCACTTGACCGCCGTAGACTTGAGGCAAACCTAGATTTTCACTTTGACCTCTAAACAGCCCTTCTTCCAGTTTCTCTAGTTTTAGTAACTCAAGTAGTTCGTCTAAAGGTTGACTCATTTTACACCTTAACAATTTGGTCAATATAGCTTTATTCTAAGCTCAAATTGATAACTTAAACAGCAAATTAAGGCAAAAAAATGATAAAAATCTTTTCAAGATAGTGAGTTGGGTTTTATAGCAGAAGCGGATAAGGCTGAAGCCTCATAAATCAAGAACACTAACGACTAAGGATGCCAGCGATATTTTCGCAGAGAGAGTTTACCCTCACAGCTGACTTCAATATCTTCAGCCATTAATAATGCTCTTTGGCGCGCTAAATTTTCCCCTTTGAGCGATATTTTTCCTTGGCTATTGATGACCCTAAACCAAGGTAATGTCGAGTCTTTTGGTAGATTGCCTAGCGCCTTGCCGACATGCCTTGCATACCCCGGATAGCCTGCTAGTTTGGCGATTTCACCATAAGTGGTTACTTTTCCACAAGGAATTTGGTGAATCACCGCAAAGATTTGTATCAAAAACTGGTCCATACTGATTGTGTCCTAGTTCAATTTTCCAAGGAATGGATAAGGAGAGGGCATGGTATTTTCCACCTTTCAGTTTTTGATCACAAGTCTACTTGCCGTATTGTGTGCACTGACAGTCAGTGCCAGTCAAGAAGACGTTGCCCTGCTAGCTTTGCTCATCCCTGTGATATGGGTGTTCCCACAGCGAGTGATTGGCGGTATTGTGTTGGTTGCCGCAATGTCTGCCTATGGGATGACATTAGCTTATCAACCGATTTCGCTTTCGATCAGTCACTGGATTTTGTTTCCACTGCTTATGGTGGTGTTTTCAAAGCGCAGCAGTTTCGGTGTGTTAGTGACCGTCTCTTTGATTGTGGTGACGCTGCAAATTGGCGTGATGATCACCCAAGCTGGTGGAAAGCTTGCCGGTGAGCCTATGATGACTTTGGTTCAAGCGCTATCGGTGATTGTGATTTGGTGGGCAGTGCAGGGCTGGCCTTCAAGTGATAAACATTGTTGGTGGGCACTGGGTTTGATACTCCCGCTCTGGATTGCAGGCTATGGTGACTCTGTGGTGGTTGCTTTATGCTTAACTGGCATGGTGGCTTGCATACAAAGCATGGCGCAATTGAAAACCTTCAATTGGCGTAAGCTATTATGCTGGACTTTGCCGACTGTTGGTTTCGCGACATTGATTGTTGCCCCTTGGTTTGATGTACCTAACCCCGTTTTTGTACTTTGGGTATGCTTACTAGGAGCTGCGTGGATGACAGATTACGTCTTGCGCAGCTTTGATGAAGAAACCGAGCTGTAAGCTGAGCCAATTGTGTGAGCAGAGGAATAGGCCGAAAAGCCAGCGTTATCGGTAAGAATTGTTTAACTCCTAAGCACTTAACAGGAAATCCTCCGTATTTCACTTTTTTTGCTTGAATTGGTCATAACGATGACACATAATCTCTCCACACCTTGGTAATACCAAGGCTGTGTATCTATGGAGGCTCTGGTCCTCTCGCAACAATAGCTCGTGAACTCGGTCAGGTCCGGAAGGAAGCAGCCGCAGCGAGTGACTTGTGTGCCGAGATGTGGCTGGGGTCTCCGCCAATTTGTTGTTTGCAACATAAGTCTGCATAAATTGCAAAAGGTTTTGCAAATTTGCAGCATAAGGTTGCATAGTCTAATTTTTGTTGTAGGTTTACAACAAAACGTTCTGATTATGTTCGACCAAACAAAAAAATCTTCCCATGTTCACAACATCTGTAAGTTTATGAGTCTTAAAAACGATGCTGTTGTTAGAACACTCTCAATTTTAGAATTTGATTTTTGTTTTCATCTTGAATACAACGTTGATGTCGAGAGCTTTATCTCCCAACCTACAGGTTTTTACTATAAATTTAATCAGCGTCAGTGTCGATATACTCCAGACTTTTTAGCCATAGATCAGAATAAGCAATCTACCTTTTTCGAAGTAAAACATTCCAGCCAGATTCTAAAGCCTGACTTTCGGGCACGTTTTAAAGAGAAGCAGAACGTTACACTTCAGGAGTTTGATCGAAGGTTAATTTTAGTGACCGAAAAACAAATTCGTCTTGGCCCAGTACTTACTAACCTAAAGTTGTTGCATCGTTACTCAGGAATGAGAACAATCACAAAGTTTCAAAAGCAGGTTTTGGCTTATGTTCAGGGCAAGGGCATGGTTAAACTCCAAGAAATTGCCCACTACTTCGAACTATCTGAAGCAGAAACGCTGGTTGCGACGCTACCTTGGGTTTCGTCGGGGCACGTCCAAACCGATTACAAAAGCGCTGGCTTTGGTTTAGATACCTATGTTTGGTGTTAACCATGTCTTCACAAGCGGCTAGTATCCTAGGTTTTTTTGACGAGTTTGAAAAAGCAGAAAAAGATTCTCAGCAATCATCTCTTGAATTTTTCGAGGAATCTCCAGAGATTAACCTGGCCATCGATGGTTATTGTGACGAGGTAAGAAAAGAGCTAATCCGACGTCTAAAAGTCTTCAATTATGTAGAAAAACGATTGAGAGGTGGATGGACGGAAAAAAATCTTGAACCGATTTTAAGCTCTGTTGAGAGTGACCTTGAACTTCCAGCACCTAAGTGGAGGACATTGGTATGTTGGAAGAAAATCTATTTGGAATCAGGAAGAGATCCATACTCACTTATCCCCAAGCACTTACTTAAAGGGAATCGAGAAAAAGTAATAGACTCTCAAGTTATTGTTGATGAAGCGATTACCAAAGTCTACCTCACTCGTGAGCGTTTAAGTGTCGCTGAAGCATATCGATATTACACCGCTCGGGTAGTTCAATTAAATCGGTTTATTATAGAGGGAAAAATCAAGCCAGTTAGCGAACGTACTTTTTACAATCGAATAAAAGATCTACCTCCCTATGAGGTCGATGTAGCAAGGTTCGGTAAGCGATATGCAGATCGACAATATCGCGCCGTTGGTCAACAAATAATAGCGACGAAGCCTATGGAGTATGTTGAAATTGATCATACACCCGTGCCTGTCATTTTGATTGATGATGAGTTAGATATTCCGCTAGGGCGACCCTATCTTACAATGCTTTATGACCGATTCAGCAAGTGTATTGTTGGACTAAGCGTTAATTTTAGGGAGCCTAGTTTTGATTCTGTACGCAAGGCGTTGCTCAATTCTCTACTGGATAAAAGTTGGATCAGACAAAAGTATCCAATGATTAAAAATGATTGGCCTTGTCATGGAAAAATAGATTGCTTAGTTGTCGACAACGGTGCTGAGTTTTGGAGTAAAAGTTTAGAGGACTCGTTAAGACCACTAGTTTCGGATATCCAATATAGCCAAGCTGCAAAGCCTTGGCGAAAATCTGGAATCGAAAAGCTGTTTGACCAGTTGAACAAAGGGTTGAACAATGCTTTTCCTGGCAAGACTTTTACTAACCCGACCCAATTACATGATTACGATCCTAAAAAAGATGCTGTGGTAAGGGTTTCAGTGTTTCTTGAGCTGTTACATATATGGGTTGTGGATTTTTATCATATGAAGTCTGATTCTAGGGAACGCGCTATTCCTTATCATAAATGGCAGCAGTCACAGTGGGTCCCCTCACATTATGACGGTGAAGAAGCTGAAAAGCTTAAAGTTGAGCTGGGTTTGTTGCGTCATCGTTCCATAGGAATCGCTGGAATTAGGTTACATAACCTACGATATCAGTCCAATGAACTTATTGAATATCGTAAATATCATTCAACGAAATCGAATGAGAAATTATTCGTAAGGACAAAAACAGATCCGTCTGATATCAGTCATATCCATGTGTACCTGGAACCACAGAAAAAGTACATCAAGGTTCCGGCTGTAGATAACAGTGGTTATACAAAAGGCCTCTCTCTTTTCGAACATGAGCGTATACAAAAAGTACTTAGGCTAAACACCAGAGAGCTTGCAAACGAAGAAGCACTCGCAGACACCTTCATGTATATGAAAAATCGTATTCAAGGAGAGACAGACAGGTTATCAGCATCGAAAAAGAAAAAGCCAAGGTTACCCAAAACGAGTAATACTTCGAAATTGGCAAAATTTCAGGATGTGGGGTCTGATGGACCTAATTCCATTACGACAAAGATAAATGAAGGGCCTGTTGTAATGGACTGCTTAGATGATACTCAACTTATCGATGATGATTTTGAAAATGTTGAAGGGTATTAAACTTGAACTTAACTTCATGTCAGATTGAACGGCTTAAAGCTTTTGAAACTTGTTTTATCGAGTATCCTGCAATAACTGAAATATATTCTATTTTTGACCAACTCCGATTTAACCAAACTCTTGGTGGAGAGCCTGAATCGTTTTTGTTAACTGGAGAGGCGGGAAGTGGAAAAACAGCGCTAATTAAAAACTATTTGTCACGCTTCGATGTTGGTTCAACTTGGGATAGGCAGCCTGTTCTAAGTACTAGAGTACCCAGCCGGATAAATGAGCAGAATATGCTCTCTCAGTTTTGTGTTGATTTAAACGTAAAACTTGGAGGAAGAAGCAGCCGACAAAGAGGTGGAATCGCTCTTGGTGAAGCATTAGTGAAGCAACTCAAACGTAAATCTGTAGAGTTGATCATTGTGAATGAAATTCAAGAGCTAGTTGAGTTCTCAACGGCTCAGGAAAGACAAACTATTGCAAATACACTCAAGTATATCAGTGAAGAGGCGAGTCTCTCTTTTGTATTAGTCGGAATGCCTTATGCGGAAGTCATTGTGAACGAGCCCCAATGGAATTCTCGTTTAAGCTGGCGGCGAAAAATAGATTACTTTAAGTTATTGAAAGTCAATCAATCCATGAAAAGTGCGCCTCGCTATAGCTTTGATTTAGAGCAAAAGAAACACTTTGCTAGGTTTGTAGCTGGTCTTGCTATGCGAATGGGCTTTGAAGAGCCCCCAAAACTAGCGAAAAATGAAACTCTTTTTCCTTTATTTGTTGCTTGTAGAGGAGAATGCAGAAGGCTAAAGCACTTTTTGAAAGATGCGCTGGTCATGAGCTTTACTATGAAAGCGAATACGATAAACAGAGCCTTGCTGTCAGCAACCTTTTCTTTGAAATTCCCAGAACTAGCCAATCCTTTTGATTGTCAGGCAGAAGATCTCGATATTCATCAAATTGAGACTAGCTCTTCGTATAACCTTCAAGCTACTACATCCGAGGACAAAATACTTGCGCCACGTTTTACCGACGCTATCCCTCTAAACATGCTGTTGAGTAAAAATGCTCTCAGAGTCTAATGCGGGACTATGATACTGTTGAAGTTAGGTTGCTGTAGACTTGGAAAAGAGATAGAGGCATCAAACAATTTCTCAAGATATTTCATTTCATAAATGTCTAGAACTTACTAAAGTGAGCTGCTCCAACATAATTTTTGTGATTGGCTGAAGTTTATCCTTACACAGCAGAGATTATCAACGAAGATAAAGAAAGATGTAATCGATATTTTAATGCAAATAAATGTCGTTCAAGTTTCTGAAATTAGAATTCAGCCATATAAATTAAAGTGCATATTATGTTACATTTTTGATTTGCTTATAAGCCATAAGAGACCATTTTGCGTGTATTCAATGGTCTTGGATAAGCTCGATTTGGTCAAAAAGGTGTGGTTTTGTTGACTCATAAACTAGATAAAAATACCTTCTCTGAAACTGTTGTCCGAAGTGCCTTATATTGGATGTCTCCAATTGCTGCTTGGAAACTCACTGTTGATGATACACATTGGACTATCGATTTTTCTTCCCAAGAAGAAAATGTGATTTTCGAATTTGAACGCTTGCTAAATGACTACGTACTTAGAGAAAAGCTTTCTGGTAAGACAGCCAGTTACCTTGAAGGTATTTCTCTCGCAGTTCTTAGCTCAATCGAGAAGAAATTGTCCAAATGAACATACTTCCTTTTAACTTCGAGTTTATTGACAAAGATTTGGCGTTTATCAGCAACCAGGCAGGATTTCACGAATATTTGAGTAGAAGAGCACTAAATGAACTGGTAGATAAGTGCTCTACGGGTGACATTGAGAAAGATGAGTTACTTGAAAGAAAGCTTTTCCTCACTGACTCCCAATACAAATCTATAGCAGTGACTGCTTTCGCATCAGCTGTTTCCAAACGTCTAATAAGAGCATTACATTTCAATCCGATATTTATGATTGTGCCTACGCTGAGGTGCGATCATACATGTCGTTATTGCCAAGTGAGTCGCGCGTCAGTCAAAGCAAGCAACTTCGATTTAGATATTGACTTAATTCCCTGTATATTAAAGCAAATTCGTTCACTAGGTAATGCGCCATATAAATTGGAACTTCAAGGTGGAGAGCCGCTTCTTAGATTTGATCTTGTGCAAAAAATTTACTCTGAAGCAGTTTCAGTTTTAGGTTTCGGCCAGTTCGAAATAGTTATTGCGACCAGCCTTTCACTGTTGAATGATGACATTTTGAAATGGAGTGCAGAAAAGCCTATTCACTTTTCCACCTCTCTTGATGGTACTCAGTTGATTCACAATTCTAATAGAATTCTAAGTCAAGGTAACTCTTTTGAGTTGGTCAAACAAGGGATAGAAAAAATCAGGCTCAGTCTTGGAGAAGATCGCATTGCCACTGTGACCACTGTGACGAATAATTTGTTGAAGCACCCAGAAGATATCGTAAATATTCACTCTGCTCTTGGCATGTCTGAAATGTTTATCCGGCCGATCAGCCCGTATGGATTTGCCCGAGAAGGTAAAAAAACTACGTATGATATCGATGAATATATGTCCTTCTATGAACAGCTCCTTGATATCCTAAGTCAAAAACGACTTGCAGGAGAGAAAATCATAGAGCACTCTGCTCTAATACATCTTAGGAGATTATTTGGCTCAGACTATAACGGATACGCTGATCTAAAATCACCTAGTGGTTTGATATTAAATAGTTTTTTATTCAATTACGATGGTCGTATTTATGGTAGCGATGAAGCGCGGATGCTCCAAAAGTCGAATCCTAATGTTGATTTTTCACTAGGTACAGTCGAAGAGCCTAATATTGCCTCTAACGCTCTTTACCAAAAAATATTGTCTCAATCGTTTTCCTCCAAGCATCCAGGCTGCGTATCCTGTTCATTTCAACCATTTTGTGGTTCAGATCCGTGTCAAAATATAAGTCTATTTGGTGAACCCATAGGTGATAAAAGTATCTCTCGTTTTTGTCAGTATCATAAAGCAATGTTTACATTAGTACTCAGGCATATTTACAGAGAAGATAGTATTGGTGAAATGTTTAAGGAGTGGATGTATGAATAATGTCATTAGGCAAGATACATTTGCATTGTCTGTTAACAGTTTTAATGAATCAGGATTTTATCAAATTCGCAAATCTGAAAGAGAATATTTCAATAATTACTTAAAGCAGGTTTTTATCGTAGAGGCTGACGAGCCTAATTCTACGGATTCTTCGGCTTCACCTTTTATCGGTGTCATCATAAATAAACTCTTGTATGATTCTATTGACGATGGAGATATTGTCACCATAGACAAATTTGGGCAATTACGCGTTATTCTGACTCGAAGAGCAAACCACAACACTATTCTAGTTACAGAACGTTGTAACAACCTTTGTCTATTTTGTTCACAGCCCCCGCGCGAAGAGAAAGATGATTGGCTACTGTCATATGGAGCCCTAGCGCTTGCCGCATTTCAATTTGATGGAGAGATTGGTATTAGTGGCGGAGAGCCACTTTTGTACGGGAACACGTTTACTAAGTTTTTGGAATTTGTATCGCAACACACTCCAAAAACTAGACTACATGTTCTTACAAATGGGAGGGCATTGTCGGACCTAGAGTTTACAGAGAGGGTGGCCTCAAAAGCTCGTTCAATGTTTATAACTTTTGGTATCCCTTTATACTCTGTTAAAGCCAGTGTTCATGATTATTTAGTAGGGAAAAATGGAGCTTTCTCAGAAACGGTGAGGGGTATAATAAATGCAGGTAACTCAGGAATAAGCGTCGAGGTGCGTTTTATTCCGACGCAAAAGAATATAGCGGAGTTACCATTAGTAGTTGAATATACCTCCAGAGTTTTCTCTAATATTGTGCAATTGTCGATCATGAACCTAGAAGCTACAGGGTGGGCAAAAAGAAATTGGAAAGATCTCCAATGCGAACCAGAAGACTATCAAGATGTATTGAAGAAGGCTGTTAGAACTGCTGTTATAGTTGGGTTACAACCAAGGTTATTCAACTTTCCCCTTTGTCACTTACCTGAATGCGTTAGAGAATACGCTGTAAAATCTATCTCAGATTGGAAAAACTACTATCCAAGTGAATGTACTAATTGTCAGCTGCAAGATATTTGTGGGGGGTATTTCTCTTCGTCACGAGGGAGTTATCATCAGCAACCAAGGAGAATCATATGATTAGGAAACCTAATTTGGCTGCATTGCTGCCAGGTTTTTTTGCTGTAAACTCAGGAGCAGAACCAAACTTCAACCTATCTGATAGAGTAGATATAATCGATGAATTGTCACTAAATAGTATTGTCTTAGCTCCTCTAAATGACGATATCCCTATGTATATTGCAGCACATAGGAGCCACAGTAGTCATAGGAGCCACAGCTCTCACCGTTCATCTTCTGGCTCTACGTATAGAGCGCCAGCTAAAAAATCGCAACCATTGACGCAACCAGCTACACCTAGTTATACCGCTCCTACAACAAAACCTAATGAAAATGAGGCCAACGATTTAGATAAGCGAAAAGATCTCATCATCAGAATTCAATTTGCACTTTATACAAGCGGTTACTATCAAGGCAGTATTGATGGCATTATGGGTAAGCAGACTCGTGCTGCTTTGAATGCTTATCGCATAGATAAAAATATCCCAGTTTCTCAGACCCTTGATACCAGAACACTAAATTCACTGGGGATCTTAGCTCGATGAAGCGTTTTTTTTACTTCTCTGTATCTATGATGTGTATAGGATGGGTTGGAGTTTATATTATCCTACCCTACCCATAGCAATATATTCATACTATAAGAATGATTTTATGGTACAGACTGCTGAGTGTTCTCTTGCTATGGATGAAACTTGGTACATTGAGCAAGTTGGCTCAAACAAGCTAAACCAAACAGCTCAAGTACATTTAATTGCTTGTCATGAGTATGATAAAACGAGAAAAATAATGCTAGCAATGCGAGTACCAGAGGCGATGCTCGGTTATCTAGGATTAGAGGCAATAGAGTTACATCAGCGCACAATTAAGCCATTAACAGAGCAACATAAGTTTCTGGAGAGATAAATGAAAAATTGGTTTTTCCTCGTACTCCTCTCATTTAATGTCAGAGCACTGACTCTAGATGAAACTCTATATGTTGCGATCAATGCTTTTGAACTCGAGGGTAACTTATGCCAAAAAAAATCAGAACCCAAGTCTTCATCTTTAACAGAGATAGGTAAAATTATTTTTGAAAGGCCTGTATTAAGTGGGGATAAAGATACTGCGTGTGCGAATTGTCACCTAGACAATCAAGCCCTAGCAGATGGTCTTCCTTTAGCTATTGGAGTTGGCGGTTCAGGTGAAGGAGAGGATAGAATGAAAAGTGAGGGAGCAGTGGTTCCTCGGAACGCTTTTACTCTTTTTTCTCGAGGTGATGAGAGATTTAATACATTCTTTTGGGATGGTAAGGTTCAAAAAGTTGAAGGGAAAATATATTCCCCTATCGGAGAGGGTTTTTCGTTGGGTTTTGATTCTGCACTTTCAGTAGCTTCGGTTCTGCCATTACTAGCTCGAGACGAATTCTTGGGTACGAGCAAACCATTCAATGCAAATAGGCATGTCGATTTGGTTGAGTCGCAATATTACATCGACAAAATACCCGCTCAGAATACATTCATACAGGAGAGGCTCCAAGAAATAAAAGATCCAGATGTTCTCAATTTACTTGCGGCTTTGGAGTCTGCTAATTTAACCAAAGAAGAATTAAACTTACAGTTAGTTGGTAATGCATTGGCAAGCTTTATTAGAAAAAAAACTAATGAAGACTGTCAGCCATCACCCTGGCAGAAGTATATAAGAGGCAATAATTCCTCACTATCGAAAGATCAGAAAGAAGGAGCATTACTTTTTTACGGAAAGGCGCGTTGTGCTTCATGTCATTCTGGCGACTTGATGAGTGACATGGCATTTCATTCAATTGCTGTACCTCAAGGGGAGCAAGGTCCTCATCTTTTTGGTCAAGATCTAGGTAGAGCCTTGGTAACTTTAGATACCGAAGATAGATATACGTTTAGAACTCCTTCTTTAGTTGCAGTATCTAAGACTGCACCATATGGTCACAATGGTATATTTCCAACCTTAGAAGGAGTTGTTAAGCATCATATAAGTCCAATATTTTATTTTAGAGACCTCAACATTTCTGACCAAATGATACTTAAGAATAATGAAGCTATTGATAGTCGAAGCGAATTACTACGATGGATAAGATTGGATGAAAATGAATTAGATAAACTTCTTGCATTCTTGAATGCACTTTGAACCCAAACTTCATTGCACACCTATCTACTTTTGCTCAAGCTAGCAAGCAATACCTCCTTTTCCTCATCACTCATTTTCTCAATTGCGCATGCTAATTCAGCACTCAATTCGTTCCTACAAAAAAAGTAGTTCAATGGAACATCTAGTTCTTCAGCCATTCGTTCGAGCGTACCAATATCAGGTACATGTCTGCCTTTTTCATAATGGTTCATTCGGCCGCTGGCAGAGCTCTGTTCCATACCTATTTTCACCCCCAGATCTTTTTGGGTGAGCTGAGCTTTTTTACGCGCAGCTTTGAGCCTCGCTGGTATTGGGTTGGTTTTTTGCACTTACACATTTCTAGTCAACCTATAGGTAAATTGGATTTTCTAAGTTTTACTGATTTTTGTATACTTAGCAATCCTAAGTTTTACGCTGTGTGAATGTTTAAATGATGCAACCCAAAAAAATAAACGCGTATATGTTTTACTTATTGATAGAAAGAGGTATGGATAACTTCTTGGTTATAGAATTGAGGGACGCATTGATGGCTGTAACAAAAGAGGCAATTGATCCTGATGAAGCCCGAAAGTATGTCTATCGCCAAGTCCACTCATTTGAACGCAAAGGATGGCTAACTGCTAGGGGAATTTACAGGTCTAAAAGATACAAAAAAACGGATCTTTTTCACCAAACGAAATTTGTGCCTCGACAGTTTGATCTAAATTCAATGTCGAAAATACCCTCGATAACTGCTGACAGAAAACCAGAAGAGGATATAGCCGTATTGTTAAAAGAGAAAAAACATCATGAAGGTAAATTGGCTGTTGCTCTTGGTGAAGTCGAAGAGTACCAATCTTTGATTAACCGATTTCCAAACAGTCGCGAATTGCTTCTTCCCTTGTTTAGTGATGCTAAAGAATGTTCCGCTCGTTTAGTGGGTAAAATCAACGCCATGTCTAAAGCTCTTAAGGCATCGGGCTTTACTCGGGGAAAATGCTAAGTTATTGACCAGTGCAATGGTTGATTCATCTTGTTGTTCTCGGTACATTCTAACGTACGATACTGGTTTTAATCACAATTTGTTGATCTTAGATTTGCTTTAATTCAGATAGCGCCAACACTAAAGCTTAGATATCCTAAGTTTTAGTGTTTGGTTTATGAATAATGGTATTGAATACTATGAAGATGAGTCGCTCGAAAGCATGTTATTAAGGCTATCGCATGCTTTGGGCTACGAGCGATTTTCACACTTTGCCGAAGACCTTTGGCTAGAGACTGTCGATGAGCATGGCGCTATTTCCGGTGCTTTTCCTTTTGAGCTTACACATGTTAATGTTTACCATGCTCAAACAACAAGTCAAATGCGGGTAAGAGTTCTTCTAGCTTTAGAAAAGAAACTTAAACTCAGTAGTTTAGGGATTCTACGCTTCGCATTGTCACATTCAAAAGCTCAATTTTCCCCTGATTATAAAGCGGTTCATCGATTTGGGTCTGATTATCCTTATGCTTTTCTTCGCAAACGCTTCACGCCTATTTGCCCTTTATGTATAAGTGATACCCCATACATTCGCCAGCAGTGGCAGTTTATCTCTCACCAAGCTTGTGAGCACCATGGATGTAAACTGGTTCACCAATGTCCAGAGTGCCAATCGAAACTTGAATACCAAATTACCGAGAGTATTAATCAATGTGAATGTGGTTTTGAACTCCGAAACTCGCCAGTAGAAGGTGCGCCGGAGGCAGCGCTCATAGTCGCGAGATGGTTATCAGGGAGCGATTTAAAATCTTTGGGTTCATTGAAAGAAGAAATGACGTTATCTGAGCGCTATGGCTTTTTACTTTGGTATGTAAATCGCTATGGAGATATTGATGATCTCAGTTTCGAGTCATTTGTTGCTTATTGTTGCTCTTGGCCAACCTTATTGTGGCAAGACCTCGATGTCTTGAAAGAGAAAGCCAAGCTTGTTCAAGTCAAAGAATGGAACAAGGTATTCTTTCATGAAGTCTTTGGTACGCTGCTTAAAGATTGCCGCCAGTTACCCAGTCGGCAGCTGAGTCAAAACAACGTACTTACACAGGTGTTAGCCTATTTTACAGAACTGATGACAGCAGTGCCTTCAAGCACCAAAGGAAATTTTGGCAATATTTTGCTGAGCCCTCTAGAGGTCTCTACTCTGCTTTCCTGCACAACTGACGAAGTGTATCGGCTATACGAGTTTGGTGAAATTAAAGCTGCGATCAGGCCTCGAATGCATACAAAAATAGCGAGTCACGAATCAGCGTTTACTCTGAGAAGTGTCATTGAAACAAAAATTGCTCGAATGAGCTCCGAAAGTGATGGTTTGAGTGTGTATCTACCTGAGTGGTAAGTATGACGAAATTAAGTGATTTATTATCTATTGAAGACGAGTCGGTAAAACAAGCTGCTCTGAAGAAGATGTTCATGCCTTATACGGAAGATGTTTACGTTGACGGATACGAAAAAGAAACGTTGACGATTTTGTTCAATCTCAGCTCTAGCCATCAAGCTGATAGGTGTACAGATTGGCTGAATGTTGCCCGTGCTCAAGAGTATTTAAAGAATGCTGAAAACTTAGATGCATCTCTAGCTGAAATCCAATGGTTCCACACCCATAACCTGAAATTTCCGGATTGTCGTGTTAAGGATCAGCGAATCATCGCACAACCTCTTGCTACAGATGAGGAGTTTATTTCAAGTGCAGCAGTAGAGCCTCGTTTAGGCTGGTCTCATAACTCTGCTGTGTATCGCCACATATTGTGGTTATTGAATCCTTTTAGTTGGCAGTCTCAGCCTGTATGCGTTCTTTCACTAATTCAGCAGGAAAACGCTATTTGGCTAGATTTGCTTCAAAAATTCGGCTTAGGGACAAGGGCTGTTGCTCGTTTGCAAAAAACACTGGCGTCAGATTTCCCTGCAAACAGTTTTCCTGACAGTGTTAGTAGTTATAGTAAGCAACTTCGGTTCCCATGGGGGGATGATTATGTGTCTGTCACACCAGTCGTCAGCCATGCAATCCAAAGTGAGTTAGAGGTGAGATCACGAAGTCGAGAGAGTAAACTCAGCTTTGTTTCTTCGTCTCTACCGAACTCTGCAAGTATTGGTAATCTGTGCGGTAGTTTAGGTGGGTATATGAAAGTCTTAAATTACCCTCTGAATGTGAAATCAGTAAGGGGTGGAACATTACCTGAACGTCGCGAAAAGAGTGGCCAATATTTTGATGATTATCAGGTAACTAATCAAAAAACGTGTCAGGTTTTAAGTCATCTAATTGGGTCGGAACCATTAAAAACAAAGAAGCAAAGGGAGAGCCTTCGAAAGGTTAGAAGTAAGATATTGCGAAAGCAGATAGCTTTGTGGATCCTTCCTTTGGTTGAGTTAAGAGATATTATCGATTCTGATCCCAATCAACATCGGATAGAGCATGATGACACATTAGTTCAAGCCTTTTTGACCCTACCAGAATCGGAACTCAGCTCTTTAGCTAGTGAGTTTAATCGACATCTACATCTCACGTTTCAGAACAATAAGTTCACTGTAAAATTTGCCTATCATCCCAAGCTTATGCAGGTAGTAAAAGCTCAAATAGTATGGGTACTTAAACAACTCAGCAAATCAATGGGTAGTGAAGATAGAGCCGTGGGCGAACAATATATCTACTTATCATCAATGAGAGTGCAAGATGTGGTCGCAATGAGTAGCCCATACTTATGTGGCGTACCCTCTCTGACGGCCATCTGGGGGTTCATGCACAACTACCAAAGAGCGTTTAATCGACTAGCTAATTGTGAGGCCACGTTTGAGTTTTCTAGTTTCTCTTTTTATGTTCGAAACGAGAGAATTCAATCGGCCGCAAAACTCACTGAGCCCAACTCAGTCGCGAAGACTCGAACTATTTCTCAGGCGAAACGACCAACCATTCGTTCTGAACGATTAGCTGATTTAGAAATAGACTTTGTTATCAGGGTTCAAAGTGATAGCCGACTATCAGATTTTAAACCCGCGCTTAAAGCTGCACTTCCAGTAGCTTTCGCAGGAGGATCGCTATATCAACCGCAGTTATCGTCTAAGATAGATTGGCTTAAAACGTTTACTAGCAGGAGTGAACTCTTCCATATATTGAAAGGGCTACCAGCATACGGACGATGGTTATACCCAAGTAACAAGCAACTAAAGGGTTTTGATGATCTAGAACATGTCATCATTGAAGATACCGATTATTTGCCAGTTTCCATTGGATACCATTTGTTGGAGTATCCAACTAAACGGGGTAACTCCATCACCAGTTGCCACGCTTATGCCGAGAGTGCGATAGGGCTTGCTAAACGGGTGAACCCTATCGAAGTACGTTTTGGTGGAAGAGATCACTTTTTAAAACATGCCTTTTGGTCGATAGAATGCAGTAGCGAAACTATTCTTATAAAAATTTTTAGAGATTAATCGCTTATGGAACTTTGTACTCAGCTGAATTATGTGCGTTCACTCTCTGCTGGCAAAGCATATTTTTATCATCTATCCAAAAGTGGAGAGATGTGCCCCCTTGAGGTAGACAGAACTAGGTTGCGTGCTCCAAAAGGTGGTTATGCGGAAGCATATAAAGGTAGTCAGTTCGCAGCAAAAAATGTTGCGCCCCAAGACTTGGCATATTCTAACCCCCAGTTTATCGAAGAATGCTACGTAAAGCCTGGCGTTGACGATATCTATTGCGCATTTTCACTTCGCATTCGGGCCAATTCTTTAGAACCAGATACATGCAATGATGATGAAGTACGCAGTAAACTCTCATTACTTGCTAAAACTTATAAAGAGTTCAACGGGTACCAAGAGCTGGCATATCGTTATGCAAAAAATATTTTGCTTGGTACTTGGCTTTGGCGAAACCGTGAATGCAGAGATGTAACCATTGAAGTAACAACGAGTGAATTGGATACGTTCACTGTAGAGCACGCTCAAAAGCTTTCTTGGTATGGGCATTGGAATGAAGATTCAACCGTATGCTTAGAAAGGCTCACGGCCTATTTGATACGAGCACTATCTGACCCAACCGAATACTTCTATATGGACGTTAAGGCTAAAATTAGAGTCGGTTGGGGCGATGAGATTTACCCAAGCCAAGAGTTTTTAGATAGCCGAGAAGATGGTGTTCCTACCAAGCAGCTAGCAACCCTCGAACTATTGAACGGTAAAGAAACCGTTGCATTTCATGGGCAAAAAATTGGTGCGGCATTACAATCCATTGACGATTGGTGGCATGAAGAAGCAGACAAGCCCTTAAGAGTTAATGAGTATGGTGCAGACAAAGAATACGTCATAGCAAGACGACACTTGGTGAATGGGAATAACTTCTACCAATTAATCCGTAATACAGAAAGTTGGATTGAAAGTATGAACGCTTCCCAAACAATTCCTAATGATGTGCATTTTATTATGTCTGTACTGATTAAAGGTGGACTGTTTAATTGTTCCAAGGTTAGGTAAGGTTTCTATGAGAAAGCGTTATTACTTCTTAATTCGTTACATACCATCTCATGCCGACTATGAGCTATTAGCGGGACGCTGTATCTCTCAAATGCACTTGTTTATGGTCAACAACCAACAGGCAATGAAAAGAGTTGGTGTGAGCTTTCCTAATTGGAGTGAATCTACTGTTGGACAAACTATCGCTTTTGTTGCCGACGATAAAGAGATACTGATCGGGCTTTCTTTTCAACCCTATTTTTCTTTGATGGTAAATGAAGGTCTGTTTGAGATCTCTAGTGCTTGTGAAGTACCTGATACCGCAGAAGAGGTGCGGTTTGTGCGTAATCAAACGATTGGAAAAAACTTTCTAGGGTCAAAGAAACGGCGCATCAAACGTAGTCTAGCTAGAGCTGAATTGTTTGGTGTGGAACAATCATTACCGTTGACCAATGAAGATCGTGTCATTGATCATTTTCATAGAATCCCCATTTCTAGCGGTTCATCTGAGCAGGATTATATGTTGTTTGTACAGAAGGAGTGTTCTGAAGAGTGCGTTGCAGCAAACTTTAATAGCTATGGTTTAGCAACCAATCAAGAAAGCAGAGGGACAGTACCTGACTTACGTTTTTGACCCTTTTTTTAGTTCTATCTTTTAACTAAATCAAAACAATGATTTACAGAGAAAAGAACAAAAAGGGTATTTTAGAATTCTGTGACGTAATGCCAGTGGAATTAACAGCTTAGAGACTACACTTTACAGTGTCCTGCCGTATAGGTAGCCAAGAATCTAAGCGCCCATTACCGTCAACAGTTTTTCGTGTGTCCTGCCGTATAGGTAGCCAAGAATAACGTATCGACAAGAACTGTTATTTGTGTGACGTGTCCTGCCGTATAGGTAGCCAAGAATTTGTTGCATATTATGATCCAAAAGGCGCAGAGGTGTCCTGCCGTATAGGCAGTTAAGAATAGGTCTGGAAGAAAGCAACCAACCTGCTGAACAAGCAGTTAATAATCAAAACCATCAAATTTAGGTTTGATGGTTTTTTAGCTGGTTGGCAGGAGGATTAACTTAAAAACGCTCCAAGACGATCTAGCCTCTTACCTACTTTTACAATGATTCAATATGATAATGTAGGTCTCTATATGTCTAGTGAGCGGCCTGCTATTCACTTCGACAACTCTTTTTTGCTCGAATGTCAGTAACAGTCATTGAATCCATAAAATATTCAGTTAGTTATAGCGGCTCGTATTCTATTGAGTTTTGAATCTCTAAGATCATTCGATTAACTTTTATTTTCTTTTGAATACGTTCAGGCAAAATAGAGGCATACTCTGCCGTATCTAGCTGTTTGAAATCAAGGGCAATACCGTTAATGATTTTGACATACTTATCACCGACTTCTTTAAGATTATTAAGATGATTTCTTTCCTTAATAATTGCCTTCTGCAAGTCTTGCTGTTTACTCCGAAGTCTATCTAAATTAACACCATTCTCTAACTCAGCTTTCTTCTCTTCTAGACTTTCTGCTTCTTGTTTCAGCCATTTGACACGGTCTTCTAACTTGGTCAACGCTTCATTTGATAGACCTTTTCTTTCAAGAGCTGCTTCAAGCTCGCTTGTGGTTTTGTAATGTGCTCCATCCAATATTTGTTGCGCTGTTCTTTGAGCATTTTCAACCACTGATAACTCGTGCTTTAGAGCATTATCAGTAATCATTTGAGCATTCTTTCTAGCATCTTCTATTTCCGAAGATAACTCAGCTAGAACATCACCTCTAACTTCTACTCTGACCTTTTCACGTTGCTGTTTTGCTTCAATTCTCGCATTGTCAATGATTCTTCCCGCTTCTAACTTGTTAATATTGATGGTTTGCTTGAGTTGTTCTAATTCTTGATTTAAATATGATTTCTCTTCTTTAAGCCGCAGTACCGCAACTTTAAGGTCATTCGTTAGGGACTTTATCTGCTTATAGAGCTCTTTTTGCTCCTGCTCTTTTTCTTGCCACTTTTCAACTTTTTGTTTTATTCGGGCAACTCTTTCCTCGGCTTGTTCCTCACGCTCATAAATGTTTTCAGTAATTCTTTGAACTTGTTTGCGATGCCTTGCTATTTTTCTCAACAACATACTTCTTTCTTTGCTGATGCAAATCGCGGCTTGTTGCTCAATAAAATCCCAGAATGGATTTAGAGGATTTAATGCTGTTATCTGAACTTTTACATTTTCATAGCTGTTCAGCAGCGAATCCGAGTCCAATCCAACTAGAAATAACTCAAGGGCACTTATGCCCTGCTTTCGAAATTCCACTATTTTATCTGGTGTGGTTTCATGAGTATTAGTAACTTCCACGTAATACTCCTCCCTACCGATCTGGCAGACGATATCTGGAATTCTTCCGTCTCGATAGACCTCTAGACGGACATTCTTCACACCTACCATTTCACAATCACTAGAATCAAAAATTCCACTGGAATATGGGTGGGGAATGATCTTCTCTCGTTCGATGAACTCCTTTGCACTCAAATGCAACTGGGTCTCATACGAATAGCGACATTCTGCATTACTTCTATGGCGTAAGTAGCTAGCTATGCCCTTATTACTGTGTGCGGCAACCATGAAGTCTCCACAGCAAGGGCAGACAACGTCATCCTGAGTGCCACTTTCGAGTTCAACAACAGAAACAACTCTACTCTCACTTAGCTTCCACCCAAAAATAGAACGATTTCTCATGCACACCTCAACATTGGAAAATAGTGATGGTTAAAAACATAGGATATAAAATAAATCTCATATCAATTATCACAATATTATCAAGTCAAAGACAATGCGTGCTTACTTCGTGTGATCTGCTTCATCAATGCTAAACACCAAGTTAAGTGACTTTTCCATATCTCACGTAATCCATGACATGATCGCGAAACTGATTTTTGTCCCAAAGCCCTTACAATCATCACTTTCGATCATGAAATACCTCATTGTTCGGAAGATAAAATACTTCAGTAATAATTTATTCGTTCATACTTCCCAACAATAATCCCATCGTTATCACTAGTCATATAGTGTTTTTGCAACTGTTTTCTCGGAGTGTTTTTGCGTAAAATATGCGCATCAAACGAAAGGAATACCGAATGAAAAACAGATGGTTAGGTTTAACATGTACATTGCCTTTATTAATCGCCTGCAACAGTGGCTCTAGTATACAGCTCTTTAGTGAAACGGTTTCTAAGCAGCAAATCGAGACCATAGTGTCGAACATTGATGCGCGTTATCCAGAAGCAACGGAGGAGCAAAAGCAAAAGGCGGCTGAAGCTGTGGTACGCGCCATTGAAAATATGGTGTTTGTCGAAGGTGGCAGTTTTGATATGGGCGATTTTAAAATGGATTGTGATTTCCCTACCCAAACAGAAAATCGTCTTGATTGGTCCCCTGATGTCGAGTGTTTTAACTTTGCTACCAACCTATCAGGTGCGCAACATTTACACAAAGTTACCCTCGACTCTTATTCTATTTCTAGATATGAGACCAGCTTTTTGGATATGGAGTGGATGCGCCAAATTAATCAATTGCCGCCCGCCATGACATACTATATCAGTATAATCCCGATGCAAGCTAAACCGATGAAACGCACGGATGATAAATACCACAACGCGATGAAGTACAACTTAAAACATACAAGAGCGACGTATACTAAATCGTGGCAAGAAGCCAAAGACTACTGCCAATGGTTAGGTGATATCTCTGGCTTAGCGTTTGATTTACCGACCGAAGCGCAGTGGGAATACGCGGCAAGAAGTCGAGGCCAGCACTACTACTATGCCACCAATGACGGTTATCGATCTTATGCCGAAGGGTGGTATGTGGATCCTATCACCGATAAATATGTGGAGATCTTACCCTCAGAGGTCAACAGTGGAATACATGACGAGGAATATATTGGCCAATGGCCTGCTAACCCACTTGGCATTTATGGTATGAGTAATGGGATTAGCGAATGGGTCAACGATTGGTATGAAAAGGATTATTATCTCAATTCACCAGAGCTTAACCCTCAAGGACCCAAACATGCCGATAAGAAAGTAATGCGAGATGGGGGGGGCGTAAAGACTTTTGGACGTGTAGGGAAAGAACTCGTTTTTGAACACTACTCTATAACAGACAGTTTTCGCTGCGCTGTGCAAAGTACCAAGCCTATCAACTAATCGTGGCCCATTTGGGCCACAGTTTTAGACATAAGGGTAAGAGGTAGGATTGCCATATAAAGCGGCGTATTGCTGCTCGATTTGGGTCCGCTTTTGAATAAAGTCCATTTGTTGATAAGCCTCAAAGGGCGCGAGCGCCACCTTACCAGTCAAGTTGATTTCAGTGAGTGTCGCCACCCAGCGATTAAACATCTCTTGCTGCTTATTATCAAGAATGGCATTGATTCGCTCAATACTTTCAAATAGCATCTTTTCACCGCGCATTTTGCTACCCGTTGGGTTCATTCTTGCCAAGATTTCTTCAAACTTATGCCAGCTGTAGGTGCTTTCTTGTAGCAGTTTACAGATTGCCAGCTCTTGTTTTTCTTCCCAATTAAAAACAAAGGTACGGGTTAAGGTATCAAGCATTCGGCCTATGGCTTCTGGCGGGAGCTGGTTGAAAGGAACTCCGCTGCGAGTCGAGTCATTTAGAACCCGCTCTGCTAATACAATCGCTTCTTTTTCGAGATTTAATGTTTCGTTTCTTTCTTGTCTGATTTTCTTTATCATATCTTCACCAGCAGAAACGGCTAGCTCAAGCGCATTCGCAGGTGAAGTAATAGTGTCAACCGCAGTAAAGGCAAAATAGGTAGCATCAACCAAATACTCATAAGCCTCGGAGCTGATATTTTTGAGTAAGCGATAGTCGATGTATTGCAGCCCTTGCCAAATCACTTTAGCCAGCTGCCAGAATGCTTGCCCATCTATAGCAATGGCAAAACCTCCACCGCCACCGATCCCCCAAACCAATTTGGCTGAGACTTTAAGGAAAAATTGACCTCCTTTTAAGTGTAAAACAAAATCGACGTTATAACCGCCACCCAGAGCAACATTGCCTTCCAGTTTTATCTCCGCCAAGGCACTGAAATTAGTGATGGTGTCTTTTTGTGGCTCTTTCCATTGAACGCCTCCTGAGAATTCACCGCTTAGCTGCCCGCCACCAAATATGCCTGCTTTAAAGCCCACTTGACCATTGGTATTGCCCATAGTGACGTTTGGATCAAACAAAATCCCCACATCATCGCCGGCTTCACGAGTTTTATTGCTGATACCTGCTCTTGCTTGCCCCGTAACACCGACAAAACAGCCCAGTTTCACTTTGGCATTAAATCTAAAGCTGCCGTATGAGTAAGTGGCGTTCTGACCATTCGCGTCTTTGTAGCTTAGGCAAGGGGTATAGCCTGCATCACTGGGTAAGAACAGCTCGGCGGCAACCGCCGCTTCAAACACAGAGAACGCTGCTTGGGCGCCGACTCCCAAGTCTACTTGCACATCCGCTCTGCCGTGCTCATCTTTATTAAACGGGTTGAGTTCTGCATCCACCGCCGCTTGCATTCCCCAACGGCCAAGCTGCGCTTCGGCACTGACCGCAAATATAGTGTTGTCATCGCTATCGCGCAGCAGTGAGCTGGTCGCTTTCCATTCAGCAATTTTTCCACCCGGCGCTTGCCATTTCGCAAGGCTAGCCTTGAGGTCAGGGTTTAAGGCTTTTTTAACCGTATCTTCAGAAATGTCTTGAGCAATGGCTTGACCTAGGGCTTTCATATCCCCTTGGGTAAACGCGCGATTGGTATGGGTGGTACTGGATAGGGTCATCCATGAGTGGCGAATTCGGGTCTCACGCTCGAAAAAGGCCTCTCTGACGTAGAGATAAATACCGCGATTAATCGAGTAGAGCTCACGTACCCCAGAGCGATTAACAATGCCATCCAAACGGGTTTCTCTGGTATTGCTTAACCTAGCTAGGTTATCAGACTGAACATTGGGCGTTTCAGGGGGTAGAGCTTGCTTGGCGATGGTTTCCCACTTAGCCAGTTCTTGTTTTAAGTTAGGAACCACGGTATTGGTCAAGTGGACTTTGAGTTTGTCGGTTGAGTCTTGCGTTCCATACCAATGACCATAAGCTTCGATGTAGTCAATGCGGTTTTTTATCTCGGTAACTTTCGCATTCGCGAGTCGCTGATTCTCAAGCGCTTTATTTTTTTCTTCATTCGCTTTGCGCTGCTGTTTCGCTCTTGAAGAGGCATGATTTTTGGTGCTTGGGGCAGGCAAGACGCCAGCATGGATAAGTTTTTCACACAATGCTTGGCGCTGCTCAGCGTGTTTTTCTATCTCAGCCCAAGCTTGTGCACCTTGAGGCGCGTTGCTGACTACGTCTTGATAGCACTGGAACAGAGTTTGAGTTTGCTCAATTTCTTCATCAAGCTTTTCCACCGCCTCTGCGGTTAAACAGTAAAAATGATTACCAGCATCACCGGTAGCAAACACCACGTCGTCAATGTCTTTGGACGCGCACAAAGGGGGCATGACAAGGCGCCCTTTTTTCTTGACGCACATGGCCGTCACTGGCTCAACAGGAAAGTCGGGCTGCGCAGGTTTGGTCTCTTGTGGTACAGGAAGCTGTAGGGTATCACCCGCCACAATCAAGTCAGGATTGGGTTGATACTGTGGGTTTAATCGCAACAAGGTCGAAAAGTTAACGTTTTGCGCGATACCGATACCAATCAAGGTATCGCCGGGTTTAATCACATAAGGTTGGGTGCTCATGAGTTCATCACCATTGCTGTGCGATGCGCTGCATCGTACTGAGTTGTTCTTGTGAAAGTGTCCAAGGCTTTATTGGCTGTGTGGGCGCCATGGGAGCGTTTAATGACACGCTCATCCATGTGCTGTCATGCCACTGCAAACGAGACAATAAGGGAAAGAGAGCTTGCCGAGCATCGTCACTGAGCGATGCCATTAATGGCAATAAAGCTCTGGGTTCGTAATAACGAAATAGCGTTTCACTGCTCCCGGTGGGCATGAAAAGGCGCTGGCGTAACGAGGTAGCGACTGCTTCTGTGGCAATGGTGGTTGGGCTCCACACTAAGCACCCGCAAGGTGAGGCGCTCATCCCTTCGACACAGGCTTTGAGTGCCTCTTGAGAGCTGTTTAAAGGAATAAATACTGGGCCATTAGGCAAATGAGATAATCGTGTTCCTGCCATCAAAAGTTGAACATCAAGGGGTTCTAAATAAGCACTAAGTGTGGTCTTCCAATCCGGCCAAAGCTGTGGCTCGATAATGGCATACACACTCTGCCCTTCAACTAGGTGAGGCACGCTCTCACTTTGAATGCGCCATTGACTTATTAACTGTGTATTTGACATGTGTTGCCACTCCCGCAATCGCAAAGTTCTTGCATAAGACCGCCTTCTTCAACCAAGCCTTGGTAGGCGGCAGGTGTCATTACAGGCAAGTCTTTTTTCATAATGGATAGACCCTTAGGACGCCGAGTGTGTACACTGACGTTACCGTGCGATGCGCCGCCGGGGTTAATCTTGACTCGGCCACCTGTCGCTTTGACATCACTTGCCCCGTCAATGGTGATGGCGGTCCCGTTAAGGTGAATGGTGCCACTGCTTTTGAGCACCAAGCTTGATGCGCCGACTTGAACTTTGATTTCATCCGCAGACACAATCGCGGTGCTGCCTTCGGCTCGAACCGACGTATTACCGTTGACTTCCACTTCAAGATGATTACCAACGCTCAGACTGTCATCGGCGCCAATATTGGTTGAGCGTGAAGCCAGCGCGACGCTACCTTGGCGTTCACCAACCTCTAAGGTGTCGTTTTTCCCGATGTGGGTGACGCGATGCTCATCCACATACCAATCTCTGTTTTTCCCGACATTAATGGTTTGATTGGCGTTATAGGTGACCGTCACATCTTGCTCGACCCGCTCCATAAACGTTTGTTTTGTCTCTGAGGTTTTATGGCCGTGAATGGTTTCTTTGCGATCGCCATGGACGTTATTCTCTTGGTTTCGGCCTACTTCGAGCTCTTCATCATTACCTATATCTCGGTAACGGTTATTCCGCACCTTAGTTTTCATGTCCTTTTGAGCACGAAAATGCACCATTTCTTGGTCATTTTCATCTTCAAAGTGTATTTCGTTGTAACCGTCTGCCTTATGGCTTTGGGTGCGAAAAACGGTGCGGGTTTTATGCTCTGGCAACTCATAAGGAGGGGTATGTAAGCCGTTATACACCGCGCCTGTGACGAGCGGTCTATCAGGATCGCCTTCTAAAAAGGTTACCACCACCTCATGGCCGATGCGCGGCAGATACACGGCGCCCCAGTTAGGTGCGGCCATCGATTGGCTGACTCGCAGCCAGCATGAGCTATGCTCGTCACTTTGCCCATAACGGTCCCAGTGAAATTGCACTTTAATTCGCCCAAATTCATCGGTGTAGATTTCTTCCCCCGCAGGCCCAACGACGACCGCCGTTTGCGGCCCATCAACCACAGGGGAGGCCATTTTGGGGGCGCGATAGGTGACATCACGTGGCAGACAAACAAACTGATTTTGATAGGTTGTGGGGGCATCGGCGCCTTCTTCTTCATGCACGCGAGGGTTGTCACCAAGGTGCATCACAGAGAGCATCAGATAATCACGGTTGACCGAGGAGCGCGGATGCTCGCTTATCTCGAAACTTAAGCCTGAGGCCAAACGCATAATATTGCTTGAGGCATGAATTTGGTGACTATCTACCGCGTATTCTGACATCCACTCACTGCTGCGCTGAGCGCCAAAGTCAGGAGAAGTGTAGCGCCCGGGGTAATCATAGCGCTGCAAGTCCCAATTGATCTTGTCTTCAGCGTCTTGGCCTTGAGGTATACTCGGAGTGAGATAGTTATAATCGCTGTAGCTCACATAACCTGTTAAGGCGCGGTGAACTTGTTCCAAATCGAAAATGTGTTCTTTATCGGACACACCGCCACCTTGAGAGTGAAATAGCATCGGCCCGATATAAGAGGCGTTGAGCGGTGTGCTGACAAGCTCAGGAATGGTATCATTGCTGTCAACAATGACCATGGTATGCGCAGCATCACTATGCTCAAAATAAAACCACATGCCATGTTCGGCTAAAAGACGCTGAACAAAATGGTGGTCATTTTCGCGGTATTGCAACACGTAGTCTTTTTCTTGATATTGCCCCGCCAGTTCAAAGCGATAATCGCTCATCCCAGCATCATCAAAAACATGGCGAATAATATCTGGCGCGGTTTTATTTTGGAAAATGCGGCAATCTTGGCGCTGGGTCAAAAACCAAAGTTGAGGTACTAGAGTAATCTGGTAGCGAGAGTAGCGCCGACCAGAGCCCATATAACTCAGCTCTGAAACGCTGCCATTAAACTGGCGAGCCGCCGCTAAACCTTGACCATAAACACTCAGCACGCCAGTTTTTCTGCTCAGCGCCTCGAAGCTAATGTCATCATTTTCAGATAAGACGGTCAGGCTCATTTCAAACGGGGCAGACAGGGCTTCCGTCACCCGAAAACTTTCTACTTTGAATGCCCCTAAAAACCCAGAGACCTCAAAGCTAAACTCAATATCATTCGCCATACAGCTTCACTCTTATGACCCAAATAACTGCGGGTAATCAATCTACATGCATATTAAATGGCTGAACTGTAACAAGTTATGTGGAAATCATCACTGAGCTAAACCACTGAGTGAACGTTAAAAGAGGCTGGTAAAGTGACTGACTCAATGGTGTATTTGTTTGGAGTGGTGTTTAAAGAGAACCAAATAGCCAGTGAAAACGACTGTTTTTACTCTCAGCATATAATTGTGGTTTTGTGATGGGGTTTGCAGTGTGGGGTTAGGAGGTATTGTATTTAGGATGTCATTTGTGACTTTCATTAAGGTTAGCGACTCATTATGCGATAGACTATCTAATATCATTTCTGAATAGAGAAACAAATTATGAGTAAAAAACGGTTGTCAGAAAAAGATCTTTTAGAGGAGTTAACGAGTCATACTGCACACTCTGACGAGCTCGCGACTGCACGTAATAAAGATTGGGGATCTTATTCCGAAGACACTGATAAGGCAGACAACGATTTCCTAGTTCAACGAGAAGATGCAATTGACTCTTCCCGAATTGAATTTGAGGAAGATGAGCAAGACCGAGAACTAATTAAGCAAAGAGAAAACTCTCCAGAAATTGACATTGATATTGATGATTTGTGAACAAAAATTTTGTGTTATGGGTTTTATTATGCTGCCCCATTCCTTGTTTCGACCGATTTAACACAGATATCACCAAAGCCTCATTTGACATATTTTTCTAATTTAACTGCGAGACCAAACTCAGTGTGCCATTACAGTTATCTAACGCCAAACATTGACACCATATACGTATCACTCAAACTGACAGCTTTATATCTACCAACGTAAGATAAACCTCGAATTCCTCAAAAATTATAATAAAAACATAGTCTTAAAAACCTTGAGGTGTGTCGTTGTGACAATAATTATGCTATTGTACTTGTCCATTCTATACCTGTTTGATTGCGTATAGTTGTTGTGGCGAAGCATAAGGATGTTTATGGGTTTAGCTGAAGCGTTGATCAGTATTCCACAGTCTGAAAGAGGCGGTGAAATTGCACAACGAGGTTTTGATTATCAAACTTGTTGGGCGTTGTCACAGATGTTGGAATACGAACTGGATGGAAAGGACTATGTGTTTATCTTTGAATATCATGATGACGTACTAATTTTGGATAGTGAAGATGCGCCTCAAGATCTGACCTTTGCTCAAGTTAAGACCAGAGAGTCAAAGCGGACTGTGCATAATTTACAAAAGAGCACCGCGAAAAAGCCAATATCAATCATTGGTAAGCTTTTCTTACATCAGAAAAATTTTGCAAGCTATTCACCCAAGTTACTTTTTGTAACCAATGCTTCGTTCAACTTCTATGCTAAAGCAGGAGGAAAGACCTGTTTCGATGTAAACAGTATTGAAAGTACAGACCAAGAGAAGTTTAAACAAGCAATCAAAGAACAAGTCGAGTTAGAGGAAGAACATATTGATTTGTCCACTTTAAGGTTTATTCAGTCTTCCCTCAGCTTAGATGACCATATGACACACCTAAAAGGAAAACTATGTGATTTCCTTGGAAAGAAATATGGTGAAAGCACTACATTGAGTCCTAACGCATTGGCGACCTTACTTGAATCTGAGTGTAGGCAAAAATCTAAGTTCAAATCGGCAGATATTGCTAACTTTATGGATTTAGTTTCTCGAAAGGGTTTTTCGTCTAAAGCATTCAATAATGTTATTGAATCCCTTAATACCAGTAACAGCCTGAAGCCTGACTGGGAGATGGCAGAGCCTGTTTTTAAAGATTTGAACAAAGGTGCACTACAACTTATACAGCTGAAAGCATCGTTCTCACAAGTCTGTATCGACTTAAATAAGAATAAAAAAAATCCATCAAGTGTATATTTAGAGCATGCAATCAGCCTTTATGACCAAATCAAAATAAATAAAGACCTTAAACTGTATATCACTGAAACAATTATGAATATTGATATGCTCTGTCCGGATTATAAAATGGCTCTAAAATCAGGAAAGAAAGAATGTATCGTTGTCTATTCAATAATCCAGAAGCTGTTAGAGGAAGGTGAGAAATGAAAAGTATCTACTTTAAAAGCGCTCACATACTGTCTCTTCGCGATAAGAAAGGGTTCTTTTTTGAGTTCTCACCAAATGTGAATATTATATCCGGTGAAAATGATACAGGTAAATCTAGCTTCATCAAGAGCTTATATCATACGCTGGGAGCTGATGTTCGCCTTGATAAAAAATGGAAAAGCGACAACTTTATATCAAAAGTAATCATTCATGTTAAAAATCGAGATTATGCCTTTATTCGTCATAATAAGCGTATTTCTATCTTTGACCTCACAGAAGGGCAAAGGCACTTAGTTACATCTAACTCGCGTTCAGATATAGCTGAGATTGTATGTAATATTTTTGACTTCAACTTAGAATTAGTTGTAAAGAAAACCGCTATACAAGCACAAGCACAACCAGCTAGCCTCTACTTACCCTTCTATATTGATCAAGACAATGGTTGGGGTAAAGTTTTAGACTCATTTAGCAATCTCGCTATGTATGCCGATTGGCAGAAGAATATTCTTCACTTCCATGCAGGAGTTAAGCCTAAAGAATATTACAAATTACAAGGTGAAATGAACTTAATTGACTTTGATCTTGATGAAATATTCGCAACGCTAAAAGCTCTAGAGGCAGCGAAAAAACGATTCGAAGCTTCATTTGGTAGAGTATTGTTTGATGTAGATGTTGAATACTATGAAGAGTTACTAGGACGTTTTCTGAGTATATGTCAGGAACTTCATCAGGAAGAAACTAAATACAGAATAAAGCTGATAGAACTACTTTCTCATCGGGACGAGATTGTATCTGAGATTGAAGAATGCAAACGACAACTTGACGATAATGATGTTGACTCACTTTCTACATCGGTAGGGCTAGATGCCAAATATGCCGTTCTTGCAAATAGAGAAAAGTTACTGCAAATCATACCTGAATTGTATGAACAGAAATCAGTTTATGATGAAAAGATAGTCAATATCAAAGAAGAACTTATAAGTGCTCAGAAATTAAGCTCGGAACTTAAGGAAATGCTGCAAGAAGTTCAAGAAAAGTTAACGTTGCAAGATATCATTAAATCTCAGGCTAGCAAACAAGTTGAGTTTACATTCGATGAGCAGATAAAAGAACTGCATGAAAAAATAGGTCAGCTCAATGCGACTAAGAATACTCTTACCGAGAAGATATCTGAATTTACTGATAAAAAGCGCACTCAAGAAATTAATGATAAGTTCAAAGAGTCTTTGAAATATGCTCAAACAGCGTTGGGAATACAAGACCCTGTATTGGGGACGATTCTTCAGTACGGAAATATTACAAAAAGTGAAACAGGAAGCCGTGGACCTAGAGCAATTCTAGCGTATCACTATGCTCTTCTAAAAACGATTGAAGAGAAATCGACGATAGCTATGCTTCCAGTTGTAATCGATTCACCAAAGCAGCAAGACCCTGACAAGAACACAACTAAAAAGCTATTTGATTTATGCATTGATGGTTTATCAAACAAAAATCAGTTGATTATCGGCTCAGTATCCTTCGAGCGAGACACTGATGAATTCCGAACATTGACAATGACCGACAAGTACAGTTTGTTGAAGCCAAATTTGTATGATGAAGTTTATGAACAGATAATGCCGCTATATCACCAGGTTGCATTTTCATGATAATTTGCACACCCACTACCAATGTTAGTGGGTGTGTTCTTTTAAATCGGTTTATTAATGCTTTCCACATTTTTTACTGCAACTAGATCGCAGTTGCGATATCTAAAGTAATCCGAAACCTATCGATAACCCCCCAACTAAAAAGATTTAATGTAGTAAATTTACAACCGGAAAAGCTCGTTAGGATTCATATTTGCAGACTTATCTTGCAAAACTATGCAGGCTTATATTGCAATTTTACTCGTAACTTATTGAAATTGGTTTTTTGTTATGCAGACTTATGTTGCAGGCAACACAATTTGTTGTTTGCCTTATACGTCACCGTCACGCACCTAACACAATATACTTATCTCTCTATTTTTACAGCCGTCCTTCATGGCTTGTATTAGTGCTTTTCTCCATCATAACCTCTGTAACCCTATTATACGACTTCTCTTGGGAGTTAAAAATTATCTTATGTTCACCATACGCTTTTTCTATGTTCATTAGGGACATCGAGCAAGTTCTGCCCTCAGCTTATTGCGCAATATAGCCAATAAGTGACACTGAAAGTGATTTCCTGTTATCAGTTTGACCTATTTACACCAGAGCAACGCCAGAGATTTTTCAATGCGAGATATATCCTAACACCACAAATGGATAGGATGAGGTACGGATTATCTGGTGAAGTCATTGAATGCCAAAAGCGTAACTTGCCCTCGGAGCAATTGCCCTTGGCGCTATCCAGATCTCTGCAGAGTAATAATTACAGGAGTAGTACATGTCTATAGATAAAGTGAAACAGCAACCGGTGAATGACTCGATCTTCAAGCCGTCAACTAAAGGGGGCTTTAACTGGTCATTGATTTTGGGCGCTGCTTTCTTGATGGCAACTTCTGCAGTTGGTCCTGGATTCCTTACTCAAACCACCGTCTTTACTCAAACACTTGGCGCTAGTTTTGCTTTTGTTATCTTGGTATCGATCTTTCTTGATATCGGCGCTCAACTGAACATATGGCGGGTTATTGTAGTCTCGAAAAAGCGTGCTCAAGACATTGCAAATGAACTGTTACCAGGTTTAGGTTTTGTTATCGCAGGTACTGTTGCCTTGGGGGGGCTGGCATTTAACATAGGTAACTTCGGCGGTGCAGGTATGGGGATGAACGTCTTATTTCCGGTGATCTCGCCAGTAGCAGGAGCAGCAATTAGTGCAGTGATTGCGATCAGTCTCTTTCTATTAAAAGATGCTTCGAAAGAGATGGACCGATTTGCCATAGTGATGGGTGCTTCACTGATGGTAATGATATTATATGTTTTGCTTTCCACCTCACCCCCAATTGGTGAGGCGCTGTATCGTTCTGTTTGGCCAGAGAAGCTCAATGTATTGGCTATTGTTACTTTGGTTGGTGGTACTGTTGGTGGTTACATCACATTTGCGGGCGCACACCGATTGATAGATGCTGGCGTGGCAGGGCAAGAAGCGTTGCCACAGGTCAACAGCGGCTCAATTTCAGCAATAAGCTTGGCATCTGTCGTTCGGGTGGTACTGTTTCTTGCTGCACTTGGGGTCATAAGTACAGGTGCGATCCTTGACCCTGAAAACCCAACAGCATCAATGTTTCAGTATGCTGCAGGCAACATCGGCTACAAGTTGTTTGGTTTAGTACTTTGGACTGCCGCTATAACCTCAGTGATCGGAGCGGCATATACCTCAGTATCATTTTTGAAAACCCTTCACCCTTTTATTGATCGCAACACTCGAGGTTTCATTATTGGCTTTATATTAGCGTCGAGTCTTATATTTTGCTTTATTGGTAAGCCAGTGACTTTATTGATTGTAGCGGGTGCGTTGAATGGTTTTATTCTTCCTGCCACATTAAGCATTATGCTGATTGCTGCCCGTAAATCGGCTATTGTCGGAGACTATAAACACCCAGTCTGGATGTCGGTGTTTGGCTGGTTGATTACCATAATGATGGCAGCCATGAGTCTGTATACCTTGTTTATCATGAGCTTTGGCTAAGTCTAATCACAGTGAGTAAAAGCCCCACAGGCCTTAATGTAGGATATTAAATTAATATTGGTAGAACAGTATCTTATAGATAGTGTATGTATTTTCGGGTAACTTTATAAAGACAATGCTGGCTATCAACGTGAGGGTGTGATGCGGCAATCAGGCTTTGGCAATGGTGAGTTTGTCGATAAAGTACTAATGTCAGTTCTATCAAATGAGTGGAAAGGTATATAAAAGGTTTTTAAAATCTCAACACACTTTGTTCTCGTTTAATGGGTTGCCATAGAGAATATTGACAGTTAGGATTTTGATCTTTCAACTAAACAGAATGAATGCTGATGCTTAGATCGACGCTTACTGCCTTATCAATATTATTAGTCAACGGATGTTCCACCCATACTTTTACGCAAGACGAGCAGATATCGATAGATGATAATGTGTATGCGGGAGAAGTACTGAGAAAACAAGCTACTCCTGTTTCTCCTCAAGACAAGGACACTCAAGAACTCGTCAACCTCTTGATGAATAAAGCGAGTACAGGAACAAACGCGGTTGGATTAGCCGCGCCTCAGTTGGGGATCAATAAAGCCGCTTTTGTTTACCGTGTGCCTGAGATTGTTGATGGTAAACCGCAATTCCCAGAGGCTTGGGAAGTGGCTTTAAACCCAAGTTATACCCCGATAAGCAAAGAAACCACGCCCATGGCGGAAGGGTGCTTTTCTGTTCCTCATTTTTACAGTAAAGCGGTGCCAAGATATCAACAAATTCACTTTCGTTATCAAACCTTAAACGGTCAGTGGCAAGAAGAGGAAGTTGATGGCTATAAAGCTCAAATTTTGCAGCATGAAACCGATCACCTCAACGGCATACTATATATTGATAAGCTAAAGAACAAAGGGGATTTATCGACAATTAAAGAGCTAACTGATGGCTTAGAATAAACCCAAGGACGAATGAATCATGCCCTGGGGCAAAGCTTATCTTAGTGCTAAGGTTTGTAATTGCTCCAAGCATTCTTTGTCTAATAGCGGGTGAGAAGTAATGCCATTAATCAGTACAACACTAATGGTAGCCTCTTTGTTCAAGAGAAATGGATTAACTTACAAACCAATGATACTGATCTAACGAGAGTTCAAGCGGCTTGTCAGGCTCATGGCAGTAATTATCATGTACCAACTACAGGTCAGATAAATTCTTTTAAACGTGAGTTTTGGAGGGCCCAATATGACACAGCTTACCATGATCAGCTACGCCAATTTTTTATGGACACTTTATTAGCCGAGCAAGTTGGATATAGCAGTCATAATAAGTTCGCTACGCCTTATTTTCTTTCTAGAAGTGGTACTCTTCCGTATAAAACTAGTATCGAGCTTCACTACCGTGTTGCCCGCGTCAATTCAACTCCTTTAGAGTATATACCTCAAGAATATCCATTTACTTTCACTCCTGATAGTTCAGCCCTAGATATAATTAATGATATTAACAGGAGGAGTCACGAGTATGGGAAAGAAAAATGGGAAAAGAGCAACGGGAATTAGAAAAAGAGATCAATGAGAACAAAGATCCGGTCCTAAATATGTGTGTTCGTATTGATGCTTAGTTGATTGATTTGGAGTCTACTTTGGTAAGTATTAAGGCTATTAGGGCAGGTTATGTACTAATGGCCTTGGTATTGATGAGACAATACCCTCCTACTTAGAACGCGACGCTTTGTGCAAAAACTCGTATTGTTCAGATATTTTTGTCTTTTCTATTAGAAAACCCAGACATTACTGTCTGGTTGTGATTCATACATTTTCTTAATGATTTTACTTGGTTATACTATTGACTGCTTGGCTGTTTATGTTTATTAACTATCGACAGGATAAATTTAACAAAAGGAAACACTAAGTTTGCCAGTATCAATCCCCTCTGTTGACCAACCGGATAGTGTCAGGCGTATGTCGAGTGACGACTTAAAAGAATCCCCGCAATTTCAGGTTAAGACTGTACGCAATGTGACCGACAAGCAGTCTTTATTTTATCCCCCTGTGGAGAAGCCAAACAGAGAACAATCTAAACCTCTCATCAAGGCTTATGGTGTTCTCAAGTCTATCGAGACGAATGCGGCCTTTTTAGCTGATTTGGTCAGCAAGGTAGCAAGTAAAACAGGTATAGTTAAAAGGCATTTGATCCCAATCCAAGCTGTTGCTAGAAAGACTCAACAGATCATTGCTTTTCGTCCCGTAGATCGTATGTCAACCGGGCTTATTGAAGAAGGCTATCCAACCAAAGGGTATGCAATTAAAGGTAAATCTTCCAATCATGGTCCTCAAGCAGGGCTTATCTGTGTAGATCAGAGGTTGAGTAAACTGCATGTTACTCTGCGAGATGACGATGATATGCGTCAAAATCAGGTAACCACATACAATGAGAATGTACAGGAGTGTATAAAAAGCGGTGATGCCATTTCTGTGAACTTAACCCTTTCTCAAAAACGCTTTGAGTGGTTGGAAAATAATGGGGTGTTCAGTGTTGAAAAAGATCATAAGCAAAGTGGTGTGCTAAAACTACTTTCTGAGCGCCTTGAATACAGAGCAGAGAAAAAGGGTGATCATTTTGAGATCTCATACGAAGAGGAGCCTCTTAAAGTTCTTGCTGATCCTGTCTCTGGATTGCCCCTAACCGCCGATTATGACCTCATGTTTATTGCGCCAAAAGTTGAAGATCTTGATTTGGCGACAGAAGACAATTTACCAGTTAAACGGGTACACTTTTCTGATGTATCCACCATGTATAAAGCTAGGTTTAAAGAAAAAGAGGGTGAAGACTTTACTCCTAAACAGTTTTTTGCCAAAGAGGGAGAAACCAAAGGTAGCTTTGGTCAAGCAATAGGTAATGCCACGCCAAGGGTTGCCAAAATGATCGATATTCTCAATGCGGCAACCGTTGGTAAGAAGGGGAATCCCGTTGTGCATCACAGCACTGATTCAGCAAATCCCTATACGGATACGGAGTCTAATTATCCACTGACTGTATTTATGCCGGAGGGATTTTCTGATTACAGCCCTATCCATATAATAAAAAGTGCCGATGAGTTTGCCAAGTTCGTCAAACAGGCAAAAACTCACGGTTTTGCTGTGCCTAATAATCCGAGATGGGAGCGTAAAGTTTCCCAAGCGAGAAGTGAAAACTTCGAACAGGCTGCGCAAACTATTAGTCAACTTATGCAAATACGAAAGGCTAGCCTTGACTGATGCTTCACAGTGGTCAAATGAGCCAAAAGTTAAGCCGATACTATGTAACCCTAGCGACTTTCGTTTCCGTACAAGCTATATTGATATAAAGGTTGATATTATGTAGGGAACAAAATGAGAACAAGGATTCTGGGGCTGCTGTTCTGCGCGATGATTGCACCTAACTATGTGTTTGCTCAAGCCAGTGATTCGATCAAAGTGGCGGTGGGAGATATATACAAAGGCTCTACACTAGAACGCGATTTGAAAATTATTTATAAAGCTGCAGATATTGACGTCGAGTTTATATATTTGCCTAATGAGAGGGCGATTCAGACTGCGGTATCAGGTCAATATGATGCGCTTGATCTTCGTATCGATACACTGGATGAAGAAGAAACACTGATACGAATTGATGTGCCTATTGTCGTGATGGATGTCTATTTACTGTCTATTAATGATGATTTTTATAAGGGCTTGGATGATGTCAACGATAAAACATTAGTCTCGATCTTAGGAGCCCGTTACTCAAATATTGCAAAAGTTTATAAGAAACGTCATTTGGTCAAATCTGAAAAGCAAGCGGCCTTGATGCTGACGACAGGAAGGGCGGACCTATGGTTAGCACCCCACAGAACTTATCTAAAAGCAAAAGAAGAATTCCCTAATATTAAGATCGCGAGTCCGTCAGTATATAAACAATATTTATATCATTATGTGCATGTTTCTAAGTCACATCTTGTCGAGCCGCTTGAAATGTCGGTAAAAGCATTTAACCAGACGAGATCGATCAATTAAGATCAACGATGCATTAAAGCTTTTGATATGAGCAGAATTTGGCCAGTAGCTATACTTGCTATTATCAGTTTTGACCCATGGATGTAATGATGAGAATCTTAGTTGTTTTATTTGTCATTAATGTGTTGTTTCCAATAAATAATGCCTTTGCTCAAGACATAGAGGTTATCAATATTGCGATTGGAGAGAGCTATAAAGAGGAGAATAAAACGACAAAGTATGGCATGACGGTGGAAGGTGTCATTACTTCTGTGTACAAGGGGGCGGGCATTCCCTACACAGTGACTTACCTACCTGACGAAAGAGCAATCCAATCGATAATAACGGGTCAATATGATGCTTTGGACTTACGAATTGGTCAGTTAGATAATGAAGCGGGCTTGGTAAAGGTTAATGTTCCGCTAGAGCAAATCAAAGTACACTTATTTGCCATAGATGGAAGTTATTACCAAACACTAGATGATGCCAAAGATAAGATAATCGTGACTATGCATGGCACCAGGTATATTGAAGCCCTCAAGGGTTATAGAAGTTTACATCGAGTGTATTCTGTTGACCAAGCCGCTCTTATGCTCATGGCTGGTAGGGCTGACGTCTGGCTAGCTCCTTTGCAAAGTTATGCGTTTCTTTCACAGCAATATCCTGACATCAAAATTGCCAGCCCTCCGGTAGATACAGAAGATTTATATCATTATATTCGTTTGACCAAATCACACCTCTTACAGCCACTAGAAGACTCAGCACGAGAATTTGTGCGCCTTCACTCAGAGCAAACTGAGTAAAGGCATAAACAGATTACCGGTTTTCCAACTGATCAATATCTCTCTTGACCCAGCCCCCTATCCGTCATGACGTAGCTTCGTGTAATGCCACAGTCATGTGCGAAGCTGTCATCGTGGGTCACCAACACAAAGCCAGTTTTGTACCTTCTCAGAGCTCTGGCCAACTCGGTTTTTGAGTCTAAATCCAAATGATTATCTGGCTCATCCAATAATAAAACCGGATGGTTGGTTTGATGACTAACGATTAACATGGCAAGTTTGATGGTTTCACCTCCGCTCAATAAAGATGAAGGTTTAAACACATTGTCGCCTCGAAAACCGATACCGGCTAGCAATGTTCTCACTTCACTAGTAGGAACATTTTGTGCGTGTGAGCAGAAGTTATCTAAAGCTGATAGAGTTGGATCAATGATGGTTAAGTTCTGGTCCAAATAGCAAAAGTGACCCTTAGTGTTAATGTCACCCTCACGCAGAGGTAGTTTGCCTAGTAATGTCTTTAATAGAGTGGATTTTCCGCATCCATTTGGACCTTGTATATGTACTTTTTCACCATAGAAAAGCTGCAAGTTTAAACGAATATTGTTGCCAAATTTGAGTTGACCATTTAGATAAGAATGACGAGCCGTTGTCGTGTAGCTGTTATCTTGGATATTGAACCTTTGGCTTTTCCACTTATCTTGTTTCGCTGTGAGTAGCATCTCTTGTTGGCATAGTCGTGCACTTCTGGCGTGTGCTAACTTGCTTCGATTCGATGCACTATTTTCAGCACTTTCTTTCATGCCATTGAGTAACATTTTGGCTTGGCTACCACTTTTACGTAGCTTGTTACCCTTGGTTGCGCGTTGCTGTGCTTTTTCGAGGTTACGTTGAGTCTGAATATCAAGATGTTTCTTTTCTTTTTTGATATTGACTAACTGTCTTTCAATAGCGAGTTGCTCGCTCTGTTTTTTGGCGGTATAAAACTGGTAATTACCACCGTATATTTCTAACCCTGTACTTGAAAGCTCCCATATCTCATCTACTGTATTGAGTAGTTTTCTATCATGGCTAATGAGTAATATGGCGCCTGAAAACGTTTCCATTGTGTTGATAAGCCATTGTTTAGATAAACTGTCCATATGGTTTGATGGTTCATCGAGAATAAGTAAGTCACTTTGTTGCTTGAACAGTTTCCAAAGCGCCAGACGTGCAAATTGTCCGCCGCTAAGCTGACGGCAAGGAAATAAAAGATCATGTGGTATTCTCAGGTTAATCAGTTCTTTCTCTAGGCGAGATTCCACATCCCAGTCTTGGCCAATCAAATCAAACCACTTTTGTGAGCAGCTACCCATTCGAATATGGTCGAGTGCTTCCAATATATGATGCATATTGAGGTACTCGGCGATAGAAACATCTTCCTCTGGCAAAACGGATGATTGCTGGTGGAAAATCGCTGTGTTCGATGGCGCCACGAGGTCGCCACTTGAAGGAGCGACTCCTCCAGATATGATAGAAGCGAGGATTGACTTTCCTATTCCATTGCGTCCAACGAGGCCTACTCGTTGTTTGTCCATGGTACATGAAAGGTTCTTAAATAGGTTGTCGCCATTAGCGAATGTATAACTGAGATTATGAGAATGAAAAATGGTCAAAATTTGCCTCCTGTAAACAGGAAAAGCAGGCATCAAACACAGGTTAGATACTTATAAACCGCAACCTATCTCGCTACTAAACGTTAGTTTTGTAGCTGAAGCTCAAGATAAAAAATGAGAAATGTATAGCTGAACGACGCCTACTAATTCCTGTAGATCCAATAAGTAAGGTGAAATGGATAACAGGCTTAGTTGTTCATTGGCGTGGTTCTCTCTTGGAATGATGGCGCAATTGTAGCCATCTAATTAACCTAAGGTCAATAGCGGCCGTCTTACTTTGTCCACTTTGTTAGGCAACAGTCTCTAACTACGACTAAACTCATAGTTCAGATCACTGCAATTTATATGAGGGAGCGATGAGTAAGCAATGCAATGATTCTGATGAGTTAATGCCTATTATTGAGGATGTGTCTGAGCAAGGCTCGGACGTCACACAAGCTCGTTACTGGCAGGTGCTGATCGTAGATGATGATGAAGAAGTGCATCATGCGACAGAGTTGGCCTTGAAAGATCTGATCGTTGAAGATCGTCCTCTTAACCTCCTCCATGCTTATTCTGCTCAACAAGCCAAGGCTGTCCTGATTGCTGAAGACAATATTAGTGTTATTTTACTTGATGTAGTGATGGAAACCGAGTTAGCTGGATTAGAGCTGGTTGAAGTGATACGTGAAGAACTCAATATGCATGCTTTACGTATCATATTACGTACAGGTCAGCCAGGTTATGCTCCTGAAATGGAAACAATCCAACGCTATGACATCAATGATTATCGTACCAAGCCAGAGCTTACTCGTATTCGACTGTTTACTATCTTAACCAGTGCCATTAGAGCCTATAACCAAATTCGCAGCCAGCAACTCATGCGTCAAGGGTTAGAAAAAGTCGTGAAGGCGAGTACGGAACTCGCTCATTTCTACGGAATGCAAATGTTTGCTGAAGGAGCCGTTAAGCAAATTAGTGCGCTCATGCAAATCGAGCCTGATGGTTTGATTTGCGCACAAGAAAGTCAAGGTGAGAAGTTGGCAGGTCCGGTGATTATCGCCGCCTCGGGGCGATACAGTAGCTTGGTGCAAACCTCTTTGGAAACGCTTGATTCTGAGCCGATTAGAAACTCCATCATGCAATGTTTAGACAGTAAACAAAGTTTGTTGGAGCAAGGACTAACTTTGTATTTTTCTACCGAACGTGGCCGAGGAATGGCGGCTTATGTGGACGTTAGTCGACCGTTAGAATACATAGATAAACATTTACTTGAGGTCTTTTGTGCGAATTTGTCTATTGGGTTCGATAATGTCATTTTGTATAATCTTTTGGAAGAGCAAGCCTTTAAAGATCCCCTTCTTGATATTGCAAATCTCAACAGTTTACGTAGGTACCGCTACACCGCGATATCAGGTAATGACTACGCTAGACTTGCATTGATTGACATCGACGACTTTTCTTCCTTTAACGATAGCTTCGGTCATTCGGCCGGTGATGGTTTGTTAGTAAGAGTCTCTTCTCGTTTACAGAAACATTTCCCATATTGCTTCTTAGCTCGAGTTGGCAGCGATGTGTTTGCATTGCTTGGCTCTCAGCAGGATATAGTCACTGACCGCATCCTTTCTTTGTTTGATTCAAGCTTTGTGGTGGATGAACAACCTTTCAAGATCACTGCAAGTGTTGGTTTTGTTGATCTTAAGGATCAGGAGTTTGATTCGTCTGAGCATTACAAAGATGCTCAAGTTGCCTTGAAGCAAGCTAAGTTATATTGCCGAGGCGGCGCGGTAAGCTTTTCTGCTGATATGGGACAAGATGCGCGCGATCGAATGCATTTACTCGCAGAGCTAAAGCAAGCGCTCAATGACAATGCTTTGTTTATGACGTTTCAGCCCAAGTTTAAGTTGTCTACCATGGAGCTTTCAGGTGTAGAGGCTCTATTGCGTTGGCGCAATAAAGAGGGCGTACTGGTTCCTCCTGATCAATTCATCCCTTTAGCTGAGCAATCAGGATTAATGGTTAGTATTGGGGCATTTGTTATCGAACACTGTTGTATGCAGTTTCAGATGTTAAAGCAGGCGGGTTACACAAAATTAACCATGGCAATTAATGTGTCACCGACTCAGTTGGAAGGCCCTGGTTTTGTTCAACAACTGCGTAAGGCAATGAAGCAATACAACATAGCTCCCGAAACACTCGAGCTTGAAGTGACGGAAACTGTGGCTGCCAAAAATATTTCTGAATTATGTAAAGTGTTAGACAAAGTTCGCCAATTGGGATGCAAAATTGCCATAGACGATTTTGGTACAGGCTTTTCCTCATTGAGCGTACTGCACACCTTGCCAGCAACGCGATTAAAAATAGACCGAGCTTTTGTTGACCCCATGCTAGAAGATGACAGCATTGCGAAAATGATCGTCAATTTGGGCCAAACTTTAGGTATGGAATTAACCGCTGAGGGAATAGAGACAGAGGAGCAACTTGAGAAGTTAAAGGCATTTGGTTGTGAGGAAGGACAAGGGTGGCTATTTGCCAAAGCAATGATATTGGAGGATTTGCTTAATTTTTCTCATAAGCGCACCAAGAAAAATTAACCATTGGGCAGCAAGATGAAGGACTTGGACCAGAATACGGATCAAATGAGTGCCGATGCACTGATTAGTCGTCACAAGTTTATGTTTTATGGTGTGCTGTTACTCATTGTTCTCCTTACTCTAGGCGATTCATTTTATTTGAGTAAAGAGGTGCGTGTTCAGGAAGTTAGTAAGCTTGAACATAAAGCGCTTGAAGTATTAATTGCCCTCAATAAAACCTTATCTGTGTCGTTCGATCATGTAGACAAGATGCGAAATGCAGTCGAAGGTGCGTATCGGTATCCGGAATTGAGTCCCAGTCGGTCAGCCCTCACCTTTCTTGAAAAGAACACAATAGGATCGGCAAAAAACGCACCATGGGAAAATTTACCCGAAGAGGTAAGGCAAGAACTGGGGCAACTTTATGTAAGGTCAAATATTGGTGACTATTCGTTTGATCTACGCACTATTTTAATGGCTGTGCCCGAAATTGTTTCTACTCATTCTCAACACAAGGATTTTCAGTGGAGCTATTACTATGATGATGAGCAAGCTCTTACTTATCTCTACCCGTGGTTAAGCTACAAAGATCTACTCGTTGCGACTGATACGGACGATATGGATAAAGCGATAGACGTCATTTATCAAGCTGGTGGCACTTACCCTCTTGAGTTGGTCGGCCCCAGCAATAACTCTAAGAAAAAGAGCGTCTGGACCACGCCCTATTTGGATGCGGGGGGGAAGGGGATGATGGTCTCACTATTGGCCCCTGTCTACGATAAGGAGCGGTTTGTTGGAGCCGTTGGTACAGATATTACGCTAAAAGTGCTCGATCACATATTGGCTAAGCAGCCAATAGACGTTGGTCGCTTAGCCATCGTTGATAAGCAAGGCTTGGTGGTTGCTGATAGTGGAGGTGCACTTCTTAGTGCTAAGCAAGTGGTGAAGCAGGAGGGAGTACTCACCTTGGTTGCCATCACCGCTGCTCACAAAGGCGAACACGGTGTGCTCAATCAGACCGAAAACGGATATTGGAGCGCTTACGATCTGCCCAATACGCCCTGGAAGCTGGTTCTCGAAATCACGGAAGAAAAATTAAGCGATCATATTTTAACGATTGTCATGCCACATGTCCTTATGGCGACGATGTTTACGCTGCTCTTATTGATAGTGGTTTTATATCAGCACTGGCATTTCAGCCAACCCGCGATGCGCTTAGCGCACTTTATTGAGGGGTTACCTGAAAATCGCGACCTATCTATTCCTAAGATTCCGCAGCGTTGGTATTACTGGTTTGAACATGCGGCTGCTACTGAGAAGGACCGGCGAGAAAACCTTGAAAAAACTCAGCAGCAAAACATAGATCTCGAGCACAGAGTCGATGAGCGTACACAAGAGCTGCAAAAGGCACTTGAAGTTTTGAAAGCGACTCAAGAGGAACTTGTACAGTCAGAAAAACTCTCAGGCCTTGGTTCATTGGTGGCAGGTATTGCCCATGAACTTAATACGCCAATTGGCAACGCCATTGTAGTAGCGAGCAGCTTAAAAGAGTTTAACAATACTTTTATCGAGTCAACGAAAGAGGGAATTAGACGTTCAACTCTCGATGCATATATTGATCAAAGTGCTCAATCAGCTGATAGCATTGAACGTAACTTAAGAAGAGCTGCAGAGTTAATTTCAAGCTTTAAGCAAGTTGCTGTTGATCAATCGAGTTACCAACGCCGTGAGTTCGAGCTGGATGAAGTTTTGCATGAATTAAGAGTGACTATGATGCCCAGCTTGTCTCGAAGCCGAGTGGTACTTACTGAGGAATGTCCACAAGCCATTCATATGGATAGTCACCCTGGGCCTCTGACGCAAATCTTGATGAATTTACTCTCCAATGCTTTAGTTCACGCTTTTACTGGTCATGAGCACCGCACTATCGAGATCAAAGGGCAGCAAATTGAAGATAAAGCGATTATTACTGTAACCGATAATGGCCAAGGTATTGCACCTGAGCATATTGGCAAAGTCTTCGATCCATTTTTTACTACACGTTTAGGGCAAGGTGGCTCAGGACTGGGCTTGAATATTGTTTACAACTTGGTGAATGACTTGCTGGGCGGAGATATCAAGGTTACTAGTGAGCTAGGGCAAGGGTGCTGTTTTACATTGACTTTACCTTTAGTGGCACCGGAGAATAAAACCTCTGAAGGCGCCGTTGAGTCTATGCGTGATGGAGGGTAGAGTCTTTAAAGAGCCTATTGTTGAATAGGCTCTTTGTCTTCTTAACTTAACTTTGCTCTGAGCTATATTGGGCGCGATTGGTTATGCGATACCAAAGTCTCTTATGGCTTGGTTGGCTATCTAGGCTGTCGCCCATAAGACGATAGTTTACAATTTCTCCAAGCTTAATTCGGTATAGGTAGTCTTCGACCTCGCGTTTAACCAGTGGAGCGAATAAGTACAGACCGAGGACGTTGGGTACTGCAATTAAAAATACCAAGGCATCGGAGAATTGAAGCACAGCATCTAGGTGAATCATGCTGCCCAGAGCGACAAAACTGCAGAACATAAGTTTAAATAAGAGTTTTGAGTGACGCTTCTCACCGAACAGATAAGTCCATCCTTTCAATCCATAGTATGACCAAGCAATGGTGGTGGAAAAAGCAAACAGCAGAGCCGCGATGGCTAGTGGGTAAGGGGCCCAAGTAATATGATGGGCGAAGACTGCTGAAGTAAGTTCAATACCGACAAGTTCACCATGAATAAGACCGGTAGGATAAGCCGTAGAGATGACAACCAAGGCGCTGAGAGTACAAATAAACACGGTGTCAATCAGTGGTTCGAACAAAGAAACCAGACCTTCAGAAGCAGGCTCATCAGTTTGTACGGCAGAGTGGGCAATGGATGATGAACCTATTCCGGCTTCATTAGAGAACACCGCCCGCTGGAATCCAACTATAATGGCGCCTATCGCACCACCCGTGGCACTTTCGAGGCTAAAAGCGTGCGAGAATATAAGTGATACAGCATTGGGTAGATGCTCTGCGCTCATGGTCAGAATCACACAGGCAGAAACCACATAGAGAATCGCCATGATAGGAACAAGCTTGGCGGTAACCTTGGCAATGGAACTAATACCGCCAAGAATGACCAAAGCGACCAATACAGCCATAATCACGCCAAATAGCCAGCCTTTATCAGCAAAGAAGCTTTGGCTTTCCCCTGTTACAACTAGAAGCTGAGCATAGGCTTGATTAGATTGGAACATATTGCCAATTCCCAAGCATCCAATAACCAGAGCGAGTGCATAAAAGCCGCCTAAACATTTACCCAACCTTGGGTAGTTGCGACTTTTTAAGTAGTGCTCAAGGTAATACATGGGACCACCGGAAATACTACCATCTGGATTCACTTTTCGATATTTAACACCCAAAGTGCATTCAACCAGCTTGGTCGACATGCTAAGAAAGCCAGCCATGATGAGCCAGAAAGTTGCGCCTGGTCCACCTATGGTAATCGCAACGGCAACACCACCGATATTACCAATCCCGACAGTCCCTGATATCGCGGTAGCAACGGCTTGAAAGTGAGAAATTTCTCCGGTCGCTTTTGGATTGGTGTAGTCACCTCGAATTAAGCGAAATGCCGTACCCAAACCGCGTAAATTGACAAAGTTTAAGTAAAAGGTGAAAAAAACAGCGGCCATGCTTAGCCATAGAACAATGATGGGTACGGAATAACCGAACAAGCTAATTTTGTAGAAAACAATCGAAGACAGTTGTTGTGCAATAGGAGAAATGAAGGAATTGACCTTTTGGTCGAAGTTAAGCGCTTGGTTTGGTTCTGTGGCGAAAGAGGGAAAAGATAAAGTGGATAGTATAAACCAAAGTAGCACCCGAAGGGGTGAATTAGGCGGATTTAGATGCATGGCATAAAGTCCTGCGTTATTAACTGCATAGGACTCATCATAGATAAAAGGTCGGATTACTCTTAGAGCCAGAAGTGTGTTAAAAATAGGGCCAATAAGTTAATAAATTGTTGATAATAATAACAAAATGAAGCATCTATTTTACATGAAGTTCGGCAAGGGTGCCAGTTTACAAACCCAAATTAAGAACATGATCAGTACGAGTATCCTCGATGGTCACATTCGTTCCGGCGAACCGCTCCCCTCATGTCGAGAACTGGCAAAAACGCTAGGTGTTTCCCGCAATACTGTGGTTCTAGCTTATGAAAAGCTGATTGAGGAAGGATATGTGATTGCCAAAGAGAGAAAGGGATTCTTTGTTCATTTTACCTATGACGAGAATCTAGTGGCAAGCCACTCTTCTTTACCGCCAAGAGAAGCGTGTGTTAATTGGGATAATAAACTAAAACTTGTACCGTCTCGGCAACGTCACTGGCATAAACCGGATGCTTGGAGGCAGTGTGAATACCCATTTATTTATGGGCAACCTGATCCTGAATTTTTTCCTGTTAGGGAGTGGCGGGAGTGTACACAGCGAGCAGCGCAGACTCTGCAAGCAAAAGAGTGGTTGCAAGACCGCATCGATGAAGATGATCCGTTATTAATTGATCAGCTTAGGACTCGCATTCTTGCGCGCCGAGGGGTTCGCTGTAACAAAAATGAGATCTTGCTTACAGTAGGTACTCAGCATTCACTTTACCTGTTGAGCCAATTGCTTGGAGGTCTTGGCACTTGCCTCGGAGTAGAGACTCCTGGTTATCCCGATGTCCGTCACATTTTTGATCTTAACCAAACAAAACTTCGTGAGTTGGACGTAGACAAAGAGGGGTTGGTTGTGAACCAAAATATTGATGATTGTGATTATGTATTTGTAACGCCTAGCCATCAATCACCCACCACAGTCACCATGCCGCTGGAGCGTCGCCTTAAGCTTTTACAGAAAGCTGTTGACCATGACTTTGTGCTCATTGAAGATGACTATGAGAGCGAGCTTAACTTCTATTCAACGCCAACCCCGGCACTAAAGAGTTTAGATAACGAAGGCAGAGTGATTTATGTCGGTAGTTTATCGAAAACACTAGCTCCGGGTTTGAGAGTGGGTTACTTGGTTGGACCAGAGCATCTAATACGGGAAGCACGTGCGTTGAGGCGATTAATGATGCGCCACACGCCGGCCAATAACCAACGCGCATTGGCGCTTTTCCTAGCCGGTGGTTACCACGATACCTTGGTACATAGACTGAAACTTAGATATGCTGAGCGTTATGAATTGCTGAAAACAGCATTGCAAGAGTTCATGCCAAGTGTTGAAATGGCACCATCCTTGGGTGGCAGTGCGATATGGCTTAGAGGGCCTCGAGGTTTAGATTGTGTCCGTTTACAAAAAGAAGCACTAAAACATGGTGTTTATATCGAGACTGGAATCCAACACTTCCATCAGCTTCCTAACGGTAAATATGAGGCAAGTCGATATTTCCGGTTAGGTTTTTCGCTGATTAAGACGGACCGCATCCAAGATGGGATCCGCCTATTATCTCATGCTATTGAGCAAGTGCTTTTGCCTACAAAGCTGGTGTGAGTAATTTCTCTTCGACTTCGGTCAGTGCCTTGTCGATTGCCTGTGCGATCAGATCTATTTCATATTGCTGAGTGACAAGCGCAGGGCTTAAACACAGGGTGTTATTAAGTGTCTGGAACGAGCGGTTCGTTCTGCCAATAATAACGCCATGTTTTAGGCAATGAGCTGCTACTGCAACGCTTACACTCTCGTCAACAGGCTGCTTGGTTGCTTTGTCTTGCACAAGCTCAAGGCCAACAAAGAGTCCTTTGCCACGCACATCGCCAACGATGGGATGCTTTTTCTTCAATTCAAGCATCTTTTCTTTCAGGTATTCGCCTTGTATACGTGCATTTTCAACCAAGTTCTCTCTTTCTATGATCTCTAGGTTAGCAAGTGCTGCGACAGGTCCTGCGGTACAGCCTCCAAACGTAGAGATGTCGCGGAAGAAATCCATACGATTGGTTGTATCTTGATCATGGATCAGTTGATAAACGCGTTCTGTTGTCACTGTGCATGAGATAGCGGCATAACCTGATGCCACACCTTTGGCCATAGTGACGATATCTGGTTGTATTCCGTAGTGTTGGTAACCAAACCACTTACCAGTTCGGCCAAGGCCACATACTACTTCATCGATATGTAATAGAACATCATACTGGCGACATATTTCTTGTACACGCTGCCAGTAGCCAGCTGGTGGCTCGATAACGCCGCCTCCTGCTGTTATAGGCTCAAGACAAATGGCACCAACCGTATCAGGCCCCTCTCTAAGTATTACTTTTTCAATTTCATTAGCTGCTTTAAGACCATAATCTTCCGTCTCGCCCCATTGAGAACGATACTCACAACAATGAGGGACACTGACAAATCCAGGAGTAAATGGACCGTATTGATCGCGTCTTTCTTCTTGACCTGTCGCGCTTAGGCAAGCGATGGTTGTGCCGTGGTAGTCACGTTCGCGATAAAGTATCTTGTGCTTTTTACCGCCATATTTTTTTGCAGCAATTTGTCTGACAAGCTTAAATGCTTTCTCGTTGGCTTCCGAACCCGAATTGGAGTAATAAACGCGGCTCAGTCCAGGCATTTTCTCAAGAAGCTTTTCTGCAAAGCGCGTAGCAGGCAGGTTGCCGGCTGTTTGAGCAAAGTAGTTCATCGTCACTAGTTGGTCTCTAACCGCATTGGCGATTTCTTCGCGGCCATAGCCAACATTGACACACCACACGCCCCCTGAGACTGCATCTAAGTATTGTTTACCGTGAACATCCCAGACATACATGCCTTGGCCTTTTTCGATCATCATAGGCGTAGCTTGGTGCGGCTTCATATGGTGCCAGACGTGTTCATTATTGCTGTCAACCAGTGATTGAATATCCATGTCGTTCATCATCAGCTCCTTAAGATTACTACTTTTTATAACGGCTTAACTCTGTTGCTCGATGAATGAACCATTAGATCCGGCTAACTCACCGCTTGCTTAGTTAAGGTGTTGTGTATGCAGATAAAGTTTACAGACCTATGAGATGAGGTTAATAGAGCCAGATTTAGACAGATTTTAAGTCCAGTACTGGTACCAAAAAAACTGGTTGTTGGCTCTACGAACAATGGTTTATGTCACCTACATTAATGGTTCTATTTATGACTGGGTAGTAAAACAAGCAATGGACGTTATTTCTCTGTCAACCACAACCTTAGCCTTATCTACCTTGGTGGTGGTTTTGGCTTCCGTGCTATCGAGCTTGACAGGGAGTGCAGGCGGTATTTTGATGTTCACTGGCATGAGTATATTCATTCCAGTGAGGCCACTAATTGCGATTCATGCATCCATTCAGATTGTGGGAAATGGAATTCGAGCTTGGCTACTGCGCCGTGAAGTCTCGGTCAAAATGTGTATACCATTTTGTTTTGGTGCTTTGATAGGTGCAGCATTAACGACTCGGTTGCTTGTGGAGCTAGTCAGTGATTTATTTGCTTTATATCTTTTACTCTTACTTATTGCCTATACATTGTTTAGACCTAAAAAATTGCCGATGTTGAAGATTAAGGATAAGAGTTTTTTTTGGGTAGGATTGGCAGCAGGTAGTTTAGGAATTATTGCAGGTGCGGTTGATCCCTTGCTCACGGCATTTTTCATGCGTGATGACTTATCAAAAGAGAGTATTGTTGCCAACAAGTCTATCATGCAGCTTTTTGTCCACTTGACTAAAATACCTGCGTTTCTATATCTGGGCTTTTCATTTTCCGATAATGCAGGTCTGATTATAATTTTTGCTGTGGCAGCTTTTTTAGCAACAAAGTTGGGAGTATTCTTGCTGACTAAAGTAAATACAGCCTTATTTTTACGTTTGATGTGGTGGGCACTGTTTATTTCTGGCGGGCAGTTAACCTATCAAATTATCACCTTACACCTTCAATAGAATAATAGGAAAGACTTATGACGTTGGCTTATCAGGTAAAAAATCCCTATACACAAGAGAGTATTGGTGAATTTCACTTTAGTTCAAAAGAAGAAATTGGAAACTGTCTTGAAACTCTTAAGAAAGGGCGTGAAGTACAGTCTAATCTGAGGGCTTTTCAGCGTTCTGATATCTTGCGCAAATTAGCGGGTTTATTAGAAACACATGCTGAATCTTTAGCAGTGATGATAACTCAAGAAACCGGCAAAACGATCGCAGATAGCCGAGTCGAGTTAACACGTGCGATTAATACCACCATTGCTTGCAGTGAAGAAGCACGTCAAATCCAGGGGGAAGTATTGGATTCAGACGCTTATGCACCTGCGAGAGGAAGAACGGGTGTGGTTCGTTACACCCCCATTGGAACCGTTTTATGTATTACACCTTTTAATTTTCCTATCAATATAGCGATGCACAAAATCGGCCCTGCTTTTGCTGCAGGAAATCGCATTATACTTAAGCCAGCACCGATTAATCGTGGTTCAGCAGCAAAGTTGGTCGAACTTTGCTACGAAGCAGGTATTGCAGAAGAAGTGCTGCAACTTGTTGTGCCTGATATTGATCAAATGGCTGGCTTAGTGAGTCATCCTGATGTCAACGCGGTTAACTTTACTGGGGGACATCCGGCAGCTGAAGCTATCGCTGCACATGCTGGCTACAAGAAAATGCTGTTTGAATTAGGAGGTAGTGACCCACTTATTGTAATGCCTGATGCTAATCTTGACGCAGCTGTTAATGCCGCTATTCAACAGCGTTTCGCAACCGCAGGCCAGCGTTGCACAGCTGCGAAACGTCTGTTTGTCCATCAAGATGTCTATAAAGAGTTCCGCGATATACTGGTTAAGGCCAGCAGTGAACTTGTTGTCGGTGATCCTGCTAAAGAAGACACGTTTGTTGGGCCGCTGGTCAATGAGCAATCTGCTATCCAAATCAAGGATGTGATTGATCAAAGTGTGAAAATGGGCGCTACTATTGCTCTTGGAGGACAAAGAGAAGGCAATATTGTATTTCCGACTATATTAGAGAATGTGCCAGATGATAGTCCGGTGATGACAGAGGAGGTCTTTGGCCCTGTTATTCCATTGCGTGAGTTTGAGTCTATCGATGAAATTATTCCTGTCATAAACAGCAGCGATTACGGCCTTCAAGCTGGTGTCTTTACTCATGACTTGAGAACAATACATAGACTATTCGATGAGCTGGATGTTGGTACCCTCGCGACCAATGATGGCCCTGGATTTAGGGCTGAGCATTTTCCTTTTGGTGGCGTTAAGCACAGCGGTATCGGCCGAGAAGGAATAAAGTATGCAATAAGAGAAATGTCGGTCACTAAGACGCTAGTGCTATAAACTTTTCCCCTATGGTGTGACAGTGCAGTTTGAAACTGTCGCACCATGTTTTTCTGTTCACACCAATTGAGATCTTGTTGTCTTTTTAAGAGCCTTTCATCCTTTGTACTATATTGTCTACTTTAAATTATAACCCTATATCTAAAAATACAACCGTTATTACCGATCAATTATACTCATCATATCTCTGTCAAGGTTTCATTTATTCTTAATAAAACTTAAATGATATGTACATGGAAAGTGATGTAATGATTCTGGAAAATAGTTCAATTTATGATATAAGAGAAGGTTTTATTAGGTAAAATGTTTAGAGATAAAACACTCTTATAAAACTCCAGTCATAACTGTGACTATGACATGATTGGAAAATGAGGTTGATTCCAGATTCTTTATCAATTAAATATAAAAATATAATTTTAATGTCGATTTTTACATTTGGCATTAACTTGTTTAAATTGTATTTTTAATTATATTTCTTTATGTGGAATTTCTCTTTTTAATAAAAAAAATCATTTTTGTTTTGTATCACAAAAATAAATATGACCACTATAGAGTATGTGTTTTGTGAGGTAACTTGTCGGCGGTTTATAAGAGGAAATAATGATGAAAACAAAAATAGCAACCGCTTGCTTCGTTACTTGTTTAGCTGCCCAAGTACAAGCGGAAACCCCTCAGACTGAAACCCCTCAAGTGTTTACAGATACAACACCAGAGGGAGTATTCAATAAGTTCGAAGCTGCGCACCAAACTGGTGAAAGTATGGTTGAAAATGGCTTTACTCTGCACCGCTGCGGCGTTCAATCGATACGCCAAGGCGGGCCTATGCAGCAGCAGATAGATATTCCGCATAGCCAATTTCAATGTTTATACTCCAAACCGGGTGAGCTTCCAAGTGATGAATCTGAGCTTGCGTATTGGCACCTGAACGTACTTTACAGTCATGATACGGGCTTATATAAGTCAGGAAATGTGTATACTGATGAATACCAGGTAAATGTTTACACGCTTAAACCTGCTTACTTACTTGATGTAGCGCCTCATTATTATAAGCAAAGAGCTCGTTTGCAATCACAAGGTATGACTGTTGGTAAATGTAATCTTCAGCAAATTTACTATTTTATGAAACCACAAGAAGCCACTTACCTTTCTCATGTAGCGACATGCCCAGTTTATGGCTCTGAAGGTGATATTTCTGGTAATATACAGATTGATATAAACCATACCCCAGCGAATATGGGTTATAGCGAAAGACAAGTTACGTACAACGCGACCCAATAAAATATTTGACGATATATAAGTAAGAATGGGGGCTTGTGCCCCCATTATTGGTTTTTATGTGTGGACTAGATTCTTTCTCCAGTCGGACCGACATCACCACATTTTCTGAACATTAGACCATAGCTATGAGTCAGTTTGCCATCAATGGTATCGAGAGTGATTAGTCCACTATTTTGACGATTGCGACGATTGTCCACCTTGATTTCTGATTTTATCACGACGGGCTCTGTTGCGTTACATGAAGACCAAACTAAACTTGGCAGTCCAAGGCGGTCACTGATTTGGTAGTTTTCAGAAATTGGTCCCGAGAACGCTGAACGTAGACGAGCTTCTTGACGCTCACCCGCGAAGAAATAAGTCGAGATTTGTTGTGCCATTACGTGTTCATCTAGGTCGGCATATCCGCGATAGTTAACGTCTGCAAACGTAAATGCGTATCCATTTGGAATTCCGAGTACTGCAGTGATCTGACAGTTTTTACGATTCTCACGTCTTGAAATATCAGGTCCAGCTTCAGCTATATATTCATCAAAACCAAGTACAAATGACTTGCCATCAGGTGCGATGGTTGAAGATACAGTACCAAAAGGACAGCCACTGCCTGAGCTTTGAAGGCTTTTGATGGTTACCTGAGAAGGATCAAGTTGGGCAAGTTCAATTTCAGCAAACGCATTAGTAGTTAATAGCGTGCTTGATGCTGCAAGTAGCGCAGAAATAGACAACTTCATTTTCAATTTAAACTCCTTTTTACTGATAGTGTTATTGCTAAAAATTATTGTAATTCAATAACTTATAATGGAGCGTTTAGACTAAATGAAAGTTGAAGAAAAGTCTTACCTTTGCCTCTTGTCGCTTTTCTTTTTTTATAAAATGAGGCTGCAAGCTCAGTTTACAGCCAAGTAACTTATGTAACTAACTGATTACATGAAAGAAAGATATTACTTCAATGAAGTTATAGTTTAGTCCGCTATTGTAAATTGAGCACTAACGGCAAAATGGTCGGATAAATCCCAAACTCCCCACATATCTTCTTGAAAATTGCGTGGTACAATAATCTGACTTGAGCTGTTCGAGATACTTCCATTGTTTCGATATAAGATATAGTCGAGACGCTCTCGGTCTGATTCCTCAGAATAACTTAGATGCTCATTGAGATACGGATCAAAACTGTATTCAAGTGAGCCCTCTAATGTAGGCTCTTCCATATCGATTACTCTTTGCATTTGCTCAAAATCTAAAGGGAATTTGTTTTTAGCAATATTGAAATCACCTCCAATGATCACGGGTTCATTATTAGGTAAATCTAGCTGGTCAATAAAAGTAAATATTTCACCGACCTGCAGTGTTCTAATGTTTCGATAAGCCTGAGAGTTCCACGCGCCGAGATGGATGTTAAAAAGGTGGAGAGGTGAATCTCCTTTCATAATTTTTGTATAAAGTATCCCCTTATCTGCTGAACAGTCTGTACCCTTACAGTTTTGAAATACATGTTGAGCTTGTTGAACAATGGGATATTTACTGAATGTTAGCACACCACCATCATACGTATTACTGCCGCCACCATTTAATTTATTGCTCATGTGAGGGAAGTACTGTTGCATAGTCCAGATGATGTCTTGTTCATTCTCGCGCCTAAATACTTCTTGCATAAAGACCACATCATGGTTGTGTATTGCATTGGCGATCAATTTGTCTCTTATGCTCATGTATCGACCGACATAGCTAAGCATCCAAGTATTGTATGTGACTATACTGAGAGTGTTTGGGTTTCTAGGTTGTGGTGGTTTTATTTCATCGATGACGAGAGTAATTTTATCGTACCCACCCGTGTAACTCGCTTTAAAATAATATTGATAGTTTCCCTTAAATTGCGCATAAATACTTCGGTCGGTATGATATTCATCCAATTCACTGGACTCCGGATCAGCGAAAGTATAAGAAATGTTTGATCCCCAAATAGTTCCTTCCAACTTTATTGCTAAAGATAGATGTGATTTACCTAAGAGTATATAAAAATCAAACACTTCTCCTGCCTTTACACCAGAATAGCGGCTAAGCTCTGCCGCATAGGTCTGTTTATAAGGCTGGAGCGGTTCTATGTGCTTTCTATTTATTAAACTAGTGAGACCGATGACATTGAAATCAATTTCACTGTTTGTGTTATTTAATATATATATACTAGTATCTGCATTTGCAGTGAATGTGAGTAATAGTAATATTATGGTATTAGATAGTCTTTTCATTGCTGCTCAACTTTTTATTATTTTAGTTAAAGCATTTTACTAAGTGCACCTATGTTTATTTGCTTTGTTAACCTATTTTTGCTAACTGTGACAAATTTGTAAAATTTTAAGGAGTTTTTAGTGAGAGACTCAAATATTAATGTTGACTTATCTCAATATTCGTAACTCGAAATTTGAGTTGATTAAGTATGCAAAGATAAATGCTTATTTATCCATATAGTTTAAATAATACATATAGATATACGATAACGTTATCGTAATCAAAAGTCATACTCAAATGTTGATACTTATCTCTAAAAAAAGTCTCCCATATTAACTCAATTAAAATCTAATTGTTTACTTCAATATAAATTAATATGCTCAATCGAGATAATTTCTTATTATAAATCAATGATTTGTAAGGAAATATTTAATACATAATCATTGGATTAATGAGAGTATTTTTTGCTAGTTTTACTCACGTTTTAAGTAATTCATGCTAGTTTGTTATTGATTTGCTGAATGTATATCTTCAATCTACCCGCTGGCAAAGTTGGAATGTCTATACAACTTTTTTGTGCTAAATCTGATGGAGTAGAGTTTTAAAATGAAAAAAATAATTACATTGTTGTCTGTTGCTGTGCCGTTTGCTGCGCTTGCTGACGACGCGCAAATCGAACAGTTCATGAAAGCATTTCATGAAAACCCTCAAGAAGTTATGGATAGATTACCGATTAAAGAAGGTGATGATTATCAGACAATGAGTGCTGAAGACATTGAACGAGTTCGGACTGAAATGCGTGATACTGTTATGGATAGGGCAGAACCTATGCTTGCCCCACGCTTTGCACCGAATTTGGGTAATGATAACCCAGCTCGATTAGTCGACGTCGGCAATGCCCTTATCCGTAACTTAACAGAATTGGATAACGCAGCACCAGACTCGAAACGCCTATCGGTTCAACCTTGGTCTGATACCTACTGGCCGCTCTATTCTGGCGCAGCAGCGTGGCGGTTTGCCGACAGAGAGCTCAACGCATCAAATTGGCAAGAGTATTATGACTTTTCGCATACTATAAAACCTCTTGATAGCTACTCAATTGAAAATCGTCATCTATTGTCACCAGCTGAAAAATACGATCTATTAGTCGGAGACAATAACTTTACCCTCACAAAGCGTTCTTGGGATTCGGGCAAAGGCTACTATGAGTCTCAAGGCAGAGTAGAACGTTGGATGGGACTTTGCCATGGCTGGGCAGCAGCAGCTTATATGCTTCCTCGACCTGAAAAATCAATCAATGTACCCGATACCAACGGTGAGATGATCAAATTCTATCCCTCTGATATCAAAGCGTTAGGTACTTTACTTTGGTCTGAAGCGCCGTTTAATACGCGATTCATTGGCGGCCGTTGTAACATTAAAGATCCAGCGAAAGATGAGAATGGTCGAGTTATCGAACCAGATTGTGTCGATAACAACCCAGCGAGCTGGCATTTATCAGTACTTAACCAGATTGGTATTACAGGCCGCAGCATGATCATGGATGCGACTTATGACTACCAAGTATGGAACCAACCAATTTTGGGCTATAGAGTGAAGTACTTTAACCCAGAAACCAATCGTGCATCGAATGATCCGGCAGAAGTGACGATTGCCATGGATGACTATAAACAAGATAAGTTTACCAAGTATCGTTCATCGCGCGCGGTTTCAGTAGTGGGAGTAGAAATGGTCGTTGATTACATGGTGGAAACTAACCCGACACATAGAAATTATGATAAGCCTCAGTTAGATGGTGTATCACGTGTAAGATACTACTATGACTTAGAGTTGGATGCATCGGGGAATGTTATTGGTGGTGAATGGTACCAAAATCGTCACCCTGACTTCTTGTGGACTCCAACGCCTCAAGCCGTTGCCAAATCATACTATGACGGCAGAGGAAGCTGGGATGTAACTCAATCTGTACCCACTAGCTGGCAATCTCAAGCACCAAGAGCGTCTCGTCATACTCAACCTATGACATCGATTGTGACGACTCTGTTTGAAGCCTCTTCAAACGATGAGAAACCTGCACAGGAATGGAAGCAGCTGTTAACACATCGCAATCAGTGTCTAGATGTTGAGTATAGTTCTGGTTCAGCAGGTGCTAAGGTATTTGGTTGGAGTTGTCATACAGGCGACAACCAACATTGGCAGCTAACCTCGGCTGGCAAGTTAATTAGCAAAGCAGCACCGGACATGTGTCTTGATCAAAACAGTCGTAACATTACCATGGAAGAGTGTAGTGATCGTCCTAACCAAAAATGGCGTTTCGAAAATGGCCAGCTCAAAAATGCTTTGGATAATGCACTAAGATGGAACGAAAACACTTGGCTAGTAGAAGCTGATGTGAATGGCAGTCAATGGGCTTGGAAGTAAAGTCTATTAGCTGAATGAACAATGGAGCTCGATAACGAGCTCCATTTTTTATGTTTACTGATAACAACTCCCTTCAAGTACCCAATACCAATAATGGCCATATGGATCTGAGTAGCTGTATGGGTCTAATCCCCAGCTATCTTGGGTGGCGGTAAACCTATTGCCATAATATTGGATTTGAGTACCTTGCGGATAATAGTCATTGGCTGACCACTCATTGAGTGCAGAACAAAGATCCTGCGGTTGTGGCTGTGGTTGCGGAGTTGGTTCTTGCTCGTCTAAATAAGCACTGACACCCACGTAAGCATCCGATGAGCCCGTTGCGCCTGTAACCATAATATATACATCGGCTTGGCCGACTCCACTAAAGCCACAATATTCACCATTGTCAGCGTTTGTGGATGCACAATCATTGTCTGCTAGAGAGGCAGGTCGATTAATCGCAACATACATGTCAACGTTACCGTAACCATTATAGGTTTGAACCCAAATATCCTGACTTGGCGCATTTTTCAACACAAAGTGTTGCTCGTCATTACCATTGGCGTCGACAGGTGTAGGTACATTGATTTCCAATTCACTTATACCTGGAGTAGGCGTTGGTTTGGGATTGGGGTTTGGTTGGGTTGAAGTACAATTTGTTACTTGAACTCCGACTTGTGCAAAAGCGCTGTGAACTGCTGAGCTTTCATAGCCAAGTTTTTCAGCTGCTTTACAGACTCCCTCTGCACCTTGCTGAAAGTTAGAGTTTGCTCGCCAGTATAATTGGTTAGCGGTTGCGTAGGCAATGAAAGCTTTTTTGATGTCCCAACCAGAACTCGTTGCTAGGTGATAGAAAGCTTTGTTGAAGATACCCGAGCTATTATGGACATCAATTCCGTTATAATATTGGTTGACATGATCGATGGAGCTGCCATCTTTGCTCGGTTGAATGAAGTATCGCATCGCATCGGAATACTTCATTACGTGCTCACCTATTTTCCAATTAAAACTTCCATTTACGTATTGGCTAAGTGCGGCGGCAGAAACATCAGAGAAAGACTCATTCATACCTCCAGACATACCCCTATACTCAAGGCCAGAGTTCTGCTCGGTAAAACCATGGCTGACTTCGTGAGCAATGACATCCCATGTCGCAAGCGGATACATGGACTGGTTGCCATCACCAAATGTCATTTGCCGTCCATCCCAAAATGCGTTGCCATAGTTTGTTCCGTAATGCACACGCATGGTTAGCTGTTGTTGTAATGGTTTAGTGTTTAGCCAATCCATATACATATCAAACACACGTTGCCCAAAGTACTGAGCATCATTCATCGGAGCATACGCCCCATTGACTGCTCGGTTACTGTTCGTATTACAGCTAAATTGATGTACTTGTCCACCATACTGTTGATTCTTCATATCAATAGTTTTGACGTTTTGGCTGTCCATTTGACAGTACTGATTCACTTCAAAACCACCATAATGTGTCGTGGGACTGAAATAATATTTACCGCTTTTTTGGTTACCGCCAGGGCCCTCTGCTTCGATAAATGCGATTCCTTCCCATTGATCAAGAATCTCCCCATTTTTGGCATCGACTAATGTAATTGGTCTTGATGGCGACATGCCTTTCATTTCAACAAGATCAACTTTATATACAAGATGAGCCACTTGTTGCTTGTCTTGCCAGATCATTAGATTGGCCCTTGGCTCACCAATCGGGCGAGATGCAAAGCCTGTATTGGCGCCTTTTACAAGGTCTATGGCTTGGTCGGCGTTAAACATAGGCATGGTAGAGCCAATGTCTGAGCTAATACCTGTGAGAACTTGTCCATCAAGAGGGGTTATATCACCCTGATTGGAAACTTGCGCAACAATAGACTGACCGTATACCGGAACACCAAAATGTAATTGCTGCTTGCGCAGTAGAGTGTTGCTTCCTGCTTGTACATGATTAATTTCTCGATATGCCAGCGGTTGGCTAGAGGGTGAATAATTCTTAGACGCTGTCTGATTAAGTATATGAGAGAGGTCGATCCGCGAGTGATCAACTATGTTTGCCGCTTGCGAGCCAAATGTTATTGGTAGCAAGAGAAGTAAATGAACATTACGCATACTTCACCTTTGTAATTATTTCAGTTAGTTGGGGTAAAAATTGCGCTTCCAGAGTAGTGTTCATTTTCAACAAAAATAACTGCAATTAATTTTATATGGGCGATTGGTTCAAAATGTTTAACTTATTATTATTTCGAATGAGATCTTGGTTCTAAGATAGATATTTATAATTTTAATCTGACTATTAATAATTCTTTAACTTATTGTTATTTTTTATTTTATTCTGAGGATTTTGTATAACACAGGCAGTAAAATAATGGATGAATTCTGATGCCGATTGCTGGGTCTTAAAAATTCGGTCACGTTAAAACTATGTAAAAAAAATTCATTACTATGCCTATGCAACGCGTTAACGGTTATCATGGTGGAACTTATAACTAAGTAGTCACAGTGCTACACAAATAATTAATGGAACAAACGCATGGCTAAATCTTGGCTGATATCAACTGCATGCATTGTATTTATAGGCAGTGGTGTCTGGGTCTATTTACATTCTTCAAGTAGTACAGATCCATTTCCTATCTTAAATGTGGAAAAAGGAACGATTGAAAAACAGGCAATGGCAGTGGGTAAGATAGTGCCATCACATGCCATTTCGATTAAATCTCCCATCGAAGGAATTGTTGGCGAAATATACGCTCAAGTAGGACAAGACGTTCAACGAGGCCAACCTTTGGTCAAAGTCAGTCCGAATCCTACGCCTAAGGCACTCACGGACGCGTCTACTGAGTTGATGCTCAGTGAGGCGGAGTTGGAATCCGCCAAACAAAAGCTGTCAAATTTGGCTGAGTTGCTAAAACAAGGTGTTATTCCGAGTAATTATGATGAGTATGTAAGCGCTCGTTCCCAAGTGAAATCTGCCAATGCGACGGTATTACAAAAACGGCAAAATCTAGCGTTAATTCAAAGTGGTGAAGCTTTAATTGGTGATGAACATTTGACCTCTACCATTTTGGCACCAATAAGTGGCACGGTTTTGAATCGTAAAGTTGAGGTTGGGGAGCCGATTATATCGACAGAGTCCAGTCAAGCTGCGACAGAAATTATGTCTCTGGCTGATATGAATAGCATGATATTCAAAGGCAGTGTCAGTGAACATGATGCGGCTCAGCTGATTACAGGAATGCCGGTTTCTTTATCGGTCGCACCTTATCCCGATATAGAAATTAAGGGTGTTATTACTAAGGTTGCTATTCAATCTGAAAAACTCAACTCGCCAGATAATACGGACACTACAAAGAGTTTTGACAATGGCTTTGAAATAGAAGTTGGTCAACTCAACATTCCAGACAATGTGACTTTGCGATCAGGCTTTTCATCGACGGCGAAAATCACACTTAAAAAGTCTCAAGATGTCTTAACGCTACCTGAACGAGCGTTGAAATTTGAAGGTTCTAAACTCAATGTTTTGATTGCAGATAATTCAGAACAAGGTTTTCATCAACAGGAAGTGGTGTTGGGTTTATCGGATGGCATCAAGGTCGAAGTGCTTGAAGGTGTGAGTTTGGGAGAAGAAGTCATTGATAATAGTATGATGGGAAGCGATCATGGCTAGTCAACGTCTTTTTAGCATAACGAGTTTGTTTTTGGCGATTACGTCAAGCGCTTCCTGCTTTTCTTTAACCATGGATCAAGCGTGGGAACTGGCAAAAAAACATGATCCTGATTATGAAATGGCTCAGATAGATCTCCAAATTGGGGAAACGGATGTTTCAGTAAACCGCAGTGCTTTACTTCCATCACTTGATGCCAATGCTTCATCGAATTGGAACCAAGATAGCGATAATACCAACTCATATAATCTGGAGTTATCTCAAAAAATTTGGGATAGCAGCTTGTGGTCAAACCTTGATCAAGCACAGGCCAACTATCTCAAAATCGAGCTTGAATTGGCGAAAGCACAAGGTGATTTGGCACAAAAGGTACTCGCAGCTTATTTAAATGTTGCCAGTGCTCAAAGTCAATTATTATTGGCGGAAAAGAAGTTTGCCGAGGGCCATAAACTTCTCAAAATAATAGAGAAGCGTTATCGCGCTGGTAAAGTGACGTCAGTAGACGTTGAAGAGATAAAAGCGACTCAGATCGCCGAAAAATCAAGGATTCTTGAAGAGAAAGCTAAACTAAATTCTCAGATAGCGCAGTTGGCTGCTCTTGTTAATCAAACTCCAGAACATGTAGAACAGATTAAGACGGACTCTCTTGTAGAGCCGAAGATGTTGGTTAAATCTGAATCTCAATGGATGAAGTTATCCATGGACAAGAGTCCAGAATTGTTGGCAGCGACACAAAGTGTGAAAGCAAGCGAGTTTGCTCGCCAATCAGCCCGAGGCGGCTATTATCCTACCGTCTCTGGTAATTTGGGTTATCGCGATGATGATACCAATTCAGATGGAGAATTTAACGCTGGGCTAACCTTGAATCTTCCCATTGACCTCAACGGCTCGACGAAAGCCAAAGTCGAGGCGGCATCACTTAATGTACTGAAAGCAAAGCAATACAAGCGTAAGATAGAAATCGATATTGAGAAAAGAATTAGGCAGCAATACAACCAAGTAAGCATTAATTGGGAGCGTGTATTGATGGCGAGTTCTCTGGTTGATTCTAATGCTAGAGTGCTCAAAAGTAAGCAGACTCTTTATGACGCTGGTAAATCTGAAGCCTCTGATGTGATTGACGCTCACAATCGCTTATATGAGGCCAAGGTTGGTTTGGAGACGAACCTATACAACTACTGGCAAGAAAGAATTGATCTGTTACATACATCTGGTCAGCTTGATGATGGAACGATTCTGACCATTTCACAGGCCTTTCATTAATGAAAACCTTATTGTTACAAACATGGGTGACCATAATGGCTCATCGTACTAAGAGTATCTTGGCAGTGGTGGCTATTTCTTGGGGTATGATATCAGTTGTTACTTTAATGGCGTTAGGTGAGGGCTTTTACCGCAAGCAGAGTCAGTCATTTGCCTTTATGATCAATGATACTCAAATCATTTTCCCTTCAAGAACGAGTAAACCGTGGCAAGGAATGCCAACGCGACGAGAAATTAGCTTATCACAAGACAATGTGGACCAGCTTAAACACGCTGATTTTGTTGCCGATGCTGCTGCGGTTTATGCAAAATGGGATGCTAACGTGTCTAGTATGATGGGACAGCAACTTGCAACAGGTGTTGGAGGTGTTGACTCGGCTTACTTCCCTTTAATGAAACGTAAACTCAGGTTGGGATCTAGGAATATTTCTCCAAGTGACATTAAAAATCACACCAGAGTAGCAATTATTGGTGATCAGCTTGCGCAAATGGGTGGATTGAGTGTCGGTGATGATGTGAAAGTCAATGGGATTCCTTTTCGGGTGATTGGTATTTTGGATGATGAAAGCAGTGGTATTTCATTTGGTGACAGTCGGAGAGTCTTCATCCCTCAAACCACTTACCGTGACCTATGGAATGATAAAATTTGGATGATCTTAGCCAAGTCTGCTTATGATGCAGAAACGACTTATTTTAGGAAAAATATCATCGCATTTTATGCCCAGCGACTCCATTTTGATCCAATGGACCGAGACGCCTTGTCGTTTTTAGATATGAGTGATAGTTCTGATGTAATCATCAATATCTTGAGGGGCATTCAGATATTTCTTGCTGCCAGTGGTGTGATGACCATGGCGGTAGGAGCGCTTGGTGTTGCAAATATTCTGTTTTTGTCTGTAACAGAGAGGACAAGAGAAATTGGTGTTCGACTTGCAGTGGGGGCGACCCCAAACATTATTCTCAGTCAATTTATTTTTGAAGGGCTAATTCTTGTAGCCATAGGAACCACGGTAGGACTTGGGCTTTCGCTGGGCTTAGTAGGAATCTTGTCTATGGTGACCCTACCAGAATGGATAGGTGACCCTGCTGTTACTCCACAGGCAATTATAGTTGCTTTGCTAGTGACTTTTTGTCTTGCGTTTCTTGCCTCTTATTTTCCAGCAAGACGTGCATCGCGTTTGACCCCTGTTGTTGCTTTAAGTGCAAAGGCTTAAATCATGTTGCTGCCAATAAGACAAATTTTTCAAGAAATGGCGTCAGAGAAGATTCGATTTGCTTTGACGGTTCTAGCGGTTGCGTGGGCAACCTTATGTATTGCAGGCATGCTGGCTGTGGGTGAAGGGATCCGCCTTGGTGTAATGAAAACCGCGCAAAATGGTAATGGCAACCTCATCTATCTGACGGGAGGCATTGCTACTATTGACTTTGGCCGTTTTTATATGGGCAAGCCTTTGGAGCTAAAACTCGATGACTCCGAGATTGTGAAGTCTCTCCCAGAGGTAAAATCAGTAGCACCAACTGCAATGTGGGAAGAGGATATAACCGTTGGGGATAAATATACATGGCGTCAGCCTTTGGCTGTTAGCAATGAATTTCAGTCCATGACCAATCTTAAACTTCTTAACGGTGGCCGCTGGTTTAATGTTATTGATCAGCGAGAGCAGCGTAAAGTGGTTGTACTAGGGTATACAGTAGCTGCCGAATTTTTTAACTCAGAAGAGAGCGAAAGCTGGTTTGATACTGTGACGCTCGAAGTAAACCCAGTGGGTAAAAAAGTTAAAATTGGTGATGAGGAATTTACAGTAATTGGGGTTTTGAAAAAAAATAGTGCTGATATAGAGCAGGGTTACCCTATCGACTATTCAAGTTTTGTCCCTCTTGAAACGTGGAAGCGTTATCACCTTGGCGGTGATATTTCTGCAATCAATGTTGAGCCCCATCAATGGGCCGATCGCATCAGGCTTGCAGATACTATACGTCAAGTTTTGGCTCGTAAGCATGGCGCAAGCGTCGAAGACAGACAGATTGTTCAGGTGGAAGATAGGTTCCTTGACCAAAAAAGCATGCGTCAGTTTCTTGTGGGTCTGCAGAGCTTTTTAGGCATTATTGGATTTGTTACTCTGGCGGTAGCTGGGGTAGGAATCGCTAATGTTATGTATGCAACAGTAAAACGTTCTACGCGAGATATCGGTGTACGTATGGCTGTAGGAGCAACGCCGACCGCAATTCGCTTGCACTACTTAGTTCAGTCGTTGGCCACTATGTTGACTGGAGGAGGGCTCGGGCTCATCACCACTTATTTACTCGTATGGACTATTGCCGCGATTGATCTCGAAGGCAACATGCTTTACGAACATCTTGGTAATCCAATCCCGCAACTGTCTTGGTTAGTTGTAGCCATTGTGGTTTGCACTTTGGTCGTAACAGGTGTTTTGTCGGCTTGGTTACCGGCCAACAGAGCAGCTAAAGTCACGCCAATGGAGGCCTTGCAGAGTGAATAACTCAGAGAGTAATACAGATATGGCTGAAAATTTACTGGTTAAACTCAATGGTATATGTAAATACTATTCCAGTGGAGATACGGAAGTTAGAGCTTTGGACGAAGTAAGTCTAACTATTGCTCAAGGAGAGTTTTTATCCATATTAGGACCATCAGGTTCAGGTAAGTCGACATTGATGAACATTTTGGGTTGCTTGGATAAACCTACCCAAGGAAGTTACCAGCTTGATGGTCAAAATGTTGCTTCCTTGACGAGTAACCAGTTGGCGGAAATTCGTAACCAGAAAGTGGGTTTTGTATTTCAAAGCTTTAATCTTCTCGAATACGCGACGGCGTTAGATAATGTTGCTCTTCCCCTGGTCTATTCAGGTATCTCAGCTAAGGAGCGTAAGCGTCGTGCTAGTGAGCTACTTAAGCAGGTAGGTTTGGGCGATCGTATGGAGCATAAGCCAAACCAATTGTCTGGTGGCCAGAAACAGAGGGTGGCAATTGCTCGAGCCCTAGTTAACGACCCGCAAATTATATTGGCTGATGAACCTACGGGTGCTCTGGATTCAAAGTCTGGCGCAGAAATCGAAGCCTTATTCAATCAATTACATTCACAGGGCCGGACTTTGATTATAGTGACTCATGATAACTCCCTAGCCGAGCGTACCAAACGTGTTATCACTATTAAAGACGGTAAACTTGTGTCTGATAGAAAACCTGTTGCCGTGGAAATATAAATCAACATGCGCTGATTCATCTGATGAATCGGCGCATGTCATCAACGCTTGCAAGACTATCGGCTTTTAATCAGAGATAGTTGATAGTTAAACTTGGCGGATGGGCCATGAACCTGATTAGCATATAAGTTATGAGAATCAAACATATAATGATTCATTCCTTTGTGCCAAATGCCGATATACCACTCTCGATTGTTACGACTATTAAACTTGGCAGCAAGTTCTGCTGGCCAAGTGCTGTACTGAATATGTTGGTCGGTAATAACTAGAGAGATATCGTGTTGTTCTTGGCCTTCTAAATTGAATATACGTAAACGTATTGTGTCTCCAACTTCTGCAGGGCCGAAGTTAGAGGGAATGAAGTAGCTGAGCACGGAGAGCGTATCATCTAGCTCATTAGCCAGTGAATTTGGTTCAGGACTGCTCTTATTAGAGGTAAACGAAATATCACTGCAGTTATAAAAGCCTTCTCCTGCCGGATCTTCACGTTGCCATCGGGTAAACAGAATAGCGTCCCCACTTCTATTCGGTGGCAGGGTAATGGTGATTTCATAATTGCGGTTTGAATCGACGGCAATATTTCCCGCTGTATCGACTAATTCCAAATCTGACCATGTTAGTGGGTAGGTAGTGTCATACTCGGGTTTACTCAGGTAGAACTCCCAATATGAGGGATTATGAGGGGCCGTTGCATGAAATATGAGTTTGAATTGATGGTTTGGATCAAGTGTTATCGGCGTCTTTTGCCAGTCGGGTGATGTGATATTGAGTCCTGATTTGGCAGGGTCACCTGCACTACACAAATTTGCATCTGGTATTGATGTTTTTACCTGTTCTATATCCCAATATTGACTGACGTTAATCGCAATTTCGTTACGTTGGACAAACTGAAAAGCTCCGGATTGATCGAATGCAGCTTGGCATGCTGCGTTTGGGATGCTGTCCTCCCAAAAGCCCCCATCAAGGTAACAAATATTTTGTCGAGCGTTCGGATATTCTACCCAGCCATGGGCGCGTACGGTTAACGAACAGAAGGTCAATAGGCTTGTAATAGTAAGATAGGTCGTTGTGCAGGGTTTCATAATATCTCCTTGCAAATATTATTATTGCCTGAAAGCACAATATATGTGTACTCAACGATCTCAACCTAGCAGTAACGCCACGATTATCTCGGTAAAACTCAATTAATATCTTTTTACTCTGCTAATTTGGAAGCCTGTACTCAGAGATATGGAAATGTTTGTTGAAATATTCAATCAGACTCGAGTCACTTCAAATTCAAATTATCTTATCGGATAAAGACGTTAAACAATTGCCGCTCATTGCAATTGATTAGACTAACAGCTAAAGCTTAATAGGTGTGCAGGTTAAAAGCAGCTAATTAAGGTAGTGTTATGTTTAAAAACTTGTCGTTAAAGAAAAAATTAGCGATGTCTGCAAGTGCGGCCATTATTGTAGGGGGGATGCTGGTAGAACTTGTATCCTTTAGGGCTTCTCTGCAAAGGCTAGATATTGAAGTCACACAACGGTTAGAAAGTTCTACAGCTTCCTATAATCAATACGTTTCTGACTGGATAGAATCAAAGGAACGAGCGCTTACATCAATCACGCCAGACGCGAACATGGATTCTATTGTCAGTAACCTCAAGCAGGTTAAAAACTCTGCTGGTCTTGATAATGTATTCCTTGCCTTCCCAGACGGCTCACAAAAAAATGCTAATGGTGTCGTTTTGCCACCAGGTAACGATGATCCTCGCAAATGGGGTTGGTATATCAATGCGATGAAGGCGCCTGACAGGGTCTTTATGGACAACCCTACCGTTGCCGCAGCTACGGGAGCAAATGTCGTTTCTCTAGGTGGCGTAGTGACCCTTGGTGGCGGTAAAGTAGTTCTCGGTGCTGATGTAGAAATTACCGATATCATCTCGGGCCTGAATAAAGTTATATTACCTGGCGAAGGTTATATGTTTATTGCCAATGAACAAGGCAACGTATTTACACACAGCAATACTAAGCTACTTAACCAATCAGTTGAGCAGCTCGGCTTGAGCTTTGATGATATTAAGCGTGCGATGAACTCAGGTAACGATATATACACTGAGGTTAATGGAGAATTGAGCGTCGTCTATGCTTCTCAAGTAAAAGGAACCTCATTAATCACGGTGACAGTGCTTAATCGTCAATCGCTGGTATCCCCTTTGTATGGCGCGATGTGGGGTCAGGTTTTCGTCACAATATTGGTCGTTATTGTGTGTACTTTCCTCTTTAACATGCTGTGTGGAATACTATTTAGGCCGTTGACAAGGGTGTCTCATGCATTGGAGCAGATTGCTCATGGTAGTGGTGATCTTACCCAAAGGCTCGATATCTATAGTAATGATGAGGTAGGCCAACTTGCCAACAACTTCAATACGTTCGTTGGTAGCATGCAGAACTTGATCGGACATATTCGTGAGCAATCTGATCACCTAACTAAACAGTCAGACATTAGCAACCAGCGGGCAAACAGAAATGTCGACGAGATTAACCAACAGCAAGAAGAGATTACCATGGTAGCGACTGCTGTGACTCAAATGGCCTCGGCGACAGCAGAGATTGCTTCTCATGCAGAGCAGACCGCACAGTCAGCTCAAGATTCTGCAAAGAACACTGAAAATGGTAGAACAGTGGTACTGGAGAACAAGAACTCTATTCATCGTCTAGCTGAAGAGTTAGACGAAGCAAGTAATGTTGTTGGAGAACTCAATCGTCATTCCCAAGAGATATCCACTGTATTAGCCACCATTCAAGGGATTGCCGAGCAGACCAATTTGCTTGCGCTCAACGCTGCGATTGAGGCGGCGAGGGCTGGGGAGCAAGGGCGAGGCTTCGCTGTTGTTGCTGATGAAGTGCGCGTACTCTCCCAACGAACTCATGATTCGACCGAGGAAATTAAAGCGACGATTGACACACTGCAGGCAACAACCTCTAATGCTGTAAAATTGATGGAGAATAGCTCTAAACTCGCTACACATTCTGTTGAAGATGCTGACAAAGCGAGTGTTGCTCTTGAAGAGATTAACAATTCAGTGAAAAACATCAGCGATATGGCAACTCAAATCGCGACTGCCGCAGAACAGCAAACTCATGTTACTAATGAGATAACGCAGAATGTCACACTTATTAAAGAAGTTTCCGATCAATTAGTTAATAGCGCTCAGGAAAGTTCACAAGAAGCGGGCTCGGTTAGGGAGCTATCAGGTGAATTGATGACAAAAGTGTCAACCTTTAAGCTCTGATTTCAAATATATTTTAATCAATCAAGGCACTCTCTGAGTGCCTTTTTATTCATGGCTGATAAGTTGACTGTATATGAAGGTTTACAAAATTTAGAATATAAAATTTGTTGCGTAATGTTTTTTAGAGCATAAGTTTGAATTTGGGAATATAAAAATAAACCAAAAAAAGGACTTATCGATGAAGATGAACTTATGCAGCGTCGCGTTGGCTTTGACGTTTTTATCTACACCTACATTTGGAGTCGCAGACACAAGCTTACCTGTCATCGCAGATGAGATTAAATACTCTTTAACACAGGCTGAGCTTAAAGCGGTAGATGGGTTTAAATCGACTCAACTGATCGAACATAAGGGGGCTACATTTGTAAAGCTCCACTTCAAGGAGCTTATTTTACCCAAAGGTACATCTATAAGAATCCAATCTCCCACAACAGGAGAAATGGTTGAGTACGATATAAGTCAAAGTAACTGGTACGCTCAATCGATTTCAGGCGAATCCTTGACTATCGAGTTAGTTGCAAATTCGAATGGAGAGTATGGGCGATTTGAATTGGACCATTATATGGCAGGCCGGGAAGTCATAGGGGAAGAGTCAACTTGTGGTGTCAACGAACGTCGTGATGTTGCTTGTTGGGAAGATTCCCACCCAGATAAAGTTGCTTGGAGTACGCCTGTAGCGCGTTTATTGATCAACGGTAGAAGTCTATGTACAGCTTGGCGTGTTGGACCAAATAATCATATGTTCACCAATAACCATTGTGTGGAAAGTGCGTCTGAACTAAAAAATACTGAAGTTTGGTTTAACTACCAGCGAACCAGCTGTAATGGTTCTATGGCAACAACCGTCAAAGTAATGGGTAATGAAATACTCAGCACAGATTATACCTTAGATTACACCTTATTTACTGTCGACGATTTCGCTAAAATATCTTCGTTTGGTTATCTTGGGCTAGATGCATCTGAGCCCGTTTATGGTGATGGTATTTATATTCCTCAGCATGGTGCAGGTAACCCTAAAGAGCTTTCAATTGAGAGTGATAAAAATGGCTCAGGAATGTGTCAAATCGATCTGGCCTCCGCGAATGGGCGTGGTTCCAATACAGATACGGGTTACTTTTGTGACACCATCGGGGGCTCTTCGGGATCACCAGTATTAACAACGGCGAACAACAAGGCGATCGCGCTGCATCACTTCGGTGGATGTGAGAACCAAGGTGTGAAAATCAGTAAGATTTGGCCGAAAGTTTCCAGTTATTTTAACGGTGTTTTACCTGACGGTTCTGTGGGACAGCCTCCAGGTGACGGTGCTACTGAACTAAGTTTGGATACGCCACTTTCAAACCTTTCAATGACTATGGGTGAAGAAAAAATGTTTGTTCTTCGTGCGGCAAATCGGACGTCTGATGTAACAGTTTCGATCGCTTCTGGCACAGGGGATGCGGACTTGTATGTACGAACAGGACAACCACCAACAACCAGTACCTATGACTGCAGACCGTATCGCTCGGGAAGCACGGAGTCTTGTGACGCTGTGAATGCGGGCGAAGACCTTTACGTGATGCTTCGAGCATACAGCGGTTTCTCTGGAGTGACACTTTCGGTCTCTAAAAAATAGATTAATGGTTAGGGGGTGCTTTGGCACCCTTTTTTTATTTGTCTAATGATATAAATGTGACAATTTTAGCTAACACCCTGCTGTAAATGGAATAATTCTCAAAATATAAATAATTATCCTAAGTTTTGAATGTTTTCTAAAGTCCCGTGGAGGCGATAATGAAATACTCAAAAACGTGCTTGGGGATAGCACTTTCTTTTACCTCGATGTGCGCAATCTCGGCAGATAAAGTATGGGTATCTATAGGTTCAGATGCAGCGGAGACCATTACAGCAGTTGGAGCAACATCTGTATTGCCCGCCTCTTTGGCTAATAATGGTCATGCTTGGGTGGGGCAACTGGATGAAACTCAGTTAGCGGGTCTATCGCATGATATGCATGAAGAGCACCATCGTTGTGGTGGTTACATGGTTCACCCATCACTACAAAGTGCGATGTTGGCAAGCGCTATGCCTGTAACTATGGATAGCTTTACCATCCCAACCTTATCTCAACAGGCGCTTGTCTTACCTTGGCTTTCGCAGGTAAGCTCGGCTGAAATTACCCAAACCATTCGCTCTTTGATGAGCTTTAACAATAGGTTTTACACCACCACATCTGGTGCGCAAGCATCTGATTGGATTGCGAATGAATGGAGAACCTTAACGTCAGGACTTGCAAATTCGAATGTAATTCAGTTCTCTCACCGTGGATATAACCAGAAATCGGTAATTTTAACTATTGAGGGAACAGAATATCCGGATGAGTGGGTGGTCATGGGAGGCCATCTAGATTCTACCATTGGCCCAAGAACCAATGAAAACTCAATTGCGCCAGGTGCAGATGACGATGCATCGGGTATCGCTAGTGTCACTGAGATTATACGAGTATTGTCAGAAAATAATTTTGCTCCAAAGCGTTCTATGGCATTTATGGCTTATGCGGCTGAAGAAGTCGGTTTAAGGGGCTCGCAAGATATTGCTAATACCTATCGTTCGCAAGGCAAAAATGTGGTATCTGTATTGCAGCTAGACATGACTAACCACAAAGGCTCTGCACAGGACATTGTTTTCATCACGGATTATACCGATAGCAGCTTAACTCAGTTACTTACCAATTTGCTTGATGAGTATTTGCCATCTCTAAGCTACGGCTATGATCGCTGTGGATATGCATGTTCGGACCATGCTTCATGGCATAATGCGGGCTACTCAGCTGCTATGCCGTTTGAATCAAAGTTTAGTGATTCTAATCGACATATTCATACCTACAGAGATACTCTTGAGAACTCAGACCCTACAGGGGCCCATGCGACCAAGTTTACCAAATTGGGTTTAGCGTATGCAGTTGAGATGGGTAATGCTAGTGGTGATAATCCTCCAACAGATAAGGTGTTAAAAGACGGTGTACCGGTCACTGGATTAACAGGCGCTACAGGAAGTGAAACTTTTTACACCTTCGAGTTGGACTCTGTTAGAACCCTAGATATCAAAACATCTGGTGGTTCTGGCGACATGGATCTGTATGTAAAGTTTGGTTCTAAAGCCAGCAAGCAAAATTGGGATTGTCGTCCATATCGATACGGTAATAATGAAACTTGCACCTTTACGAATGCGTCTCCAGGGACATATTACGTGTTGTTGAATGGTTATTCGTCATTTTCCGGTATGACATTAGAGGCATCGACTCGGTAGTTTTGATGTGTGGGTGGCTTTAGGTTGTGCCATCCCACCAATTAAAGTGTTTTTTTAGTCAAATTAGTAAGTTTTCCTTCACTTGAACCTCTCCTAACTATCTATTCTCACAGCGAAAAATAAAACAGTATAATATTTATTGCATATAATTGTGATATAAAGCTAAGGTTATAGTGTTGGCTGGGTGTATTGATGGTTTGACTATGAGCTTAGACTCAAGTATTCACGGAACAAAAGTGAATAGCCTACAAATAATAACAGACCTGATCGCATCCTTACGTTGTTTTGTTCGCTCGTACATATAGTGAGGAAGCGTAATGAATATTGGTTTTAAAACTCGTATCTATCTCGGGGTGGGGTTACTCGTCACTCTATCTCTTACCGTGCTGGGCACTTTGAACATACTCTCCATGAAAGAAAAAATGATCACTGGATTGGTGAGTGAAACTCAAAACAAGCTTAATTTTCATGTTACCGAACTTGAGCAGATGATGAAGTTTCGCATCGATGCAATTGCTTCAGGTGCAGAGCAGTTCGGTACGAAGTTAACAAGAGAAGAGAATCAGAAGTTAGTTACTTTATTGGCTCAAAGTGCAGGTTTCGCAAATGTGATTGTCACTTACGAAGATGGTCGCAATTATATGTCGATTGAAAACGCCAGTCGCTTTGATTTTCGAACTAGGGGTTGGTACAAAGCAGCGAAGAATGCATCATCTGCTGCCCTAACGGATATATACCAGGATAAAGTGACAGGAGACCGGGTTGTTAGTGTGACTATGCCGATAAAACAAGATGATATTGTCGTCGGGGTGCTTCTCGGTGATATTCAACTTGGAGAAATTATTGATAGGGTAAGCAATATGCGTTTTGCGGGCGGTGCTGCAACGCTGACCGATAGGAATGCGGTCTTTTTTGCTAGTGATGATCCAAATGATATAGGAAAAACACCGTCACAGGTCAGTGCTAATTTCTCTCAGATGGAACAGATGTTCGCCAATCAGCAAAGTGGGCACCTGAGCTTTCCATACCTCGGCATACAATTTGACGGCTATTTTCAAAGGGTCAATTTAGCTGATGATATGTATTGGACCTTGATGGTGTTTGTGGATAAGGCAACAGCGCTCGCTGAAGTTGATAAAGCTGAGCGTGAAGCGATTGTTATGGGGACTGCGTTATTTGTTATAAGCTTTGGAGCTATTTTTATTATCATCCACTATGCATATAAACCTTTACTCATACTCAAAGCAGCGGTTCTTGACCTCTCTGAAGGAAATGGAGATCTTACTCAGCGTCTTGAAGTCACCGGCAGGGATGATTTAGGACAGATTAGTCAGGGGTTTAACGAGTTTGTACAAAGCCTACAAAACATGATGATCAATATCTCTCAAGCGAGCGAAAATATATCCACCAATGTCAGTGAACTCAGAGATACTGCGCGAGATAATGAGGCTAAGCTTCTTAACCATTCGAGCGAAACGGAACAAGTCGTGACCGCTATCACTCAAATGAGTGAAAGTGCGCGAACAGTAGCGGAGAGTGTTCAACAGTCAAATAAAATCACTGATGCAGCCAGTTCAGAAGCACAATCTTCATTAAGTATTGTCAACAACGCTGTTTCAACGGTGAGTACCTTGGTTACTGAAGTTGAGGATATGGCTGGTCGTATAGGAAGTATGAAGAAAGATGCCAATCGTATTAGCGACGTACTCACTGTGATTGGTGAGATTTCCGAACAAACCAATTTACTCGCTCTCAATGCAGCCATTGAAGCTGCTAGGGCGGGAGAGCAAGGTCGAGGGTTTGCCGTTGTCGCCGATGAAGTCAGGGCTCTCGCTGCAAGAACACAAAATAGCACCTCTGAAATCTCGGATATGTTGAGCCAATTGCTTGATGGAACTGATCGCGTGGTGAGTGCAATGGAAGCCACTAAAGGGCAATGTCAGTCAACCGCTGAAAAAACTTCTGAGGTATCAGAAAGCTTGGGTGTTATGACAGTTTCAGTCAAAGAGATTGATGATGTCAGTACACAAATCGCGGCAGCAACAGAGCAGCAGAGCACGGTTGCAGAAGAGTTGAGTCGTAACATGTTATCCATTCGCGAAATCGTCGATTCTCTGGTAAGTAGTGGGCAACAAACGGTATCAGCCACAGAGTCTTTGGGCGATTCAAACCATGAACTTGAAAGGTTAGTAGCCAACTTCAAACTGAAATAATCTTATGTCTTAGGGATAAACTCTTGAGGTAAGAACATGCTCGGCAAACTGTGCTCTGCGCCAGAAGATGGTGGCCCACATTATTGAAGGCGGGGCCTCTGCATAGTCGTTGCCGAGTCCTTATGGCTCAAGTTAGGGCCTAAATCTCATATTGCATTGCTTTTTAAGCCGCTTGGCTGCGGCTGACTTATTTTGCTCTGCGTATGTAAATGATAAATGGATCATTATCGATGAGAGAAGGAGAGTAAGCATGGTTTATGTTTCTACATTCCCTAAAAATCCTGTAGGTGAAAATACTTTGTCCAGAGGTTTCATCGATAAATATCAGCAGGTGATACGATGCTTCTTTAGTCGCGATAAACGACTATGGCCCGTGTTTTCTTCTCCCGATATTGAAATGTTGGTTAATGGTCAGAGTCCTTTTTCTAATGAAAAATCCCTACACCTTAGTAAGGCATTAAAGCAACGGGAAGAGATACCAGATGAAATGCAGGCCCAGATTCATGCTTTTGATCCCCTTGCGTTATTCGTCGCTCACCATTGCAAGGATTGGCAGGATCCAAAATCGGTTGAAAATGTCATTTCAACACCCTGTGATCCCGCGATACACGGTGCTATGTTAGCCACAGTCAAAAATCCCAATTTAGTTTACAGTGAATACGCGGGTATGGCCGTTGAGTTGGAAAACATGGTCATTCGTCAGATAGCTTCTCTTGCTGGTTATGATCCAATACATGCTGGAGGATTGTTCACTCAGGGAGGAACATTTTGTAACCTTTACGGTTATTTGTTTGGATTACGCAAGACGTTTCCAACGTCTAAATTCGAGGGTATTGCGGGTAGAAGTTTTTGTATGTTCAATACTGAATCGGGTCATTACTCAAACATGACTAATTTAACTTTGATGGGAATCGATATTGGCAATCAAGTTACTCGGATTCGTATCAATAGAAACAACCAAATTTGTCTCGATGACTTCGAGCGCCAACTGGATGCATGCTTTAAGAAAGGGGTTATGGTCCCGACGATAATGTTAACATGTGGCACTACAGATACTTTTGCTATCGATGATATTAGCTCGGTGCGCCGAACTACTGAACGTTTATGTCGTAAATATCATATTCTCCGTGCTCCTCACATTCATGTCGATGCAGCGGTGGGATGGAGTTTACTCTTCTTTCTTGATTATGATATTGGTACTAACCCTTTGGCGATTAATCCTGCCACGCTAAAGAGCTTGACGTATTTGAAGAGCATGATGAAAGGGTTAAAAGAAGCCGATTCCTTTACGGTCGATTTTCAAAAGTGGGGATATGCGCCCTATACATCCAGTCTGCTTATGGTTAGGGATCGCCAAGATTTTGAGGCATTACGTCAGCAATCAAGCTATTTTTCTTACTTTGAAGATAAGCTCAAGAGTAAAACATATCTTCAGTCAACGATCGAATGTTCCCGAGGAGCAACTGGAGTATTTTCTGCCTATTCAGCTTTACAATTCCTCGGTAAAGAAGGTTATCAGACTATCTTGGCTCATGGGTTACAAAATGCCAATTACATGCGCGCGCAACTCGAAAAGATAGATGGCTGTAAAGTGGTGTGTCCCTCGAATCATGGTCCGTCGGTAGCTTTTCGGTTATATCCAGAACTGAATGGGCCGATATCAGAGGTGTATTTAAACGAAATCGGGCTGAAAGCCAATAAGGCTGATGAGGATAAAATTAACCAAGTATCTTGCTATCATCGGCAACATTTCACTCATAGAAGAGGAAAAGGTCTTAAAACAAATTGGGTAAATTCTATTACTCACACCGAGTATAATCACACTGGTAATTGTTTGGCTATACCGGGTGAAAAGGCGGTTTTTCTCAACCCTTATACCTCAAGAACTGACATTGATGAATTCTGTCGTTTGTTTTACTGATGGTTTATAGCAGGGGTGACGTTAGCCCCCATAGGAAGTGACTTTAGCCTATTCTATAAATAGGGTAGAGCTTGGAGCTTTTTATGATTCAGAATGTACGTCTAGGTTGGGTCGTTACCATCTTGAGTTTTTCTTGCTCGACATTTGCCGAGACGGTCAAACTATTAGAGCTAGATTGGTCAAGTCAACGCGTTCTCACCCATGTTCTTGCAGACATTTTAGAATCGAAAAATGTCAAAACAGAAATTATTGCGATACCTTCAACGCCACAATGGATGTATTTGAGTACAGGAAAAGCAGATATTCAGGTTGAAGTATGGGAAGGGTCTATGGGGCCACAGTACCAATCGTTGCTGGATAAGGCGCTTATAGAGGAGGGGGGAACTCACAAAGCAAAAACGAGAGAAGAATGGTGGTACCCTGATTATGTAGAGGCTCTTTGTCCGGGTTTACCTGATTGGAAAGCGCTGGAGCAATGTCATGAGATATTCGCGGAACCAGGGGAGCAATTTGGCACTTTCTACACAGGTCCTTGGGAAAAGCCTGATAACGCGAGAATAAGAGCCTTGCAGCTTAATTTTAGAGTCGTGGTACTCCCTGATGGCGACTCAATCAATCAAAAAATACATCAGTATGTTTCTCAAAAGAAACCACTGCTCATTTTTAACTGGACTCCTAATTGGGTTGAGTCTACCTACTCGGGAAGCTTTGTCGAATTTCCTCCCTATAGTGCAGAGTGTGAGAAAGATCCGAAATGGGGCATGAATGACAAATATCCTTGGGATTGTGGTAACCCCAAAGGAGGTTGGTTAAAAATTGCTGTCTCTACTGAGCTTAAAGAGCGTTCACACTGTGCTTACAAGGCGGTGCAAAAATTTCAATTGACCAATAGTGATGTTGCTCTCGCGGCGGCGTTAGTTGACATAAATAAATTGGATGTGCCAAGTGCCGCGAAAGAGTGGATGGTGCAAAGAAACGATTACGTTCGTCAGGTTCAACAAGATATTGACTGCCGCTAAAATACACCAACCCCCAACATAGAGCCTCCAGAAACATGAATTCAACTCGATTGACATGCTTTTATGTAATTTGGAAAGCAAGGTTATTGAATATCTATATCTTCTGATTTTAATTTACAAAAATATATAAAAGTTACAACCCTTCGAGTTTTATGTTTTTATATTGTTGTCTTTGTTGTTTTCTATTTGGACGATTGGTCCAAAATAGAGACATTTTACTATACATGTTGATGCTGTGATTTGTGTCTAAATAATAAAGTCTCGTAATGAGTCAGCTTTTATATCTTTTGTAATATTTTTTTCAAAATGTTGCATTGATCGGAGAATTAAGCGGTTTTTTGCTACATTTTTATGGCAAATCGAATCGAGGGTTGATAATGTGTGCTGCAATCTTCGTAAGGTTTTGGTGTTTTGTGCTTAATTATTACACTAAACAATGCTAAATCACTATTTCTTACAAGTAGACTTACGAAGACGTCATGGATGCAAATTGAAAAATTCGGAGTTTACGCATGTACAAGAATAAGATTACTCAAGCCCTTCTTCTTGGGGCGACTATTACCCTTGCCGCCACCCCAACTTTTGCCGCAAATGTAACACCAGGCACTGAACTAGCAAAAACACAAGAATTGGTACGTGGTAACGGTGCAGAAGTTGCATCACTTGACCCCCATAAAACCGAAGGTGTTCCAGAATCCAATGTGCTGCGTGATTTGATGGAAGGACTTGTTATTCAGGATGATATGGGTAAAACCATCCCTGGCGCGGCTGAATCTTGGACAACAGAAGATAACAAAACATTTACTTTTAAAATTCGTAAAGATGCGAAGTGGTCAAATGGCGATCCAGTTACAGCGTACGATTTCGAATACAGTTTCAAACGTGCTGCAGATCCTGCTACGGCTTCACCCTATGCTTGGTACATTGAATATACCAAAATGAAAAATGCCAAGGATGTCATCTCAGGTAAAAAAGACAAAGATGAGCTTGGGGTAAAAGCGGTTGATGCTCAAACTTTAGTCCTAGAAACGGAAATACCGTTGCCGCATCTAGTTAAGATGCTGGCTCATACCACTATGTATCCCGTACACAAAGCGACGGTTGAAAAATATGGTGATAGTTGGACAAAGCCAGAAAACTATGTGTCTAACGGTGCGTACGCACTTAAAGACTGGGTTGTTAACGAAAAGATTGTCCTTGAGCGCAATAAAAACTACTGGGATGATAGCGACACGGTGATTAATCAAGTCACGTATCTCCCGATTGAAAGCCAGAATGCAGAAATGACCCGTTTTCTATCTGGCGAAATTCATATGACAGATGAATTGCCGAATGAACAGTTTCGTCGCCTTGTTAAAGACTACCCACAAAATGTAGCAATTTCACCTTATCTATGCACCTATTACTACGGTTTCAATAACAAGCGTCCTCCTTTTGACGATGCACGTGTACGAAAAGCCCTTTCTTATACCATTGATCGAAATATTGTGACTAAAGCTATTTTAGGCCAAGGTCAGCAGCCAGCTTATGGGTTGACTCATAGCGGAATTACAGGTTTTTCTCCTGATGTGCCAGAGTACGCCCAAATGACTCAAAAAGAGCGCGTGGCTAAAGCAAAGGAGTTGCTCACAGAGGCTGGGTTTAATAGTGGTCACCCACTTGATTTTACTTTGCTATACAATACCGACGATAACCATAAAAAGATTGCGGTTGCAGTACAGTCAATGTGGAAGAAATCACTGGGTCGGTTTGTTAATGTAAAACTTGAAAACCAAGAATGGAAAACATATTTAGAGAGCTCTAAGCAAGGAGATTTTGATGTTCGCCGAGCGGGCTGGTGTGCGGACTATAACGAAGCATCAACCTTCTTAAGTGTCGCCATGACAGACAATGGCTCAAACGATCAAAAGTATTCAAGTGCCATTTACGATAAAGCGATGAATGATGCTGCAACTGTTGCGAAAACTGACGAGGAGCGTAACCAATTTTACGCAATTGCCGAAGCACAATTAGCTAAAGACATGCCAATAGCACCCATATACCAATACGTTAAATCACGTTTGGTCAGTGCTCAAATCGGTGGGTATCCAGAGAAGAACCCTCAGGATAATGTCTACTCGAAAGACCTATACCTTATCAAAAAATAGTTTCTGAGTAACAAACCCAGTGTGCTGATAACGCGTGTTATTGGCACACTGGTTTTTTAGATGTGAGTTGTCTTATGTTAAAGCTAATTTTTTCCCGTGCTCTTGAAGCAATACCCACTTTATTAGTGCTTATTACAGTTTCATTCTTCCTAATGCGTTTTGCGCCCGGTAATCCCTTTTCTTCTGAGAAAACTCTCCCCCCAGAAGTAATGCAAAACATCAACGAAAAATACGGTTTAGATAAGCCTGTTTTTGAGCAATACACCACATATTTAGGTAATATTCTTCAAGGTGACTTTGGCCCCTCCTTTAAATACAAAGATTATAGTGTTAATGAACTGGTCTCTGATGCATTACCAGTATCGGCTAAAGTGGGAACAGTTGCCTTTATCTTTACCGTGATCGTGGGAGTTTTCATTGGAACCATGGCAGCGCTCAAACAGAACACTTGGCTCGATTATACCATTATGTCGACCTCTATGATTGGTATTGTATTGCCGTCTTTTGTATTTTCTCCGGTGCTCATTTATATCTTCTCTATTTGGTTAGGATGGTTTCCTGCTGGAGGATGGAATGGTGGAGCTGCACAATATATGGTACTTCCTGTTCTGGGCATGTCGTTTCTCTATATCGCTACCTTTGCTCGTATCACACGTGGTTCTATGATTGAAACCCTCAACAGTAACTTCATCCGCACTGCAAGAGCAAAAGGCTTAAGTTATAGATACATCATCATCAAACATGCATTGAAACCTGCGCTTCTCCCAGTTGTCTCCTACATGGGGCCTGCTTTTGTCGGTATTATTACAGGGTCAGTGGTGATTGAAACCATATTTGGTTTGCCGGGAATTGGTAAACTATTCGTCAATGCTGCTTTTAACCGAGACTATTCGCTTGTGATGGGAATAACGATTTTAATTGGTTTCCTATTCATTTTATTTAATGCGGTTGTCGATGTTTTGCTAGCGATGATAGATCCAAAAATTCGCTACTAACAAGGAAGTTGGAAGTATGTTAACAAAAAAAGAAAACCTAGAAGCGATAGAGAAATTTTCTGAAGAACTAGAAATTCAAGGTCGCAGTCTTTGGCAGGATGCGCGTATTCGTTTTATGCGAAATCGTGCAGCTATGATGAGCCTGCTTATCTTATTTATTATGACTCTAGCCGTTATTTTTTTGCCTATGGTAGCGCCTTATACCTTCGATGACACGGACTGGTATGCGATGCATGTAGGACCAAGTGCAGAGCATTGGTTTGGCACGGATAGTTTGGGTCGAGATCTTTATGTCAGGACCTTAATAGGGGGACGAATATCACTCATGGTCGGTGTCATGGGCGCATTTGTCGCTGTATTGATTGGTACTCTTTATGGTGCTACATCAGGTTTTATTGGTGGTAGAACCGACCGCGTTATGATGCGCATATTAGAGATTTTGTACGCTGTGCCATTTATGTTTTTGGTCATTGTTTTAGTCACCTTTTTTGGCCGAAACATTATTTTAATTTTCGTTGCCATAGGTGCCATTGCTTGGCTAGATATGGCTCGTATTGTTCGCGGGCAAACCTTGAGTTTGCGTAGCAAAGAGTTTATAGAAGCTGCTCATGTATCTGGTGTGAGTAAATGGAAAATTATTACGCGCCATATTGTACCCAACGTACTTGGTATTGTTGCGGTTTACTCTACCTTACTCATTCCAAGCATGATTTTAACTGAGTCGTTCCTATCCTTCTTGGGATTGGGCGTACAGGAACCAATGACGAGTTGGGGAGCACTGCTTCAAGAAGGCTCCCAAACGATGGAAATCGCCATTTGGCAGCTAATATTCCCTGCGGCATTTATGGTCGTAACACTGTTTTGTTTCAACTATGTTGGTGATGGTTTGCGTGATGCGCTCGATCCAAAAGACAGATAATTAAAAAGCAATAAATTATAAAATCTATAAAGATTAAGGAAGCAATGATGAGCTTATTAGATGTCAAAGATCTGCGTGTTCAATTCACCACTCAAGATGGCATTGTTACTGCAGTTAATGATTTGAATTTTTCTCTTAATCAGGGAGAAACACTGGGTATTGTTGGCGAGTCAGGTTCAGGCAAATCTCAAACTGTATTCGCCATCATGGGCCTTTTGGCGAAAAATGGCATTATTTCAGGTAGCGCTTTATTCGAAGGTAAAGAAATCCTTAATTTGCCAGAAAAAGAACTGAACAGGGTGCGAGCTGAACAAATCGCAATGATTTTTCAAGACCCTATGACGTCCCTTAACCCATACATGAAAGTGAGTGATCAATTAATGGAAGTATTGATGCTGCACAAAGGGATGGGAAAAGCGGAAGCGTTTGAAGAATCGGTGCGTATGTTAGAAGCGGTTAAAATTCCAGAAGCACGAAAACGTATTACCATGTTTCCGCATGAGTTTTCTGGCGGTATGCGGCAGCGTGTTATGATAGCAATGGCTCTGCTCTGCCGGCCAAAGCTGTTAATTGCTGACGAGCCTACAACAGCGCTGGACGTGACGGTTCAAGCTCAAATTATGGACTTGCTAAACGAGCTTAAGCACGAGTTCAATACGGCAATCATCATGATCACTCACGATTTAGGTGTTGTTGCGGGCTCATGTGATAAAGTGTTGGTGATGTATGCAGGTCGAACCATGGAGTACGGCACGGTCGATGAAATCTTCTATCAACCGAGTCACCCCTATGCAGAGGGACTACTCAAAGCGATCCCTCGTCTAGATACTGAAGGTGATATCCTACCAACTATTCCTGGTAATCCCCCCAACCTTCTTAACCTGCCCGCTGGTTGTCCTTATCAAGAGCGTTGCCATCGAGTGATGAATCGTTGTAAGACAGAAGCTCCTGTCCTGACAGCTTTTGAAAATGGTCGTCAAAGAGCATGTTTTTCAGAATGGGAGGCTTGGAAAAGATGAGTACAGACAAGAAGGTAATTTTAGACGTTTCTGATTTAAAAGTTCATTTTAGTATTGCAGCCAAGTCAGCTTGGCCATGGGCAAAACCCGCCAATTTAAAAGCAGTTGATGGTGTAAATGTTCGGTTGTACGAAGGTGAGACTCTTGGTGTTGTCGGAGAGTCTGGTTGCGGTAAATCGACGTTTGCTCGGGCAATTATTGGCTTAGTTGAAGCGACCGATGGTGAGGTGGTTTGGTTAGGTCAAGATCTTACCAAGATGCAGGAAGTTCAGCGCCGCGAAACGCGCAAAGAAATTCAGATGATTTTTCAAGATCCCTTGGCATCATTGAATCCACGTATGACCATAGGCGATATTATTGCTGAGCCACTAGAGACTTTTTATCCTGAACTTTCAAAGCAAGAAGTGAAAGATCAAGTCAAGCGAATGATGATAAAAGTAGGTTTACTACCTAACGTAATCAATCGCTACCCACACGAATTTTCTGGTGGTCAATGCCAGCGAATCGGTATAGCTCGTGCTCTAATTCTAAAGCCTAAAATGATCATCTGTGATGAGCCAGTATCTGCTTTAGATGTGTCGATCCAGGCACAGGTGGTTAACTTGCTCAAAGAGTTACAAAAAGAGCTTGGGCTATCGTTAGTGTTCATCGCACATGATTTATCGGTTGTGAAGCATATATCTGATCGAGTCTTGGTTATGTATTTAGGTAATGCAGTTGAGCTTGGAGAGGCGGAAGCCTTGTTCGACAACCCTAAACACCCATACACACGTGCACTTATGTCAGCCGTTCCTATTCCTGATCCAAAACTTGAGCGCAGTAAGGAGATTGAGATGCTTGAAGGCGATTTACCTTCGCCAATAAATCCACCTTCTGGCTGTGTATTCCGTACTCGGTGTCCACAAGCTACTCAGGCTTGTGCTGAAAGAAAACCATCAATTCAAGGAAACGATGTGCATGCCGTGTCTTGTTTACAAGAGAGTGTATGACACTGATTAACCCATAACCGTCTATTAAAGTTCAAATTATTCGAACAACAAAGCCAACTGATTCTGCTTTTGAATCGGTTGGCTTTTTTTATACTCAACCTAGTTAACATAAAAATGGACACTGAGTTATGGGAAAGTTAGTTGATGGAAAATGGCATGATGTATGGTATGACACGACCAAAAGTGGTGGGCGTTTTATTCGTGAAGATGCTGGGTTTAGAGACTGGGTTAAAAACGACTCGAGTGCAAAATTTCAAGCAGAATCTGGGCGCTATCACCTATATGTATCACTTGCTTGCCCGTGGGCGCACAGAACGTTAATTTTTAGAAAACTGAAAAATTTGGAAAGCCATATTGATGTTACTGTAGTGAGCCCAGATATGATGAGCGAAGGTTGGCTTTTTGCAACTCCTGAACCCTTGTATGGATATACTCGACTGCATCAAATTTATACCCATGCTAACAGTACCTACACTGGGCGTGTCACTGTGCCAGTGTTATGGGATAAGAAGCATCAAACGATTGTAAGTAACGAGTCTGCAGACATTATTCGTATGTTTAACCGCGAATTTAACGAGATTACGGGAAACCACCGAGACTATTACCCGAAAGAACAAGAATTGGCCATTGATGAATGGAATGCTGATATCTATGTGAATATCAACAATGGGGTTTATCGATGTGGTTTCGTCACTACTCAAGACGCTTATGAAGAGGCATTCGAACAGCTGTTCAATGCTTTAGACCGCCTAGACAAGCACCTAGCAACCCATAGATATCTTGTTGGACAGGTTTTGACAGAGGCAGATTGGAGACTTTTCACAACGTTAATTCGTTTTGACGCCGTTTACGTTGGACACTTTAAATGCAACAAACAACGCATTGCTGATTACGTTAATATTTATGGTTACATGAAAGAACTTTATCAAATGAACGGTGTGGCTGAAACCGTGGATTTTTACCATATAAAACGTCACTACTACTTTAGCCATAAGGGCATCAACCCCACTCAAGTTGTTCCTAAAGGCCCAGAACTAGACCTAGAAACTCCCCATGGTCGCGCTGCTGTTTGACTGAGTTCAAGCAGTGACGATTTGGTTACGTCCTTGGTCTTTGGCTTGATATAGGGCAACGTCTGTCTTTTTCATCGTGTCATCGATAGAGATTTTATTATCGATGACAATCAATTTACTTAGGCCACCACTTAGTGTGACATACAATTCATTTGCTTCAATTGGAATGGCTGTTTTACTTAGTGCTCTTCTTATCTCTTCCGCTACTCCAAATGCGCTTTGCATGTTGTCAGAATTAAAAATAATGCAAAACTCCTCTCCACCAACTCGGTACAGGGATTCATCGCCTACCGAGTGGCTAACTGTTTCAGTTACTGCTTTAAGAACCGCATCACCTGCTGCATGTCCATGGGTATCATTGACTCGTTTGAAATGATCGAGATCGAAATGGACTAAATAGTGGTTGTGAGCCAGTAATGGGTTGGTGGCGACATCGGTTTCTAGCGCCAGTCGATTTTTCGCTCCGGTTAATGGATCCCTATGGGCAGCATGACTGAGTTTATCTCTTATTTTTGTTTGCGCATCTTCATGCACGAAAGATATTGCCCAAATTAGAAAATAGGGAATGGTAAAATTAAAAAGTGTATAGGCGGTTGAGCTTACCAGCGGAGGGTAAGATGCGAGTATGGAAATGGTAATGAGATAAAAGCCCAATGTGGCTATTGATGCGGCAACACGATTAAAGAATATATGATAAAGGGCAGGGAAGCAAAAAGCCCAGAAAACTAGAACGGAGTATCCTTCTGCAACCGTCAAACTGTATATCAAAACAGCACTGAGGCCAGCGACCAGAATAACCGAGTACCACTTGTTATGTCTTCCATAGTGAATACTAATGAAGATGTAGATACAAACGAGAGTGTAAATTGAGTCTACTATGCCAAATTTGGGCAAATCCCAAAAAAAGAAGTTAACTATCGTGAAGCCTGTCCCTATGGCGGCTAAAAAGAAGCTGGCGATCTTGAGGACATTTTGCTCAAGATAAACTTTTGAGGCGAGTAGGTTGGATAGCATGATAAAGCCCAAAAAGACGTTTTGGGTAAAGTGTAGCAATAAAAGAAAAGCAGTTGCTTTAGCAACTGCTTTTTCATGCAACTAACCAAGTTAGTTGTGCTCTTGATCAGCTTGTATCGCAGTTAGCGCAATTGTGTAGACAATATCATCGACCAATGCACCACGTGATAAGTCATTGACGGGTTTACGCATGCCTTGCAGCATTGGACCGATAGACACAAGATCGGCACTACGTTGTACCGCTTTGTATGTTGTGTTACCCGTATTGAGGTCTGGGAAGACAAACACAGTGGCTTTACCTGCAACTGGAGAATTAGGTGCTTTAGAAGCCGCAACGTTTTCCATAATTGCCGCGTCGTACTGAAGAGGGCCATCAATAACTAAGTCAGGACGTTTCTTCTTAGCAAGCTTGGTTGCTTCGCGAACTTTATCGACATCTGCTCCTTTACCTGACTCACCAGTGGAGTATGAGATCATCGCAACGCGAGGCTCAATTCCAAATGCAGCTGCAGAGTCTGCCGACTGAATAGCGATTTCTGCGAGCTGCTCAGCCGTAGGATCTGGGTTTATCGCACAGTCACCATAAACCAGTACTTGGTCAGGAAGCAACATGAAGAATACCGACGAGACAATAGAAGCGTTCGGAGCTGTTTTGATGATTTGGAATGGAGGTACTATCGTGTTTGCGGTGGTGTGCACTGCACCAGATACAAGCCCGTCGACTTCATCATTCTCCAGCATCATGGTGCCTAAGAATACGGAGTCTTGCAGCTTTTCTCTAGCAACGACTTCAGTCATGCCTTTCTTACCACGTAGTTCGACTAGTCGAGCGACGTAATTTTCTCGTATTGCATCGGCATCAATAATTTGTACGCCAGAGTTAAGCTCGACGCCTTGCTGCTCTGCAACACGCTTAATTTCTTTTGGATTACCAAGCAGAACACATTCAGCTATGCCACGCTCTGCACAAATCGCCGCTGCTTTAACTGTTCTTGGCTCATCACCCTCGGGAAGAACGATACGTTTTGCTGCCTTGCGCGCAAATTCCGTCAATTGATAGCGGAAAGCGGGAGGACTTAAACGGCGAGATTTGTGTGTGCCTTCAGTGAGTGATTCAATCCAGTTACCGTCGATGTGTCCCGCAACATGCTCATTAATAAATTCAATACGCTCTTTATCATCTTCAGGTACTTCTAAGCTAAAGCTCTGAAGGTTTAACGATGTTTGCCAAGTATTACCTTGAGCTTTAAATATTGGTAATCCCGTGTCAAATGCTGGCTTACAGAGATCACCAATTTCTTCAGGTATGTCGTAGCCACCTGTCAGTAACACGGCGCCAATATCAACACCATTCATGGCTGCTAGTGCGGCCGCTACAATAACATCAGGACGGTCTGCAGAAGTGACAAGTAGAGATCCTGGCTTGAAGTGCTCAATCATATTGGGTAATGAGCGAGCGCAGAAAGTAATGCTCTTTATACGCCTAGTATAGATATCGCCTTGATTGACAATATCGGCTTTTAGATGCTTGGCCATATCAATGGCACGAGTAGCAATGAGATCGATATTCCAAGGAACACAACCTAGTACGCGAATGGGTGATGTATTAAAAATTTCCATCACCTTCATTTCATTTTGTTGTGCACTGTCTGCATCATCAAATATTTCTGAGAGATCAGGGCGAGTGCGTCCTGCTTCGTCCACGGGCGCATTTAGCTTGTTAATGACCACACCCGAAATATTTTTGTTTTTAGTGCCACCAAAGTTTGAACAGGCAACTTCAATGCGCTCTTTAAGCTGGGCAGGGTTATCTGTACCCGGTGTCGCAACGAGAACAATTTCAGCGCCAAGTGTTGCCGCAATTTCTGCGTTGACTTGGTTTGCAAATGGATGCTTGCGCGTAGGGACTAATCCTTCAATTAAAGTTACATCAGAGTCTTTGTTAATTTGGTTATAGCGCTCGACCACTGTTTCAAGCAGTTCATCCATATTATCGTTGCCGATTAAATTTTCAGCGACAGACATGGCTAATGATTGGCCTATTTTCATGTCGCTATTGTGTGCGACTATGGTCGATGTTAGGTCAGGCTGTTCGCCACCTGAACGGGGCTGACAAATAGGCTTGTAGAAGGAAACTTTAACACCTTTACGTTCCATTGCACGCAAGATGCCCATGCTAACACTTGTTAGGCCAACACCAGCGCTGGCAGGGATAAGCATAATAGTACGAGACATTCTTAGAATACCTTTTTCTATCTATATAAGACTTAAATACCGTATTACCTGATTGAAATCGGTGTTAAGTCTAGTAAAAAACCGGCTGACACTTATGCCAGCCGGTTACATTAATTAAAGACCTGATAGGCGAGCTGTATCTTCAGCGATAATTAACTCTTCATTGGTAGAGATAACCATGGCTGGTATTCTGCTGTCAGCAGTGGTAATCGTGCCTTCACCGCCGAAGCGAGCTTTAAGGTTTGCTTCTGAGTCGACTTTAATGCCAAATACGCCTAGACGGTTTAATACCATCTCACGAATTGGGCCTGAGTTCTCACCAATGCCACCTGTAAATACAATAGCATCTAATCGGCCGTCGAGTGTTGATGTATAGCCTGCAACATATTTAGCTAGACGATGACAGAATACGTCCATCGCGCGTGTTGCTTCTTCTTTAGTCCCGTAGTTATCTTCGACGAAGCGACAATCTGAGGTTACTTCCGTCAGGCCAGCTAAGCCTGACTCTTTAGTTAACATATTGTTGATTTTGTCTACCGAGTATCCAAGAGTATCATGCAGGTGGAAGATAATCGCAGGATCTAGGTCCCCACAGCGAGTGCCCATTACCAAGCCTTCAAGGGGTGTCAATCCCATTGAAGTATCTACAGATTTACCGTTTTTAATCGCACACACAGATGCACCATTACCTAAGTGACAGTTGATGATATTCAGTTCAGATTCTGCTTTACCTAGACGGTTTGCTGCTTCACGCGCAATGAAAAGGTGAGAAGTACCATGCATGCCGTAACGGCGAATCCCATGTTCTTTGTATAGGCTATATGGAAGCGCATATAGGTATGCTTCTTCAGGCATAGACTGATGGTAGGCTGTGTCAAATACGGCTGACATTGGTAGGTTAGGGAAGGCCTTTTGAGCCGCTTTAATACCAATAATTGCGGCAGGGTTGTGAAGTGGTGCCAATGTCGCACAATCTTCGATTCCCTTTAATACATCATCATTAATCAATGCTGATTGAGTAAATTTCTCACCACCATGCACGACTCTATGACCAATCGCTTTGAGTTGCTCAGCAAGCTCTGGTTTGGAAGCAAGGATAGTTTCAACGATGAATGAAAGGGCTTCATCGTGGGCTGCACCTTCTCCTAATTGAGCTTCGTGCTTACCATCAAGCTTCCATTTTATACGTGCTTCTGGAAGGAGAAGGCATTCAGCGAGACCTGTTAAGTGCTCGTTGCCGTTTTCGGCATCGACAACCGCAAACTTAAGGGAAGAACTACCGCAGTTTAAAACTAAAACCAGCTTAGACATGAGTGGCTACCTGTAATAATCAGTTAGGATAAAAATCAATCACAAGAATAGAAGAAGCTCGTTCAGAAGCGTACTATTCTTGAGTAAAAAGTCAATTTCCATATATAAAGACAGCAGTGCTGCCTGTCACTGCCCATGCACCCCTTGCAGATAGGCCTCAATAGTTGCTTAAATGCTAAATAACAGCAACAATGAGTATGTAGGCCTGCAATGGATGACGATAATAGTCAATGATAACAAAAAAATTTGAAAGAATATTAATTTTTGTCAACTTATTACGATAAAATTTTAATCCTTAAAATTTTTTTGGTTAGTGCAGGTAGGTTAGTGTAGTGAGAGAGCCCTATGAGTAACAAAGTCGGTTTAGTGCATAACCTTAGAGATGGACAAAAGTACATGGATACTTGGCCTATGCGCAAGGAACTTAATTTGCTGTTCCCAGAACAGCGAATTATAAAAGCCACCAAATATGGGGTGAAAGTAATGCCAGCCATCGCAGCAATCAGCGTGCTCACACAGATGGTATTTAGCAATTATCAGTCAATGCCCCAAGCGGTTATTATCGCTTTATTCGCAATTAGCTTGCCCATTCAAGGAATGTGGTGGCTTGGAAGTCGGGCGAATACGCAACTTCCACCAGCATTAGCGGGGTGGTATAGAGAGATCCATGAGAAAATTGTAGAGAGTGGTCTTGCGTTGGAGCCGATGAAAAAGCAACCTAGATATAAAGAACTTGCCCATATTCTAAATCGCGCATTTCGCCAGCTTGATAAAAGTGCACTTGAAAGGTGGTTTTAAGTTAGCTTTTTTGAATGTATTTGATGTAAAAAAGCGCTCATTAGTTTGAGCGCTTTTTTGTTACTGTCTAACTAAATTAGTTGAACATTGCAATCGCATCGACAGGCTCTACATATTCAAGGTCGAAGCTCTCTGCAACCTCTTTACAGGTCACTTTACCGTGAATGACATTTAGCCCTTCTAGGAAACCTTTATCTTCTAGCAATGCTTCGCGATAGCCTTTGTTCGCCAACTTAACAATGTATGGTAGGGTGGCATTGTTGAGAGCGAATGTAGAAGTGCGAGCAACAGCACCTGGCATATTCGCAACACAATAGTGCACAACATCATCCACAATGTAGGTTGGATCCGCATGTGTTGTGGCATGAGAAGTTTCGAAACAGCCGCCTTGGTCAATCGCAACATCAACAACGGCTGCCCCAGGTTTCATTTTCGCAATGTGTTCTTTAGTGACGAGTTTTGGAGCTGCCGCGCCAGGAATTAATACTGCGCCGATAACAAGATCTGCGTCTAATACATGTTTTTCTATTGCATCTTCAGTTGAGTAGACAACCTTAGCGCGACCCTGAAACTCTTCGTCCAAACGGCGAAGTGTATCAACATTGCGGTCTAAGATGGTTACGTCTGCACGTAAACCAACAGCCATACGAGCCGCATTAGCGCCAACTACGCCACCACCAACTACAACAACTTTTGCTGGTTCAACACCAGGGACGCCACCAAGAAGTAGACCGCGTCCACCGTGAGATTTTTCTAAAGTTTGTGCGCCAGCTTGGATTGACATGCGGCCTGCTACCTCAGACATAGGTGCAAGTAGTGGTAAGCGACCCATATTATCTGTTACAGTCTCATACGCTATGCAGACAGCTTTGCTCTTGATTAGCTCTTCAGTTTGTGGAAAATCTGGTGCTAGGTGCAAATAGGTGAATAATATTTGCCCTTCACGGAGCATTGCACGTTCAACAGCTTGAGGCTCTTTAACTTTTACAATCATTTCTGCTTGCGCAAAAACGTCAGCAGCAGTAGGAAGAATGGATGCGCCTACAGCGATGTAATCATCGTCGGAAAAACCAATGCCTGAACCGGCTTTGGTTTCGACAAAAACCTGATGGCCTTGCGATACTAGTTCACGAACGCTCGCTGGGATCATGCCAACACGGTACTCATGGTTTTTGATTTCCTTTGGTACGCCAATGATCATCCTGACTCCTCATTTTATATTGGTTGTTTTAACTATAATGGTTATATTAACTATGTGTAGGGGAATTCTATCGAATTAATATCTAGTATAGATATGATTGAATAAAATTTGATACTGAATATTAAAAAGTTGTAGTATATTTTTTTGCAAGGAAGTAATAAGGTGGAATAAAAAATGGCAGACAACAATAAGAAGCCGTCTAAGGATCTTGACCGTATTGATCGCAACATTCTTAATGAGTTGCAAAAAGATGGTCGTATTTCAAACGTTGAACTGTCCAAACGAGTTGGTCTTTCACCAACACCGTGTTTAGAACGTGTTCGTCGTTTGGAGCGTCAAGGGTACATTACAGGCTACACAGCCTTACTTAATCCGCAATTTCTTGATGCGTCACTATTGGTTTTTGTTGAGATTACATTGAACCGTGGAGCACCAGACGTGTTCGAGCAGTTCAATACAGCGGTACAAAAACTTGATGATATTCAAGAGTGCCACTTAGTTTCAGGTGATTTTGATTACTTACTGAAAACTCGCGTATCGGATATGAGTGCCTACCGGAAATTGTTGGGTGATACACTTTTACGCCTTCCCGGAGTTAATGACACAAGAACTTATGTCGTTATGGAAGAAGTGAAGCAAACAAATCAGTTAGTGATTAAAACACGCTAAGCTTTAGGTATTGGCATAGGCCTTTCGGTATTCTGACTTAAGGCAATTGGGTTTTAAGTCCTGATATGGTTAAATTAATAGTCCGGGGGGCGTGGCTTCTCGGGCTATTTTTTTCTTAAAGTGTTAACCAAATAGGTAGGTTTTATTGCTCATGATACCTAGGTTGGTACCAAGCATTTGATAAGTATAAGTAGGTTATGTTCAAAGACAGCAAAAATAAAGTTGAAACCATCATTAAAACTGGGGATGAGTCACAAGTATCACGCCTCGATGGCCCCCAGCGCTTAAAAGAGTGCAGCTTCATTGTGACAGTATTGGCTTCAATCTTGTTGTCAGTGGCACTATTAACATTTAGTCCAGCTGACCCATCTTGGTCGCAGACTGCATGGGGAGAAGATATTCACAATGCGGGAGGTATTGTGGGGGCATGGATTGCTGATACCCTATTTTTCACTTTTGGTTCCTTAGCATACACAATCCCCATTATTGCAGCAGCCACTGCTTGGGTTGTCTTCAGTAAACGTGAAGAGAGCGATCCGATTGATCTCTTGCTGTGGGGAACGCGATTGTTAGGCCTAACGGTTCTGGTCATGACCAGCTGTGGGCTTGCTGATATCAATTTCGATGATATTTGGTACTTTTCCTCGGGCGGCGTGGTAGGTGATGTGCTAACAAGCTTGTCGCTACCTATACTCAACATCCTTGGAACCACATTGGTATTCCTATTTCTATGGGGAGCGGGTTTTACCCTGCTCACAGGGATTTCATGGCTGACGATTGTTGACAGGCTCGGTGAGTGGACAATTTATCTTCTTACGGTAGCAGCTAATAAAGTGCGCCGGGAAAAAGATGAGCTTATTCAACCTCAACTGACAGAACCAGAAGAAAATAATGGTTTGTCTGCACAAGAGCCTGAACTTAAGACTGGCTCTGTTCTCGAAACAGAACAGCGGCAAGAAAGGCAATTTAATATCCATATACCTGATTCTGAGCCTGCTAAGTCAGAGGTTATTGAGGTAGAAGCTGCACCTGATGTATTTGATAACGATATTGAGCCTATGTTCGAGCGGACTAAACAGCTAGATGCGACCATTGAAGAGCTAGATGCAGCCGCTCAACATGAGAATGATTATGCGCCTCAAGAAAGTGAGGATGTTAGTACTATTCCATCAGAGCACTATGATGTGGGTACTCAAGAACAATCACAAGTTGCGAAAGTAGAAAATGAGCAGCTCTCTGAACCGTTCAAAGATGACCCGCAAGATTTTCCGATCATAGAATCCACAGAATTGGAACAGCTCGATATAGATGACAAATTAGAGATGATGGAGCCAAAGATCTCTACATTTGATGTTGCTGAAGAAGAAAACCTTGATGTTTTGGAGGCCGAGCCACTTTCATTGAATCAAAATGTTGACGATGATTCTGCCGCTTTTCAAGATATTGTCGCTGAAGCTCAAGCTAAGGTTGCCGCTAAGCAAAATCCTTTCCTTGTTCAGCAAGAAGTAAATCTACCAAAACCGGCAGAGCCTATGCCAACATTAGAGCTGCTTTATCATCCAGAAAAGCGTGAAAATTTTATAGATCGTCAAGCTCTAGAAAACATTGCGAGGCTTGTTGAATCTAAACTTGCGGATTACAAAATAAAAGCAGAGGTTGTGGGCATATTCCCAGGTCCAGTGATTACTCGATTCGAGCTGGATCTGGCGCCAGGTGTTAAAGTCAGCCGTATTTCAGGCTTATCGATGGACTTGGCACGTTCGCTGTCTGCAATGGCAGTTCGTGTTGTAGAGGTTATTCCCGGCAAACCTTACGTTGGACTAGAACTGCCGAATATGAGTCGTCAGACGGTTTATTTTTCTGATGTTATTGCCAGTACTCAGTTTGCTGACGCTAAATCACCAACAACGGTTGTGTTGGGGCAAGATATTGCAGGTGAAGCTGTCGTGGCAGATTTAGCCAAAATGCCACATGTGCTTGTCGCGGGCACTACGGGCTCCGGTAAATCGGTTGGGGTGAATGTCATGATTCTGAGTATGCTTTATAAAGCGACGCCAGAAGATGTGCGTTTTATTATGATCGACCCCAAAATGCTCGAACTGTCGGTCTATGAAGGCATACCTCACCTACTATCTGAAGTTGTCACCGATATGAAGGATGCTTCAAATGCACTTCGTTGGTGTGTTGGAGAGATGGAACGTCGCTATAAACTGATGTCGGCACTCGGGGTTCGAAATATCAAAGGCTTTAATGATAAATTGAAGCTGGCAGCGGAAGCGGGCCATCCAATCCATGATCCTCTATGGCAAGATGGTGATAGCATGGACGAGCTTCCTCCGTTATTAGAGAAGCTTCCTTATATTGTTGTTATTGTCGATGAATTTGCCGACTTGATGATGGTCGTTGGCAAAAAAGTTGAAGAACTTATTGCTAGATTAGCTCAAAAAGCTCGTGCTGCCGGTATTCACTTGATTCTAGCGACACAGCGCCCCTCCGTTGATGTTATTACAGGCTTGATCAAAGCGAATATTCCGACGCGGGTTGCCTTTACTGTTTCTACTAAAACTGACTCACGGACCATCTTGGATCAAGGAGGAGCCGAATCCCTTCTCGGGATGGGTGACATGCTTTATTTACCCCCAGGGTCCAGTCATACGGTACGAGTGCATGGGGCGTTTGCATCTGATGACGATGTACATGCTGTGGTGAGTAACTGGAAAGCCCGAGGTAAACCGAATTATATCGATGAGATAACCCATGGAGATCAAGGCCCAGAAGCATTGTTACCGGGTGAGAAACCTGAAGGTGAAGAAGAAATGGATCCGTTATTCGACCAAGTAGTTGAGCACGTCGTTCAATCTCGCAGAGGCTCGGTATCTGGTGTTCAACGTCGGTTTAAGATAGGTTATAACCGAGCGGCTCGAATTGTGGAACAGTTGGAGTCTCACGGAATTGTTAGCGCACCAGGACACAATGGCAATCGTGAAGTTTTGGCTCCTGCGCCGGGGAGAGAAGTCAATTAGTTAGTGACGGATTAAGTTATGGCTTGATAGAAAAAGCAAGAGTTGTGAAGCTCTTGCTTTTTCTTTTTCAAATCTGGTTGAGCTATTTTTCTTTCACAAATTGAGCAATAGTGATTAACGCCAGAGCAACGAGATTACCTGCAAAGATAACTGCTAACCACTGTGGCATAGATAATCCCAATAATTGCCACACGACTTTACTGCAATCACCATAGGCTTCAAATAGCCATGGCGCCCATTGATTAATTGGAGCCCAATCAGGAAACCTCACAAATAGATCGCAAGTTGCAAAAGGAGAAGGGTTAAACTGATAATCCACGTGTTCTAATGCCAACATTAGACCCTTATATGCACTCGCACCCCAAGCGATAAGCCCTAACCAGCGAACCCAAGTATTACTTGGCGCTAGAAGGCCAATCAATGCAGCGCCGCCAACCGCAAACATTGCGACCCGTTCGTAAATACACATCACGCAAGGTGATAACAGCATAACATGTTGAAAAAATAGGGCACTGGCTTCAAAAAAAATGACCGAGGCTAACAGCAAAAGCCAAGCAAGACGAGTTTTAGAAAAGGTATTGAGGATACGAAGGATGTTCACAGATCTGTCCTGTTATAAAAAAGCTCTGACTAATCAGAGCTTTTTACCTCGTAAAAGTTTCACGTTCAACTAAAACTTTTACACTCAGTGATTTGAACGCTATATGCAACCATACTGTTTTTTAGTGCCCACTTGGTATGATTTGAGTCGGGACTTCTGAATGCGGAGCAATCCACCCTAATTCATAGAACCAAGCTGTCATAGGCTCTACAAAGAAAACGATTCCAGCGAGGCCAACCAGTGTTAACACCACAGTATAAGGCAACGCCATTATGACCATGCGTCCATATGAAAGTCTGATTAATGGCGCGAGTGCTGATGTCAGCAAAAATAGAAATGCGGCTTGGCCGTTTGGCGTGGCGACTGATGGAAGGTTTGTTCCTGTGTTAATGGCAACAGCAAGTAGGTCAAACTGATCACGTGTGATAATACCTTCCACTAGAGCAGTCTTAACTTCGTTAATATAAACTGTGCCCACAAAAACATTGTCTGAAACCATAGAGAGAAGACCATTGGCAATATAGAACAATGCTAACTGTGCTCCTTTATCTTCAACATGCAATACAGTATCGATCACTGGCTTAAAAAGCTGTTGGTCAATAATGACAGCGACAATGGAAAAGAACACGGCAAGAAGGGCAGTAAAAGGGAGCGCTTCTTCAAATGCTTTACCTAGTGAATGTTCTTCGATAACACCAGTAAATGATGTAGCTAAAATAATAACAGACAAGCCTATCAAGCCAACCGCCGCTAGGTGAAGTGCTAGGCCTAGAATTAACCAGATGGCAATGATGCCTTGAATCCAAAGTTTGGCAACGTCCTGTTTTGTGCGACTTTTTCGCTCTTGTCGATCAAAATCGACCAATATTTTGCGTACGTTATCAGGTAACTGGCTACCGTATCCGCAGATTTTTAATTTTTCTACTAGGATGCTAGTCAAAAGGCCAAATACAAATACAGGTGCGGTAACAGGCAGCATGCGAATGATAAATTCACCAAACTGCCAGCTTGCTTGATCAGCTATGATTAAATTTTGTGGCTCCCCAACCATGGTCATCACGCCCCCGAGAGCCGTACCAACACCAGCATGCATTAGCAACGAACGTAGAAAAGCTCGGTAGTTTTCTAAATCGTCTCGAGTTAACTCACATAGATGGTCATCCTTGGTATGGTCATGAGAAGCACTGGAGCGTATGCCAGAGGCAACTTTGTGGTAGATAGCATAGAAGCCGACAGCCACACTAATCACAACTGCAATCACGGTTAATGCATCCAAAAATGCTGACAAAAATGCTGCAGCAAAGCAGAAAGCAACAGAAAGTAGGCTCTTAGAGCGAATACCGAGTAAGATCTTGGTAAAGATAAATAGTAACAACTGCTTCATGAAGTAAATGCCTGCCACCATAAAGATCAGCAAAAGCAAAACTTCAATATTAGCGACCAGCTCATGCTTAACTTGTTCAGGACTCGTCATTCCAATCGCAATCGCTTCTATAGCGAGCAGCCCTCCAGGCTGGAGTGGATAGCACTTTAATGCCATGGCTAAGGTGAAAATGAATTCAGCTACCAGCAGCCATCCTGCTACAAAAGGGTCAAAAAAGAAAAAAACAATAGGGTTTATTAACAGGAATAAAATAATGGCAACTTTATACCAATCTGGTGCTTTGCCTAAGAAGTTCTTAATGAAAGCATTGCCGAGCGACATTGGCATGATATTGATACTCTTAAATGTTGTGATGAATAGACACTTTGGGTGCTTATCACTCAGAGCCTGTAGAACATTGGTTCGTATTCGTCCCCAAAAAGGTAGGGTGTTGACAATATAAATGTTTCAACAGACATTACTCATCAGTTACTTAGCTTGAAAATGATGGTTTCTATCATTTGATCCCGCTAAGCTATTTCCCGAGAAAAACAAGCACTCCTTACTTTGGTCGCAACTCTACTCCTCACGTTAATTTAGTCAATAATAAACACGCTAATGATAAAAATCATAGCGGACTTTTATCTAAAAACGGGATCCCAGTTGCGTTAAAAAGGGCTAAGAGTTGTGAAAAAAAACAATTCATGTCAGCTATGTAACCAGAAGTCCAAATAATGCAGTCTTGATAGGTAACTCTGGCAGAATTATGCTTAATAGATTGTAACTATGATATCGAGACTCTAGGAAATAATTCCATATAAATCAACGGATAATATTAATTTTGTGCATAGCAAATTACCACTTAATACGTGTTGAAATAAACAAGTAAACTTATAATTGCATAATTAACATTAGATTTTTTGCTCTATACGCATTTTTACACTTTCTTTGCGATTGTCCTGTTTCCGATACATAAAAACTAGTGGTATGATGAGTACTATTAGACCCTATAAATCAGAATATTGGACAGCTATATAAATGGTCATTAAGGCAAAGAGCCCAGCAGGCTTTGCAGAAAAATACATCATTGAGAGTATTTGGAAAGGGCGTTTCCCTCCGGGTTCTATTTTACCCGCTGAACGTGAGCTCTCCGAGCTGATTGGGGTGACTCGAACAACACTTCGCGAAGTGCTACAACGCCTTGCTCGCGATGGTTGGCTGACCATTCAGCATGGTAAGCCAACTAAAGTGAATCAATTTATGGAAACATCAGGGCTACATATCCTCGATACCTTGATGACTCTGGATGCGGATAACGCCACTTCCATCGTGGAAGACCTTCTTGCTGCACGGACTAACATCAGCCCTATCTTCATGCGTTATGCATTTAAAGCGAATAAAGAGAGCTCCGAGCGTACGATAAGCAGCGTGATTGAGTCTTGTGAAAGCCTTCTCGCGTCAGAGTCTTGGGAAGATTTTATGGCTTCGTCACCCTATGCAGAGAAGATCCAACAATTTGTTAAAGATGATGGCGAGCGCGATGAAGCAAAACGCCATGCAACTCTCGTCGCGAAAACATTTAACTTCTATGATTATATGCTTTTTCAACGCTTGGCGTTCCACTCTGGCAATCAGATTTATGGTTTGATTTTTAATGGTTTGAAGAAGCTGTACGATCGTGTTGGCAGCTACTACTTTTCCAACCCAGAATCTAGAAGACTCGCATTGCAGTTTTATCGTGACCTCTTGGAGGTTTGTGAGACAGGTAACCGAGATCGCATCATTGTTGTTGTCCGACACTATGGTATGGAAAGTGCGCAGATTTGGAATGAGATGAAAAACTCACTACCTACCAATTTTACAGAAGATGATACTTGATAGTCTTTCATGTTCAATTAAAAAAAGGCCGCAAAAGCGGCCTGTTTTTTATCTAGCCAATATCCGAGTCGTCATAGCCGCCGGCCTCTTTGTACCAAGAGGTTAAGTGCGTTTTTAAATCTTTGAGTTCTTCAGGGCCAATGAGAGCAAGCCCTAGATCTTCCGCTCTAGTGATGTCGTTGTATCGTAGAGGTCTAAAGCTGACTAGCATAGCACGCGCTTGTAATCCTCCCAGTAAGTCGCGCAAGGACTCGAGCTTGTACAAAGTATCATCACCATCGTCACGCATACCCTTGGTCTTACACTCGATGATGTGCAGCTTGTTGTTTGCGACAGAAGCAACATCCAACTCATTTCTTACTTCTCGGTCTCCAAGCTGACGATATACTTGAACATTGAGAGAATGATCTTGAATAGTTGGAATATCTTTTTGAATGTCGCGTACTGTCCTATGAACAAGAGTTTCCAACCACTCACCATTTGAGAATCGGCGAGCGTCTTCATTAGCAAAGGTAAGTACGCCATCGCAATAACTGGCAATTTTTGCTTCTACTAAATCACTAAGAAGCATATTCAGTTCGCGGTAGCCTTGCTGTTTCTCGGATAACTCGACATTAAGCTTTTGCTCTTTTCTACAGGTTGTTGCGAGATAATTGAGTGTCGCAAGACCTGGGCCTAGTTCTAGAGCATTACTTGCCCACTTCTCTCCCAGCTCATAGAGTTTTTGATCAAGCTGTGCAGGCAATTCTTGTTGGTTGAACTCACCCCGAGCGCCGAACACTGTTAGGTAGTCATCTATCGTAATGCGGTCTTCAAGCTGCGTATCCTCTTTGCCATCTGGATAGAGCCAACATAACCTATCGGTATTTGGTTCAACGACGAAGATTGGCCAATGGAATGTACGAAAAATTTCATAAACTGAAAGGAGCTGATGTCTTAGCCCGCAGCTAGCATTGAGTTTGACTTCTTCTCCACGTGAACTTAGATCGTCGGCTAAGATACCCACAGCACGCTTAATCCTTGATGTATTGGCTACATTAGGGATCTCAAAAAACTCGGTTGTGATATTTCTTTTGGCAAGAACATGCTCAAGTCTTTGGTACATAGCTATCTGACTTTTCACGCCAATAAAAACAATGTGATTACTGATAGTACGGTTATCCAATAGAGGAGTTACCAAACGAATTGGGTCTTGGTCAATGATGCCAACATGGACTGCCATATAGTCTCCTTATGGTTGGCTTGTAAAAATGTGAAATAGATCTGAGCACAAGCCTTAGTAACGATATAAAGATGCTGAGTCTAAAAAACAAGAGCCCAAGGGTAAATTGACCGCTACAAATGGATAATTTGCATAGTTCTGACAAAATGAGTGGTTTAAATTCATGCAAGCAATTTGATAGTTTTACTAGCGTGTTGTACCGACACGAATGGGGTTCGAACTAAAACGCTTCAGCTTCTCATATATACGAAAAGTATATGTTTCATATCCTAGGAATGTGGTTCTATCGATTGTTATCAGTTAGACAGAAGGTAGTGAACACCGTTTTTATTGTGATTTTTTTGCGTTTGGCGCATACTCCCTGACATTATTTCAAGCTAATTAAAAGTAATGGAGTGCTTCATGGCTGAAGAGACCATATTCAGTAAAATAATTCGTAAAGAGATACCTTCCGATGTGGTGTATCAAGATGATCTGGTGACTGCTTTTCGAGATATTAACCCTCGTGCACCGAGTCATATTCTGATCATTCCTAATAAGCTTATTCCTACTACCAACGATATCGAAGAGTCTGATGAACTTACTATGGGTAGAATGTTTACCGTAGCACGCAAATTGGCAAAGGAAGAGGGTATTGCTGAAGATGGCTATCGCCTAATTGTGAACTGTAATCCACATGGTGGTCAGGAAGTCTACCATATACATATGCACTTGTTAGGTGGAAGACCACTCGGCCCTATTCTGGTCAGTTAAATTTGATATTAGGCAAAAAATAATGGCAATCATTTAAACTTTTTATGATTGCCACTGTCGAAGCGACGATAACAAAAACTAATAACTCATTCGGAGCACCAAGTGCATAAACAGGTTCGAATCGCATTAGTGGTATTAGGCTCAACAGTTCTTACTGCCTGCGCTAATTTTTCAGCGGGCAATCTATTTAGCCACTATAGTGCGCAAAATAACGAGCTTTATCAAGCAGTTAAGCAAGGCCAGTATCAAGAAGCAGAACAAGCTTTACCTGAGCAAGTCGCTGGGGATATCTTGGACAATATGGAAAAAGGCCGTGTTTACCTGCTTAACCAACAATATAGCGAGAGTAAGTCTGCGTTTGAGCTTAGTGATCAAGCTGTGAGAGCTCAGCAAGACAAAGCGACTATCTCCATTACAGAGACCGCGACTAGTGTTGGTTCACTCGCTGTTAACGATAACTTGGATATTTACCGCCCAGCAGATTATGAACTTGGCTTCTTACATTTATACCTTGGCTTAAATTACCTTAAAAATAATGATCTTGAGGGCGCGATTATTGAAATGCGTCGCGCAAATCAGGTTCAAGAACAAGCGAGAAAAGAAAGAGAAAAGGAACTAGAATCCGCTCAAAAAGATATGCAATCCAAAGGTTTAACTCCAAACATTGGAAGCGTACTTTCTAATTATCCAGATGCAGGAAAAACACTCCAAGCGGTACAAAATGGCTATTTGCTTTATCTGTCTGCATTATTGTATGAGGCAGATAAGGCACTCAATGACTCTTATGTCGATTATCGACGAGCATTGGCTGTGATGCCTGATAACGCCGCCGTTATTGATGGTGCTAAGCGTGTCGCGAAACGATTAGGCATGAATGAAGACTTAGCTATGTTAGAAAAACGTTATGGTAAAGCGAGTTTCATTGAAAGTGACAAAGCAAGAGTCATCGTCATTGAAGAGCTGGGGGTTGTGGATGCCCTGCAGGGATGGAAACAAACTCTTCCTTTGTTCGATAGCAGTGATAATCTAGCATTATATACTATCGCCTTACCGCACTATGGGCGCCATGATACCCAGTATTTTCCCGCGACTCAGTTGAATCAGACCAAGCTCAATAGTGACTTGATGACGGACGTCAATGCTATGGCTCAATATGATTTATCTGAGAGAATGCCAGCGATCATTATTCGCCAAGCACTTCGCGTTTGGGCGAAAGATGAATTGCGCAGAAATGCCACTAATGAAGACCAATTGGGTAGTGCATTAGTGAATATTTGGAATACCTTGACAGAACAGCCTGATACCAGAAGTTGGTTAACTCTTCCAGGACAAATCAAAAGCAGTAGCATGACAGTCGAACCTGGTCAGCAAACGGTGACGGTGAATGAGCAAGATTACCAATTTGAGTTGAAAGCAGGTCGAACTGCTTTGGTTTGGGTCTCTCGGCAGGGAGGTAATGCCATTATATGGCATAAACAGTTAGGAAACATTAGATGAAAAAATGGCTTATTGCAGCGTTGGCTGGTTTTATCATGGTAGGGTGTTCGAACAACACCGCGGGCTTGCGTATAGACGGAGCATCGCAAACCGTCTTATTTGGTGATAACGTGTTAGCTGGACGTCTACACATTGACGACATATCGACCGCTCAGGTTGACGGACGAGCGAGAGGCGTGGTGAGAGTCACTAGCCAATATAAAGGCGATCAGCACATTCAATATCGCTTCTATTGGTACGATGATAGTGGGTTAGAGGTCAACACTAAGCTTGGCCCTTGGCGACAAACCGTTGTACGAGGAATGGAAACTATTTCTATCTCAGAAGTTTCAGTGAATCCGAATGGTACACAGTTCCGCATTCAGATTCGAGAAAGCGATAACTAAAGCCCAAGACTTCGGTATTCTACCTTTTAATCTACTTTCAAACTATTGAATGAAATTGAGGAACTAATAATGAAAAAAAGCGCTATAGCATTACTTGGCTTAGCTGTGTTACTAGGTGGCTGTTCTAATAAAGTTAGCTACGGTGACGCACAAGCTGTTGAAACCACAACGATTGATTTTGGCTCAACAGATTTGCAAAAGATTGCTGCAGAAATGGTTGATAGCATGATGATGTCCGGATCGGTTGCGGCCATTACCAATAACTCTCGCCCGATCGTTTTTGTCGAGAAGATTAAGAACAAGACGAGCGAGCATATCGATACTGAGTCTATCACTGATACTATCAGTACTAAAATGCTCAATTCGGGTAAATTCCGCTTTGTTGATATGGACAGAGTGGAAGCGGTTCGTGAACAACTTAACTTCCAAAATAATGATGAGTTAGTTAATCAGAGCACGGCGATCCAGTTTGGTCAGATGGTTGGCGCACAATATATGCTGTATGGAAACCTATCGAGCATAGCGAAAACCGGAGGCAGTGATAAAGATGTATACTATAAGATGACCATGCGTCTTATGGACTTAAAAACTGGTTTAATCGAATGGGCGGATGAAACAGAAATCCGTAAACAAGAGTCGAAAAGCTTCTTGGGGCTGTAATTCTATAGGAGTGATCAATGGCAATAATGGCCTGGCAGGAAGCCTGTCAGCTTGATACTTCACTGAGATCATTAGATCACTTCTTTTCGACTCCTCCGGAATATGCTCAGACGCTGACCGGAGGGCTGACAAATCGCTGCTGGAAAGTCAAAACTCACAGTAGCGATTGTTTTGTCTGGCGGCCTAGCACCCACATCACCAAAGCTTTGTCGATTTCTAGATTTCATGAACAACAAATCCTCTCTCTCATCAAAGATACTGGTATTGCTCCTAAGCCCGTTTATCTTAATGAATACGGTTTATTGGTTGAATGGATTGAAGGAGAGCCACTGACTGATGACCTACCTTTTGACTCCTTATTGAAAACATTGGCCAAGATTCATAATTTCGATATCACCAAAGTGCCGACCGTCCCTTTTAATTATACTGCTCGGGTCGATCATTATTGGATGTTACTGCGCGAAGAGTTGCAGTTAGACCAGTACCGAGACCTGTATCAACAATGGCGTAACGTACCAAGTTTAGATAACACTATCCACTCGCTTTGTCATTTTGATCTTGCTGGTTATAACATGGTTAAACACTCTGAAGGACATAAGGTGATTGACTGGGAATACGCCTGTGTGTCTGATCCTCGACTCGATCTAGCGATAACTATAGGTGTGACAAATGAGAAACCACTAGAGTCGGTTTATCGATATTGTCAGTTTAGAGGTATCGAAAGTGTTGATGACTGGGTTAATGGGGTTATGGCTTGGAAACCAAGAGCTGAGGTGATGGCGATGCTGTGGTATCTGTTAGCTTATCAGTTAAAGGGGCAAGAAAGGTATTTAACTGAAGCACAAGCGCTTGGTGATTTGCTGGTTTCACAATCTGACCAAGCTTAACTTCTCGGTATATTTTAGATTTAAGTCTCCTTATAACCTTACTTTTTTTGTTAGATTTGTTGGGTGAACAGAGGATCTTAGAATGATTATTTACTTACACGGTTTTGACTCTACCAGCCCTGGCAACCACGAAAAAGTCTTGCAACTACAATTTATTGATCAAGATGTTCGTTTTGTTAACTACAGTACATTACATCCTAAACATGATATGCAGCATCTTCTCAAGGAAGTACACAAGGCTATTGAACAATCAGAAGACAGAAATAAGACTATCATTTGTGGTGTTGGTCTAGGAGGTTACTGGTCCGAGCGTATTGGATTTCTATGTGGAATTAAGCAAGTGATCTTTAATCCTAACCTTCATCCAGAACTCACTATGCAAGGTCGTATCGACAGACCTGAAGAGTATCAAGATATTGCGACTAAGTGCGTGCAAGAATTTCGTACTAAGAACAAAAACCAGTGCTTAGTTATTTTGTCAGAAAACGATGAAATACATGATAACCTCCAAACGTCAGAAGAACTTGAAAGCTATTACGATATTATATGGGACGCTACTCAGAGCCATAAATTTAAAAAAATTTCTCAGCATTTGGAAGCGATAAAAACGTTTGGGAAATACGAATGATAATTATATAAAGGCACTAATTTTGTGCCTTTTACTATCTGTACGCTATTTAAATTTATCTGCGGCGTCTTCGTCTAGCAACTTCCATAGTAGAATAAAATGCATGAATGATACCAGGAATGAAAAAGAATAGAGTGAGTACAAAACTAATAAAAAAATGTTTTCCTAGTCCTCGATTGCACACAACGGCAGCAGGTGGAAACAACAAGCATAAAATGATAAGTAAAAATTTGTTCATAATATATTCCTAAATTGATTAGAATTTTAATTAATTTGAAATATATATTTTCTTATCTGTCGATAATTAAATCAATGGACATAATTATGATTGTTTATGCTAATTTAACTAAGTGTGATAAATTTTGTTAATATATTACTATCCGATGTAAGATAAAAGAATATTATTTAGATAATATTCTTTTATCTTCAGTGAAGCTTTAATTACCTTTATTATTTCTGACAATAATAATATCTCTAAGCATAACTATGACTTGCAGCATTATAACTAAAGTAAAGGGTAGTGCGCCGGCTATAGCTATTTGCTTGTTTAGTTCAACATCATTGTCATAAAGTAGTGACGCCGAGAGCAAGACTAGAATGATTGCCCATATCAGCTTGGCTCTATTACTATCAGTATTGGTTAGCATAGAGCAAACAAACAATGCTGAGTCAGCGCTTGTGATGATGAAAGTCACCAATAAGATTAAGGCTGCGATTGAAAATATTTGACTCAAGGGCAAGTGCTCAAAGAAAACAAATAAACCTTGAGTGTAGTCTTTGCTTACAGAGCCGACGACCTGTGAGCTAAAATCACTGTCAAGACTAGCGCCTCCAAAAGTACTAAACCAAATAATAGAGGCTAGGGTTGGAATAAGCACGACACAGGCTAAGAACTGCCGAATGGTTCTACCTCTACTGATCCTTGCGATAAAAGGCCCAACGAAAGGAGCCCATGCAATCCACCATACTAGATACGTGATAGTCCAACCTAGGCTCCAGCTGTGAGACTGAGGCTCGATTGAAAAAGAGACTTTTGGTAAAAGCTGGATATAAGCGAGCGATGATGAAGTGATTCGAATTAGAGTTTGTATCGGGTCGACAAGAACGAATACCGCAATAACCATAGCAAGCATAATTACTGTATTGAAAAGGCTTAGCCGCTTAATGCCTTTTTGCAGTCCTAATAAGGATGATGCAGTAAACAAGATTGCAATGGCGATAAGCAAGCTATATCGAAAAGAGAATGAATCTATGGACCTTGAAAACGTTTGCTCTAAGCCGGTTTGAATCAGTGCAATAGCGTTAGCAAACGTGCCAGCAACACCAAATATTATCGCAATGACGGCCATCCAATCGACGACTGAGTACCAACCGCGCTTTGATTTAGAAGTAAATGTCGATGATATGTGTAAGGTTCGCTTTCTATTGTAACTAAACCACGCGATAGCAAGTGCTGTGATGGCATAAATCGCCCATGCATGTAGCCCCCAATGGAAATAAGTAATCGCCAAGGCTGTGTCGGTATTATCTCCTAAGTTTTGTGCAAATACAGGCAAGTTAGCGGCATGAAAAGAGGGTTCAGCAATTCCCCAAAAGATAAGGCCAGAGCCCATCCCGGCGGTAAACAACATTGCGAGCCAACTTGACGTGCTAAATTCAGGCGAGCTTAACTCCCCACCCAAACGTATTTTGCCTACTGGGCTTATACTGAGCCCGATAACGAGCAATACCATAAAGCTTGAGATAAGCAGCAGACCAAGGCCAAATTGGTCGATAGCTGATTGAGTTAGATGAGCGAGATAGCTAATGGTGACCTGTGGAAAGGAAACAAAAACAAACATAATAGCGGCAATCGCATAAATGCTCATCGTTGTATTACTTGGTCTAAGCATAGGAGTCAACCGAGACTTGAGTATGGCTATATTGGATGAGCTCACTTTACACTCCGAATGTTCATTAGTTTACTTGACGTCTGGATGCTAACGTATGTCGGTCGACACGAGACTTTAGAAGAGTGCTCTGAGTTCATCAGCGCGCTGTTGGGTCATATTGATGTAACAATCCATCGCGTCATTTTGTCCACCAGAACCACTCTCTTTGTGATAGAAGAAATTACACTTTGCGTCACGATACTTAATCCATAAGTTTTGCATATGTTTTAGATCTTCATGCCTAAACGTTTGGATTTGCTTGATTGCCGATTGGTACTCTTGATTTAAGCGAACGTCTTCCCTTTCTAACTCGGCATTTTGGCAGAGAGTATAGGCCAATCTATCTAGGGCGTTTTGAGAGCAGGACATATACGCAGCGCTTCTTTTTGTTCCGCCAGGCTCTTTTAAGTTTTGTGTTTCAGTGCTGAGTTCTGTTTGGCTTGATTCGACAGGTTGTAAGCTTTGCGCACATCCGCCAAGCCCAACAGAAGACAAAATGAGCAGTACTTTTAGCGTGTATGGTTTCATTATGGAGTGAACTCAAGGTTGGTGGCCTCCAACTATACTAAATAATTAAATAGCAAAAAACCATGAATGTAGAAATGGAATCAGTGAAGACATTTGTCTCTCAACAAAGGTAAATAGTAAGTGAAGCTTTTATAGGTTAATCAATGAAATTTCACACTCCTTAAGACAATCTTTAGTTGCGCGGCCTATCCTGCCCTATATAATGAGTTCTATCACAAGGATGTTGATAAAAATCAAAAAATGAGAGCAAGTCAAAACTTGCCCAAGCAAGACCTAAATCTTGAAAGCCTCTCGAAGGCGAAACATTGTTTGAATAACGTGGCTTACTTGATAAATAAAACCTCTACACGCCTTGATTGCCGTAAGACTCACTCTAATGAGAGCAGGCTGGCGAGAAATTAAGCAAATTTTATCGAGGCGAACTATCGGCTCGACACCTATTTTATTTTTCTAGAGGATAGTTGCTGTGACTCGAATTATCGTAGTGGGCGGCGGTGCAGGTGGTTTAGAGCTTGTTACCAAACTTGGCCGGACCTTAGGCCGTAAAGGGCGTGCGAAAGTGACGCTAGTGGATCGCAAAGCCAGTCATTTATGGAAACCTTTGTTGCACGAAGTAGCAACAGGATCACTCGATGAAGGGGTAGATGCACTGAGCTATCGCGCTCATGCGAAAAATCATCACTTCGATTTTCAAATGGGCAGTCTTAAAGACATCGATAGAACGCGTAAGGTGATCACCCTTAGCGAACTTAAAGATGAACATGATGAGTTGTTGATGCCAGGTCGTGAACTAGAATACGACATTCTGATCATGGCGCTGGGCTCCACCTCTAACGACTTCAATACTCCAGGCGTGCGCGAGCATTGCATTTTTCTAGACAGCACAGACCAAGCATCTAAATTCAGAACGGAAATGAACAATGAGTTCTTGAAGCTGCATGCGAAGCATGGTCATGGTTCGGTTGATATTGCCATTGTAGGCGCGGGTGCAACCGGAGTAGAACTATCTGCTGAGCTTCATAATGCAGTAAAAGAGCTTCGTACTTATGGGTTTGGTGACTTGGATTCAAGCAAGCTAAACGTCAACTTAATTGAAGCTGGAGAGCGCATTCTACCAGCACTGCCAACTCGTATTTCGTCGGCAGCGCATCAAGAATTAACTAAGCTTGGCGTCAATGTTCGCACCACAACAATGGTTACCGAAGCCTGCCCTGATGGACTGATGACCAAAGAGGGTGAAAAAATCCCTGCACAAATCATGGTCTGGGCGGCAGGAATTAAGGCGCCAGATTTTGTTAAAAATATCGCTGGCCTTGAAACCAATCGTATCAACCAACTGATTGTTAAAGAAACTCTGCAGACGACTTTAGATGACGATATTTTTGTTATCGGTGACTTGGCCCAGTGCACTCAGGCCGATGGTTCCTTCGTTCCGCCAAGAGCGCAAGCCGCGCATCAGATGGCGAGCCGAGCATTTTCAAATATTGTTGCCAAGCTTAATGGCCGCGAACTCAAGCCTTATGTCTATAAAGACAAAGGCTCTTTGGTGTCTTTAAGTAAGTTTTCTACAGTCGGCAGCTTGATGGGGAATCTGACCAAAGGCTCAATGATGATTGAGGGTCGAATCGCTAGAGTGGTGTATATCTCCCTCTATCGCTTGCACCAAATGGCCCTGCACGGCGTATTCAAAACCGCGTTAATTATTCTTATGGGTAGGATTAACCGAGTTCTACGCCCAAATCTAAAGCTTCACTAATAAGCATCTGTTGATACGCGAACACACTAGTATTACAGGGAAAGACTTAATGGCGGTATACCTCGGTATGCCGCTGTTTTAGTTAAAATCCCCCATTTTTGAGTTGCTAAGGCTAACTGTGATGAGAGAACACAAGCATAAAATATTAGAATAGCTAGCATCTTTTAGGAACAATGATATCAACAATTTCTCCAGGAATTGAACACGTAGCTATACAGATGAAAACCAAGTATGAGAATTAACTGCTTATAACAAGAATGTAAAGTGAGACTACCAACAGTTTGCTCGGTTTCGCTTCGCTACACATTTTAGCAAACAATTATCAGCCCCTTAAATAGGCGTTGTATTTTTCAAGGTGCATTAGGATTATAGGAATTTGATGATGAATAAAGTGTTTATTTTGGGGTTGTTCTTTATTTGTGCTTGTGCTCACTCTATAGAATCGGCTAATTTTATCCCCAAATCCAGCGTTCATGGGGAAGCTAACTATGTGGGAGCAGATCCCGAACTTGAAGCTATCTCAAATAAGTTTTCATCTGCTATTCGAGCTAATCAAATATGGTGGGAAAACTACTTTAGAAGCTCAGGTATGGAACTGGGGGAGGTATTACCCTATCACAAGAAAATGGGTATTAGTGAAGCAGAGTATCATCAAATTCTAAACTCAAAAGGCAGGTGGCATTTAGTTAGATTAGGTGATGTGAGTGTTTCCGTTAAGAATTTATCTGGATTTACGCAAATTTTAATAAAGGGGGCAGGAATACAAAAAGAATTCCGATACTATCCTAAAGATAATGTAATTCAAACCTCTAGGGGCTTTCTTAGAACTGTTAGTAAAATAAATCAGCAAGACAGAAACTCTCCAACAGGGCCCTGGGTAGGTGTACAGTGGAAGCTTGAAGATAAAAAAGGTGGGCTCGTTGAGTCGGTGGCCTTTGGAAAAATGGGTAATAGCTCTGAAGGTGTTATTTACTATGATATTAAGTTACGTGAAGGCGGAAGTTCTCACTATTTTATTAAGCACACACCAAACTAATTATAGGTGTGGAACTCCATAACAATCAAAGCCACCCGACTCACTGCACTTGCGCGCTCAAACTGCAAGTTGATCATTAATTGTTGATTTTGATACCAGTGTTTGGTTTCACTCTGGTGTTGTGGTTAAGAGCGTTGTCGCTGGATTTACTAAGTTAGTTGTTAATTTAGTTTTGCAGCCGCCTGAGGTGACAACCAGTTCCCAGTAATATCAAGGATCTAACAATAATATCGGACACATCAGTAAAGAGAAAGATAAATTATCCATGTCACTTTGAGGTTTGTTTTTATGTACTGCAGATCTTGAGCAATACTGTCGTCGATTTATATTAAAGGAAAGTATTTCTGGTTGAATATCGGTACGTTTATTCAAACACAGTTTCAGCCATCAAGCTTTGGGCATCCATTTCTGGACAGTCTTTCACTTGGGGGACACACCAGGGTGTCCGCATGAATGGTTGATATTTGACCATTGACATCAATCCCGCCATAAGTACTTGTTCCAAAAAGGTTGGTTGCATCATGCAGCGTTCCTGTTTCATCGGCACACTAATCTTGGTTGGTTCTGTTAGGCGTTTTCCGACTGTCTGGCATCCTCTACAATGAAAGTGGTTTTTAAAATCAGCTGTACTTCTGCCGAATTTACGGGAATGGATGGTTGGTGTGAACTTAATTTAAATTCAGAGCATAATCAAAATTTACTTAGGGATATTAAAATTAAAGTGTTACTGTTATATGCTGTCTTTAATGAAATGGAATAAATCCAAAAAGGTCTCCGCCTGACAAATATATAAATTAGGTGTTATTTAGCGCCATTTATTATCTAAATTTGACAGCGAGATATAACCATATAACATAATTGGAACAATGACGCACAAGGACTAGTGTATGTTCTATAGACTAAAATATAAAAAAATAAATTATTTCACCAAATTTTTATTGTTGTTTTTGTTATTTAATGCCTTTCCAATATCAGCAAGTGAATACTCGTCTTCAAATAATCAAGCCGAGTATAAATCTGCGCTGGAAACATTAAAGCGTATTACCTTATGGACGTGGGAAGAAGAAGTTTCTTTATTATTACAAAACTACAATAATATCGATTATCGTAAGATAAATGCTAATTATGTTTTTAATGAACTTGACATGCATCGCTGGGGGCAGAAAATAACTGATTTCTTAGATTTGGCGACATTGTTATTATCGTTTCAATCAGAAGAATATCAGAAAAGTAATCAAGCAGAGTTCGACCAAGCAAAGTCTACCATCAATAATCTTAGGTATAGGATCAATGAGATCGTACTCAGCGTACATCCGAGCTTCGATTTAAATCACTATGCGCTTACAAATGCATATAAAGGGTCAAATATTAAAATTGCTGTGTTTGATTTATTTGATCCTGTATTGCTCGCCAAGCAAGTTGAGCACTATCCAAATGCCAATATACAAGCCATACAAAGTTTTGGCGATCCAGTACAGCTTAACCATGGCAACTCTGTGATTGATGTTATTCTTGCCATTGCGCCTCAGGCCACCATTATTCCCATTAGTGCTGAATCGAGTACTTACCATCAAGCTATGGCTTATCTCGAAAATAGAACGGATATCCACATCATCAATATGAGTCGCGCTTTTCTCGCTCTTGATAACGAGTTAGATCCACAATTTTCGCAGCAGTTAAGCCATGTTCTCAGTCACACAATCGTCACCAAATCTCTCGGTAATACAGGGACAGACTTAGAGTCGAATGTCACTCCATTAAGGCAAAGTCTTGGCTTAGGGGCGACCGGAAATTTGTTTTCCTATGATTTGGGCTTAATTAAAGAATTTTTGCCCAGCCTTTATACCTATAACGATAACCTGTTGTTGGCCATCAATCTAGACACTTTTTCTCATCAAATCGCATTAAGCGCAACGGTTCCAGGCGATAACGCTTTGGCTGTATCGACAAGTCTCAGCACACCCGCTGATGCAGTTTATACTTGGTCGACAGGCAACTTTGAATCAGGCAGCTCTTTTGCAGCCCCGCAACTTGCCGCGGTAAGTGCATTATTATGGCAGGCTTATCGAGAACACCATCCTCAACAAATGCCCAATGCAGCCAGCAAGGTCACTCAAGCGCTTAAGATAAGCACTCGTGCTTCTGACTTGGGCGCATCCAATACAGGGCTAGGGTTGGTCGATGCTGACAAAGCATTAGCCTATATTTTAGGGCATCAATCAAAACAGAACTTGATAAAATAAACGATGTGCTCGTTAATGACGTGAAGAAAGCGCTTTTTGGGTCATTTTTTTGCGACAGTTAAGATTCGGGTGGAAGGATAGCGTAAACCAAGCCCTGTTTGGGTAATCCATTATAGATGTATCGATTAGGCGCGCTGACTTCAAAACTAGCCCCACAAGACTCGGCAAGCTTTTGACTTGACACATTATCGGGGTCGCATACGATTTCGATGCGAGTGACCTTTAGAATTGAAAAGCAAAATTCAACCAATGCGTCTACCGCTTCCTTCGCGTAACCTTGCTTTTGATAAGCATCGCCAAGCCAGTAGCCTATGCTGGCCATATTGAAAGTGTGGTAAAGCTCATTGACTGCAACCATGCCGATAAAGGTATGGTCTTTACGGGTGTAAAGACCAAATCCATAGGCTTCGGATTTTACCCAATTGAGGCGAGTAGCGAGAATAAACTTTTCTGCATCATCGAGTGAAAAAGCTGGATGGCACCAGTCTATCCATCGGTGTAAACCTGGCGAGGAGAGGACACACTGAGTAAGCAGCTCGTCATCTTCTTGAGGCATCAATTTTAAAACCAATCTGGCGGTAATAATCTGATAGTCTGGTTTCATAACACCCTTTTAGATGAACAAACAGCAGGTTAAGTGTACAACAATTACTCAGGTACGCGTCTTACTTGAATGATGACCCCAAGTAGTGGATGATCCAAAAAGTGAGTTTCAGTGCTGCGCATACGTCTTTTTTGATCCATGCGGTAGCTTTTAAGAAACTGCTCGGTATGAATCGTTGGTGTGATGTTTTCCATCATACCTGCTTGTACAGTATCATCGCCTTCTAGGTTACTGATCTCAGTGAACACCAGTGGGTTGTCTTCCAGTTTCACTTCACGAGTCGTGGACTGCTTGAGGTCTAGCTGAACATCCGCATAGAGATAGTGCTCAACGTAGATTTGTAACTTGCCGTCAAGCTCATACAAAGGCCGAGAAATATTTTCTTCTGTTACGCCATCAATGACTTCGGTCCCTGAGTTTGTGCCTTTAGAGCTGCCATCGGAGTTAAATTGTCCAGAGAAATCTCGCCCTGCCTTAATACGGAAGGTAGGTGCACGATAGCGATTACCGTCTCCTTGTCGCCAAGCCATATGGGTGAGAACCTCAAAGCCAGCATGATTTCTTAATTTCTTCACTTGAGGAGTCAGTTTGTATGAGGAAGCAGGTAAACGAGTGACTCCTTTTCGACTACGATAATTGGTATCATTCAAATAGCCGGAGTTATCCATTGATAGCTCAGGAAGAGAATCTGGCCAAGACTCGGCAGTTTGCTCCGGATTTAAGGCGCGTTTAAAAATGATCACTTCTATATCAAATTGTCGCTTTGCCCATGAAGGCATAGCGACAACGAGAAGTAGTAGTGGGATCAGCTTTTTCATTGCAACTCCAAAATAAGGTGCGATCACCTTGAATTAGTTAAGCCTGAACTCATCAGGCTTGTGGTAGAAGGTTATGGCGGAATTCTCCCAACATATCACCGACAAATTGAATCCGCTTACGTCTGTCCACTAATGGTACCGTAAACTTAAACTTAGTTGGGCCTTCCATTGCGAATTTTTGTGGTTGTGATTGCAATAGTTTAACTAAATAGGTCGGATTAATGTCAGCATCCGGATAGAACTCAATGAATCCACCTTTGTCATGGGCTTCAACTTTCTTCACTTTCAGGCTGCCTGCCTCAAGTTTAATTTCAGACACTGAGAGTAAGTTTTTGGTTGCGTCAGGTAAAAGGCCAAAGCGGTCAATTAACTCAATTTTGAGATCGTCCAATTCTGAGTGTTCAGAGACACTTGCTATCTGTTTGTACATAGATAAACGTGTATTAACATCTGGGATGTAGTCGTCAGGAAGCAAAGCAGGCAGGCGCATCTCCACTTCCGTTTGCTCTCGCAACAGCTCATCCAGAGAGGGTTCTTTGCCGTCTTTAAGTGCTTCAACCGCTTGCTCAAGCATTTCCATGTATAGGGTAAAACCAACAGACTGGATTTGACCACTTTGCTCATCACCAAGCAATTCACCAGCGCCACGGATTTCTAAGTCGTGTGTCGCGAGTGTAAAACCTGCCCCAAGATCTTCCAGAGAGGCGATGGCATCTAAGCGTTTGATCGCATCTTTGGTCATGGCCTTTGGATGTGGGGTGAGTAAGTAGGCATAAGCTTGATGGTGTGAACGCCCAACTCGGCCGCGCAATTGATGTAATTGAGCCAGCCCAAGGTTATCAGCTCTATCCATTATGATGGTATTGGCTGTTGGGACATCGATACCAGTTTCAATAATGGTGGTGCACACTAAGAGGTTAAAACGCTGATGGTAGAAATCATTCATGATCCGCTCAAGCTCGCGCTCGCGCATTTGACCATGTGCGACAGTGACCCGCGCTTCTGGGATTAACTTTTCTAGATCGGCCGCCACTTTTTCAATGGTTTCGACTTGATTATGCAAAAAGTAAACTTGGCCGCCACGCATAATTTCGCGCAGAACCGCCTCTCTAACAACAGCCGTGTCGTGCTGGCGAACAAAAGTTTTGATCGCTAAGCGTCTGGCTGGAGGCGTGGCTATGATAGACAAATCACGCATGCCACTCATGGCCATGTTCAGTGTTCGAGGAATTGGCGTTGCGGTGAGGGTCAGTATGTCGACATCTGCTCGCATTGCCTTCATTTTCTCTTTTTGACGAACACCAAAGCGATGTTCTTCATCAACAATTAGAAGACCGAGATCGTTAAACTTAATATCATCGGATAAAAGCTTGTGTGTTCCAACTACTAAGTCTACTTTCCCTGCTTCAATATCTTGAAGGACTTGTTTTTGCTCTCTGGCAGTTTTAAAACGAGAGAGTACTTCGACTCGAATTGGTAGGTTGGCAAAACGATCTCTAAAGTTTTCAAAATGCTGCTGGGCAAGCAGTGTTGTCGGGACCAAAATCGCCACCTGCTTACCATTGTCTGTGGCGACAAACGCAGCTCGCATGGCAACTTCTGTTTTACCAAATCCGACATCACCACACACGAGGCGATCCATTGCTTTGGCTTGGCACATGTCTGACATCACGGCGTTGATCGCCATGGATTGGTCGTCGGTTTCCTCAAACGGGAAACCCGCCTTAAATGTGGCGTATTGGTCGCGATCGAGCGCAAATTTATACCCTGGCTTTAACTCGCGTTTGGCATAGACATCGAGCAGCTCTGCGGCAACATCACGCACTTTTTCAGCGGCGCGGCGCCGAGCTTTAGCCCAAGCTTCTCCACCTAACTTATGTAAAGGAGCCGATTCTTCAGCGCCTCCAGAATAGCGACTGATCAAATTCAGAGACGCTACTGGCACATAGAGTTTTGCCTCGTTTTGATATTCTAGGGTGACGTATTCGGTTTTTAAACCACCGGCTTCAAGCGTTTGCAAACCGATATAACGCCCAATTCCATGATCGATATGGACAACGGGCTGGCCTGATTTGAGCTCTGCAAGGTTACGAATAACGGCATCGCTATTGGTGGTTTTGCGATCTTTTCGGCGACGTTGAATCACTCTATCGCCTAATAAGTCACTTTCGCATACTAGCGCCAGTTGTTGTTGGCCAAACAGAAACCCATGTTCTGCCGCGCCAAGGACCAAGGCGAATTTACTGTCAGCCTGTATTGCTGAAGAAAAGCTATCAAACTCAACAGGGCGGAGTTTGATGCGCTGTAAAAGCTCCAACAAAGCTTCTCTGCGTCCTTCGGATTCGACAGAGAACACGACCTTGCCAGAAAAAGATTCACTGAACTGACGCAGTGCGGCCAAGGGCTCCTTGTTTTGATGCTGGGCAGCAAGTGCAGGTAAAGCTTGAATAGCTGGGTTTATCCGGCCCTGCTTTTCTACGATGGCATCGGTTGATAAATGCACCTGAGGCAAGGTCTTAAAGTGACTAAACAACTCATCTTTTTTAAGCCACAGCTCTGAAGGTGGAAGTAGGGGGCGTAACGGATCGATTTTACGCTGCTCATATCGATATTCTGTATCTGATAGGAAATGATCGATCGCACTTTCTAAATCGCCGACGGTGATCAGCTGACTGTCATCTGCGATATAGTCAAACAAGGTTTCGGTGTGCTCGAAAAATAGAGGCTGCCAGTATTCTATCCCAGCAGGCCAGATCCCTTTTGAAACTTGGACATAAACAGATTCGGGCTCTCTCCTGGTTTCAAAGCGTTGGCGCCAGCGGATACGAAAGTCTTCAATCGCGCCTTCCGAGGTAGGAAACTCATGAGCAGGGAGCAAGCAGATGTCTTTGACATCTTCAATAGAGCGCTGATTTTCAGGATCAAAAGTGCGTATAGTATCGATTTCGTCATCAAAAAAATCAATCCGAAATGGGTCATTGGAACCCATTGGGAAAAGGTCAAGAATCGAGCCTCTGCTTGCGTATTCTCCGGGACCGAACACTTGGTCGACATGACGATAGCCGGATTTCTCAAGCTGAATGCGCAGCTTTTCTAAAGAATAGCGGTCGCCGACTTTTACCATCAAGGTATGCTGCATTAAGAAGTCTCGAGGAGACTGTCTTTGCAATAATGTGCTGATTGGCACAATTGTGATACCTGTATTCTGGGCGGGAAGGCGATACAAACGGGCAATGCGATCAGAAATAATTTCCTGATGGGGTGAGAAACTATCGTAAGGAAGAGTTTCCCAATCTGGAAACAGTGACACTTCTTGATCGGTGAATTGTTCTACTTCTTGTAACAGCTTAAGGGCCGTTTGTGGATCCGCGACAGCCAATAAGGTATGGCTATCATGCTGGTTAGCGAGTTCAGCAACCGCAAGTGCCAGGCTGGCACCTTGCAAATTACCGACCTGTTTTTTGTCTCCGGCTCCAGATGAACGGGCCAGATGGAAGAGTGGTGTAATAGGCATAGTAAGATTATTTTTTGTCGCGATCTCTTGAGCGCTGACGGAGTAATTTCTGTTGCTGATAGAGTGCTGCTTTTATCAAAAGATCTTCGTCTTGGTCACGCAGTAAATCATATTTTATCGTTATTAGGAAATCATCACCATCTTTGTCGTTACTTTCAACGTGTCCATAACAGTAAACAGCGGTTGCAGGGTGTTCAATAAACATCTTCACCCTAACTTTTGTTCCCACAGATAAAGCAGAATCGGCGCTATAGCAGAATTTGCTGGCACCGAACGACAAGGTTTGATAGCGATACTGCTCGTTGTCTTGCTGAGAAAGCATAAAGGTCAAGAGCAAATTAAGCTTTGAGTTTTGCGCATCAAGTAAATCAATCACGTATTTAAAATCAATACTTTTCATTTCGGCTCGAGCATGATCGTTTAAAATATCGAGATGACTGAATTCACTTGCGACAAGGAAAGGGGCAGGAATTTCACGTTCGAACTGCTCATAACTTGGTAAAACCTCAGTGCTGGGTAAAGGTTCGACGTTAACAGACATTTTATGATGTACGGTAAAATATTCTTGCTCAGACATACGCAAATTCCTTAAAGCTATGTCTTGATTATCGTCATAAGCAGCAACTAATCAAGATATCTCATTGTTTCGTGCATAATTTGACGCCATTTTAGCGAATAAGGACTACAACCTAGGGCGATAAATCGTTACAGTAACGGCTATCAAACGTTTTTGGTAATAACTATGTTCCATCCTGTATCTGCCTTTATTGGTCTTCGTTATTTACGTGGACGCTCGGGTGATAGGTTCAGCCGTTTTGTTTCCTATATGTCGACGGCGGGCATCACCATTGGTGTGATGTCTCTGGTGACGGTACTTTCGGTAATGAACGGTTTTGAAGCGCAATTGAAAGGCCGCATCTTGGGCGTTTTACCCCAAGCGATAGTGTCTTATGCCGACGGAAGAACACCGAATACCTCCCCTCCTGACTTTCTTGAGCAATTGCCGAGTTCAGCTTTACCAGAACCTATTGTTCAAGGAGAAGCGGTTATTCAAAGTGCCAACACGCTATCAGCGGGCTTGTTGATAGGCGTAAAGCCTAACGAGTATGATCCGATAGAATCTTTCTTGGTGGCTGGAAGGCTTTCCTCTCTGAAGTCAGGGCAATACCAAGTTGTGATTGGCCAAAGTTTGGCGCGAGGGTTGAAAGTCTCGGTTGGCGACAAAGTGCGTCTTATGGTCACAAGTGCTAGTCAGTTTACCCCACTCGGTCGCATTCCAAGTCAACGAATTTTTACCGTAGCTGGTATTTATAATACAGGCTCGGACGTCGACTCCCAGCTAATAGTGACCCATATCGATGATGCAGCTCGTCTGCTTCGATTACCCACAAACACAATCACAGGTTGGCGATTATTCTTTGATGATCCTTTTGTTGTCAGCGATCTAGGCAGTAAAGCCTTGCCAGATGGCTGGAAATGGCAAGACTGGCGGGATCAACGTGGTGAGCTATTCCAAGCGGTTCGGATGGAAAAAAATATGATGGGTTTGATGCTTGGTCTTATTATCGGCGTTGCTGCGTTTAACATTATATCTGCTCTTATTATGGTGGTAATGGAAAAGCAATCAGAAGTAGCCATATTGAAGACTCAAGGTATGACAAAGGCTCAGCTGATAGGTGTTTTCATGGTTCAAGGGGCGAGCAGTGGTGTTCTTGGATCAATTATTGGGGGAGGGCTTGGTGTTTTGTTGGCCTCTAACCTAAATTCTATACTCGACAGTGCCGGTGTTGCTTTGCTCTCGGTTGGCGGGCAACTGCCTGTATTAGTGAACCCTTTCCAAATCGGAACTGTGATCATAATGGCCATTGCTCTGAGTTTATTGGCGACGCTTTTCCCTTCTTATCGTGCATCTTCTATTAAACCTGCTGAGGCTTTGAGATATGAATAAACTCCTTCAATGTCATAATATTTGTAAAACATACCGAGAAGGATCGATTGACACTCAAGTCCTCAAAGGGGTTAGCTTTGAGTTACAAAAAGGTGAACTGGCTTCGATCATTGGCTCATCAGGGTCGGGTAAAAGTACATTGCTTCATATTCTGGGGACACTTGATGACGCAACAGAAGGAGAGGTAAGTATTCTTGGGCAGAACGTCGCGTCTTTAAGTTCGAACAAGCAAGCCAAGCTTCGTAATCAGCATCTTGGCTTTGTGTATCAATTTCACCATCTTTTGGCCGATTTTAGCGCGCTAGAAAATGTCGCCATGCCGCTTTTAATTGGCGGAGAAAAATCAGCCAAAGCTAAACAGGCTGCTAAAGCTTTACTAGATAAAGTTGGATTAAGTCACCGCTTGGACCATCGGCCTTCCGAGTTGTCTGGGGGAGAGCGCCAGCGCGTTGCCATAGCCCGTGCACTTGTTAACAACCCCTCTTTAGTGCTTGCTGACGAACCAACTGGCAATCTTGATTACCAAACGGCGCTGTCAATTTACGATCTAATGCGCGAGTTAAACCAAGAATCAGGAACGGCATTTCTGGTGGTGACTCATGATGGAGAGTTAGCTGCAAAAATGGATAAGCAGTTGCACATGCAAGATGGTTTGCTGCTTGATGTGGGGGGAGTCTAGTGTGTTTTCTTCATTATCATTATTAATTGGTAGCCGCTTTAGTCGTGCCAAGCAGCGAAATAAAATGGTGTCGTTTATTTCATTATCTTCCACTATCGGTATCACAGTTGGCGTCGCGGTCATTATCATAGGGTTGTCGGCAATGAATGGCTTTGAGAGAGAACTCAAGGAGCGCGTTCTATCAGTCATTGCTCATGGTGAGTTTGAAGGGGTAAGAGGACCTATCTTCGATTGGCAATCTGTGATGCAGCAAGCTGAAAAGCACCCCAAAATTGAAGCGGCAGCTCCCTATGTAACCATTACAGCGTTGGCAGAAAAAGGCAATAAAGTCAAAGCGCTGGAAGTTCGTGGAGTGGACGCAGAGTTGGAATCTAAGGTGTCTAGCATCAATCGTTATGTAGATGGCAAGGCATGGCAAGACTTTATGCCTGGCAAACAACAGGTGATTCTGGGTCAAGGAGTCGCGACGTATTTAGGAGTGTCAGAAGGCGATTATCTTACACTTATGATCCCGACATCAGGTTCCACTACTCGAGTACAAGCGCCAAAGCGAGTTCGAGTTAAGGTTGCTGGTTTGCTCAAACTCAACGGGCAGATTGACCATAATCTTGCAATCGTGCCTTTAGAAGACGCTCAGAAATACGCTCAGCTTACTGGTGCTGTTACCGGTGTAGCCTTGAAAGTTTCTGATGTTCTCAATGCAACACAAATTGTGCGTGAAGCAGGCAATACCTTAGATGTTTATGTGTATCTGCGCAGTTGGCAACAAGAATATGGCTTCTTGTATAGAGACATTCAACTTGTTAGGACGATAATGTATCTTGTTATGGTTCTGGTAATCGGTGTTGCTAGCTTTAACATTGTATCGACGCTCATGATGGCGGTAAAAGATCGCGCGGGAGAAATTGCGATATTAAGAACAATGGGGGCGACGGATGGCTTGGTGAAGCGAATTTTTATTTGGCAAGGCGTTTTTTCTGGAGTCTTAGGTAGTTTAGTAGGCAGCGTATTCGGTGTTTTGGTTGCAGCGAATTTGACTTATCTCATCACGTTATTGGAAAAAGCCATTGGGCATCAATTTCTTTCTGGTGATATTTATTTTGTTGACTTTTTACCCTCCGAAATTGTCTGGACAGACATAATTCTTGTTTCAGGAACGGCGATTATCTTAAGTTTACTTGCGACTTGGTATCCTGCATCACGTGCATCTAAACTAAATCCTGCCTTAGTCTTGAGCTCTAAATAAAGCCACAAAGATTAAAGGGCCACTTGGGCCCTTTAATCTTTGTATGACATGTCAGTTTTACTAAATCTAACCATTCATCGAAAACCTAATCTTTGCGCTTTCCTTTCTTTAGTAACCTACCTAATCTGATTTTTCTTTGCTGCCAGCTTCTCACAACAGAATAGCGCCAAAGTGCTTTAATACCGAAGTATCCAGCAATGGCTGAGACAATGCCACAAATCATGCAGCCGAGTATGAAAGGAGGACCAATGGTACTCATTTGCTGCATGATAAAGTCCCACGATAACTCGAAATGAAAGGGTTGCGGAGGGGTATGCATGACCACAGCGCCGACTTTATAAGCAAAGTAAAACAGTACGGGCATGGTTATCGGGTTGCTTACCCAAACAAGTGCGACAGACAGAGGAAGGTTAACACCACATACAATCGCTAAGCCAGCTGACATAATCATTTGGCTTGGTAAAGGTACGAAAGCCATAAACAAACCAACAGCGAACGCCCCTGAAGCTGAACGACGATTCAGGCACCAGAGGTTAGGGTTGTAAAGCACGTTACCAAAAATTTTCAATGCTTTCTGGCGTTTTATGACTTCATGGTCAGGCATAAAACGTTTTATGAGTTTTCTTGGCATAGGGAAATATGACTCTCTTTTTAAATTACTGGACACTCATTTCGTTTTGTTTCCTTATCTCGACCGCCCAGTTTTGGTGGACCGCGCCATCATGGCCATGGGTGTTTCCCTGTATATTGATTCTGATACTCAGTATAAGGTTAAAATTGCTAAAATGGTGTGTTGGATTGCTCATTGCTTGCTTAATACTCATAATACGCATTAACTGTGTGTACTATCAGCAAGAGATCCTTTTCCAAGATGGTCCAAATATTACCATAAATGCGGAGGTTGACAGCTTTTTTAAGCAAATAAATCACGGTTTTCACGGTAAAATAACTGTCACTGCTATTAACGGAAAGTCTATTTTAGGCCCTCTTAGACCCAGCATATGGTTAGTGTCACCTATCCTTCTTGTTTCTAATGACAAAATCCGAGCAAAAGTCAAACTAAAGCCCATAACTGGATACCTTAATGATGTTGGATTTGATGCTGAGAAATTTGCTTTGCAGCAGGGCGTGGTAGGCCGAGGCAGTGTATTAGCTGACTATAGCTATTGGATTATAAATTCAGGGTCTGTGCGCTTTTCTTGGTACAACCAAGTGAAAAACTCAATAGATTCCTTGATGGGCAAAGGAATAATACTGGCTTTGACCTTTGGTATAAGAGATGAATTATCCACTGAGGTAAAGCGTCAACTCAAAGCCAGTGGTCTCAGTCATCTAATTGCGATATCTGGATTGCACATTGGGATTGTGTTCGGTATTGGTTGGTTTGTCGGCAAACTGCTTTTTCGGATTTTTTTTCGTTGGAGAAGTACTCCGATGGTTGTGGCGATCTTGTGTAGCGTTTGTTACGCATGGCTCGCAGGTTTTTCGATTCCAACGCAAAGGGCGGTCATTGCCTGTTGCTTGGTGTCTGTCTTATCCATGTCTTCTAATCGAGTGCCTAAAAGTTATCAATGGTTACTCATTTTTTCCTTTTTATTATTTCTGGACCCTTTTTCAACAGCGTCAATGAGTTTGTGGCTTACTATGTGGGCCGTTGCTGTGATTTTGATCTTTTCAACGCAAAAAAGCGCTCACGTATCCTATTGGAAAAAAGCCTTGATACTTCAGAGCGCTTTGGTTGTGGGTATGATGCCAGCAATAGCGGTATTTTTTCATGGAGTTAGCTTAAGTAGTTTTATTTACAATCTTGTATTTGTAGCATGGTTTAGTTTTTTTGTGGTTCCCGTGTCCCTAATGGCACTTATCCTCGATATTGGGGCTAACATTACTTTTCTTTGGTGCTTGGCAGACTTATCGATTCAACCTGCCTTATATGCGATGAGCTTTGCCGAAGAAACTTGGTTTGCTTTATCAAACGAGCAAGTGACTTGGTTATGCCTTCTTTTCTCCCTATGTTTGTTAGCACCTTACTTAAGTAATTACGGGAGAATTCTATCTCTTCTATGTCTGTTAACGGTTTTAATCGAATGGCGAGTTAAGCCCATATGGCAAGTTTTTGTACTTGATGTTGGCCATGGCCTGGCCGTTATTATTCAACAAGATAGAGAAGCGATTATTTATGATACGGGGATTGCTTGGCAGAAAAGCAGTATTGCAGAGCAAGTCATCACACCTTTTCTTCACTATCATGGGGTACACCAAATCAAGGGTCTTATTTTGTCCCATTCAGATAATGATCATGCTGGTGGAATGACTGAACTCATTGATCAATGGCGCCCTCAACAGGTAATAAGTAGCCAGGTATTGAAGGACGGTAAGGAGTGCCTTGCTGGGCAAAAAATGAGGTGGGGAGCGTTAGATATAGAGTTTATATGGCCGCATAATGCTGTGCCCAGAGCTTATAATCCACATTCGTGTGTTGTTAGAGTCACGCAATCAAATAGTGAACAGTCAATTTTACTAACTGGTGATATCGATGCCATTGTAGAGTGGATATTGATTAGGCAACCAAGGTTACTAAGTAGTGATGTGATCATTGTTCCTCATCATGGCAGCCGGACGTCGTCAACGACTCAATTTATAAAAGTGGTTGGTCCAGACTTGGCCATTGCCTCAACAGCCAAAGCTGGAAAGTGGCATTTACCGGCCCCAAGGGTCGTTGAACGATACAAGAAATCAGGTGTAGCTTGGTTAGATACGGGGGACTATGGGCAAATTAGTATCAGCTTTTATGATTCCACTTGGCAGGTCGAGCCATTAAGGTGGGTGAAAGGGCGGTCTTGGTATAGGCAGATGCTACGTAAGGGAGTAGAATAGCGCCCATAATACTTTTAAATAAAGCTGTTTTATGTCTTCAAATCAAGATGAAACAACATGGCAAACCTTTAAACGCCTTTGGACCTATATTCGCCTTTACAAAGCGGGCCTTTCAGTTGCTGTTGTTGCTCTTATCATTAATGCTGCGGCAGATACCTATATGGTGTCATTATTGAAACCTCTGCTTGATGAAGGTTTTGGTGATGCAGAGTCCAATTTCCTTCGAGTACTGCCGTTTATTATATTCGGTATGATGCTTTTAAGAGGCGCGAGTGGTTTTGTTTCTTCCTATTGCCTGAGCTGGGTATCGGGTAATGTTGTTATGCTAATGCGTCGTCGGATTTTTAGCCAGTTTATGCATATGCCCGTCTCCTATTTCGACAAGGAGTCCACTGGAGGTTTGTTGTCTCGTATTACTTATGATTCAGAGCAAGTCGCTGGTGCTACAAGTCGGGCTTTGGTGAGTATTGTACGAGAGGGAGCCAGTATAATTGGCTTCCTTGTATTAATGTTTTGGTATAGTTGGCAATTATCTCTTGTTCTCTTTATTGTCGCTCCCATTGTTGCATGGGGCATTAGTATCGTTTCGAAACGTTTTCGTAAAATATCTAAGAATATGCAAGATACTATGGGGCATGTAACGGCTTCCGCTGAGCAAATGCTAAAGGGACATAAAGTTGTATTGAGCTATGGTGGTCAAGATGTCGAGCGCGAGCGCTTTGATATCGTGAGTAATCAGATGCGCCAACAGTCAATGAAGTTGGTGGCAGCACAAGCGATTGCCAATCCAGTAATTCAAACTATCGCCTCTATTGCTTTGGTTGTGGTGCTATTCTTAGCCAGCGTTGATTCAATCAAAGAGCAGCTGACGCCTGGTACGTTTACGGTCGTATTTTCTGCTATGTTTGCTTTGATGAGACCTCTTAAAGCATTGACCAATGTGACCTCAGAGTTTCAGCGTGGTATGGCAGCAAGCCAGACGCTGTTTGAGCTCATGGACCTAGAGACCGAGCAAGACAAAGGAAAGTATGAGATTGACATAGCTCGCGGCGAGTTGGCGGTAAAAAATGTTACGTTTACTTACGACGGGAAAGATGCGCCTGCTCTGCGCAATGTGAATTTTGAAGTACCTCAAGGAAAAACGGTGGCACTTGTTGGTCGGTCTGGTTCAGGAAAAAGTACCATAGCAAACCTATTTACACGTTTCTATGATGTAGACTCTGGATGCATTGAACTTGATGGCCATGATGTTCGAGATTATAAACTGACCAATCTGCGTAATCATTTCGCTTTAGTGTCACAGAATGTGCATCTTTTCAATGACACAATTGCCAATAATATTGCCTATGCAGCAACGCAGGAGTACAGCCGTGAACAAATTGAGCAAGCAGCACGTCTAGCTTATGCCATGGATTTTATCGAAAACATGGAACATGGCCTTGACACGGTAATTGGTGAAAATGGTGCTAGTCTTTCAGGTGGACAACGCCAGAGAATTGCAATTGCGAGAGCATTGTTACGAGATGCTCCTATTCTGATTTTGGATGAGGCAACATCAGCATTAGATACTGAGTCTGAAAAAGCCATCCAATCTGCGTTGGATGAGTTACAAAAAAACAAGACAGTACTCGTTATTGCTCATCGGTTATCAACCATTGAAAGTGCTGATGAAATTCTGGTGGTTGATGAAGGTGACATCATAGAACGAGGTAGTCACGCTAGCTTATTGGAAAAAGATGGAGCATATGCTCAGTTGCATAGAATTCAGTTTGGTGGTTAAACCATGATTCAAAAAATCTGGTTTGGCAAATCACTTCTCTTTTATATAGTGTGGCCATTATTCTGGCCACTTAGCCGACTTTTTGGTTTTTTTAGCCGAAGGCGACGCCATGGTTTTTTATCAGGAAAGAAGGCGAGTTATCGAGCACCTGTCCCTGTAATTGTGGTTGGGAACATTACGGTGGGTGGAAACGGAAAAACACCTGTTGTCATTTGGCTGATTGAGCAACTTCAAGCTCAAGGGTATAAGCCAGGAGTAGTATCACGTGGTTATGGTGCCAAGGCACCTCATTATCCCTTAGTGGTTGAAGAGCAAACTTCGACTAAGCATTGTGGTGATGAACCCAAGCTTATCTATCAGCGCACTGGATCACCGGTTGCCGTTTCTCCAAATCGTTGTGATGCGGTGAAAGCGCTGTTACCTTTGGGTGTAGACATTATTATTACAGATGATGGCCTACAACATTATGCTCTTGAGCGAGATATTGAGCTGGTTGTGGTGGACGGTCATCGCCGTTTTGGTAATGAGCATCTGATTCCATTAGGGCCTTTACGAGAGTCGACCGCTCGATTATCAGAAGTTGACTTTATCGTAGCTAATGGTGGTGAATCAAAAGCTGGTGAAATGATGATGAGTCTAACACCCAGCCTAGCAGTTAATTTAAAAACGAACTTCAAGGCTCCTGTTGGGCAGTTGGAGTCACTTGTTGCTATTGCCGGTATCGGTCATCCCCCCCGCTTTTTTGATACGCTCAAAAGCTTAGGTGCTCAGCCAGTGTTAACTCAAGGGTTTGCCGATCACCAAGACTTTGACTCTTGTGAGTTACAAATTTTGGCATCTCAAGGGCAGCATCTTATCATGACGGAAAAAGATGCGGTGAAGTGCAGTGATTATGCCGAAGAAAACTGGTGGTATCTCCCTGTAACAGCGACATTCTGTCACCAAGATGAAGTGCAGATTATAAATAAAATTAAAGAGGTTAAGGAACAGTATGGACCACCGACTGCTTGAGATTGTTGCATGTCCAGTTTGCAAAGGAAAACTGACATTTGATAAAGATAAACAAGAACTGATTTGTAAGTTAGATCGTTTGGCGTACCCAATAAAAGAAGGTATCCCTGTTTTATTAGAGCCAGAAGCGCGCCAAATGAGTATGGAAGAGGGAAGGTAGTGGCCTTTACAGTTATCATTCCAGCTAGGTACGATTCCTCACGCTTACCTGGTAAGCCCCTCGCTGATATCGCTGGAAAACCAATGATTCAGTGGGTGTATGAACAGGCGACTCAGTCTGGAGCAGATACAGTTATTGTCGCAACAGACGATAAACGAGTAGAAACTGCCGTTAAAGCGTTTGGTGGTAAAGTATGTATGACTTCGACTGAGCATCAGTCAGGTACGGAGCGCTTAGCTGAAGTTATCCAAACCACGGGTATAGATGACAATCAAGTGATTGTTAACGTACAGGGTGACGAGCCTTTGATCCCACCAGTGACTATTGCTCAAGTCGCGAATAATTTGGCGAATAGTCAGGCTCCGATGGCAACGTTAGCTGTGGAAATATCTCATCAGGATGAGGTCTTTAATCCCAATTCAGTCAAAGTTGTTACAGATAGTGAAGGCTATGCGCTTTATTTTAGTCGAGCTACTATTCCTTGGGATCGTGATAACTTTGCAAATGCTGATAAGGCGATAGTTCAGCCATTGATGAGGCATATCGGTATTTATGCTTATCGAGCTGGTTTTATAAATACCTATATTAACTGGGAGCCGACAGCGTTAGAGAAAATTGAGAGCTTAGAGCAGCTTAGGGTGCTCTGGTATGGTGAGAAAATTCACGTAGAGATTGCTAAGCAGGTCCCGCCAGCAGGTGTCGATACACCAGAAGATCTAGAGGCTGTTCGCCGAATCGTGCAAACGATCTAGCTTTATTTCTTTAGGTCCTTTTATTTTTCTATGTTTATTGAACGATGAGATGAAAAAGGGAGTGCATTATAGGTGTACTCCCTTCTTTTGTTAGATGTTAAAGGGATTATATTTGTCCATCGTACTCGTTTCTTTTAGGGCAAGTTGTCAGAATTTCTCTTCGTCCTGACTCTTTCACTTCTTCCAAAATGACATCAAAACCCCATAAACGATAAAGATGTTTTAGGACTTCTTCATAGCTCTCATCGAGAGGGATCCTATCATGTGGCACGTATTGCAGAGTAAGTGATCTATCCCCTCGAACATCGACATTAAAGACTTGGATATTAGGTTCAAGACTGCTTAGGTTATATTGTCCTGCCAGTTTTTCTCTAATATCTCGATAACCAGTGTCATTGTGTATTGCGGTGACTTCAATGTAGTTCTTCCTATCATCATCAGTTATCGCGAATAACTTAAACTCTCGCATTAACTTAGGTGATAAATATTGACTAATAAAACTCTCATCTTTGAAGTTTTTCATCGCAAAGTGTACGGCTTCAAGCCAGTCTGTATCAACGAGTTCTGGAAACCACTCTCTGTCTTCATCAGTCGGCTCTTCACATATCCTTCTTATATCACGAAACATGGCAAAGCCCAGAGCATAAGGGTTAATACCACTAAAATATGGGCTGTTGTATGCAGGCTGTGCAACCACACTGGTATGGCTGTGAAGAAATTCTAAGATGAAGCGATCCGTGACTAGTCCTTCGTCATACAAATGATTGAGAATGGTGTAATGCCAGAATGTAGCCCAGCCTTCATTCATAACCTGAGTTTGCTTCTGCGGGTAAAAATATTGACTGATTTTACGCACAATACGAACAATTTCTCTCTGCCATGACTCAAGTAATGGAGCATGCTTTTCGATAAAGTAGAGGATATTTTCTTGTGGTTCACAGGGGAAGCGAATTTTAGACTCCTCCTGTTCTACCTTACCTTTGGGTACAGTACGCCACAAGTCATTGACTTGAGATTGAAGATAAGTCTCACGTTCTTCTTGGCGCATCTTCTCCTCAGCAATCGAGATTTTCTCGGGACGCTTGTAGCGGTCTACCCCAAAGTTCATCAGCGCGTGGCAGGAGTCCAGTAACTCTTCGACTTCTTTAACCCCATACTTTTGCTCACATTCCGCAATATAGTTTTTAGCGAACAAGAGATAATCGATAATTGAACTCGCGTCTGTCCAGGTTTGAAACAAGTAGTTGCCCTTAAAGAAGGAATTATGTCCATAACATGCATGAGCCATTACCAGTGCTTGCATGGTTACGGTATTTTCTTCCATTAAATAGGCGATACAAGGATCTGAGTTAATAACGATTTCGTAGGCTAGCCCCATTTGACCATGTTTGTAGCCCTGCTCGGTTTGAATGAATTTTTTACCGAACGACCAGTGATTGTAATTAATCGGCATGCCGATGCTTGAATAAGCGTCCATCATCTGCTCGGAAGTGATGACCTCGATTTGATTCGGATAGGTCTCTAACTGATAGTGGTCTGCTACACGTTTAATCTCGGCATGATACCGGTCAAGTATATCAAAGGTCCAATCAGGGCCGTCTGGCAGAGTTTTTTTCTTAGTCGCTTTTTTGGTTTTCGTTGCCATCATAGCCTCCCTAAGCCGTTTCTTTTCTGAAAAGCTCTCGGAATACGGGGAAAATATCCTCTACGCTTCGAATGTTTTTCATTGCAAAGTTATCGAAAGCATCTTCCAATTTTTCATACTCGTGCCACAGAGTTTGATGAGAGCGGCGAGTAATCTCTATATACGAATAATACTGGCAGTTAGGTAGTAAGTTCTTGGTGAGTAATTCACGGCATCTAGGCGAATCATCAGCCCAGTTATCGCCATCTGACGCTTGTGCTGCGTATATGTTCCACTCGCCGATTGGGTAACGGTCTGTGACAATCTCTTTCATTAATTTCAATGCACTAGATACTATGGTGCCACCGGTTTCTTGTGAATAGAAAAACTCATGCTCATCCACTTCTTTTGCTTGAGTGTGGTGGCGAATGAATACCACTTCAACGTTTTCGTAAGTTCTAGTTAAGAAGAGATACAGCAGTACATAAAAACGTTTGGCGATATCTTTGGTAGCTTGATCCATGGAACCTGAAACATCCATCAAGCAGAACATGACCGCTTGGCTAGAAGGGATAGGCCTGCGTTCGTAGTTTTTAAATCTAAGATCAAAAGTGTCGATGAAGGGAACCGTATCGATGCGTTTGCGAAGGTCCTTGATTTCCTTTTTGAGCCTCTTTTCCTCCAGTAGCTGAGCTGGCTCGCTCATTTTAACTTGATCTAACTCTTCCTCAAGTTCTCTAAGCATGCGTTTTTTGCCTGCCGTCATTGCCGTTCGCCGCGCGAGTGACTGTTGCAGCGATTTCACAATGGCTATATTTGCAGGCACCCCTGCGGTTTGATAACCCGCTCTGTGCGTTTTCCATTCCGTGATTTTGTTGATTTGGTTTTTTTCCAAGTTTGGAAGTTCTAAGTCTTCGAATAAAATATCCAGATATTCATCTTTGGATATTTGGAATACAAATTCGTCTTGGCCTTCACCGTCAGGACTTGCGTCTCCTTCGCCTGAACCTCCTTGACCTCCACCTTTAGGGCGTTCTATTTTGTCACCAGTGATAAACTGGTCGTTGCCGGGGTGAACGCGTTCTTTAACTCCCCCTTTGCCTTGATGGAAAATAGGTTCTTTAATGTCTTTGTGAGGAATTGCAACGTCTTCGCCAGTTTCTGTATTAGTAATTGATCGGCGGTTGACAGCGTCTGCAACGGATTCTTTGATTTGTTCTTTATGACGACGCAAAAATCGTTGGCGGTTTACCGCGCTTTTATTTTTGCCGTTCAGTCGTCGGTCAATAAATTGCGCCATGAGTCATCCCTCGTATCTTACACACTCACATTGAGAGTATGTTCTCACATCCAATACGCAGCCAGATGGTCAAGTCTGGCTGCTAATTCATTGGCCGTATTCCTCTTTTTCGAAGAGGAAACGCTTCCTAGCTATCAAGACGATTTACGTACTCGCAAGTACCACTCTGATAACAAGCGGACCTGTTTCTCGGTATAACCTTTCTCCATCATACGAGCAACGAAGTCATCATGTTTCTTCTGATCCTCAGAAGAGGTTTTAGCGTTGAAGGAAATAACGGGTAGTAATTCCTCTGTGTTTGAGAACATCTTCTTCTCAATGACTGTACGTAGTTTCTCGTAGCTAGTCCACACTGGGTTTTGCCCGTTATTGCTTGCACGCGCTCTAAGTACAAAGTTAACAATCTCGTTGCGGAAATCTTTAGGATTACTGATCCCTGCGGTTTTTTCGATTTTTTCTAACTCGTTATTAAGAGCGGAACGGTCAAACAGTTGTCCGGTTTCGGGGTCGCGATACTCTTGATCTTGAATCCAGAAATCTGCATAGGTGACATATCTGTCGAAGATATTCTGCCCATATTCTGAATAAGACTCCAAGTATGCGGTTTGAATTTCTTTACCAATAAACTCAACGTATCTCGGCACCAAATACCCTTTGAGAAACTCTAGGTACTTCTCTGCGGTTTCTTGCGGGAATTGCTCACGTTCAATTTGCTGCTCGATAACATAGAAAAGATGAACTGGATTAGCTGCAACTTCAGTTTGGTCGAAGTTAAACACGCGAGAAAGAATCTTGAACGCAAAGCGCGTTGATAATCCAGACATTCCTTCGTCCACACCAGCGAAGTCTCGATACTCTTGATAGCTTTTTGCTTTTGGATCCGTATCTTTCAATGTTTCTCCATCGTAAACGCGCATTTTGGAGAAAATTGAAGAGTTCTCTGGATCTTTGAGTCTCGAAAGAATGCTAAATTGAGACAGCAACTCTAGTGTACTTGGAGAGCATGGGGCCTTCGAGAGTTCTGAGTGGTCGAGCAGTTTCTGGTAGATTTTGATTTCTTCAGAAACTCGAAGACAATAGGGGACTTTGACAATGTATACGCGGTCCAAGAAAGCTTCGTTGTTCTTATTGTTGCGGAAGGTTTGCCACTCAGATTCATTGGAGTGCGCAAGTATCATACCGTCGAACGGAAGTGCTGATAAGCCTTCAGTACCGTTGTAGTTACCTTCTTGTGTCGCAGTAAGTAGAGGATGGAGCACTTTGATTGGTGCCTTGAACATTTCCACAAACTCCATCAGCCCTTGGTTTGCTCGACAGAGTGCGCCCGAATAGCTGTAAGCATCTGGATCATCTTGCGAGTAGTGCTCTAGCTGACGAATATCGACTTTTCCGACCAGCGAGGAAATGTCTTGATTATTTTCATCTCCAGGTTCGGTTTTGGCAATTGCGACTTGATCCAAGATAGATGGCCGTACCTTGACCACTTTAAATTTGGTGATGTCACCGCCAAACTCATGAAGTCTTTTCGCTGCCCATGGCGACATAATGGAGCGAAGATAGCGTTTCTCAATATCGTACTCGCGCTTAAGTAGATCACCATCTTCTGTCACATCAAAGAGGCAGAATGGATGATCATTAACAGGGCTTCGCTCCCCATTTGCTGATAGGACATAAATTGGAACCTGCTGCATGAGTGCTTTTAGCTTTTCTGCTAGTGATGATTTACCACCACCCACAGGTCCAAGTAGATAAATAATCTGCTTACGTTCTTCAAGACCTTGAGCCGCATGTTTTAGGTAAGAAACAATTTGCTCTATTGCTTCTTCCATACCATAAAAGTCTTTAAACGTTTCATACCGAGATATTACTCGGTTAGAGAAAATTCTGCTTAGGCAAGGGTCTTGCGCAGTATCAATTAATTCTGGTTCCCCAATAGCCATCAGTAGGCGCTCCGCTGCGTTCGCGTAAGCACTTTTATCATCTTTACAAAGCGCCAAGAAATCTTGCAAGGACAACTCTTCATCCTTGGCTGCTTCATAGCGTGATTGGTAATGGTCGAAAATACTCATAATGACTTCCCCTCTGAACCTGCCTTTACAGACAATCAACCCGCATAGAAAAAAACAAATCCCTTCATAGTAAAGAGTAGTTGGTTTTTAGAATTTTGCTTAAAAAATATATATTTATTTGCAAATTGTGATGTTTGACCACTTGCTTCAAGTAAGGTCATTGAGACGTAATAAACTTCGTCTTGTGGTAATGAACTGATTGATGGATTTGTTAGTTTTTGAAATTGTTCGAAAGTGGGCTTGTTGAGGTGGAGTGCTGCCGAGCGGCAGCGCTCTGTGATTCATGCATTTATTATTCGTGTAATTTCATTATCACACAAGTGATACTGGCGTGGACATGTACGTCAAACATCCAACATTCGATCAGGTAATGATATAAATATGATCTCAACACATGTTTTCTATGAAAAAGTAGAGAATTTATGGCGTCCTACAGGCTACTTATCTCGGTAATGATTGTAAATATAATCTCGGTCGGAAAAGACACGCAGCCACTCTGGCTTAAAGACAACTAAAATGGCAACCGCCATACCATTTAGTAGCCCTTCAGGAAATGCAAGTAAAGGCATAAATATTATGTAGTTATCTGATATGGTCGTCCAGTCGTAAGCGCCAAGAGATAGCAGATAAACTGCATTCGTTAACAGATGCATGCTGCCAGTGAAAGCGCCGTTAAAGAAGCCTGCTACAAAAATAAACACAAAAATATTTCTTGGTAGATATGAGTAGCTCAGCAAGAAAACGCTGTGACTGATTAATATGGGTATAAAGCCTGATAAAACAATGTAGCTGGGTAACTGATAAGGATCAATTTGACCGAAAAAACAAAGTGATATTGAAATTACAATGGTTAGACCACAAGCACTTTGCCAGCCATACATAAGGGTTAAAGTTGTGAGCGCTAAAAAATGAATGGTTAGGTTATCTTTTACACTGGCTTGAAGTGACCATAAGAGGCCCAATAAAATGATGGCGCCACATGTAACATGCTGAAAACTCATTTCAAGGCGCAGCTTAGGCATTAAGTTTAATGTAATATCCTTCCACACCCACTTAATAGAGAGCAGAATAATGGTTAGGAAACATAGTTCTGATAGTTGCAAAGCAATTCACTCAAAATACCAGTCCAGATAGTCCTGGCATTGTTGATGAAATAACGATCTTTTGGAATCAGTATTTTACGTTAGAGTGATATTGTTCAATAACTGATACCACATTATCCATGGTTTGCTTGGATGGTGGCTCAACACCCTCAAGGGGGTATTCTAAGCCTAGAGCCTCCCATTTGTGGGCACCTAACTTGTGATAGGGCAGTAGTTCCACTTTTTCTACGTTGTCCATATCTTTGATGAATTGTCCCAAAAGGTGGGCATCCTCTGCGCTGTCGGTGTAGCCTGGTACGACTACATATCGTATCCATGTCTTTTGCCCAATCTTTTGTAGATACCGAGCGAAATCTAACGTACGTTTATTTGAGACACCAATAAAATCATGATGCACCTCGTCATTGATATGCTTTAGGTCTAGCATGACGAGATCCGTTGCTTGTAGCACTTCATCTATAACTTGGCTGTGCTTACGAATATAGCCGTTTGTATCTAGGCAAGTGTGAATACCCTCAGCTTTAGCAGCACGAAAAAAATCCCGCACAAATTCTGGCTGTAGCATGGCTTCTCCACCAGAGCAGGTGACACCACCACCCGATGCATTCATAAAATGGCGATAACTCTTTGCTTCGTTGATGATTTCTTCAACGGTTATTTCTTTACCAATGTGGGTATCCCAAGTATCTCTATTGTGACAATACATGCATCGCATTAAGCACCCTTGCATAAACACGATAAAGCGAATTCCGGGTCCATCAACAGTTCCACAAGATTCGAAAGAATGGATACGACCAATCGTTGACATAGACTCTTCTCTGGCGATTTATTTTTCGTTATTTTATTACAAAAAGTAGGGGCAATATAGGTTTTATTACGCTAGCGGTGTTTACTTCTTCTCGACTGACTGATACGAGTGAGCAGTACCATCAGCTCTCTAGTGCGATGAAAGAGTTGGAAAAAAACAATGAGCAGTTACGTTCTGTTAGCCAAGTCGTTGAGGAGAGAGCCGGCAGCCTAAATAGTGACTGCCAGAGATTTACAATTTAGAAAAAAGCATACAGTGATAAGCTGCCCGAGCGGTAGACAGATTTATCTGCTTCTTCATAATCTGGTGTTTTTACAGTGGCAGTGGCAGTGGCGCCAAAATGGTCGTTATACCATGCTATCCCAGCAACAGCCGTCGCTTGGTTCTCCTTTAGTGTGACATCATAAATATTAGCGTTATGTCCATTTAGGTTTGCATAGGTATCTACACCGGGACGAGAACCTTCAATAGTGACATCATTAAATCTGTACCTTGCTTCAATACCACCATACACGAACCATCCTGACTTTGAAGCGCCGAGCATGCTAGCTCGGAACGGATTTTCATTATCTATGTTTGCTGCTCCCATGCTGCCAGCGAGATCTGCTCCCCAGCGAAACATCAACCCCGTTGATATATCACTACGAAAGTTGCCCAAATTGACCTCTGAAACACTAGATACTTCCCAGTCTGTATTAGCTATTGCGTTATCTCGCCATAGGTTAATATGAGTCAAATACCCTACACTGCCGACGTATCCCTCATCAACCTGATAAACCCATCCTCTGGGCTCATCCGATCCTACAATGCCATGAACAATGTCTTGAGACTCTTCCGCTAATGAATCTTCCCCCGTAGCTCCTATGGTGAGATTAAATCTTTGGGCTTGCTGCGGATGTAAGCTGATGTAGTTAAACTCGCCGTGAAAGTATCCGGCATAAGGCCGGTCATTGATTTGTGGGGTTGTGGCCTCTATATCTGACGGCGTATACATCTTGTGGCCAATAAGAAATTCTAATTTATCTAATGATGTACCACCCCAGTATGACAGGCTAAGAGGGCTGAAAATAGCATAAGGCGTAATCGCCCCTGTGGAATAGGTCAGAAATAGCCCGCTAGTGTAATCTTTGTCCACACCGAAAATACCATCATTATCGATAGTAAATGCCAACGTAGATTTTTCCGATGCAAGGCAGAGAGATGAAATCAGCAGGAGAGGGGTAAAAAGAATGCTTTTGATTTTCATTGGCTTGCTCATAATTTAATAAGAGTCTTGATAGTACAGGATAGCCTGGATTAATCGATGATTGGCATAGACATTTGTGCAATGTGTCTCTTATTTGCTAAAGAGATCAAGGAAGTGGAGATAATTTGGTTGAGTAAAAAAGCCCCGAAATGGGGCTTTAAGTCATAGGGTTAGCAAATGTTTACAAAGACTCGGTAAAGGTCCTTGCTATTACATCGTGCTGTTGCTCAGCCGTTAGAGAATTAAAACGAACGGCATAGCCTGATACGCGGATAGTCAGTTGCGGATATTTCTCTGGGTGTTTCACCGCATCTTCAAGAGTGTCTCTGTTCAAAACATTAACATTGAGATGCTGACCGCCCTCAATCCCTGCTTCATGGTGGAAATATCCATCCATAAGACCGGCCAAGTTTGCTCTTTGTGACCTCTCTTCTTTACCCAAAGCATTGGGTACGATTGAGAAAGTATATGAAATGCCATCTTTTGCATGAGCAAAAGGCAGTTTTCCTACTGACGTTAGCGAAGCGACAGCGCCTTTTTCATCTCTACCGTGCATTGGGTTAGCACCGGGCGCAAAGGGTGCACCAGCACGTCGTCCGTCGGGTGTATTGCCAGTCTTTTTACCGTATACGACATTAGAGGTAATCGTTAGGATAGATTGAGTTGGAATAGCATTGCGGTATGTTTTTAGTGAGCGAATTTTGTTCATAAACACTTCGACTAATTCACAGGCAATGTCATCCACGCGCGCATCATTGTTACCAAATTTTGGATAGTCACCCTCGATTTCAAAGTCAATGGCAATGCCGTCTTCGTCTCGAACGGGTTCTACTTTGGCATATTTGATAGCAGATAATGAGTCCGCCGCCACGGATAACCCTGCGATACCACAAGCCATAGTACGACGAACATCTCTGTCGTGGAGGGCCATGAGAGCTGCTTCGTAGCTGTACTTATCATGCATGAAATGAATGCTATTTAGCGCTGTCACGTATTGCTTAGCGAGCCAGTCCATAAACAGGTCTAGTTTTTCCCAAATACTGTCAAAGTTAAGGACTTCGTCTGTAACCTTAGGCATCTCTGGACCAACTTGGACCTTAAGCTTTTCATCGACACCGCCATTGATCACATAAAGTAGTGTCTTTGCAAGGTTAGCGCGAGCACCAAAGAATTGCATGTGTTTACCAATCACCATAGGTGACACGCAACATGCAATAGCATAGTCGTCTGACTCAAAGTCCGGGCGCATCAGGTCATCGTTCTCGTACTGAATAGAAGACGTATCGATCGAAACCTTGGCACAGAATCGTTTAAATCCATCAGGTAATTGCTCAGACCAAAGTACGGTAATATTTGGCTCAGGTGATGGACCCATAGTGTATAAACTATTGAGGAAACGGAAGTTAGTTCGGGTTACCAGTGTGCGACCATCTAGCCCCATACCGCCCATAGACTCTGTTGCCCAGATAGGATCGCCAGAGAAAAGATCATCATATTCAGGCGTACGAAGGAAACGCACCATGCGTAACTTCATGACAAAGTGATCAATCATTTCCTGAGCTTTGATTTCATCAATCTTGCCCGCAGCAATATCACGTTCAATGTAGATATCTAGGAAGGTAGAAGTTCGACCTAGGGACATAGCCGCACCGTTTTGTGATTTAACCGCAGCTAAGTACCCAAAGTAAGTCCATTGAATCGCTTCTTGCGCTGTTTCTGCCGGACGAGAGATATCAAAGCCATAAGACTCTGCCATTTTCTTCATTTGGCCAAGGGCACGATGCTGCTCAGCGATTTCTTCGCGAAGTTGCATCGTCATTTGTAAATCATCACCGTTTTCGAAACGTTTTTGCAGCGAAGCAAACTGGGCCAACTTATCTTTCATTAGGTAGTCTATACCGTAAAGTGCGACGCGGCGATAGTCACCGATAATGCGTCCACGACCATAAGCATCAGGAAGACCAGTAAGCACGCCGGATTTTCGACATTTTAAAATGTCAGGAGTATAGATATCGAAAACACCTTCATTATGTGTCTTACGGTATTCAGTAAATATCTTTTTAACTTGAGGATCGAGTTCGCGATCGTAGGCTTTACACGAGCCTTCTACCATGCGAATACCACCGTTAGGAATGATGGCGCGTTTTAGCGGGGCTTCAGTTTGTAGGCCAACAATGGTTTCTAAGTCTTTGTTGATGTAGCCAGCTTGATGTGAAGTTATGGTTGAAATGACGGACGTATCAAAGTCAACTGGAGCATGGGTTGCATTTTCCTGCTTAATTCCTTCCATGACTTTGGACCACAAAGCATTTGTTGCTTCAGTCCCTTCTGATACTAGAAAAGATTCGTCGCCCTCATAAGGGGTATAGTTCTTTTGAATGAAATTACGAACATTGACTTCATTTTGCCAATCACCTTCAGCAAAACCTTCCCAAGCTTTAGCAAATTGCTCTGCCATGACATACCTACCTTATTAATGTAAACGAGCACTTTCTGGTAGTTGAGCTAACCAGAGTTCTAACACAAGAACGGCACTCTATTTTTGAATAACAATATGTATAGTGGGCTAAAGTTTTCTAGATCTAGTGTCACCATAGATATTGCTACTCGTGAATGATATTTGTCTTCGAGGTCTACAATAATTTAAAAAAAAACTGCAAACCTTAAACTAAATCAATAAATGATAAACTTTTTACACAAAAATAAGGGCAACAATAGTGTTGCCCTCAGAAGGTAGTGTGTTAAAGCCAAGCTTGAATACCGTATTGGCCTTCAAGCATGCCTACTGAGAGCATGGCGGCTAAGCAGATAACCAATACGCCGACTGGAATAATGATTTTATCTACAAAGGATAGGCGCTTTGCCCGCTCTTTATCGCCAATTAGGCCATTATTATCTAGGAGCATGGTCAGTGCCCAAGCCAAAACAGGGTTGACAATCGCAGAGCCAAATATACAAATCCCTGCAGCTTGTGAGTCTTTGCAGTCTTTGACCATCTGCATGCCTGCCTCTAAAAGTGGAAGAGATACACCCACCAATAGAGCGACGCGCATAACAGGTGGCCATACTGCAATATCCATTGGAACCCCTAAAATAGCGATAAGCATTACAAGCAGCCCCAGAAGAATTGAGCCAGCAGGGATTGGGCGTTTGGCAATTGCAGCAGGGATCATATAGGTACCCCATGACGATGTAATGTTACCACCGCCTATTGCTGTGCCGACCATTTGACGAACCGAGCACATAGTCATAGTGTCATCAACATCCATGAGTACTTTTTCGGTTTTCTTAGGGTAATTTAATTCTTGGAAAATTCGATGACCAAGAAAATCTGGTGACCACATGGCGACAGCTAAAATTGCAAAAGGCAAAGATGCGATAAAATGTTCGGCGTTTGGAAGGCCAAGCATCCATCCTTCTTCTGTATTGCCCCACCAATAAGCTGGGTTTAGGTTAGGCAGGCCCGGGTCAGTAACAAACTCTATGTCAAAACCAGCCCCAAATGTTAGCGCAACGGCTAAGCCAGTAAAGGCGCAAACAGGTATCGCCAGCCATCGTTTGTTAAGTTTTGCTAATAACGCGTATAAAGAAATAGTAATGCCTAGCACCACTAATCCTACATAACCCATACCGCCAGCGGCAATAGATGGAGATTGAAGTCCCACCGCCCAACCTTGGATGGCGTTAATCTGGCTCATGGTACCGGTTAGACCGAGAAAAATGAGTAAGCCACCCGCCGTACCCTCCGAAGTTAGGTTGACCAATTTAGAACCACCTTTGAAGCAACTGAGTAGTAGGCCAAATACACCAATTAAAATGGCTAAGGCGAGAGGGTGGGCACCGGCGAGTGCAATGGTTCCTATCAGTGGGATCATAGGGCCATGATTACCTGCCAAGTTTGCTTTGGGGTTTACTATTCCTGAAGCCAATATGCAGAATAAAAACGCTGGAATAAGCATCTCAACTCGTGAGACCTCGATGGCAAAATCTTTGCCTAAGTTGACGTGGTCCCAAGCAGCGGTGAGTCCTTCAGCCCAAGACATCATTACCGCTGAATACATAGCGATAATACCCAGTGTTCCTGCCAGAGCGGGCACAAGGTCTTCAAGTTCAAACCTGAAATCTCGAAAGGGTAAGTTCAAGCTGAAACGTCGGGGTTTCATTATCTGTAGCTCATGGTCTAAGTAGCCTGAGCGACACCTAAACTGGGAGGCTGGACGGTGGAGATCACGATAGCTTTTGGCTTCGATATCTGAATCAGAATGCGATGTTTTGGCTGCGTCTGACATAGATTCCTCATATTTAGCATAGAGAGTGTTTGTAGTTAAGAAAGCAAATTGTGTAGATACACAGATGTGCTTAACTACTTTTCTGAGGCCATAAATAGTAACGGGCCAACAGTTGAGAAAGACCTCTCTCTTATTGAGAGTTTTATCTTTTGTGTGAGTGTAAACCCCAATATTGGGGGGGTGAATTGATTTAGATCACCTTATAAATAGATATGAAAGTTAACTACATATCAGATGATTTAGGGAATTGAGAATTGAAAAATGAAAGTGACTTTCAAACTGATGAGAGGCGTTCAGCAACCAATTGTGCAATTCGTCTATCTATTGATTAAATTGTTGAGATGGTTCCGGTTTTTTATAAAAATGTTAATTTCTTTTGGTGGTTAACGATTCTTACGTTTTTGTTTTTATGCGAATAATGGATTTTATTTGCTTAATATATGCATCAAAAAACATTTTGTTTGATTATAAATTCACTTTTACATCGTTAATGATTTGTTGCATGTTAAGCGGTGCGGTGCTAGTTTGTAGCGAGATAAGGCTTGAATTTAGCACTTTCAGTGCCAAGCTTCTTTGTTTGGATAAGCGATAATAAAACAGGGAGTAATGAGCGCATGAATGATGCAGCCGCGCTAAATATAAAGGAACTGCATAAGACCTTTGGCCATAATGAGGTGCTAAAGGGAATTTCTCTTCAAGCTCACAAAGGTGACGTGATTTCTATCATTGGTTCATCTGGTTCAGGCAAAAGCACTTTCCTACGATGTGTAAATCTTTTAGAAACGCCTACTAACGGTGAAATTTGGGTCAACGGAGAGTTGATCCAAATGAAAACCAATCGTCAAGGCGAGTCAGTGCCTGTAAGTGAAAAACAAGTCCAACGTATACGTTCTAGATTGGCTATGGTGTTTCAAGGATTTAATCTTTGGTCGCACATGACGGTGCTCGAAAACGTTATTGAAGCGCCAGTACACGTACTTGGTGTTCCTAAAGTTCAAGCTAGAGAGAATGCTGAGCTACTTCTAAAAAAAGTCGGCCTTTATGAGCGGAAAGATTATTACCCAGGTCACCTCTCAGGAGGCCAGCAGCAGCGAGCAGCAATAGCCAGAGCTCTTGCCGTTGATCCTGAAGTGATGCTGTTTGACGAACCCACTTCAGCGCTTGATCCGGAGCTAGTTGGTGAAGTTCTTGGTGTAATGCGAGATCTTGCTGAAGAAGGCAGGACAATGCTAGTTGTAACGCACGAAATGGCATTTGCACGCGATGTTTCTAACCATGTCATGTTCTTGCATCAAGGTCTAGTGGAAGAGCAGGGTGAGCCTGCTAAGCTGTTCACTAATCCAGATTCAGAGCGTTTACAACAATTTATCTCATCTATCTACTGAGTCTGTTGTAATCAGTACCACAGATTCTGCAAATATTAAGAAATCATGTTTAAAGGAGTATGAAATGAAAAAGTGGCTAGCAGTAGCGGCTCTCGCTGCGACCGCATTGACAGGGCTTGTTCAAGCGAAAGAATGGAAGACGGTTCGCTTTGGGATTGAAGGGGCTTACCCTCCATTTAGTTGGACAGAAGCCGATGGTTCTTTGAAGGGCTTTGATGTTGATATGGCCAATGCACTATGTAATGAAATGCAGGTGAAATGTAAGATTGTTGCACAAGATTGGGATGGCATTATTCCATCACTATTAGCCCGTAAATATGATGCAATCATTGCCGCTATGTCGATTACAGAAGAGCGCAAGAAGAAGGTAGACTTTACCGGAAAATATGCGCTCATCCCGAATAAATTCATTGCCAAAAAAGGGGCTAATCTAGACTTTGATAAACTAGATGGGCAAAAAATTGCGGTACAAAGAGCGACCACGCATGATAAGTATCTGACTGATAATTATGGCGATAAAGTGGAAATTGTCCGTTACGGCTCGTTTGATGAAGCCTATCTTGACTTAGCAAATGGTCGAGTTGTTGCTGTTTTGGGCGATGCTTCTGCTCTTGAGGAAGGCGTATTAAACAAAGCGGGTGGAGAGGCATATGAGTTTGTCGGGCCTTCACTGACAGATCCTAAATGGTTTGGCGAAGGTTTTGGTATTGCAGTACGTAAACAAGACAAAGATTTGACTGAAAAGCTAGATGAAGCGATTGCGTCACTTCGTGAAAAAGGTGAATACCAAAAGATTGCTGCTAAGTACTTCGACTACGATGTGTACGGGCAATAATCTTGTCTAAAAGGCCCGCTGATGTGCTTTCTGGGGTAGGTCAGCGGTCTTTTTCATTCTAACTGTTATTTAGACTAACCAATGATTTAAACCCCAGAGCTTAGGAACTTACCTATGTTGGATTTACAAGGATACGAAGCCTCTATATTGAAAGGGGCCATAGTGACTATTGAAGTCGCGCTGCTCTCTTTGTTGCTTGCTATGGTGCTAGGGATGTTGGGGGCTTTGGCAAAGATGGCACCTTATCGCTGGGCGAGAGCGATTGCGACGTTATACACCACTGTTATTCGCGGTATCCCTGATCTTGTATTAATGATGTTAATATTCTTCGGTGGGCAAATATTACTCAACAATAGTTTGTATTCAATCAACGAATGGCTAAATGAATGGTTTACTGCAAGTGACCCTAGTCATGAGTGGACCTCATATTTACCCGACTATATCGACGTAAGCCCATTTATAGCAGGTGTTCTTACCATTGGGTTTATCTTTGGAGCCTATATGGCGGAAACGTTTCGTGGTGCCATCATGGCGGTCGATAGAGGGGAGTTGGAAGCGGCCAAAGCATATGGTATGAGCTCAGCACTCGCCTTTCGTCGTATTTTGTTGCCACAAATGATTCGCCATGCTCTGCCAGGTTTTGGAAACAACTGGCTGGTGCTTCTTAAAACCACGGCACTTGTCTCGATTATTGGTTTAGAAGACATGGTTCGTATGAGCGCACTAGCTGCTGGCTCAACAAAAATGCCATTTACCTTTTACATGACAGTTGCTGTCATTTTTCTATTTTTTACCAGTGTCTCAACAGGGTTACTCAAACTTGTTGAGCGTAAATTCAGTATCCATACGAGGTAGTTGATGGATTTTTCACTGATCATTGAAAGTTTACCAATTTATCTCGGGGGGCTCTGGACCACGACTTGGCTGGTGGCTGCTTCTCTTATTATTGGTCTATTTGTTGCGATCCCATTAGGTATCGCTCGTAATAGTACTCACTACTTGTTCAAAGGGCCGAGTTGGGCTTTTATCTACTTTTTTCGTGGCACTCCACTCTTAGTTCAGCTTTACCTGATTTATTACGGTATGGATCAGTTTTTTCCTGTCAAAGATACTCTTTGGGAAAATGCATGGTTCTGTGCTCTTGTGGCTTTTGTTCTCAATACTTCTGCCTATACCGCAGAAATAATTCGAGGTGCGATAAATGGGCTACCTAAAGGGGAAGTGGAAGCGGCAAAAGCATATGGAATGAGTACATTGATGACGTATCGACGTATCATCCTACCCAGTGCTTTGCGCCGTGCTCTACCAGCATACAGTAACGAAGTGATCTTTATGCTTCATGGCAGCGCAGTTGCTGGAATTGTGACCATAGTGGATTTGACTGGTGCTGCTCGCCTTGTCAATTCTCGTTACTACGCGCCGTTTGAGTCGTTTCTGACTGCTGGCCTTTTCTATATGTGTCTGACCTTTACTATTATTTGGTGCTTTAAACAGGCTGAAAAGCGATTTCTCGCCTATTTGAGGCCGCTTAGCTAAATATAAAAAAGCTTCCTATTGGAAGCTTTTTTATGTCTGAAATTTCAGCTCAATATAATCAGTACAGTACCGGCTAATGTCATTAATATATTTGCAATCGCATATGTACCCGCGTATCCAAGCGCAGGAATAGTCGATTTAGTATAGTCATTGACTATGTCCATGGCTGGGGCGCAGGTTCGAGCTCCTATGATAGCGCCAAACAGCAGTGCTCTGTTCATCTTTAGGATATAAGCGCCCACAAGGTAAGCAAGAGCTACCGGAACAACGCTGACCAAGAACGAAAGCCCAATCACTTGTGGACCGAAATCGGCAAGGTGTTCAAACATTTTCCCACCCGCGCTTAGGCCTATCCCAACCATAAAAAACATTAGGCCTAAGTCTTTGACCATGTTTAAAGCACCTTGAGGTACGTAACCAAAAGTTGGGTGGTTAGCTCGTAAGAAACCTAGCGAAATTCCTGAGAGGAGAAGGCCTACGGCATTTCCTAAGCCAAACGACACCTGACCAAAAGTCATGGTGATCAATCCAAACATAATCCCTAGGATAAAAAAGCTACAAAAAGCCAGCAGATCGGCCATCTGACTATGAATGGAAATAAAACCAATTTTTTCTGCTAATCCATGTACGCGGCTCTTTTCTCCACTCACCTGAAGAACATCTCCTTTAGCCAGTACGATATCGAGATCCATGGGCATTTCTATTTGAGCTCGGACAACTCTGTTAAGGAAACAACCGTATTCGGATAAGTTGAGATCAGAGAGGCGTTTACCTACCATGGCATCGCTTTTTACCACAATTTCTTCTTCAACGATCCTCAAATCTAGGAGGTTGCGGTCAAACACTTCCTTGCCATTGCGAAAACTAGGATCGAGCCTCGCGTGGCTATCAGGGAATCCAAGCAGTGCAATCTCATCACCTTGCTGCAAAATTGCGTCGCCATCAGGGTGGGCAAGGATCCCATTGCGACGAATACGCTCTATATAGCAACCAGTTTGGCGATAGATACCCAATTCGCGAAGGTTTTTTCCATCGCTCCAGTCAATGAGCTCCTGTCCAACTCTGTACGCGCGAATGATGGGCAAATAAACTTTACGCTGTCCATTACTTCCGAGCCCTCGTTCCTGTGCTATCTGCTGTGCGGAGTCGGACAAATTTTGCTTTTGAAGCTTTGGCAGCAATTTGGCAAAGGCAATCATGCTGATCAAACCAACTAGGTAAGCCATGGCATAACCAACAGATAAGTTTTCAATCACCTCAGAAAAGTCCATAGCATGTGGCGTGGTGGCAAGGCCAGAGTTAAGAGCATCCTGAGCGCCAACCAGAACAGGAGTTGCCGTAAGTGCACCAGCCATCATTCCGGCAGAAAGTCCGAAATCAAGACCTAGGTTATGGCTGGCAAAGTAGGTGATAAAAATAGCGCTAGATAAGACCACCATACTCAAAATGAAATAATGCTTACCATCTCTAAAAAAGATACCAAAGAAGTTGGGACCTGCCTCTATGCCAACGCAGTAGATAAATAGCATAAACCCGACGGTCAATGCGTCTGCATTGAATGTAAAACCCAGATGTCCCATGACTAATGAAGTAAGCAAAACACCGATGGAATTGCCGAGTTGGAGATTGCCAAAGCGAATTTTTCCTATGGCTAAGCCAATAGCGAGTGCAACAAAAATTAGTAGAATAGGGTTTTGCTCAAGCAGGGATAAAACATCAATGTTCACAGGGCAGCTCTTACTTCGGTGCCATAGATTAAGTGAGCAAATTGTAACTTAATAAAGAGAAATGATAAGTGTTAATTTGTATAATTGACGATTTACTGACTTGTGCCAAATATTTTGCAATAGGATTAAATTACGGGCACAAAAAAGCCGCTTTATTAAGCGGCTTCAACAAATTCTGATTATGCGTCAAACAGACCTAAATGTTCTTTTGCATACGCTTCAAAGTCATCACAGCCACCGATATGGTTTTCATCAATGAAGATTTGTGGAACAGTTTCCACTGGCTTTCCGACAGTTTTCTCAAGGTCAGCTTTTGAAATGCCTTCTGCATGAATATCTACATAACGGTAGTTAAAGTCATCACGTTTTGCTTTCAATGTCTCAGCGTGTTCCTTTGCACGAACACAGTAAGGGCAAGCTGGACGACCAAAGATAACTACGAACATATTGTCATTCTCCTTTATTCTGATAGGCGCCACTATGCCCGAATCGAGCTGGAAAATAAAGAGGCATTTACCTGTTGCTTCGATAGGTTAAACCTATTTGTTTAGAAGTGAGACAATTTGTCGTAGCGCGAATCTTTAAGCGCTTCTTTAACGCGTTTTAGATTATCCCTAAAGCCAGAGCCGCGCCTTAAAGTAAAGCCTGTTGCCAATACATCAATCACTGTCATTTGCACGACGCGACTTGCCATTGGCATATATACATCCGTGTCTTCGGGTACGTTCAGTGAAATGGAAAGAGAGCTCGCTTGATCCAACGGAGAATCTTTAGCCGTGATTGCGATAACAGTAGCTCCATTTTCACGTGCAAGGTTGGCAATCTCAACCAAACTTTTCGTACGACCAGTATGTGATATCAGAACAATGACGTCGTTATCCGTACAATTAATACAGCTCATTCGCTGCATTACTATGTCTTCAAAACAGGTGATAGGGATGTTAAAGCGAATGAACTTATTTTGAGCGTCACGGGCAACGGCTGAAGATGCACCTAAACCAAAGAAAGAGATGCGTTTGGCTTGAGTGAGAAGATCAACGGCTCGATTGATCTGCATAGAATCTAAGCTATTTTTTGCAACATCCAAGCAGGCCATAGTGGACTCAAAAATTTTATGTGTATAGGCATCTGGGCCATCATCTTCTTCAACATTACGATTGACATAAGGAGTTCCGTTAGCAAGGCTTTGAGCAAGATGAAGCTTGAAGTCAGGGAAGCCTTTAGTATCTAACCTACGACAGAAGCGGTTTACGGTCGGCTCACTGACATCGGCCATTTTTGCAAGAGTAGCAATACTAGAATGAATAGCGGTTTGAGGCGATGCCATTATGACTTCAGCAACTTTTCGCTCCGACTTGCTGAAGTTTTCTAGATTTTTCTGAATTTTTTCTATTGTATTCATAGTGTTCACAAAGGTATAGAGAACAACTTGCTGGATAATTTAAGGCGTCATTACTTGCGTACAATTGCCAACCAGCGCCATGTGGCCCAGTATAAACCCAAGCTTAAGGTTTACTGTAATATTTACACTCTTCGATAGGTGTAAACATGACAGGCCTCAAACTAAATATGTCTCAAAGAGATAAAATAATCTTTATCCTTGTATAAATCTACTCTTAAAGAGGTCCGATTGTATGCAAGTTACACTTATCTAGAAAGAAATTTTCAACTAGCTTCAATGGTTTGGGATGTTGCTAGGATTTTTGCCATCAAATTGGGTGCTTGCTGAGCGATGTTTCTTTGCTCTTCTAGTACTGAACTGAGAATATCGTGTCCCGTAAGTGGATTGGCCAAAACGACGCGAAATACAATCGTATTAAGTTTACCCCAGCGAGCCGGGTTTAAACGTGTTCTCGAAACAAATGATTTCCCTGTTTCTCGTTGGCGTTTTTGGATAAATTGAGTCAGTTCATTGATTAATTCATTGAGGTGTTTTCTGCGCTCTGGTGAAGCAAGTTTAAGCGCCTCACGTACTTCAGCGGGAATATAACGATAGGTTAGTAAGCAAAGCTCTGGTTCTGATATCAACTCAAAATCATCTTGCGATTGTATTAGTGTGGCAAAATACTTGGCTTTTTCGATACTCTCATCGATAAGTAGCTGATAACCCGGACGGCTAATAATATGCATTGCGGCGTAAACCAGCATCGCCATACCAGACCTAGAGCCTTCCAAGGTATGACTGCCTAAGTCTTTTGAGCCTTTTCTAAGTATATATTGTGCGTGGTGCTCTACAGATTTCATCGCTTCGGGGTCCTTGAAGAGAACCATTCCAGCCCCCATAGGAACATAAAGCTGTTTGTGGGCATCGATGGTAATTGAATCGGCTTTTTCAACACCTTGTAACAGGTAACGGTAGTTATCTGACATTAGGGTAGCGCCGCCCCAAGCTGCGTCTATATGAAAATGGCAGTCGTGCTCACGACATATCTCGGCCATCTCAGGTAAAGGGTCAATTGATCCTGTTTCTGTGGTTCCTGCTACTCCGATAACCGCGAAAGGCTTGATATTTTTCTTCTTCAACTCAACGATTTTTTCGTTCAATGCGTGTGGGCATATACGATTGTTACGGTCGGTTTTGACCGCGACTAAACCTTGCTGACCAAGTCCAAGCACATCGGCAGATTTTTTCAGAGAGTAATGTCCTCTTTCTGACACTAGAATGGCAAGGCCTTGATAACCATAATGTTGCATTGCACTGAAAAGACCCTCTTTCTCTACACCCTGAAATTCTCCTTGTGCTTTTAATGCATTGTTTCTCGCAACCCAAAGGGCGGTGATGTTTGCGATTGTTCCACCCGAGCAAAAAGCACCTAGTGAGTGTTGTGCGCTGTGCATCCACTTTGTGTAGAAATCGTCATTTTGGTTATATACCAATCGATGCAGCATGCCCAGTACCTGACGCTCTAACGGGGTAAAGGCTTTGGATGTTTCTATTTTTACCAAGTTTTGATTGAGAGCAATCATGATTTTTGACAATGGCATCAAAAAATAGGGCAGTGCTGATGTCATATGTCCGATGAAGCTTGGTGCCGAGGTATGAACCGAGTGCGAGACTAAGGTATCAAGGAGGTGCTGAGTATGCTCAGAGACAAACTCTGGACTCTCTGGAATAGCGGAATAGGAGAAGTCTTTTTCAATCTCTTTTAGGGGCTTCTCTTCTGCCACAATATGTTCACGTAAAAATTGATTAAGGTTTTGCGAGAGCCTTTCTTCGATTTTAGTCAGTGTTGAATCAGGCCCTTCAGGGACAGTAAATATTTTAAGCAGACTGTCGAAGCTTACGTCAGCCGTTTTATGTTTGGTTATCATACAACTACTTTGCTCTTGTCACTCTGTTGCCGCGCCAATCTAAACGAAAAATGGTTTAAAGTCTCGAGTTAATTACTTGATCTTCTCTGGCAATGCGAAATGTCACTGCTTTGATAATATTCTCGGCAGTGACATTCAGGCTAGGTTTCACATGACATGCTTTCTAAGTCTTTGATAGCTTGGTTATAACGTTTAAGTGCACTATCAATTTTGGTTGGATGACTCAACAAATCAGCAAAGGCAGACCTAAGATCATAGTTTTGATCATGTGGTTTTGATTGACGGTCACTGTAGGTTACTTGAGCCAGTCGACCTAATTCATCACTGCGAGACGATAAAGTTTTAATATCTTTCTGCTCGAGTAAGAGCCAAGACTCGACTGGTTGGTTTACGGCAATCTTCGAAGGGTCATTTTCTAAATAGTAGTGGACAGCCGCTCTGTTGAGCTCAAAATGGTTTTTTCGACCTTCTAAGAACCATTCACTGACTTCTTTTAGGTCGGGGTATTGTTCGCTAGTTAGCTTGGCTAAATCTTCATACCAATGAAGAGAAGCATCAATGTAAGCATCGTATTTCTTGGATAAACATGCATTGTCGGCTGCGGCAACCATGGTAGAGGTTGCTCCTAACAACAATGCAATCAGTAGACGTGTCATAATTATTCCTTTTTTCTAAGGTTATATATTATTAAGCCACTCAATATGATTCATTAAATTGTATAGCATGGCTGAGTCATTAATATAATGAACTGAAAGATAAAATCATGCGATCTGCTCTGCAAGAGAGACAAAGAACAGCATCAATAAAGGTACTAATAAGCTCAAAATGAATCCACTGACAATGGCAATCGGTACGCAGCGAACGCCTCCAGTACTCTGAATAATTGGCAATGTAAAATCCATTGCTGTAGCTCCTGCGTAACCTATAGCCACACTAGGTCGTGAATGTATAATCAGTGGAATCATAACTAAGGCAACGAGTTCTCTAACTAGTTCAATCATAAATGACGCTCCGCCAAATACTGGTCCAAAAGCATCCCCTATTAGAATCCCTGATAAAGAATACCAACCAAACCCACAAGACATGGCGAGCGCTTGATAAAGATCCAAGTCAAGTATCTTTGCAGCCACAGCTCCTCCCAAAATTGAAGTTGTAATAATAGTGACTGCGATGATCATACCTTGCTTGTTGAGCAAAATTTGACGTAAGGAGAGCCCACTATTTCTGAGCTGAATCCCAATCAGGAATAAGAGAATGAATAAAACAGATTCACTTGCTATATCCACCCAGCTTAGATCTATGTATAGAAGCCTGCCCGCAGCTAGACCTATGCCAACAAAGAGAATTAGTTTTATTGACTCTAAAGCCATAGTTGAAAGTGAAAGGGTATTTTTTTTACTTTCAACCCTAATTGGGAAGAGCTTATCAACGATTGGAAGTGCCGCTAAGTTGCTTAGTCCAATACATACAGAGAAGACAACAACATACTCAAGTATCAACTGTAGATTTTGACCCAGATTATCGAGTGAAGCCAGACTCAAACCCATTAAGGCCAAGATAACAACAATTAAATAGTTAGTTGTCCGATTAACTCCGGAGAGAAAAGCGGTGTTTGACGTTTGAATAAGGTACCCCACAAGGAGTGGGGCAAAAATAAAAAGTATTCCCGTAGGCATGATATTCCTGAGTAATGGCTAGCCTAGTCTATAACCCGCTAGCGCTGATGAGTTCATTGATTTTCGATTTGAACTCAATATCACTCAAATTACTCAATTTGTATAGTATATCTGCCCCCGTAACATCAAATTCGACAGTATGTTCATCGATTTGATCATCTTGACGGCGGAACATGAGAATATGATTAGCAATACGGGCTACATCGAGGTAGCTGACATTAACTTTCTTTGTTTGAGTGGCGTGGTTACTTGCAACATCAATAAAGTCATTGTCAAAACCCCACTGTTTTAATACCAGTTCACTCGCACTGGTACATAAGTTATTAAATACCTGAAATGCGATATCTTCATCTAGGTAATTCCCTTTTTCTAGATAAGTATGGTATTCGCTAACAATGCAGAAAAATCCAATATCGGCTAGTAACCCTGTCAGTAACGCCTTATCTGTTTCTAGGTACTCATAATCACTGGGGGAGATTTCTTTGAAACCCCTTACTACCATCACCATAGTTGCAGCAAGCTCTCGTGAAGTGCTAGCGCTATTTATGAGCATTTGATTGCATCCGCGACTTAAATTCACGGAATGTTTAAGTTGTTCTATTGCCTGGGCTGTGACTATATCGCGAACTCTCAAGATTCCCAGACGTGAAACGGCTGTGACAATGTCAGTACAGGTAATATTACGACGGTTAAAAATCACTGAGTTTGCTACTCTGATAACGATAGCGGCAAGGCCAGGATCTTCAAACAAACAATCAGCAATATCAAATACAGTCGTGCAATCTTTAGTACAGAGCCTTTGTATTTTTAGTACGACTTCAGGGATTGGAGGTAATGTGATTTTACCAGATGTAATGGCATGTTTGACCAAGGTATTGAATTCAGACTCAATACCTTTGATCAAGAGCTCCTCGTTTTCGGGAAGCCAGAAAAAAGACAGATGGTTCATTCTAATTAAGCGTTATCTTCTACCGTATGTATTTTACCTAGCATAGTAATCATTATGCAAATCATTGATATAACATATGGATCTGCATATGTGTATATCGATGTTGACTCAGTATGGAAAGATACTTTATGTGATTTTAGTCGCGCTTTAGAGCTAGTCTAGCCGGATTGATGTGATCTGTGCATAGACATATTTTTTATCGTTAACTACCATTTATGGACTTGGAGTTAGAGGTCAAAACAAATCATAACTTAGAGGTTCTCTGACACAGGTATATTTTTTCGCTTATATCTGCTGCTATCTGGTGATCGTCAAATAATCGGGGTTTTCTGGTTTAAAAGGATCATGGATATGACAGAGCAAAACTTTATCTCGTATGTAAATAAGTTCGGGAGTTTCCAAAAGCGTTCAATGTTTGGTGGGCTGGGCCTCTTTAAACAAGATGCCATGTTTGCCTTGATTAGTTCTGGGCAAGTGTTTATTCGAGGTGGAGAACAACTCGATAGGCAATTGATGCAGTTGGGGTGTACCAAATACCGTCACGTAAAAAAACAGACGACAGCAACGGTGAACTATTATGATGTAACGCGCCTTTTTGTGTCGAGAAGCGCAAAGCTTGACGATATTGTGCGGCAATCAATGCAATTTTCTGTTTCTCAGCGACATCATAAAAAATCATCCGCCAGTCGTCGTTTACGTGACTTGCCTAATATGCAACTAACGCTAGAGCGTATGGTTAAAAAATCCGGTATCGGCGATGTAGATACGTTTGTTGAGCTTGGTGCTCCTAAAGTGTTTTCAAAGGTGAAAGCTACATATGGCAATGATGTTGATGTGAAGCTACTTTGGAAGTTTGCCGGTGCAATAGATGGCGTACACTGGAAGTTGATTCAAGAACCGCGTAAGCGTCAACTGCTCGCAAGTTGCATTTAAAAAATGAGAGGATAGAGAAAAGCCGAGCTTCACTCGGCTTTCAATCATTAGAATTTAAAACGTGTCGTAAACATTAGCTGGTCGCCATAGAAGTCGTTGATCCTAACTTCACCTCCGATAGAAAATAGCTCTGTCGCATGAAAGCGGGCGTATGCAGAACCAATCCAATCGTCATCATTATCGATATTTACGTAACCAGCTTTACCACCGACTTCGAGTTGAGGCCCCAGCCACTGGCGAACACCCACATTCAGTTCCATACCAGTATCACTACCTTTACCTTCTCTGCCGTCAAAATCTACTACACGGAAAAGCATTTCACCAGTAAAGTCCGCCCAGTTATTGATCGGAGCATGAAAGCCAAAACCTGCAGCTGCATCATAATCTCCTTCGAACTCAGAGTCGATTCTACCGATGAAGTGAGCATTTGGGTGGACAGACTTACTTACAGCGGTACCGAAAGTCACAGGGCTTGCTCCAATTCTGGCTTCTATGTAATCGTAGCTAAAGTTACTCATTACGGCGGGGCTGTTTGGGTCCGTCTCTGCAAGAGTTTGACCGGATGCTAGCACTATGGCAGCAGCTAAGATTTTATTACGCATATGAAAGAAAAACCTTTTCTTGTTAATTTCCTCGGTCTATTGCGACTGAGCACTGTCATACCATAACATCATAATGCATTCTCGTGGTATGACACCACTAAAATGTCATTGTTTTGTCACTCTTTATATTAAATAGCAAAATTTACACCAAAATGAATTTTAAAAAGAGATTCATTACCCATCTTTATCGTTTATTTTTGACTTTGAGTGGCAGGATAATTTGTGCAAGGAGACAATGTGTTTTGAAATTGGGTGCTATGAGGTGGCATAAAACCTCACAGTGAATTGACCCACTTTTAGATCGTGTGGACTAGACTGGTATCAGTGAGTTTAACGTGTCGATCGTTAAACTTATAATATGGTAAAACACCAATGCTATGATTTAATAGAGAGTTTTTTGGCGTAAACTGTAATAAATACTTGAGTAAAGATAAAACATGCATCAATTAAAAAAATATGGCGCTGTTGGTGGCGCAATTGCGTTAGCATTATGTTGGCCTTTGGCTGTTGGTCAAATTGGCCAAAATGTTATTAAGGACGGTGTCGCGCATTTAACCAATGAATCATTGAAAGCGGAAGTAATTTCTTATGATAGGGGATATTTATCTTCAGAGGTGACAACACGTTATACAGTACATGACCCCGTCCTAGCAAAAGAACTCGAATTGGATGGCTTTCCAACGGAATTTGTTGTCAATAGCCATGTTACTCATGGGCTTTTGAGTTTAAAAGCTGAGTCGACGTTAGACGATAATGAACGCTTTCCATTAAAGTTGACTACCGTTACCCAGCTCAACGGTAACACAGACTACTCACTAGAACTGGGTAATTGGCATCAGTCTTCTGAAGGTGAAGATGCTGCGATGATCTCTGTGACCGCTTCCACTCTTAAAGGGCATTTAACCGTGCTCGGTGAAGTTAGCTATGACCTCAATGTACCTTCGGTTGAAATTGATTTTAATTCTGGAGAGAAAATGTTGATTTCTGGAATTAAAGGCGTAGGAGATGGCCGAAAGCAGGATAATTTTTGGTTGGGTGACCAAGAAATAAGTATATCTGACATAAAGATCTCCGATGCGCAGCAGTCTTCCGTATTTAATATGGAAGAGGCCCAGTATGAATTCTCTTCATCGATAGATGATGCTTCTTCTCGCGTAGATAGTCAGCATGTTGTTAATATATTTAAATTAGAAATGCCTGAAGGTAAAGCAGAAAATTTAGGACTTGACGTCGAGTTTGGTGGATTAGACAGTAATGCTTTTAACCACCTGATTAGCTTGTATCAGAATAGCCCGACTTTGACACCTGAAGACATCCAGAACGCTATGCCTTATGTGGATACTCTATTCGACAAAGGTTTCTTCCTATCGGTGAATAAAGCAACATTGACACTGGGAGATGCTGGTGAGTTTAATAGTGTGGGTAAAGTGTCTGTTCCCGAGGGTACGAGTGAAATTACGAAAAACCCAGCTAAACTTTTGTCTGCCTTGAGCGGTGATATAGAAACCTTCTTCTCTAATGGCCTTGTAGAGCAATACCCATTCATTAAACAAAGCATTGATGAGGCTTTAGTTCAGGAATTTATTGGTCAAGATGACAAGGGTTACCAGCTTAAAGCTGAGCTTAAAGATGGTAATTTAGTATTTGAAAGTGGGCAAAAAATATCCCTAATAGCACTGTTCTTTCCAGCAGTAAATTAGCCTTAACCGTTAAATTTTTGCTGTTTAATTGAAAAGAGGTCTTAAGACCTCTTTTCTTGCTTTTTATGTACAAAAAAACGTGGTATTAGTCAATAAAACCTCTATTAAAAGCGTAGACAAGGAACTTGGGAATGGAGAATGTGTATAACTTTAGTGCTGGCCCTGCTGGGTTACCTAAAGAAGTAATGCAAAAAGCACAAGCGGAGTTTGTTGAATGGAATGGGCTCGGTACTTCAGTGATGGAAATCAGTCACAGGAGCAAAGAGTTTATTCAAGTGGCCGAAGAAGCAGAACAGGACCTAAGGGATTTACTCGATATTCCATACAATTATAAAGTATTATTCTGCCAAGGCGGTGCTCGCGCACAATTTGCAGCAGTGCCTCTAAACTTACTTGGAAGCTCACTAAAAGCAACCTATGTTGATGCGGGCTACTGGGCTCAAAGCGCAGTGAAAGAAGCAAAAAAATACTGCCAAGTAGACCTTGTTGATGCAAAAACCACAAAAGAAGGCAGAATGGCAGTGATACAAGCTTCGGGTTGGAAGATTGATCCTGAGTCTGCTTATGTCCACTTTTGCCCTAATGAAACCATTGATGGGATTGAAATCTCTGATCTGCCCGATACCAAGTTACCTATTGTGGCTGATATGTCCTCTAATATACTCTCGCGTAAGATAGATGTTTCACGATATGGTGTTATTTATGCGGGAGCCCAAAAAAACATCGGCCCCGCAGGTATTTGTATTGCTATTGTGCGTGATGACTTACTTGATTTAGCTCACGACCTTTTACCTAGTTTTATTAGCTATAAGGTTTTGGCAGAAAAAGACTCAATGTTTAATACTCCTCCTACATTTGCTTGGTATCTATCTGGGCTGGTTTTTAAGTGGCTTAAAGCGCAGGGCGGGGTAAGTGCCATCGAGCAAATGAACATCGAGAAAGCCACAATTCTGTATGATTATATCGATAGCTCAGAGTTTTATAGTAATAATGTACACCCTCAAAATCGGTCGCGGATGAATGTCCCTTTCCAACTTGCAAAACCTGAATTGGATGAAGCGTTTCTCAAACAAGCTTCTGAGAGAGGCTTAGTTTCGCTTAAAGGGCATAGGGCTGTAGGAGGAATGCGGGCGTCAATTTATAATGCAATGCCGATAGAAGGTGTAAAAGCCTTGGTTGAGTTTATGAGAGATTTTGCGGCAGATAACGCTTAAACCTCCATCAAATTTAGAGCACGAGATTCTGTTATCAAGTGCTCTTCATTCAAGTTCAGTATCGACCGCTCTTATCTTCTTTTCTTGTTGCGCTTCGTATTACTATCATTCTGACAATTATTGGAGCTATTCTTGTTTCCAGAACCAAATTTACCTTTAGGCTTAGCCCCTTTACCATGCATTTTTTCAAATCCAGGCTGACTTTTGGTGTGTTTAGTCGCAAACCGGTTTGCACCATGACGGCCAGACTTTCTACGTTGTGCGGGTGTTAAGGTTTGCACATCTTCTTCTGGTACCAGACAACTCGGCTTATCTCCAATCAGATGTTTTTTGCCCATCTTGATTAACGCTTCACGTATGATTGGCCAGTTCGCTGGATCATGGTAGCGCAGTAATGCTTTGTGCAATCGGCGTTGTCGTTCTCCTTTGGCTACAGGCACTTCCTCGCGTTGTTTATACTTTACGCGTTTGAGTGGGTTAGTTTCTGAATAATACATAGAGGTTGCATTACACATAGGAGAAGGGTAGAAGTTCTGTACCTGATCGCATTCGAAGTTATTCTTCTTAAGCCACAAAGCTAGGTTAAGCATATCTTCGTCTTCTGTGCCGGGGTGTGCGGAAATGAAATAAGGGATCAGATACTGCTTCTTTCCGGCTTCAGCACTGTACTTTTCGAACATTTCTTTGAACTTATCATATGTCCCCATTCCTGGTTTCATCATTAAGTTAAGCGGCCCTTTTTCGGTATGTTCTGGAGCGATCTTTAGATAGCCGCCCACATGATGGGTAACTAGTTCTTTGACATATTCAGGTGACTCAATAGCTAAGTCGTAGCGAACACCTGATGCTATCATGACTTTTTTAACGCCTTTGACCTTACGAGCGGCGCGATACAGGTCTATGGTATGTTTGTGATCTGTATTGAGCTTGTTACAAATTCCTGGGAAGACACAAGATGGGCGTCGACAATTCGCCTCTGCTTTAGGATCACTGCAGCCTAAACGGTACATATTAGCAGTCGGGCCGCCGAGATCAGAAATGGTACCGGTAAAGCCCGGGACCTTGTCTCGGATTTCTTCCAGCTCATTTAGAATCGACTCTTGAGAGCGGTTTTGTATTATACGGCCCTCATGTTCAGTAATTGAACAAAACGAACAGCCACCGAAACAGCCACGCATGATGTTAACGGACGTTTTGATCATGTCATAGGCAGGAATTTTTGCTTTCCCATATTGAGGGTGAGGTACTCTCGCATAAGGCAATCCAAACACATAATCCATTTCTTCAATAGAGAGAGGAATCGGAGCCTGATTGACCCACAACTCGCGATCACCATGACGTTGTATCAAGGCACGGCCCGAATAAGGGTTGGTTTCTAAATGCATAATACGACTTGCATGGGCATAAAGGATACGATCGTTATTCAATTTCTCGAAGTTCGGGATACGTACCGCGGTTGTCGCAGCATCGTGACGTGAGGGGCGAATTGTGATTGGCTTTGCTTGCTCGTCTTTATCCTTGGCTTTGATATCACATTTTTCTTCAACAGCATAAGGGTTGGGCGGAATAAAGGCTTCTTTACGTGGTTTTTCAATCCGAGAAGAGTCGATAATCTTATAGCCGTCAGGCTCTGAAGCTAAGTTTACAACTGTACCACGTATATTGGTCATGCTGGCGATATCCTCACCATCAGCGAGCCTATGGGCTACTTCAACTAATGCTCGTTCGGCATTGCCAAATAAAAGAATATCGGCTTTGGCATCGAACAAAATAGAACGGCGCACTTTATCTGACCAGTAATCATAGTGAGCTAGCCTTCTCAGACTTGCTTCAATACCACCAAGTACAATTGGAACGCCTTTATAAGCTTCGCGGCAACGTTGAGAATAAACAAGAGTCGCTCGATCTGGTCGCTTTCCGCCTTCATTGTTTGGAGTATAGGCATCATCATGACGTAACTTTCGATCTGCCGTGTAGCGGTTGATCATTGAGTCCATATTGCCTGCAGTGATGCCAAAAAATAGGTTTGGTTGGCCAAGCTTTGTAAATGCTTCTTTGTCGTGCCATTCTGGTTGCGCTATGATACCAACCCTGAAACCTTGAGCCTCTAACAATCGACCGATAATCGCCATACCAAAACTTGGGTGGTCAACGTAAGCATCACCTGTAATGATAATAATGTCGCAGCTATCCCATCCTAATGCATCCATTTCTTTGCGGCTTGTTGGGAGAAACGGAGCGGTACCGTAGCATTCAGCCCAGTATTTTTTGTATTCATGAATAGGAGTGGTCTTAGCGTACATATTATTGTCTCTACTTCAAGGAGCGCGAATTATAGCGACTTGTTCGTTGTGTATCTACCCTAGCAAGCCTGTTACGCAAAGTGCCGAGAAGGTTGAAGTTTTAGTTCATAGGATAAATGTAAAGTTTTATTTTGCTTTTGCCTAAAGGTGACACCAGTAGCCGAAAGCACTATAGTTTTGCTACTATTCGCACCAAGATATTATACCGACGATTCTCGCAGTGATGATTCAGCAACTATTATCCCTTCTTGCTCCTATGCTTTTAGGTGCCCAATTAGTATTAACTCTTATTTTGGTTAAAGGGGATATTTGTCCTGGGCAAAGAGGGCGAATTCATAAAGTTTTACCAGTTGTAGCGCTTCTATGGCTTGCGGTAGCATCGCTAAAAATTGAAGCGATAATGCTGGTATTCGCCATCCTGTACTTTTACTCGCAAGTTCAAACCAAAAAAACGCGTGTGCAAGGACCTCTTTGGCTGATGTACCTCGCCAATGGTCTTGCTTTTGCCTATGTCGGCATAGTGATTAGCGAGCAGCCCAGTATTGCTGGCTCCGCCTTGAAGGTCATAGAGATATTTTTGCTTGGCGCTTTATTTTCTCATCTCCTTCTCACTATTGCTAAAACACGCTTACAGGCCTTTCACCGTATCTTGCCAGTTACAGGTATAGTTTCAGCTATGCTATTGAGCATTGTTGTACTGGCCAAAAGTGCTCAGATAGATCCAAATCTATTGGCTGAACATACTAATATGTTGCTAAGTGGCTTCGCATTAATGATTACCGCGGTTCTGATCTGGTGTTGGCATATTTTGCTCTCGAAAACAGTGCATAAAATTCAGCTTTGGGTGGCGTTTATTACTATGCTGGTGTCTATGAGTTTCATTGAGCAGTTTATTGTCTTGTAGCTGATGCCTATTTCTTATTTTGCCCATTTGACGCTAAGCTTACAGGAATAGGAGTAGTGTTGGGGCGTTGTTATGGACCTAAGTAATGTCGCTAGATTGGATAGCAATATCTTGCTTGGTATTGTTAACGAAAAGCTAAGGCTTGAATGCAATAGCTTTGAAGAGTTGATAGTTATGTATGAGATGGATACCGATACTGTGACTGACAAGTTAGACAGTTTAGGCTATCACTATGACCCTTTGACTAATCAATTTAAGTCGTTCGACAGATAAACCAACCAAAGACCGCTATACATTATGGCTAAACAGGTTTGATCCCTTCCAAGTGGTTTTTAGATTGCTGCTTTGCAGTGCTGTAAAACGCCTGTAAATAACGTTTATCTTTTTCACATTGACGAGTGGCAGCGAATAAACGGCGCCATAGCCCTTTGCCAAGCGGTAAGCTGCTGATCAACCCTTGACGAGAAAACTCGTGAATCGCCCAGTTAGGCAGGGCTGCAACACCAAGTCCTGCGGATACCATTTGCACCAGCATTAACGTGTTATCGGCTTGTTTCCATTTAGCCGGTTCTACTCCTGCTGGTTGGAGGAAGTGTTTGACCACATCAAGGCGATTCTTTTGCACAGGATAAGAGAGCATAGTTTCTTGTTTTAGATCGTCAGCTTGAACACAGTTTTTATTTGCTATTGGGTGATTTACTGCGGTGATAAGGCGCATTTCAAAATCGAACAAAGGCTCGTAGTGGACTTCCGAGCGGGGTTGGATATCTGAAGTTATGACTAAATCCAACTCCCCACTGAGTAATGCTGGAAGGGGTTCAAAACCAAAGCCTGATGAAAAGTCTAGCGTCACGCTTGGCCACGTTTGCTGGTAATCCCTAAGAGCTGGCATTAGCCATTGAAAACAAGAATGACATTCAATGGCCATATGTAATCGTCCATTGACATCTTCTTTCAAACCGGCCAAATCATTTTCTGCTTTGGCTAACCGAGGCAGAATTTGGTCAGCTAAGTCGAGTAGAATCTTGCCTTCAGAAGTAAACTTAACTGGGCGAGTTTTGCGTAAAAAGAGCTGTCCCCCGAGTCTTGCCTCAAGATCTTTTATCTGATGAGAGAGTGCTGACTGTGTCAGGTGTAATGCTGTCGCCGTTGCAGTGAGTGAGCCTGTATCTCTCAAAGTTACAATTGTTTTCAGATGCTTAAACTCTATCATTAGCTTTCTTCAGTTACGCGAGTTTTGTGTGAATATAACTAATCTACGCTTTAAAAAAAGATGTGTAAACATCTAGACGTCTATTTATTTGCATTTGCGTGTTTATCCCTGAATTGAACGAGCTGTGTTACACATGAATTTTTTTCATAAACAAGTTGAATAATTGGAGATTGTCACTTTGCTACTTTGACGAGATAGTTTAGCCATCTAGACGCCTTTAGGTGTTCTATACAAAACCCCAAGGGTGATGATGAATGAGATTGAGCTTTGTAAACAATCTCACCCGTTTAAAAACTTCAAATATAAAAGGACGAGTAAGATGGTGACAACAACGCATATATTAGGTTATCCAAGAATAGGTGAGCAACGTGAACTTAAATTTGCGCTTGAAAAGTATTGGCGTGGCGACATTGATCAAGCGGCTTTAAAAGCGGTAGGTTCTGAACTGAGGCATAAGAATTGGCAAACACAGTCTGATGCTGAACTCAGTTATGTCACTGCTGGGGACTTTGCTTGGTATGACCATGTATTAACCACCACCTTGCTGCTTGGCCACGTCCCAAAGCGGCACCAAACTGGGTTTCCTGACTTGGATACTTTGTTTCGAGTTGGGCGAGGACGCTCCCAACAAAAAGAGGGTGAGAAAGGCGCAGCAGCCTCGGATATGACCAAATGGTTTAACACCAATTACCACTATATTGTTCCTGAATTTAGTCAAGAAGATACGTTTGAAGTCAGTTGGCCTCAGCTATTTGAAGAAGTGAGTGAAGCAACTAAAGCAGGTCATAAGGTTAAACCTGTTTTGCTTGGCCCTATAAGTTACCTCTACTTAGGGAAGGAAGTTGAGGACGGATTCGATCGTTTGAGTTTGCTACCACGCATTCTTACTGCTTATCAAACCATATTGTCTAAATTTGCTGCGCAAGGCGTTGAGTGGGTTCAAATAGACGAACCGATTTTATCTTTAGAGCTTGAGACACCATGGTTAAAATCATTCAAGCTTGCTTACCAAGTCCTCCGTTGCGATGTGAAAGTACTTTTGACCACCTATTTTGATTCATTAGAAGATTCACTTGATAACGTTGTGGAACTCGATGTTGATGGTTTGCACGTGGATCTCTCTGCGGCTCCTAAGCAGCTCGATCAGCTTGTGTCTAAACTTCCCCAGCAGTGGGTGCTTTCTGCTGGAGTGGTGAATGGCCGAAATGTATGGCGCGCAGATCTTGCCGCTCAGCTAGAGCGATTAAAGCCCATCAAAAACAAATTAGGCGATCGCCTATGGGTTGCAAGTTCATGCTCATTACTTCACTCCCCTGTGGATCTTGACTTGGAATCCGCACTATCTGAAGAGGTGCGTAGTTGGTTTGCTTTTGCAAAACAAAAGGTCTCTGAGGTGGCTCTATTAGCTAAAGCGCTTGATGGCGACCAACAAGCGATTGAAGCTTGTCACAGCTACAGTGTGCCAGTAAAGTCTCGTAGAGACGCAACGCATGTTAATAAACCAGAAGTTCAAGAGCGTCTTAATCAAATAACCAAAGCTTTTGCTCGGCGAAGTGCTCCTTATGAGGAGCGTGCGCTTGCCCAAAGTAAAGCGCTGGATTTACCTTTGTTTCCGACGACCACAATAGGATCGTTTCCACAAACGAGTGAGATCCGGATACAACGTAGTGCTTATCGTACCGGGAAATTGTCCGAATCGGACTATAATGTCGCGTTACAAGGTCACATAAAAGAAGCGGTACTGCGTCAAGAAGCCTTGGATCTCGATGTCTTGGTTCATGGTGAAGCTGAGCGAAATGATATGGTGGAGTACTTTGCAGAAAACTTGGCTGGTTTCCAGACTACGCAATTTGGCTGGGTGCAAAGTTATGGCTCTCGATGTGTAAAGCCAGCGATTGTGGTTGCAGATATCGAAAGAGAAAAACCAATTACCGTTGAATGGTCAAAGTATGCTCAGTCACTGACGTCCAAGAAAATGAAGGGCATGCTTACTGGTCCAGTGACCATTTTATGTTGGACATTCCCTAGGGAAGATATCAGCCGTAAAGAGATCGCTAATCAGTTAGCGCTGGCGCTTCGAGATGAAGTATCAGACTTACAAGCGGCGGGGATCAATATTATTCAAATCGATGAACCCGCATTTCGCGAAGGTCTGCCACTGAAAAAGCGTGCCCATTCTGAATACCTTGATTGGGCAGTCGACGCCTTTAAAATCTCTGCGGCAGGAGCAAGCTCAGAAACCCAAATCCATACTCATATGTGTTACTCCGAATTTAACGAAATTATTGATTCTGTGGCAGCTTTGGACGCTGATGTGATAACCATAGAAACGTCGAGGTCGAATATGGAACTACTCAAAGCGTTTGAGGAGTTTAATTATCCTAATGAGATTGGCCCAGGCGTTTATGATATCCACTCTCCAAATATCCCCAGTAAAGAATGGATTGAAGGCTTGATTAACAAAGCAGCGGAGAAAATCCCAGCTAAACGCTTATGGGTAAACCCTGATTGTGGTTTAAAAACGAGAAACTGGGCTGAAACGGAAGCTTCACTGAATAACATGGTGTCTGCAGCTAAAAAGCTGCGTGCTGAATATTCATAAAACTGAGTGAAGGTAAAAATGCCGACTACTTTGGTCGGCATTATTGGCTATAACTCACATAAGTTTGCCACCAGCCGTCAAAAATTAGTTATAATGCAACCATGTTGTGCACAATGAAAATAGACGATGAACACACCCAACAAACCTAAACCGACCTCAGATAAATCCATGCTTCTTTTAAGTGAGCAGATTTGCTTTCCTCTCTATAGCGCAGCTAACTCAGTGACCAGAGCTTATCGACCTTTATTAGAGAGCTTAGATCTTACCTATTCGCAATATCTGGTCATGATGCTGTTGTGGGAGAAAGATGGGGCCAGTGTTAAAGATTTAGGCAGTCGGTTACATCTTGATTCTGGAACTTTAACGCCATTACTCAAACGCCTAGAAGCTAAGGGTTTTGTCGCAAGAGGAAGAAGTGAAGAAGACGAGAGGGTACGAGTACTCAACCTAACTGACCAAGGTCGAGCACTTAAAGAACAAGCCAAATCTGTCCCGAGCAATATGTTGTGCAAAATCAATCTCGATGCCGATGAGTTAATTTCTCTCAGACGCTTGTGCGATAAAGTCCTTTCTAACCTCACCTAATACGGTTAAACCTGGTTATCCCCAAGGCTGAAAGCGATGATCTGACTAATTTGAGTTAGACTACGGCCACTCTCTTGCTGCCATTGTGCAAAGGCTTGGTTTATCGCTTTGAGAGAGCGTTTAGTGTCTTTTCCGCCCTCAATAATTTGATAGCTTCTTAGATAAGATTCAACATCGCCAGATAAAATAAAGGTGTCGATGCCCATTTGACGGAGGCTGTAGGGGCCAGTATTACCACCTAGTCGACAGCCATGTTTTTTAAGAAAGAGCCATAGTTCAGTGATTTCGTCGCTTGGCCATTTGGCGACCATCTTACCAAATGAACCATGTTTTAGTGTCACTTCATGGATCATTTGGGCATTTTCACAGATTGATTTTACTTTGGCCTGATGGCGAATAATACGTTTATCGGATGCTTTTTTGTCCCATTGCTCTTCAGAGAGCATAAGTAAAGGTTCAACCTCAAAAACCAAAGAAAACCTCTTCAAAATGCGGCCACTTTTTTCTCACCACACTCCATGAGATGCCACTTTGAAAAACCTTCATACTGAAAGCCGCCAGCCAGCGATCATTAGCAATGTTAGCGATTTGCTGCTGACTCAGTGGGCTTGAAAGCATGGATTCAAGCTGTTGTTTTCCACCTTTGCGTTCACTCGCTCTATGATAAATATCTGCAAATTTTTCTAGTGACAATGCTACTTTCTCCGATTAGGAAATACGAGTTTTCTATGTATGCAAAGGAACGATCTTCTTTGCTAGCCGCTGCTAAAATGACTTATACAAGCTTTGATTCTAGTACTGAAGATTGACCCAATTAGCCCAACTAGCTTAAGGGTTTCTTTACTACAATCTCATTGATACTAAGGGAGATTTGATGCAAAAGGAACCTTATTATTTACATTTAGGAGAGGGTTATTTCGACGCAAAGACTATGAATGAGTTGGCGGTGGCATTTGATTCAATCCATGTCGACTTACTTCGAGGTCGTGGCTCGGTGCAGGTCGTGGACATGCAAGGTTGGAGCCGTGACAAACTTAAGCAGTTCAATAGAAGTGTTACGAAAAAATTAGGCGATACACCATATATCATCAAAAATGCCGTGGATAATAAACAGCCTAAGCTGCGTCCTTACTCTTGGTACACACAAGAAGATTGTTTGAAGTCTGCCTTGGCTATGAAGAGTAAAGACGTTGTATTGAGCAACCATAACCATCTCTACCACCTAGTTAATCATCCAGCAGTGTCTTTGATAGAATCTACTCTATCCATGGCGTTTCCAGATATAGAGTTAATCGAAAACTCAGGCTCATTTATTTATCCTCCTGATGATGGAATGATGTCATGGCACACTAATGAAAGCGCGTCCTTAGCACCTGTCAGAATTTATTTTGTTTATACGCCGGAAGACCAAAAATCTTTCTTTCGTTATGTAGATGCGGACGGGAGAATATATACCTCATGGGACAAAAAAGGTTGGAATATTAGAGCATTTTATTGCGGAAATGTGCAGGTCGATGGATTTCGCCTTTGGCACTGTGTTCTGTCTAACACTCACAGATTTTCATTCGGTTTCAGATTGACAGGTATTTCAATGTTTCAGCTTAGCTCGATGACACAAGGGTTTGATTCTAATTATATGAGTATTGAAGACTGGAGAGTTTGATAAGTGTAGCAATGAAGGCCAACGGGTTGTACGTTGACCTTATTTTGTTTTCGGTTATCTTTACAATGTCAGTAGGTAGTTAATCAGCTGGCTGTATTCTTCCATTGATTTAATTTTTTCTGATTTGACTATGTACTTGTCGTTGACCAGAACACCGGGAACGCCAGTTAAGGTACTTTTCTCAAACTGCTTATCGAAGTTTTTCTGCATCGAGCTAACCACAAAGCTGTTATAAGTCGCATCAAATTTTTTCGCATCTACTCCATTATCTAGAAAGATTTGTCGCAGAGCCTTTTCATTTTTTGGTGCGCTGCGCAGCTGATGAATTTGTTTAAACATCGCTGGTACCATACTATCTTCGACCCCAAGAGTTACCATAGTGGCATAGGATTTAGCCATAGGAATAGCCATGTCTTTACCCATAAACGCGACATGAACCTTTTCAAACTGCGCATCTTTGGGAAGTGAAGTTTTCACTTGATTGATAACTGGTTCGAAGTTGTAACAATGTGGGCAGTAGAAAGAGAAAAACTCGGTCACTTTTGGTGTGGCTGATTTTTCTGTTTTTAGCACTTCATAATATGTGCCTTCATCAAACTTTGCTGCCTGAGTACTGAGCGAAATAATAGCGGTTGTAAGTAAAGCAAATAACTTTTTCATCAAATAATTCCTAATAAATACAAATGACTCCGACTATTGTAGTCGGTAATAAATGAGTAAATGATTAAGAACTAAGCAATAGGAGGTCGAAACAAGGTTTGTATACGGGCCACCGCTTTTTCTGATTTGTCTGGTCTGATTAAAGCGAGAGAACTTTGACGAGTATCTGTCAATTTGAGCTCAGTGAGATAGGGCTCTTTTAGAGCACAAAAGGCTGCGCAGCAGTGGTGTGCTGCATTGGTTTTGCTGTGACTTTGATTTTCGGCGGGGCATTTTATTTCATGGGTAAGCGAACTATCTGGCACTATGACCAAAGCTTCTTGAGTGGGCTGAGAAGCAAAAGCGACGCTGACACTGATAAATGTGAAGCAAAAAAGCGCAACTATATATGATGAAAATCGAGTCAGCAAGTTCAACTATCCCCAATGGCCGAAAAACTAGCTTACCGCATTTGGCCTCAATGATAAATGGTGAAAAGAAAGTTGAGTCGCTATAATCGCTGATTGATCTATTTATATTAATCAATAACATAAAACCTACTTCTAATGTTTGATTTAAACTATCTTACAAAAATTAATACACACTATTGATTGAGGGGTGAAGCAGGGTTGAGTTCTCAGCGCTGCTTGTTACGCTGTGTCTCAATCCTGCCAACGCCTAAGTCGGTTTGTTCTTCTAAATATTAATCGCTCTTTCAGATAGCAACTACACTTACATTTATATCTATTAATCTTTCGGTCACTATAGGTGTGTTTGTCGTGTATTGAGCACTAATAACGTATCGCTGGTAGCCATTAATAACGTCAAGTTAATGGCTGTATGTGACGATTATGCTTACGAGGTGGAAATGGTGTTTATGCGTCTGAAGGTGCTGATTGTAACTTGCAGTGTGTTGTACACCTCTAACGGGCTAGCGGGCATTAATATGTCAGAAGTTAATGCCTATGCTTATGAAGGGCTCGCCAGTATCTGTGCGACTTCAAGAAAGATATCTGGTGCCCAAGCTCAAGAAATGAAAGCCATTCATGTGGAAAAAAAACATGAGAGACAGAAGAGAGCTTCTGCAGATACCAGCTTTTCTTATTATGCTGCAAAGCAGTTATGGGGCATTCAAAGAGGAGATAGCCCTTCTTACGAAGAATGCTCAGCGCTTTTAAAATAAAGCGCGAACAAAAAACGTTTAGTCTTGTAGATTTGTATACCAATACTTATGTGATTTATTTACTCTTGCTTGTGGATGATGATGTGGCGGTCGGAGAATCTTTGACCGCTCTCCTCTCTGCATTGGGGTGTAAGATTACAACCGCGCAAAATGGTGCCGATGCGTTAAATAAAATGGACCAAGCCCAGTTTGACCTTATTCTGACCGATTTAAAAATGCCAGTGTTAGATGGCGTCGAATTACTTGAAATATTAGACAACAACGAACACTGGCGGTCGATTCCCAAGTACGCTACGACAGGAGAGGTGATCAGCCATGGTGACGACTCAATTAGAGTCATCAATCAGCATACCCATGGAGTCGAGTACATTCAAAAGGCTGGTTAGCTAGATGGTCATCATTGAAAGTTGTTCCATAACAACCATCTGAGGATCCAAAGCACTTTATATAACCCACCTTTGTCGCTAATTGTTTGAGCTCTTAAGTATGTGCCCTAAACCGTTCTCTTCTCCTTCGCCAAAGACTTGTCATTTTTGGGCTAGCAGAATTTATCCAAATAAAGATTATGTGGTGTGTTATGGGCGGCAGGGCGGAGTTTTAAACAGGATGAAAGATCTTGGCTAGAGATGTGATTTGTTCTAAAAGTGACAAAATATTCCAATTTGCGTTTATTTATGCGGTAGAGATTGGCATTAAAACTCATGAAAAGTCGCGTGGGCATTGATAGTTTTATAGTAATAATTGTTGTCACCAAAAACTTAATCACGATCTCAGTATGAAAATAACATCGACATCTATGGCAGCCAGAGTGCCTCAATTTCAAGACATAACGAGAAGTATAACTATCAAAAAATGCTCTAACGTTTTTATTAACCAGGGTGATGTCCCTAGCGTTCGATATCTTATTCGTAAATTCAATGGTCAGCTAGAAAAGCCGATAAAAAATATTAAATTAGAGGCCAATGCATCTCGCTCACTCAACAAAATCAATCAAGAAAAACATGCCGCTAACTTAATTGGAGAGACATTCAAAGCATATAAGCAAAGAAAAGAAGCTAAGGCGGGGAATGAGCTTGGTATTAAGACATTAACTAATTCAAAAGCAAGTAGAAGTTATTTCTATGATCAGAAAGGCCAGTTTCTTAGCCGAACGCCAGATAACTTCCAGAAAGGAGGAAAGGGTGGCTTTAAGCAGCTTGTACGAAGAGATGACCAATTTGTTCAACTTCATATTCACAGATTAGATGAAAATCTTAACCAGCGAAGCTACAACCAATTAGCCAATAGTACTTTGCAAGGTTACGAATCCATATGTAAGGCTCAGTACGTCAATCCTACGACCATGATTGCACAAAATGGTGGAAGGGAAGTCGCCTCTCTCATCGATGAAGGTAAATCTGTGAAGATTCTTGCATTTAAAACGTTGTTAAGTGACCTAAAAAACTTGCACGACAAATCTATTTATTTCCACGACATTAAACCTGAGAATCTAACATTCGACGATAAAATAGTCAGGCATATTGATGTTGAGAACCTTATTGCACCAGGCTACAACACAAGAGATGAAGGCATAGTATGTTCACCATACTATGTTACTCAACATCTGCTGAACGATATTGGGTTTGGTGATAATAAAGACCATGCGAGTCGAAATCATGATAATTACGCGGTGCTTAAGTCGATAATTGAGGCTACGACAGGGTCTTTTTTTGATGAGAATAATAGAGCTGACGAAGACGCTTCAATACCATTATTCGGAATGGGGGAGCAAGCTTTGGGGCGCGCAAAAGTATGGATTCAAGAGAATGTTTTGCCTACATGGCGAGACAATGCTGAACAGTTGCTTAAGTGTCCGGGGACTCAAACTAAACCAGTCGCAGTTTTTGACATGATTGACTGGGATTCAGTAGAAAAGAGTGATTTGGCTTGATTATTTCAGGGTTGTCGAAAGATAATCAGATATGCTCGAGCTAACCAAAGGTGACTTCAATGGTTGTCGACTCATTCTGATTGAGAAAGGATAAAGAGTCCGTGCCCGCGTTAGCCACAGAGACTTTAAGCTCATTATATACCTTCGAAGCATTCACTAATCACCAGACTTTCTTTTAATTAAGCGCCTGGTGATTTTTGTTATAATGCACAGGCTTAACTGAGTTTGCTTAAATGGATTCCTTTGCAATCAATGCAACACCATCAAAGTGAATGCCAGCCCAGCCGTGTTGGATAAAATTACGTATGTTAGCGTGATCGGTGCCATTTGGATTATTTAACACATCGTCACGATAGAACTCGCCGAAACAAGCCAAGGTTGATGATTCATCTAAGCCTTGCAGTTGTGCGAAGGCAAAGATCTTACAAGAGCCATTGTTTTGCCCCGCTTGATTTTGAGTTTCTCCGTTTACAAAGCTGACTGGGTGAAAGTCAAAGTGTTCGTCGATCACCTGTATTGACTGTTCAAACATAACCTCGTTGGGTGTGCTAGCCAGTCGCTTTAGAAACTTGTCCATTTATCTCTTTCCTTACAGTTGAATAGACTAACTACTATATCACTAGGCAAAAAGAAAGTTAGCTTATAAATGGTGAAAAGAACCATATATGGGCCTATGGGTGAGCGAGTTAAGCTGAATAGGGTTCTTTTATTAGCAGCAAAGAAGCGGTCTGATGTGAAGACAATAAAGCACACAGGGTGTTTGAGTGTATTGCTGCCACCAAGTGTGCTTTAGTTATTTAAAACGGTGACTGACTGTTGACTTGGGTAAAGCGCTGGTAGAGCTCAGCAACTTCTTCTGGATTGAATGCCTCTGTATAAGTTAGTTCACTGAGGCGGTGAGTAATGTTTTGCAAATCATGGGAGCGTTTCTGTGCTCTATGCTGGTAACGTTCGAACGCTTTCGGAATATCAAAAAAGTTCGATGCTAAGCTTTGGGCGAGAATAAAGGCGTTCTCGATACCAAGACTAAAGCCGATGCCCATGGTGGGTAAAACGGCGCAGCACGAATCACCAAGCAGTACGGCATTCTCGCGTGACCATTGTTCAAATGGGGCGATATCGACCAGAGATGAGGGAATAATTTGCTCGTCAGGTGTTTGGGCAATCATGTCTAGTAGATAAGGCGAGTAGTGAGCAAAGTGTTCGAGTATTTTTTGTTTGTCTAATGTTTCACCAGATTCCATTTTGCAGGCTGCAAACCAGTACTTGCCTTGTGTTTCACGATTATAGGTGTAGGTCACAATGCGTGATTGCATTCCAGCAAATACATAACATTCTTCATCGCTCAGCGAAGGACTGTGGTAATCAACCATGCCTCGGCAACAATACACGCCAGGTTGGCGAAGAATGACATTAGAATCAACAAATTTTCTTACCTGAGAAAATACCCCATCGACACCGACAATAACGTCCGCAACCAATGGTTCACCGTTAACAAGTATGGTGTCATCTTCAACGGTACAATGTTGCCCTGTGATTATGTTCTCTTCGCCATAGGCGTCGAGTAACAGCTGGTAAAGGTCGCGGCGGTGGAATAGACCAACATCTGCATTTACTTTGCCGTTGACTTGTTGCATTGAAAGCTGGTTTAGCACTTCAGCATTAAACGTCGCGGTAGTGAGAAGATCGACCGTATTACCAATGCGCTTTACTTTGGCGGCGTCGGTTAGTGAAGCAAGAACTTGCATACCTTCCGGCCACATGATGATACCAGTCCCATCAATGCGCGGTTTATCAGACTTTTCATAAACGCTAGCCTCAATACCAAACATACGCAGAGATAGGGCTAAGGCAAGCCCATTGAGACCCGCTCCCACGATGGCTACATTCAGAGACTTTTTATCCATTTCATACTACCAAAAGTGACTAATATTGGTTTTACGGTAACAGGAAGGGTAATCAACGGGTAGTGAAAAATCGTATTTTACTGTTATTTGATGCAAAGTTAATCTCTAAGAGAATGTGTGTTGATTTGTTTAATGATATTTATACTTTTTATAGAGTTTGATAGGCGAATCGACTATAAGTAAGGGTTGTAATTCATAGATGGGTGAATGAACCTGGCCCGATGAGTAAAAAGAAATGATGGCAAAAAAATCAATGCGTAAACTAATAACGAGAACGGCTTGCCTAACGGGCCTGATGAGTGTGTCTGCTTGCTCATCATTTGTTAGTTTGGAGACACCGAATAAAAATGATAGGGTTCAGTCTATTGTTATCCATTACACCCAAGAGACAGAAGAAAAAACGCTCAAGCTTTTTAGTAGCCCTGAAGCCAATGTCAGCGCCCACTTTGTGGTCACTGAAAAAAGCATCTATCAGCTTGCTGAACTTAACCAGCGCGCATGGCACGCAGGGAAAAGTTTTTGGCGCGGAAGGAGTGGTCTTAATGACACGTCAGTCGGCATTGAATTAGTCTACGAGGTGGATTGTCATCGTTTGGAAAATCCAGGAACCCCGACTCAGACCATGACGTGTTTGTATCCTGATTACCCACCAAAATTGATAGAAAATTTGATTAAGGTGCTGGATAAAATTTATCAGACTTATCCTGATATTCAGCCTGTAAACGTTGTCGCTCATCAGGATATTGCGCCAACGAGAAAAAGCGATCCTGGACCTAAGTTTCCTTGGCAGTACGTCTACAGCAAAGGTTATGGGGCATGGTATAACAGTGATGATTACTTGAGAGAATACAGCAAGCTTGTATCCCAACCTGTCAATCCGGACATTTTCTATAGAGCTATCGAGTATTACGGATATCTCCAAGTAACGGATGAGAACAAAACCGATGTGATTAAAGCATTTCAAACGCACTTTACACCCTGGTTAATCAGTGGTGAAGTGACTCCTGAGAGCATGGCGGCGATTCTCGCACTACTCAATAAATATGAGCAGGAGCACTACCTTGAAATCAGCTCAGAGATGGATGGTTTTATGTTGCTTGAGCGAGAAAGTGCTTACTGATTTTGACTTGTCTATTGAACCCCAAAGCCAGCATTTGGGGTTCATTGAGTTTTGTTAGTTTTTGGGTGAGGGCTTTTGGTTTTCTAGGACTTGCAGTTTTGCGCGAATAAATTCGCTGTGGTCGACATAAATAAGCTCAGCAGTTTTGCGAATGACGGCGTCTTCTAGCGGGTCTATTTCACCATCGGCATTGGCGACTTCCCACATCGATTTAATCAGATCAAAACGTGCTGCTTGGCTTAATTCCCTCAGCTGAGAAGTAAATTCGTAGAGTGATGCGGATTGACGGCTTTTAGCTTGCGCACGTGCTATAAGTTCTGCGGCCTCTTCACTACTCGTATCCAGCAAACGAGCAAGTAAGGTATTTTTAGCCTGAGTTTCCGCCTCATCCGTTTTATGGTCAGCATTGGCAACTTCACACAGCAAGCATGCCATTGCTAGATTTGGGTCCGCACTGTCATGTTTGCTGAGGTCATTTCCCTCGACTAACTGCTTAAAAAGCGCCGATATGGAATTCAACATGTTATCTGCCTCGAAATTCTGTGTTATTTCTATAGATAGTGATTATTCTCGATGAGCACAAGTGCTTTGACAAAAAGATGACTTTTCATCCAGTGGCGGAAAGTCGATTTCATTGCCTTCACCAGTCAATATCGAGATGCGTTTGGGCTTACCATGCTCATCAAGCTTTAACTCCCCAACCGTACTGGCATTGACTAGATATCGAGACCCATCAATATTTGGTTGGCGTTTTTTAACTTTGAGCCGTTTACGCTTGGTAAAGAAGTTTAATGGTGAGCTAGGTGAGTAGAGCACTCTGTCTATATGATCACAACATCCAAGTAAGGGCTCTGGAAACTGGTTCTTAAAGCCACTCGAAGTAATTTGATAAATGTTGGGGCTAGAGCGACGAAAACGAAGCTTAACATCATAAGCGAAAGAGTAATGCACATCACCGGAGAGGATAACGAAATTGCTCGGCGTTTTGGTGTGAGTAAAAATACTTAGTAGGGTATTGGCACTGCCTCTGTGCGCCATCCAGTTTTCTGCATCAATCACTAAGGGTTGGCCCATCATGGTCATGCTTTTTTGTAAAGCTTCTATGAATTTAACGCCAAAAATAGGGGCAGCAGAGACCACAATGACTTTATCTTGGTACATCAACTCTTGTTGAAACTCGATAAGGGCTTCCCAATCCATTAAGCCAGAGGGCTTGTTCATCTTGGACTCAGAGCGCCAGCGACGAGTACGAGTATCAAGTACCACCACTTTAGGTGAGGTATTAATTGTGTAATGCCAGCGTTCAAAACTGTATAAGTAGCGGATAAGATCTCTATGGTGTTGCTCAGTCGGCTGTTTGAAATACCCGAGAGCAAGAGATAAAAATTCCTGATTGAAGTTATCAGGCTCGTTCCCCCAACCTTGACAAAGCCAATAAGCAATCAGGGCATTACCAATGATTTGATGCGAAAACGGGTTAGTGTAGGCCGCTTGCTCCCATCCTATAGTAAGATTCCAGTCATCGGTTATATCGTGATCATCGAAAATCATATAGGTGGGAATATGAGCAAAAAGTCGTTGGATTTTAGGCAGTCCTTCGATAAAAGCCCCCAGTCTCTCGTATTCGCCTTGCCATTTTTGCTGATAATGTTCAGAAATCGTTTTGCCATTGGGGGTAAAGGCTTGGTCGCTGAGGCGATCTCGATTGATGCATGGCCACAGAGTAGGGGACCAGACTAGCAAATACATGGCAAAGTATTCAGCAAATGTGATGAGGTGGTTTTCACTTTCACGCGCGCTGAATATGGGAATATGCCGTTTGGGTAAGAATTTGCGGATCCAAGTCTCTTCGCCAAAGTGGTGAGGAAGTATGCTATCTCGCCCATAAAAGCTATCTGGGTGTAAATATAAATCTTTGGCAGAGCTGAGTGGTCCGTCAGGAAAGGTTTCGTCGGGTAATCCTAATAACTCGATAGTCTGAAGTATGGCGTCAAGCAAAGGGCCTGATACGTGGTCTGCGTATATCTGATCACCACTCATCATCAGCATATCGGCTCTCTCGCCCAAAGGTTGCGATGCGAGCTTAGTATCCATAGCGACCAGAGCATCTTTACTGGGATGATCCGGGTTACGACATGAGCCGTGTAAAACGTAGTCCGCTTTAGTGGAAATCTTAAAAGTCAGTGCTTGCTCATTATCATGCAGTAAATGCGGATATAACTGACTGAGTGGGCCATTTTGAGTAAGGAACTCGTAACTTAGCGCAACATTGGTTGGAAAGTGGTGCTCGAAATGAGCCAGAGTGACATAGCAATGCTCTCCAACCTTAATTTGATGGCATTGTTCAAGCGACTGTTCAAAAATAACACCACGATCGGGTTCATGATTGAGTGAAAACTGTCCTTGCAGTGGTTCGCTAGTCACAAGCCAAAAAACCAAACCCTTGGCGGAGGACTTTCTTAAGATTGGGCCAGCCAATAGAAAAGGGAGTTCATGTTCTGTCTTCATTAAATATCTGTTGGGTCCTTAGGTACTTCTGGGTCTTCTAGGATCTCTATGATTTCAGAGCTCGACATTTCATGGCCCATAAGAAATAGGGCCAGCATAGCATCTGCTTTAGTTTTTGTATCGGAACTTTCATCGATAATGTGCTCAAATCTTTGACGAATCATATCAATCTCATGCTCAACAAAGCCGCGTCCTTCCTCATCGCCTTGCATTTCTTCTGGAGCATTGTCGAATTCAAGGAATAACATTTCTTGGTCAAGCTGAGTGCTAACCAAACGCTCTGGCAGCCATATATCGCCAGTTACCAGCTCTGGGTCTTGAGTCTCATCGAGTGAGTCGATAATTTTCTTTAAGTCTGAAGCTTTCACGATTTTTTCAATTTTAAGTAAAGGTATACTCTTATAGTAATGGTGAATTGTATTAAGCGATAAGTAAAAACGCATTTAGTTTTATCAGCTTTGTACAATTTCGTCTGCTCTGTAATTTTAAGGCATAAAAATGAACGGCATACAGACATATTCAGCGCTGATGATTTTAATAACAACTCCTACCAGCTTTTCTTTTGCACAAGATCAAACTTGGGGCATTGCTGCGGTTTACCGCTCGGCATCGATTCCTTTTGTGACGCCTGATAATGACCAAGCTGTCGGCTCCTTTGTTCCCATGATGTACTTTGATAATCAGCAGGTATTTATTGATGGATTACAAGGTGGTGTTTATCTTTGGCAATCAGAAGATGAGACTCTAGAGTTTAACGCGCTAATGCGCTTAAGGTTTGTTGATATTCCTGCTTCTGCCCAAAATGCCAACGGCGGTGATGCGGTCGATTTTGGCGCCCAGTTGGGGTATGCCTTTAACGATACGTGGCGAGTCAACACTGAGTTAATGACAGACGATGAGTTTCGGTTTCATGCCAATTTTGCCCTTAAAGGAGAGTATGAGAACCAAGATTGGCAGGTGAGTCCCTTTGCCGAGCTCAGGTATAAAGATGCTGACTTTAATACTCAGTATTATACTTTTTCGGCTTCAGAGGATGAAAAACTCGGCGCAGGTATCGATTTTAGAATAGGGGTTGATGCCCGTTATCACTTGTACTCAAACCTCTATTTGTTGGGCTCAACCAGTGTTCGTCGTCTTGACAGCAACGCTTACGACTCTTCGACGGTTGACGACAGATATCAGGGTGAGGTGTTTGTTGGCTTTGGTATATTTAATAATAAGTTTCATGACTCGACAGAACCACTAAGCAACTCTAAGTACATACGCTTGGCTCATGGCTGGGCTACGCCGTCAAACATAGGTGAAATACTCACGCTAGACACTCAATCTGATCAATATAACAACCAAATGAGTTCTGTGTTTTATGGTCACCCGCTAACAGATAATTTGTTCGGCGTACCGATCGATGTGTATTTCACACCAGGTATTGCTCACCATTGGTCTTCTGAAGTGCAATCTGCCAGTACAGAATATATTGCGGCGATTAAATTTTATTACACGATTGAATGGCCTTTTAAATGGCGGCTGGGTTTTGCTGAAGGTATGTCTTTTATTGATAGCATTACCTACATAGAGCAGACAGAAATGGATGAAAAAGGCTACAACGCCAGTAATCTCCTCAATTACTTGGATTTATCACTTGATGTGAATCTAGGAGATCTGGTCGGTTATTCTGAGCTCAACAAAGTGTGGTTTGGGTATTCACTTCATCACAGAAGCGCAATATTTGAGCAAGCGTCCCAGTATGGCCGAATCAAGGGTGGAAGTAATTACAACACGATTTATTTTCAATTTGAGTTCTGATCCTAAACGTTATAGGTAAGCCAATCTTATTGTCTCTTTAATCCCATTGGTTTGGGGTATTTTTATTGTCCGTTGTGGTACCATGTGCTCAGTTTTATGGAGTAAAAAGAATAGGTAACGCTTTGACATCGTCACAGCCCAAAACACGCCCTACCGCAGAGCACACAGTACAAGCCAATACACCCTCTTCTTTGCGCAGCGCTTTGAATCAATGCATGTTAAGAGATAGGTTTCGCCTTAGTAAGCGTATCTCTGGTGCGAGTAAAATAAAAAAAGAGCAGCCACGTCATGCTGTGTTTGATGAAATTGCATTGGATATTGCTAAGTCAATAATGGAAGCAGAGCAAAGAGCGAGCTTCAAACCTAACATCGACTATCCAGAGATATTACCGGTTAGCCAGAAACGGGACAACATCGCTCAGGCAATACAAGACAATCAAGTTGTGATTGTTGCTGGGGAAACCGGCTCAGGTAAAACCACTCAGTTGCCTAAGATTTGCGCTGAACTTGGACGAGGGCAATATGGCTTGATTGGTCATACTCAGCCCAGACGCCTGGCAGCAAGGTCTGTGGCGAGCAGAATCGCTGAGGAAATGGGCACTAAGTTGGGTGATTTTGTCGGCTATAAAGTTCGATTTAACGATCAAATCTCAGACCAAACTCAGATCAAACTGATGACAGACGGTATTTTGCTTGCTGAAATTCAGCACGACCGTTTTTTAAATCAGTATGACACCATCATTATTGATGAAGCGCACGAACGAAGCCTCAATATCGATTTTATTCTAGGTTATCTCAAAGAGCTCTTGCCTCGTCGCCCTGATTTAAAAGTCATTATCACATCGGCGACGATTGATCCGCAGCGTTTTTCAAAACACTTCGACGATGCGCCGATTATTGAAGTCTCGGGCCGAACTTATCCTGTTGAAACTCGATACCGTCCACTGAGTGGAGACGATGATGTTGATCGAGACCAGCTAGAAGGCATCTTCGAGGCGGTAGATGAGCTATGCGATGAAGGGCTAGGCGATATTCTCATTTTCATGAATGGGGAACGCGAGATCCGTGATACTGCCGATGCTCTGAGTAAACGGAATTTAAAGAGTACGGAAATTGTTCCCCTCTATGCTCGCCTTTCTGCAGGCGAACAGAATAAGATTTTTCAGCCTCATGCAGGGCGGCGAATCGTATTAGCCACTAACGTGGCCGAAACCTCTTTAACGGTTCCGGGTATCAAATATGTTATTGATCCTGGAACAGCTCGAATCAGTCGATATAGCTATCGAACCAAGGTGCAAAGACTTCCCATCGAGCCTATATCGCAAGCAAGTGCGAATCAGCGTAAAGGTCGTTGTGGCCGTGTTGAAGAGGGGATATGTATCCGCCTTTACTCTGAACAAGACTTTGAATCTCGTCCTGAGTTTACTGATCCTGAAATACTGCGAACCAACCTAGCGTCGGTTATTTTGCAGATGACGGCACTGGGTCTTGGCGATATTCAAGCTTTTCCATTTGTTGAGGCTCCAGATAAACGCAATATCCAAGACGGTGTGCGTTTGTTAGAAGAGCTTGGTGCTATTAATGAAAGTGCCAAGGACGCCAAAAAACGTCTTACCTCAATCGGTAAGCAACTTGCACGGATACCCATTGATCCTCGTTTGGCGCGGATGGTACTTGAAGCGCCAAAATATGGTGCCCTGAAAGAGGTGATGATTATTGCGGCGGCGCTATCCATTCAGGATCCAAGAGAAAGACCAAGCGATAAACAGCAATCGTCGGATGATAAACACAAACGCTTCTTCCACGAAGAGTCTGACTTTCTAACCTTTGTCAATCTTTGGGATTACGTACAAAAGCAGCAAAAATCGCTGTCGGGAAATCAATTTCGCAAGCAGTGCAAGCAAGATTACCTGAACTACCTCAGAGTCAGAGAGTGGCAGGACGTTTACTTTCAAATCCATCAATCAATGCGAGAGATGGAGTACAAGCTCAATGAAGAGCCGAGCAGTTATCAAAGTGTTCACAGTGCGATTCTTGTCGGCCTTTTATCCCATATTGGTGTTAAAGATCAGGAGAAGAATGAGTATCAAGGTGCACGTAATGCGCGTTTTCATATCTTTCCTGCTTCGGGGTTATTTAAAAAGCAGCCCAAATGGATAGTGTCGGCGGAATTGGTCGAAACCTCCAAACTATGGGGCCGTATCATTGCTAAAGTGCAACCAGAATGGATTGAGCCACTGGCTAAACACTTAATTAAAAGAAGTTACAGCGAGCCCCATTGGTCGAAGAAACGAGCAGCAGTAATGGCACATGAAAAAGTCATGCTCTACGGTGTGCCAATTGTGCCCAAGCGATTAGTCAATTACGGCAGCATTGACCCAAGCGTTAGCCGAGAGTTGTTTATTCGCAGTGCCTTGGTTGAAGGTGAATGGGAAACCAAGCACGCTTTTTTTAAGACTAATCGCAAGTTATTACAGGAAGTGGAGCAGCTAGAACATAAATCTCGTCGGCGTGATATATTGGTTGATGATGATGAGCTATTCGACTTTTATGATCAGCGTATCGGGACAGAGGTCGTTTCTGGAAAGCACTTTGATTCTTGGTGGAAGAAGGCGTCGCAGACCGATAGTGAGCTGCTGAATTTTGAAAAAGAGATGTTGCTCAAGGGAGATGCCAGCCATGTAACGGAATTGGATTACCCTAATTTTTGGTATCAGAATGGGTTAAAACTCAAGCTCAGCTATCAATTTGAACCGGGCGAGGATAATGATGGTGTCACAGTTCATCTGCCTCTGCCTGTTCTTAACCAAGTTGAACCTGCTGGTTTTGATTGGCAAATTCCGGGCTTAAGACATGAATTGGTAGTCAGCCTTATTAAGGCGCTGCCAAAAACCTTACGTAAGAACTTTGTTCCAGCGCCAAACTACGCCGATGCGTTTCTCGCCCGAGCCATTGCAATGGAAAGCCCGCTTTTGGACTCGCTAGAAAAAGAGTTACGCCGTATGACAGGTGTTGAAGTGCTGCGTGAAGACTGGAACCTTGAACAGGTCCCCGATCATCTTAAGGTTACATTTCGTGCTGTTGACCATAGAAACCGTAAGCTCAAAGAAAATCGCGATCTCTACCTTTTGAAAGAGAGCCTAAAAGACAAGGTTCAGGAGACACTGTCAAAAGTGGCTGACGATGATATTGAGCAAAGAGATCTAAAGACTTGGAGCTTTGGGGAACTGCCTAAAGTCTACCAACAAAAGCGTGGTGGCTATGACGTTAAAGCCTTTCCTGCGATTGTTGATGCAAAAGACAGCGTTGAAATTAAGTTGTTTGAAACCGCTGATGAGCAACATTTAGCGATGCAAGCTGGGCAGCGTAAACTTGTTTTACTCAACGTACCGTCACCGATTAAATATCTGCACAGCAACTTGCCGAACAAATCCAAGCTGGGACTTTATTTCAACCCTTATGGAAAAGTCTTGGACTTGATTGATGATTGTATCGCTTGTGGTGTTGATAAGTTAATTGAAGAGCAAGGTGGTCTGGTTTGGCAGTCTGAGGCGTTTGAAAAACTCAAAGAGCATGTCCGTGCTGAACTTGGCGATACCGTTGTTGAGATTGCTAAACAAGTGGAAGTAATTTTGACGACTGCCTTCAATATTAACAAAAAGTTGAAAGGGAAAATTGATTTCTCCATGGCATTCGCCTTATCTGATATAAAAACGCAAATAGAAGGGCTTATATTCAAAGGCTTTGCGACAGAATGCGGTTGGAAGCGGTTACCCGATATTCTTCGTTACATGCAGGCGATCGAGAAGCGTATGGAGAAATTGCCAATCGATCCAAACAAAGATCGCTTACATATGCTTAAGATTGAGTCTGTTGCAGATGAATACAAGGAACTATTAAATAAGGTTCCTAAAGGGGTAATGGTGCCTGAGAAGGTGAAGCAAATTCGCTGGATGATTGAAGAGCTTCGCGTGAGCTATTTTGCTCAGCAGTTAGGCACGCCATATCCGGTATCGGATAAAAGAGTCAAGAATGCGATCAGTGAGTGCTAGCGAGAATAAGTGCTCACTAGCGTTTTAGGTATGTAAATTGCTTAGTTGTAGTACAGAGTAAAGTTTTTGACTGGGAAGGCAGAGGATTGCCGCAGCAGTTTCTGTCAAGGATAATAGAGAAGGCTAACTATGAAAAAATCACTATTAGCGCTGGCATTGCTAAGTGCTTCAGCAGCGGTATCGGCAGACTCGTTGATTTACGGCGGGGCTAGCGTTGGACAAACAGACTTAAACGGAGAGTCGACGACTTCTTATAATGTTCATGTCGGAACGGGCCTGTTGCCTTTTATCGGCATTGAAGCGGGTTATCAAGATCTCGGTAAGTTCGATCGCGTTGACTACAATGGCATTAAAACTAACCTAACGGGTAGCGCTATTTATTTTGCTGTAAAGCCAAGCATTGATTTCGGTCCCCTTCATGTGTACGGAAAGGCGGGTGTGCATTCGTACAATCTGAAAGCCGATGGTAGCTTTGATGAAGATGAGGTCGATGTGACCTATGGTGTCGGTGCCGAGTACTTTGCCCCTGGACCTGTACCGATTTCTTTTGGTGCAAGTTACAATGTATTTGGTCTGAAAGAAGATGATATTACTAATTTCTCTTTGAATGCGACCATCCACTTTTTGTAATATTCACTTTTCATAACATCGACGCATAAATAAAAGCTTGGCTGTTTGTGGCCAAGCTTTTATTTTGACAATTCCACCTGTGAAGGATTTGTGCAGCTCAACATTACGGTTTCTGATGAATGTTGGGCGTTCCGATTAACTTTGTTAGGGCGAAACGAAAGACCTGAACCTTCTCCGTAGGAACGTCCCATCACGATTCTTATTTTACTCAGCCAAACGGCCAAGTTTCGTTACCTTGTCCAAACCACTGATTTATTCAGGCTTGTAGGTTTGTCTGATGATATAGGTGATTCACTTGTAAAGCGTTTAACAAAGCTTGATACGACTGTATGTCGAAGGTACAGGAAAGATTAAGCCTGCATTAATATGTACTAACACGCCTTAAATTTCTCCATGCACAACTATTTTCATTGTCTTTACTATTTTGCCTAGAAGTTTAAATGGATTAACAGAACCTCATCACAAAAAAACATTATGCATATTGTTTTCTATTGATTCTAAATTTAATCTTATAACCACTTTTTTTGTATGGCTTTTAAATTAGGAGTAATCCTGAATTTCTTAAATAGTCAGTAGTATAAACAAAGCCCTAAATCGACTTGTAGGAAACCTATTTAAAAATTGATAAATATAAATATTGGAAGCACTAAAGATAATATTAAAAATTGTACAGTTATGATTTAAATCTATAAACACAAAGTTCAAGAAATTCTGAAAGATAGTATATGCGCGTGCCACTTTTGACGTTTTATATGTGGCATTTCAAATCATAAACAATGAGCTATTGCCGATATGATGGAATATGAGAAAAAACATTTAACCGCAGCGAAAGAAAGAATTGAGAATCTTTGGCTTGCCGGTACAGACTATGATGCGCTCTTAACGGACAAAAGTATGAAGGAGAACAGGTTACTTCATTTAGACTTGGATTTAACAAACGAATGTGACTTAAAGTGTTATTACTGTGATAGAACACCAGATAGGTTCGATGACAAAGACCGCAATCCTCTGACAACAGAACAAAGAAAATCGGTAATATACCAGGCATATAAACTCGGAGCCAAAACAGTTGAAATTCCAGGTGCTGGAGAGCCAAGTTTAGACCCCAGTTTTTGGGAAATTTTGGAATATATTCATTCACTCGATATGACACCAGTGATATTTACACATGGTGCATTGCTTGATGATGAATCCATCGACAGACTTTATGATCTGAATGCTTCCATTTTCTTAAAGTTCACTACATTTGAATCGAAAGTAAATGATAAGTTGGTTGGTGTAAAGGGGTATACCGATAAGGCTAAAGTCGTACTGGAAAAGCTCATTACTAGAGGATTCAATAAATCAATTCCGACTCGAATAGCAATCGATATGGTGGTAAGTCGACGCCATAAAGATGAAGATATAGCAGAAACACATCGTTGGTGCCGAGATAACAATATTCATCACTATATAAGCACTTTGATTCCCGAAGGAATGGCGGACAAAAGAACAAGACAAGAGGAGTGGAAGCGTTCAGATGAGCTGCTGAATATGATAAGGAATATTGATAATCAAGAGTATGGATTGGTATACGATATGAGTCGGCCGATGGCTGGTGGTTATAAATGTCGTCAGGTTAACCTTGGCCTGTTTGTTAACTTGTATGGTGAAGTATACGACTGTAATGGCTTGGGACGACCGCTAGGTTCGATAGGCAAGCAGACCCTGGAGGAAGTGTGGGATTCAAGGTTGGCAAAAGCGATTCGAAAACACCCTCAAGATGGATACTGCCTTGTTCGAGAGAGAGTATGGAAAGGTGTCGAGTCTAAGGGAATAGACAGAAAGCTTAAAGATATTCCTGAACAATGGCGTGAAAGCCAGCAAATTGCAGTGTTCAATGTTTCCGATTAGGCAAGTTGAGCAGCAGAGCACAATCCCAAAAGATGTCCGATTATAGTAATTCGTTATAGGTAAAGATAATGCATATAACATTTATAGAATCTTCTCCCTCCGGTGCAGGGGAAGCTAGTTTTAAATATGCCAAAGAGCAGGGCTATTTTATAACATTGCTAACAAAGAGCCGTCATTTGTATTCGCCAGAAATTATAAGCTATGCAAATAAAATTATTATTTGTAACACTCATGAAGAGCACGCCATACGGGATGCAATATTAAGCTTGAACGAAACACACCCGATTAATGGTATAACAACGACCTCAGATCTCCATGTTCCGCAAGCTTGTTTTGCAGCCCAGTTGTTGCACTTGCCATCCATGTCATACGACGCTGCAAACGGTGTTAGGCACAAGCATTTAATGCGTCAAACTCTGGAGAAGGCTTATCCAGACGTCAATCCGTATTTCAAAGTGGTTGACTGTTTCGATGATGCGGTAGAATTTGCCGATGACAAGGGCTTTCCTTTTGTTGCCAAGTTGAGTAACGGAAATGATTCCATTCTCGTTAAACTTATCCATAGTGTTGAAGATCTGAGCGACTATTTTGAGTCTTTTAATCAACTAAAAGGACAGCTTTCAGATTATCAATTGGTTGATCAAGTCCTCCTTGAAGAGTACTTAGTTGGGCAAGAGTTCAGTGTGGAGTCCGTGCAAGGGGTAGGTACTCAAAGATACCTTCTGGGTGTAACTTACAAAGAAAATCAGCCGAACCCGGATGAAGGTTTTGCTGAAGTAGGGGTAATGTTCCCATTTCAAGGAGAGTATGCAAATCAGCTTCATGAACAGGTTTTTCGCGCCTTGGATTGTTTAAATATTGATTGCGGTGTTATTCATACCGAATGTCGGGTTGTGAATGGCCAAGTGAAGATTTTGGAAGTGAATCCTCGACTCATAGGTGACAACTTTGGCAGCCACGCAATGCCTCTGGCTCTTGGCTATAATCCCGCTCATTTAGTAGTTGATGTGGCTATGGATACGTTCGAATCTTTACCTGAGTCTCTACAAAGAGGTACAGGTTGGGTGGCAGTCACAACCCAAGAAAACGGGATATTTCATTCTTTCGATAATCTCGGTGAGTTATTTGAAATTCAGGGCGTGCATCATGTTGTACCAAGAAAATTAGCGGGAGATCCGATTGATGGCATTGGCAACAACGGGGACATTCTTGCGTTAGTTATCACACAGGGTGACAGTGCTGAGGATGCCTATCAAATTGCAAAAAATGCTGCTGGTCAATTGAAATTTTCTTTGAGGTAACTATGTTAGATTCGACAAGCAACTGTGTAGTACAAGATGCTACAGTGACATGGATAAAAGATTTATGGCTCAACCAACCATCAACAGAAGGACGTGTTTTTGGATTTTTGAGTATTCCTTTTGATTACTGCGTCAGTTACCGGCCAGGAACTCGATTTGGACCAAAGGCCATTTTAGAACAACTGGACGGGTATTCGACGTATTGTATCGATAAACGAGTCGACTTCTCTAGCTATCTTTTAGAAAATCTGGGTACTGTGGACATATCGAATGATATTGTGTGCTCACATGGAAATATTGAAGAGGCAGTCTTGTCTGCTCCATCTCATGTTACGCCTATTATACTCGGCGGAGATCATTCAATCACAGACCCAATATTTCGCGCAATTCTACACAAATATAATCATAGAGTCGGACTTGTTGTATTTGACGCACATCTTGATTGTCGAGAGCCCGTTAAAGGGAAAGAGCACTCAGGCCACTGGGTAAAAACGCTCGAAGATATCATCGATTATCAAGCCGTTGCACAAATAGGAATTAATGCCAATATCTATTCTGAACAATATCTACGAGATCTTGAGCATAGAGGTGTACTTGTTGTTACACCCTATGAAATTCGAAGCAAGGGAAGGGGAGAGCTACTCAAAAAAATTATTCAACATTTTGATGGGAAAGTGGATGCAATTTACTTTTCGGTCGATATAGATGTGTTTGATCAGTCTGTGGCACCAGGAACTAGTGTGCCCAATCCTTCTGGTTTAATGCCTTGGGAAGTGAGTGACACAATATTTGAGTTAGCCGAGAGCTTCTCTTTTGCAGGTATGGACATCACAGAAGTTAGTCCACCGCTTGATAATCAGTCAATGACAAGCCAAGTTGCTTGTGAAATCATCATCAACTTTATGTCTGGGGTGGCGAAATATCAATGAGTGGAACAAAAGCAACGCCCAATAGAGGCGTTGCTTTTTCTATATTCAGCTTGGGCTTTTCGCTTCACCAAGCTCTCTTTTTTGCTGCTGGGGTGAATTACTTGGTTTCTTATGCATTCCAACCGCAAATCCAATGATGACGAGAACACTTCCTAGCACCATATTAAGACTTAGACTGATTTCTCCTACAGCATACGCGATATAAGTTGCCACAAGTGGGTAAATAAACACAACATATTGAGCGTATTCAGTCCCCATTCTCGAGACCATACTAGTAAACAAGACAAAAGCTAGCGCTGAACAGACTATACCCAAGTAGAATAATGGAAGCAGGAACTCAGCTGACAACGGGACTGATAGGGACTGATTCTGAAATACGCAAGTAATCATGAAAGCAATACAAGCAGTAAAAATCGCGATTTTATTAATCTTAATCGATGACAGTTGATATTTTTTATTAACCCGTTCAGTGACTACTGAGCCTACAGCAATTAAAAAGAAACTTAATAGAGCAAGTGCGACACCTTTGCTTGCCCCCTCTTGCGATGAGAGCTGGTCAAAAAAGAATATTGTTAGCCCAGTAGTTGAAATGAGTGCACCTAATATCATCACCTTGAGAAGTGGTTGTTGCCAAAAAATCTTTTTTATTAAAAGTGTGAAGAAAATCGCTGTGGTACTTAAGCATGCCAAGAATGCACTAGGGATATAATAGGTTGCTTCATACGTTAGCCAGATTCCTAAAAAATAATAACTGATGCCAATCAATGCTGACTCGAACAATGCTCGTTTGCTATTGATTTTCTGAGAAGAGTGAAAGAAATCGACAATACACAAAGTAATAAAAGCAAGAAAGAACCGCCAGAATAAAGACACGGCTGGGGCCGTGTTAGAGATCTGTGTTGTTATAGCCAACCACGACGTTGACCAGATAATAACGCAGGAAATAAATAAACAGATATTGGTAATATTATAACGTTTGAGATTCATATTGAGTTTATTAACTATCATTCAAGGTAAGAAATACCCTCAGCAAGGTAATGCAGTCATAGTACTCTCTTTTGGGGTATCTGTTTGACTCACTGTTAGCAATTAATAACGCTTAACTTATGTAAAATATGTTATTGAGAATCACGGCACAAAATGTCTTACTATTGATAACCAATTTGTTGGTGTATTGAGCTAACAAAACACCATAAGAGTATGTAGGACTTATAAGATGGCTAAGAGCTATCTTAGGATTAAATCATGTCTGAGCGGTTTGTTAGGCATTTGCCTGAGTTAGCCTCGACCACTCTTGTTTTGTACCGACTGCAAACAAACTGCGTATAAACAAACAGATACCTGAACTTACCAGCCAAAAAGTCAAGGAATTATCTGGAAACATTGGCATTAGTGCAAAAAAGGAGAAGGCTCTCAGGAGAAAAACACTGGTAATCACAACTAAAATGGAGCGCGTAAATGGAAGTTTCCTTATTACGCCAGCTACTGCTAAGGCAAAAGTACCCCAGACACACAAAGCTGCTGCTATTGTAAGCGTGATAAGTGTAGGGTACCAAAGTCCTTGCTCCGCAATTTGTGCCATCGCTTCTCCGGCCCCTAACAGTCGATACCAATCAGCTCCAAATACAATACATCCCAAATGAGCCAATGCGGCTAAAAAACAACACCCTGAAGATGCTATGAGACATTTGTTTTCTCTACGATTCATTCATCCTCCTTGATACCTGAGGCTTATTCGACGACTAAATGCCGTTTTGCATCCGGCCATGATGTAATTCTTTTATCATAATTCAATTAAAAATCAACACCTTAAAGAAAGACAAAAAGGGGTTTTAGATTGCAAAATAGCGAATAATTTTAGAAAGGAAACGAATATTCAGAGCTTATGAATGAATTTCACTCTGGGAAGAAAAGGGCAAAAATGAGCTAGCCGCGATCTGGGCTAGCCACGAACGCTAGCTCGTTTCTGGACAAAACTAAGTTAGGTACAAAACGCTAACTTAGCCTTTAGGTCAAAAGACAGGGCTGGTTTAACATTTGTACTCGTCTAACAAACGTTGTGAGACAAAATACACATTACCTTTAGCTCTTGTACAAGCTACGTATAACTTATTTAACGTCGATGGTGCCAAAGTAGTCAATCGTCCTTTTGTATAGGCTGTGAATGTTGTCGGATTTAGAACTATGCAGATGTCCGCGAAATCATCCAAGCCTTTTGTATTTCCCCAATTGTCAGTCCTTCCAACGTACTTGTAGCTTTCTTTAAAAAATAATTTAACGATGGAATCGTCGGAGAATAACCTCTCAATATGTTCAGTATCATCAATTAGGGCAATATTGACCTCATCTTGCCGATGGGAGCCTATTGTGATGCCAATTTGCTCGGTAACAAATCTGCAAACTGTAGGGCTACATCTATAACTGTGGGAGAGTGTATCTAAGTCGATTGTGTATCCTGAATCTTTGAGCTTGGGAAGATATGCTTCATAGTTGCTATGTAGACTTTTTTGAATATTACCATCTCGGCTAGTATCAAAAGTATGTTGGAAAAAGTCACCAACGAATAATACCTCCACATCCATTTTCGACAACTGACAAAGCAAGTTGAAGTCATTAGCTGCGAAATCTTGAACTTCATCTACGCAGAAGAAATCAAAGTACTTTTCAATACGCTCAGTGATGTCAGATACACCATCACAATCCATCATCATCTTCGCAATACGGTTATGGTAAAGTCGGTCTCCTTGACTGACGTAATGCTCATGAGTGTTGCGTTTCGCAAATCTAGGCGGATCACTATAGCTAACCCCCTTTATCTTCATGTCGTTACCAACTATTGGACGCACGCAGAACGATATTAGGAATGAGAAATAGGTGTAAACACGCACACCTTTAGGCATGACCCCAAATTTGTTTAAAATTCGTTTCTTTAGATTAGTAGTATTATTTACAGTGTAAGTAACAATCAGCGCACGACTATTTATGTTTAATTTATCAATTATATGCTGTGTTTTACCCGATCCTGCGACTGCAAGTACTACTCGCTTATCCATTCTATAGCCTCTCTAATGTATGAAGGCACCGTGATTTCGTTCGCCTTCTCCTTAAGTAACCTAAATGCTGCGGTAGTTTTGTTTTTCAACATATACTCTTGCGGTTCTAATTGAATCCTTCCACCTGAGAATAAGTCGTCGCAAATTTCTTTATTATCCTGATACATGCATATTTCAAAAGTGGTTCTTGTATTATCTGTATCAGCGCATACGGATATGCAATCTGCCTGATAATCATGATAATTATCTACACAGTTTTTCTGATAGTCACTATCATTATCACGGATTACCGCTGTCTTAATGTTCAACAGCTTAGAAACTTCCATATATCGTTTAAAGCTAGTACCACCAACTGAGATAATATGAATTCCATCGTCGCTTGGCAGATGACCTTTAGTGCGCTCGTATAAGCACTCCATTAGAATATATTCCGCATCACCCTCAACAAGGATTACCTTTTCAGAAAGGACATGCTCTAAGATGTTATGGTTAGGAGCTTTCGCAAAGAACTTAGCTGTGTCCCCCGTAAGATCAGTTAATATAGCAGGTCTGGTTGCTGCACTATTCAGCAAGATTGACTTTCTTAAGTCTAACCTTGAGCTGATTAGGCTACTATGGGTAGCAATTATGACCTGATTATCATGAGCCTTCTCTACCTGACTAATTAGCTTATACATGCTGGTGTGGCTTAGGTGGTTCTCAGGTTCTTCTAGTAATAAGACATCTATTGTCTTGCCTTCATCACGCTCTCTCAATGCAAACGCGGTCTTAATAAAGCATTGTTTTCCTTTACCACGGTTTTCAATGGGAATCCCTTCTTCTGTGAGGGTTAGGTCTGTTTCCAAATTGAACTTAGATCCAGAGCGGATAGCGAAATCGTAACCTTCTATAGCATCATTTATCACATTCAGTTGAGTATCCCTGAAGGCATTTTTTTGCTGTCTGTATTCGTTCTTTAGACTGTAACGTACAGGTTGCTCCACGGTTGTTTCATACATGGCTTTTACATATTGACTGTTTGCGTACTCGTTGTTAATTTGAGTGCTATCAATAGACAAAAAGCGCAAAAACTTCCGATAACTGGAGTATGCGTCCCCATTGAACGTAATAAACTTGGCGACGTAAAATTCGAATGGAAAGTTATCACCTTCAGTATCCAAAACTTGCCGTATCTCTGCGCTTAACTCTTCGTTCGGCTCACAGATCAATTGAAGCCCGTCAGCATAAGTTCCATCACTGTTGTTTCTACCGTTAAGGTCTGGGTTATCTGCTTCGTTTAGAAATAATTCAATGTGAAGAGTAGGAAGGCGGTCTATATTTTTCTCACTCGCTAGAAATTCTGAAACAGCACTGGCATTAAGCAAAGCTTCGATGCCCAAACTCTCTACCTTGCTTCTACTGCCACTCAATACAAGCTCAATAGCCGTCAATATAGTACTCTTCCCTGCTTCATTATCCCCAATCAGAATGTTTCTTTTTGGATCAAAATAGATCTCATACTCTCGGAATTTCTTAAAGTTTTTGATTTTTGCCTTCAAAATATGCGTCATTTATAGTGCTCGCCTAGCGATGGAAGTTATTAGCTAGAAATTATATAGACTTCATAGTGATAAAAATGCAGTTGCAATCACGAGTTACAACTTGAAAAGGGACAATTTCATGATTCCCGATAGTGTTAATTATCGTGATATTTAACCCATTTATTTCTATCGATATCACGTAGTAAAAAAGTTATTTTTATCCAAAACGGCTCTATCTGTGAATATGCCAGACAATATTGACACTAAATCTATCCTTCCACTCTATTATGCAGTCATAAAGAACATAAGGCTCTATATTTCAACTATTTACCTGGGTAATATGCAGGAGTGAACGTGAGCACCTAGTTTGCTACCCTTCCCTTTTTTATCGGAGGTAGAACATGTCAACAAGAGCTTTTCTTTCAATCGAGAGCATCAACAACGGATGTTTATCTAGTGCTTGCAACACCCCTCTTTCTATGGGGAATAGCTACCAATCAGGTCATGAAGATCAAATCACTGTTTTATCTTTTTCTCATTCAATAGCTTATGATAACAATTCCATTCATAACCCAATTCAAATAGTTAAAAAGATAGACAAAGCAAGTCCGATGCTGGCTCAGGCATGTTCCGACGGTGATGAATTAAAATGTTGCTTAACTTTCTATCGACCAAGCCCCAAAGGTGGAAGCGAACTTTTTTACGAAATTAAGCTGACAGGTGCGCTCATACGTTCTGTATCGACACATATGCCACATGTGATTGACTTCAATGATAACGAAATGAATGAAACAATGCTGATCTCATATCGAGATATCAGTTGGAGACACATAGGAGCAAATACTGGGGCCTTTTCCTCATGGCTTCAAGCATTCTCAGAAGCTAGGGATAAGGTTGAGAGATGAGTTCAAGTCGAGGTGAAATCAGCGATGATGAGGTGAAAATGATTGTCCGTGGGCTTCTACAACAAGCCAATACATACAGTCAGACGCACTTGTCTGATCCTACGATTCAGCATGAGTTTCGAGATCAATATCGTTTTCTTGGAAAATGTTTATTACGAGACTACGAGAGTGGTATTTTAGTTGGAGATAGGGTTGTCCGACTAGCAAGACGAGAACGTCAAAGCCTAATTGATCAGGCCTTTGAATTAGGTAAGTATGGTATAGGCTTAGTGGCAGGTATTGGGCAATTATCGGTCGGTTATGGAGGATGTGTTACCAGCTCTATTTTTTCTATCGCGGGGGCGTCTTGGTGTAGTACAGTAGGTACAACCATGATGGCACATGGTGGTAACAACATCTATGAGAATTCATACAATATGACAGGGAACATAGTTCAAAACTGGAAAGGAGAGTACACTGGCAAATATGGAAACAGTAATAGTATGTTACGCAAGCAATATCACAAAGCTGCAGCATCTCTCGGGTTAAATAAACGAGATGGTGACGCAGCTTATGCTATTGTTGATCTTGCTACAAGTGGGTATGGCCTTATCTCCAAAAAGCGAGTAGCTGAAAAATGGACGAATATGCCAGACTCTGAACAGCTTATGCTATTTAGATACGCTAAACGAGACTATGCCAAAGGATGGCGTTCGATGTCAAAAGGAGCTCTGGGCTTTGAATTTTTAAGTAACACAGTAACCGCTGAATCTGCCATAAACCCCTATTTTGAAGGTGACGAATAATGTCCATTTGGCTGTACGTATTTGTCAGTCTACTCGGTGTGATTATATGTCACTATCTATCTGAACTGTATCTTCGCAAAGATAAAGTCATTGTATTTATTGTCTATCTTTTTGTTTTGGGTCAATTCGGTAGTCAGCATTATACTTTAACGTTCGATAAAACCTTTGTAAGAAACTGGTTATTCTTATTCGAGACAGACAACTCTGCCTATACGGATTTGTATCGCTATATTGCATTAGCATTGATGATAGTGACGGTTCTTACAATACCGCCTTCTAAGCTGACTTTTTTAAGTCGTCTCTTAAAGAAGAAAAAATTATAGTTGCTAGTTTAATCAACTACCTTCAACCCTTGGGGATGAGGAATTGTCAGGGATAGAATTTGCTTTTGACTAACTATTAGTTTTTTTATACCAAATCTACCCGATGGGCTTTGCCCCATTTCGACACCTAACACGAAAAGGGGCATTTTAAATTTAAAAATGGCATTGCCGCTATATCAGCACTGCCAATTTATTAGGGCACGTTATCTTTTTCTCGCAGGAGTACTATTTATTGGTGGCTGCTTTCATCGGTGAAACAAACTTAGATAGCTGCACTAGCATCTCTTCTGGGGCTTCTGTGTGTGTTTCTATGATTTTGACCACTGCTGAGCCTGAAATCGCGCCTGCGGCACCTGCATCAATAGCTTGCTTTACTTGCTCTGGTGTTGAGATACCAAAGCCGAGTAGGGCGGGTGGGGCATCGTATTGATTGAGCCTGTCGAGTAAATCACTGACTGGCATATTGGCTTTTGTTTCAGCCCCTGTCACTCCAGCGCGTGAGAGCAAGTAGGTGTATCCGCTGCCTAATTCCGCTACTGATTTTAAGGTGTCGTCTGAGGCGGTAGGCGGCGCAATAAAAATAGGCTCAATGCCATGTTTGGCCGCAGCTTCTACAAATTCGGCGCTTTCGTTTGTGGGTACATCGGCGATCAATACAGAATCTATGCCTGCATTTGCGCAGCGTTGATAAAAGTTATCAATGCCGCGTGCAAACACAAGGTTTGCGTACATGAGCAGTCCGATTGGTAAATCAGGGTACTTGGCACGAACTTCTCCGATCAGATCAAAGCAGATCTCTGGGGTCGCGCCAGATTCAAGCGCACGAATATTCGCTCCTTGAATGGTAGGGCCATCAGCCAAAGGATCGGAAAAAGGAATACCGAGTTCGAGTGCATCTGCTCCCGCTTCGACCAGCGTTTCCATTATTTTTAACGACTGAGCTGGGTTAGGGTCGCAAACCGTAACAAAAGGAACAAATGCGCCTTGGTTTTGCTCGTTTAAGCGCGCAAACATTGATTGGTAACGGCTCATTAGATCACTCCTTTTTCTTCTAAGATAGCATGTACGGTGAAGATATCTTTATCGCCGCGTCCTGATAGATTAACAACCAATAATTGTTCTTTCTCTGGGTTCTCACGAGCCATACGAAGGGCGTGAGCAAGAGCGTGAGAAGACTCAAGAGCAGGGATGATACCTTCACTGCGAGCCAACTCCTGAAATGCGTCTAAGGCTTCATCATCGGTAACATTGTCATATTCGGCGCGACCAATCGCATTTAAATGCGCGTGCTGCGGCCCGACAGATGGGAAGTCTAAGCCAGCAGAAACAGAATAAGACTCTTCGACTTGGCCATTGCTATCTTGCATCAGTGGCGCTTTCATACCAAAGAAGATGCCTGTTTTCCCGTGTTTTAGTGGCGCGCCATGTTGGTCGGTATCAATGCCTTTGCCAGCAGGTTCAACCCCAATTAGACGAACATCTTCTTCCTCGATAAAGTCTGCAAACATACCAATGGCGTTTGAGCCTCCGCCCACACAGGCAATCACGGCATCTGGCAGGCGACCTTCACGGGCCAAAATTTGGTTTTTGGTCTCTTCCCCAATCATGCGTTGAAAATCGCGTACTATGGTTGGGAATGGGTGCGGCCCTGCTGCTGTGCCCAGTAGGTAATGGGCTTGCTCATAGGTTGCTGACCAATCGCGAAGGGCTTCGTTACACGCATCTTTTAGTGTGGCGGAACCTGAGTGAACGGGGATCACTTCTGCTCCCATCAACTTCATTCGAAACACATTAGGGCTTTGACGTTCTACGTCTTTTGCGCCCATGTACACTCGACATTTTAGGCCCAATAAGGCACAGGCTAGGGCAGTGGCTACGCCATGTTGGCCCGCTCCGGTTTCGGCTATGATCTCGTTCTTGCCCATACGCTTAGCAAGCAAGGCTTGGCCAAGTACTTGGTTGGTTTTGTGTGCGCCGCCATGGAGAAGATCTTCACGCTTTAAGTAAAGTTTAGTCTTTGTCCCTTTTGTTAAATTGCGTGTTAGGGTCAAAGCGGTAGGGCGACCCGCATATTCTTGCAGTAGGCCCATAAACTCACTACGAAAGTTGGGATCGTCTTGGGCATCGATGAAGGCTTGCTCAAGCTGCTCTAATGCAGGTACAAGGATCTGGGGCACATACTGACCACCATATTCGCCAAAATAGGCATCAAGTTTTGCCATGGTTCTATTCCTTTAATCTTGGCTGGCGTCGTTTTAAACCCCAGCACAATCGTTATTTGTTATAGGCTCAATTCTTATTAGCGACTCAGTAGTTACGAATCGCTTGGAATGCTTGCTGCAATTTCTCGCCATCTTTTTTACCTGGAGAGACTTCAATGCCTGAGTTTAGATCTAAACCTAAGCAGCCTTGTTCAGCGGCTTTTTTAGCATTAAAAGGCGAAATACCACCTGCTAGCATGACTTGTTGGGCGTTTTCAATCAGAGACCAGTCAAAAACAAGGCCAGTGCCCCCAGTTTGCGCTCCTACTTTAGTATCAAGCAAGTGACGATCGACAGGTGCTTTAAGCATATTAGGTAAGGCATCATTAACGCCGTAAGCTTTCCAAATCTCTATACCTTCGCTCAATTGATTACTCAGGGCTTCAACATAGTCTTGGTCTTCATCGCCATGCAATTGAACGGCACTTAACCCCAGTTGATTGGCGGTTTCTGCTACTGTTTCAACTGTGTGGTTTTGGAATACACCCACATACTGCAAAGGGGCTCCAGACATTGTCTGGCGAGCAGTTTCAAGCTCAACACAGCGCTTAGATTTAGCGACGAAAATTAATCCGCCAAAGACGGCGCCGGCTTGGTAAGCTTTGGCAGCATCATCTGGATTGGTTAAACCACAGACCTTATTTTCACCGAGTGTCACTTTGCGTACTGCTAATTCAAGATTATCTTCAGCCATTAGTGAACTACCGATAAGAAAACCATCGGCAAACATGGCCAAGTCACGTACTTGCTGATGTGTGTAGATGCCAGATTCCGAAATTATGGTCGCTTGTGGTGCTAGCTCTCGGATTTTGGGTGCCAACTCTTTGGTGCGGTTAAGATCGGTTGTCAGATCGCGTAAGTTGCGATTATTAATGCCAATCACTTTTGCATTAAGTTCGACAGCTCGCTGAAGTTCTTCCTCATTACTGACTTCAGTTAAAATACCCATATTGAGAGAGTGGGCGACGGCGGCGAGTGCTTTATATTCCTCATCGTTAAGTACCGACAACATAAGCAGAATAGCATCGGCTGAGTAATGGCGCGCAAGGTAGATCTGATAAGCATCGATGATGAAATCTTTACACAATACAGGTTGTGAAACTTGACTTCTTACCTGTGGCAGAAAATCAAAACTGCCTTGAAAATACTTTTCGTCAGTCAGTACTGAAATAGCGTCTGCATGCTTATTGTAAACAGAGGCTATGTAATCAAGGTCGAAGTCTTCTCTAATTAGCCCTTTGGAAGGCGAAGCCTTTTTACATTCGGTTATGAATGCGGTTTTCTCACCGCTCACAGCTTGATAAAAGCTGCGATCAGATGGCGTGAGTGCCTCTTTAAACTCAGATAGAGGTAAAGACGATTTGTGTTCTTCTAGCCACAGGTATTTATCACGGATAATTTTTGCCAATACTTCCGCCATTTGAGCTTCTTTAATGGAGATATGTTCAGAAAGTTTATCTTGTGTTTGAGTCATGGATTTTTACCTTATCCTAGAGTACTTATTTATGGGCTGATAACTGTTTCACGAGTTCAAACGCTTTGCCTGAATTCATGATATCAGTAGCTTGCTTGGTATTTTGTTTCAGATTGTCATGACCAAAAAGACGCATCAGGAGAGCGACATTAACTGCGACCGCTCCGATTTGAGCATCTGTGCCTTTGCCCGTTAGAATATTAGTGATGATGGCTTTGTTTTCCTCGGGAGCGCCGCCTTTTATCGCTTCTAACGGGTGCGTGGCGAGACCAAAATCTTCTGGGAGTAGAGTATACTCGATAATTTGCCCATCTTTTATCTCTGCCACAGTGGTTTGACCATGAATCGCAACTTCATCAAGGCCACTACCATGTACCACTGCCGCTCGTTTCATACCCATCTTGAGCATGGTTTCAGCAATCGGTCTAACTAAATCTTCACTGTATACACCCATAAGCTCAATGTTTGGCCTAGCGGGGTTAATAAGTGGACCAAGAATATTGAAGATAGTTCGCGTTTTCATTGTTTGGCGAACGGGCATCGCATGGCGAACCCCACTGTGATATTGAGGGGCGAAGAGAAAAGCTACGCCTAAGTTATCCATTGCAGAGCGGCTTGTTTCAGCGCTCATCGCAAGGTCAATACCAAACGAATCTAACAAATCCGAAGAGCCGGATTTACTCGAAACACTGCGGTTGCCATGTTTGGCAACTTTTAGGCCGCAAGCCGCTGCAACAAAGGCTGCTGTGGTTGAAATGTTAATGGTGTTGTGGCCATCGCCACCCGTGCCGACAATATCTGCAAAATCATAGTCGGGACGAGGAAATGGGTTTGCATTATCAAGCAATGCCGTTGCTGCGCCAGCAATTTCATCGGGTGTCTCGCCTTTGATTTTTAGCGCAGTGAGTGTCGAAGCCATCAAAATCGGGTCCAGTTCGCCGCGAATAATCAAATCAAACAGCTGCTTGCTTTCTTCTTGGGTCAGAGAGTTCTGTTGGTAGAGTTTACTAATTATATTATCCATGTCTCTTTCCCTATTGCTGCAATGCGTGTGTATCTGAGCTTTCTAATGCCCATTCAATGGCATTAGCCAACAAGGTAGCACCTTGTGTGGTCATTATTGATTCGGGGTGGAATTGAAATCCACAGACTTTATCTTGTTCTTGCACCACAGACATGACTAAACCATCAACTTCTGCAGTAACCGTTAATGACTCTGGTACATAGGTTGCGACAAGGGAGTGATAGCGCGCGATTGCGATGGGAGAAGGTAAATTCTTATAGATGGCATGATGCTGGTGGTCCATCATAGACACTTTACCATGGACAATATCACCAGCCCCATCGACTTGACCGCCATACGCCTTAACAATCGCTTGATGACCAAGGCAAATCCCTATCATAGGCACTTTACCTTTGAGGTTATTGATCACCTCTGGCATTGAGCCTGCTTCTGAGGGTGCTCCGGGTCCAGGAGAGAGGAGCAGAACAGGGTTATCAAGTTTTTCTACCGCAGCCTCAATGGTTGAAGCAGACAGGCTATTGCGGTAAATGGTGACGTCGTGGCCTAGAGAGCGGAACTGATCAACTAGGTTGTAGGTGAATGAATCAAAGTTATCAATAAATACTATATTAGCCATCTGCTTAGTGCTCCATATGTGCTGCTTGAATAGCAGAAATCACGGCTTGTGCCTTACTGCGAGTTTCATCGGCTTCTGCTTGAGGGTCAGAATCAAATACGACTCCAGCACCTGCTTGAACGTGTGCTATTCCATCTTCAACATAAGCAGAGCGGATAACGATACAGGTGTCTAATGTGCCTTCACCTGTTAGATAACCTACTGCGCCGCCATAACTACCACGGCGAGATTGTTCTACGTCGCGAATAAGCTGCATAGCCCGGATTTTAGGCGCGCCAGTTAGAGTGCCCATGTTCATACAGGCTTGATAAGCATGCAGTGCATCTAAGTCATCGCGTAGTTGGCCTACAACGCGAGAGACTAAATGCATTACGTGGCTATATCTATCCACCTTTAATAAGTCAGCCACATGACGTGAACCTGCTTGCGAGATACGTGCAACGTCGTTTCGTGCCAAATCAACCAACATCATGTGTTCGGCATTTTCTTTTTTGTCGCTGCGCAGTTCGAGTTCGATGCGGCTATCTAGGTCAAAATCAATTTGGCCATCCGGCTTTTTGCCTCTTTTTCGTGTGCCTGCAATCGGGTAAATTTCCACTTGGTTAGTGTCAGTTTCGTACTTAAGGGCGCTTTCAGGCGATGCACCAAACAAAGTGAATAGCTCATCTTGCATGTAGAACATATATGGGCTGGGGTTGCTTTGTTTTAACTCTTTGTAGGCAATAAGAGGAGATGGACAAGGCAAAGTAAAGCGGCGAGAAGGGACAACCTGAAAAATGTCACCTTTAACCACATATTGCTTGAGATCACGAACAATTTGGCAAAAATCTTGGTCACTAACACTAGGTTGAGGTGAAATATTACTGTGTTTATCGGCGATGGCTAATGGCTTTAGGTCCGCACACTGTTGCTGGATATCTTGTATACGTGCTTCTAGCTTGTCTTTTTCTGTACATCCTGCAAATAAGCTTGCCTGTATATCACACGATTGGCGCTGGTGATCGACCACAATAAGCGTTTCTGCGACGTAGAATACGTAGTCTGGACATCGGTTTTCGCTTGATGTTCCACCAAGAGGTTCGAAGTTTGCGACCAAATCATAGGCAAACAAGCCACCAAGAAAGACCGCATTTTTATCCTGTTCGCTGATGTCGAAACTATGCTGTATCAGACGAAGCGCATCGAAGGAAGAAGCTTCACGTAGTCGAGAGTCTTCATCGAGCGTGTTGCATGGCTCTTCAAATTCTATGGTGAGTTTCTCACCATCAAAGACGTGAGTGATATTAGTGTGGATATTCTGGGTTAAATGCGCCAGTAATGAACGACCGTTATTGGTCAGCGCTTGCATGGTGACAGTATGCCCAAAGCAGATAATACGGACCGCTGAATCGACAATTAACAAGCTTTTTAAGTTCTGTTTAGAGTCAATTTCTGCAGATTCAAGTAGTAAGCTATCGGTTTTGTTTTCACACAGAGTGTGAAACAGACGAGTTGGGTCTAGTGTGTAGGGTGCGTTAGCATGAATGACCTTTAAGTCACCCAGCTTTTTGATCTCAATGGCCTTGTTCACAAGACCTCCTTTCATATTGTTCATTTCTTCTTCCCGCCTCACATAGTCGCACAAACAAAAGGTTCACCCAATGTTGAATTTGACCGAATTGGTTGTTGTCTAATCAGTTAACTGCAGTATATTCGACAAAAAAAAAGCCCGCTTTAAAAGCGGGCTTGATACTATTTATTTAGTAAATCACAAGTACGTATAAGCCCACCTAGCAATAACCCAAGTACGCCACCAAGAAAGGTTTGCAGAAAGATCAAATTGTCCTTTCTTTGCAAGATTCACTTTTTGGTTTGGGTTAAACTCTTGTAACATGGTAAGCCTTAAATGACACACTTTGTATTTGTGTACTAGTAAACTAGTTCATGCATAAAAAGTCAACTAAAAAAGTAAGTTTATGAAAATTGATTTACATAGCCATACGACTGCCTCAGATGGACGGCTATCAGTAAGCGAACTAATAGACAGAGCCATCGACTTCGATATTAATGTATTGGCCATAACGGATCATGACACAGTAGATGGCCTGAAACATGCGCATCATTATGTGGACACAAATCAGTTACCCATCACCATTATTAATGGGATAGAAATATCGACGGTATGGCAAAATAAAGATATTCATATTGTTGGCCTTGATATTGATCCTGAGTCTAAGCAATTGAGCGAATTGATCGACAAACAGAAGCAACATCGTAAAGTTCGTGCTGAGTTAATAGCCGAGCGTTTGGCTAAGGCAACAAACGATAGGGTGTATGAAGAGGTTAAGGCTATTGCTGGAGAGGCGTCGATTACCCGCGCTCATTTTGCGAAATGGCTAGTTGATAACGGTTATGCCAAAACAATGCAGCAAGTATTTAAAAAATACCTAACCCGTAATAACCCGGGTTATGTGCCGCCGAATTGGTGCTCTATCAACGAGGCTGTCGATGCGATACATCAAGCTGGAGGACTAGCGGTGCTTGCCCATCCAGGGCGTTACAACTTGACCGCTAAGTGGCTCAAAAGATTAATTGGCGCTTTTTCTGACGCTGGAGGAGATGCCATGGAAGTTGCTCTGCCACAGCAAGGGCAACAAGAAAGGCGTAATCTGGCAGATTATGCGATACAATACAATCTATTGGCTTCTCAGGGAAGCGACTTTCATTATCCTTCTCCTTGGACAGAACTGGGCAGAAACCTATGGTTACCATCGGGTGTCGAACCAGTATGGAAAGATATGCCAATCTGCCAATAAGTAGCTAGACTTTCCAAGCTAAAGTATGAAGTCACAGATTAACTTCATGTCCGACTGTAAATTTACGCGGTCGTATGACCATAGCATTAATAAAAATTATAGAGTCGAGAGACTCAGTGATGAGGAATTATAATGAGCCAGTTTTTTTATGTGCATCCAGAAAACCCTCAGGCTCGCTTGATTAATCAGGCTGTGGCCATCATTCGTAATGGTGGTGTTGTTATTTATCCCACAGACTCGGGATATGCGCTTGGCTGTCAATTAGAGAACAAACAAGCGTTGGAAAGGATCTGCAAGATCCGCAAATTGGATGAAAAGCATAACTTCACTTTGTTATGCCGTGATTTATCTGAGCTCTCTATCTATGCGCGTATAGATAATGGTGCTTTTCGTCTGTTAAAAAATAATACTCCTGGTCCTTATACGTTTATTTTTAAGGGGACCAAGGAAGTACCTAGACGTTTGATGAACAGTAAACGTAAAACCATAGGCATTCGTGTACCAGACAATCGAATCGCACTCGATTTACTGGAAGCCTTAGGTGAACCATTAATGTCCACATCGCTGATATTGCCTGGCAATGACATTACCGAATCTGACCCAGAAGAAATTAGAGACAAGCTTGAACATGCTGTTGACTGTATTTTAAATGGTGGTTACTTGGGTGAGCAGCCGACAACGGTTGTTGATTTTAGTGAAGATGAGCCCGTTATTGCTCGCGTGGGTTCTGGCGATCCAACTGCGTTTGAGTAATGTTAGATACCTTAATGCTCTTGTGTCGCACCCTTGTACACAAGAGCTGAGTGTAAAGGTAACATGTTCTAATATGTTAGCTATCAAAAGTAAAAATAAAGCATGCGTTCCTTACAGGATTTTGCGATAATACGCGGCCGCGATTTTAGGTCGCAATGTAGAATCGACGTCTGAGAAGACGACACATAGGTAGATGAATGAACGAGAAATTACAGAAAATACTCGCGAGAGCAGGTCATGGTTCACGACGCGAGCTCGAAGCTTTAATCAAAGCAGGTCGCGTGAGTGTGAATGGAGTCGTCGCTAAACTTGGTGAGCGACTAGAAGATGAAAATGCTGTCGTTCGTATCGATGGACATATTGTTTCTGCCAAAGCGCAGGAAGAAGTGATTTGTCGTGTACTCGCTTACTATAAGCCTGAGGGAGAGCTTTGTACTCGTCATGACCCAGAAGGCCGTCGCACTGTTTTTGACCGTCTGCCGAAGATTCGTGGTTCTCGTTGGATTTCTGTGGGTCGCTTAGATGCGAATACATCTGGGTTACTTCTGTTTACTACCGATGGTGAATTGGCAAACCGATTGATGCATCCCAGTCGTCAAGTCGAACGTGAATATTTGGTTCGCGTTTTTGGTGACGTTGATGAGAAGAAAGTCCGTAACCTTGTAAGTGGCGTAGAACTGGATGATGGCACAGCACGTTTTGAAGATGTGGTTTATGCGGGTGGTGATGGAATGAATCACACCTTTTACGTTGTCATCAATGAAGGGCGTAACCGAGAGGTACGTCGTTTGTGGGAATCTCAGGATTGCACAGTTAGCCGCTTAAAGCGTGTTCGCTACGGGGAGATTTTCCTTGATAAGAAGTTGCCTCGTGGGGGATGGATGGAGCTTGATCTTAAAGAGGTAAACTACTTGCGTGAGCTTGTAGAACTGCGTCCAGAGAAAGAAACATTATTGGACGAAAATAAAGCCAATACGTCACGTAAGCGTGAGCGCTCTCGTAGCCAGAAGATCCGCCGTGCGGTAAAACGCCATGAAGAGCGAGTAAACAGTGGTGGTCGCAGTAATAACCCCGCTCGAAGAAAGACTCGAAGAAGCGCAGGTGAGCAGGGAGCTCGTAATAAACAGCGCTAAATCGGAAACATAAAAAAAGCAGCGTACGCTGCTTTTTTTATATTTTATTTAGACATTACTTAGTGGTTTTTGTGTTATACACACACCAGCTGGATTTCCTTTAAAAGTTTCGCTTGTAAATGAGTCAACCTGGTAAATGTCTAGTTCCATTTTATGAAATTCCCAATCATTGCCTTTAAAGCGTTTGGTTTAGCTCAAAATAGCGGCCTTTATCTAACATTAGTTTTATATGGGGTCCGTATTCAACGACTCTGCCTTGCTCAATCAGGCAAATTGCATCCATCTTGTCGAGGTCAACCAGTCTATGAGTAATAAATACGACCGTTTTATTTTCAAAGTGTTGATTGAACAACTGCATAATCTGATGCTCTGTTTGCTTATCCAGACCTTCTGTCGGTTCGTCAAGAAGCAAAATAGGGCCATCATGCAATAGCGCACGAGCAATGCCAATTCTGCGCTTTTCTCCGCCAGATAGCTGTCTTCCACCATCTCCAAGCCAACTATCTAATCCTTGTTCACTGATAAGCTTGGATAGACCAACCTTTGATAAGGTCTCGTGCAATTGCTCGTCAGTCGCATCAGGTGATGCCATAAGTAGGTTATCACGCAGGGTACCATTGAGTATGTCCACTCTTTGACTGACTACTGAAATAGCTTTACGAAGCTGGCTTTCACTCCAGTCAGTAATAGGTTGTCCCGCGACTTTTATACTTCCTGTTTGGACATCCCAGAATCGATTGAGTAACTGTAATAGCGTTGACTTACCTGAACCTGTTTGACCTACGATGGCGACTTTTTGTCCTGCCGGTATAGCAAGGTTTACATCATCGAGTACATTGACTCCGCTGTCTGGATATTGGAAACAAACATTTTTGTACTCGATGGAATATGATGGTGCGTTTTGTGTCGGCTCGCATGGGAACACTACCTCAGGAGTCGACAGGACAATCTCATTGAGCCGACGAGCTGAAGTGATGGTTTGTCCAAGGTGTTGGAACGCGCCTGCAATGGGCATGAGAATTTCAACACTCGCCATAGTAGCAAAGACAATGAGTGCAATCATTGGGTTAGGCAGTTGACCGCCCACACCATCAGCGGCAAGCCACAGCATAAGGGCAATCGTCCAACCATTGGCGAGAATGAGTAATGTCTGAGCAATGCCAGTGAAATGGGCGTTGAAACGCTGATTATTTAGCAAGCGCTTTTGAATGGTATAGATAGCATTTCGGTAACGTTCCTCTGCACCAAAAAGAGTAAGCTCACTATAGCCTTGCAACCAATCCAAGGTAGCTATACGTAAAGCTGCTTTATTGTTGGTAAGCTCATGTCCATTTCGTTTGCCGAGTTTGTAAAACAAAACAGGCCAAATCAAGAGTAGGCTAATCAAAATGGCGCCAAGTATTAGACCGAGGTTGGTATCAAACCAGCTGATAAGTGCAGTAAGCCCAAATATGCCCAGCGAACCTACAATCATAGGACTTATCAGCCTGAGATACACATGATCCATTGCATTGATATCAGCAACGAGGCGATTGAGTATATCGGCATCTCTTAGGTTAGAAACTTTCCCTGGGATCAATGGAGCAAGCTGAGAGAAGAAAAAGATACGTAAGTCAGTCAACAGTTTGAAGGTAGCGTTGTGACTGACGACTCGCTCTCCCCAGCGTCCTGCTGTACGGCCCATAGCGAAGCCACGAACAAAGGCGCCAGGTAACATATAATTGAAGGTTTCGCGCGCGATGGTTAACCCTGCAACGGCTGCTGCAGACAAAAACCACCCAGAGAGAGTCAGCAAACCAATGGAAGCAAGTAGTGTCAGTAATGCCAGTAGCATACCGAGCGACAAACCGAACCAATGTTTCTTATAAAGCTTTAGATAGGGTACTAAATCACGCATCGAGATTCCCCTTACTAGTGTCACAAAGTGCTTGATTGGCCGCAAGCATCTGCTTGAATAGGCCTTCTTGATTACTCAGTACGCTGAAACTATCTTGTTGGACGATTAAACCATTTTCCATAACTAAGATTTGAGAGACGTTTTTTAGTGGTTGAAGCTGATGAGTCACCATTAATGAGGTTTTGCCTTCAATTTGATTAGATAAGCCTTTCATCACTAATCTTTCGCTGCGAGCGTCTAAGCTTGCTGTTGGTTCATCCAGTAGCCAAAAGTTGCCGTTTTGCATCATGGCCCTCGCCAGAGCAACTCGTTGCGCTTGTCCGACGGATAGGCCGCCTGAACGATCTGAAATTGGGTAGTCAAGTCCATGTTGTTCAACAAATTCTGATGCGTAAGATTCTTTTAGTGCATTCTGAATCTCGTCTTCGCTGACATCATTTTTGCCTAATGTAATATTTTCGCGAATAGTGCCATGGACTAGTAGAGGGTTTTGACCCACCCAGCTGATCTTGTCCCGCCAATCAGCGAGATCCAGTTGTGTTCTTTCCACCCCGTTAATCGTCAACGATCCCTCGTAGGGCAGAAACCCTAATATGGCATTGATCAAACTTGTCTTTCCCGCACCGCTTGGGCCAACTAAAGCCGTGTGCTGGTTTGATTTGATCTCAAAGTTTATCGGGCCAAGTAGCTTTTGTCCTTGCGGTGAAAAGACTTCTAAGTTGTTGGCACAAATAGTTACGCCATCCGTGACACTTAACTTATTATTACCTGAACGTACGCTGGTTGCTTCCGTCTCTAAAAACTCGACTATGCTGTCGGCAGCCCCAACTGCTTGTTGTTTTGCATGATAGAATGTCCCCAAATCACGCAGTGGTTGATAAAACTCAGGCGCTAGGATCAATATGAATAATCCTGCCATGAGAGTGACTCCTAACCCATAGTCGCCAATATTGATTTCTCCAATAAAGGCAAAACCAAAGTAGACAGCAGTGAGGGCGATAGAAATTGATGTGAAAAACTCGAGGATGGCAGAAGACAGAAATGCGATTTTCAAAACATCCATAGTACGAGAGCGAAATACTTCGGAGGCCCCTCGCATTACTTCTGTTTCGGCTTGAGTTCGATCAAACAATCGGATGGTGGTCATTGATTGTAATCGGTCATAAAAATGACCTGACAAACGTTGTAGCGCTTTAAAGTTTTTACGGTTTGCATCGGCGGCCTTCATACCGACTAGAGCCATAAATAATGGCACCAGTGGCGCTGTGATCAAAAAGATTAAACCTGCGACCCAATTAACAGGGAAAACCATGACTAGAATCACTACGGGTACGATAACAGCGAGCGACATTTGGGGTAGGTAACGAGCGAAGAAGTCATGCATATCTTCTACTTGTTCCAGTAATAGGGTTGCCCATGCTCCGGCAGGCTTACCTTTGATATAGGCTGGACCTAGCTCTCGCAGTTTATCGAGGATCAACTGTCTAATATAGAGACGAACTTGTTCACCGCAGCGATAGCCAGCGAGTTCTCGGCCCCAAGAGCATAAAGCTCGAATACCTATGACACCACAAAGCGCGAAAAAGAGTGGAATGAGTTGCTGCTTCGGAACCTGATCAATGATCAATTGCTGAAGGATAGTCGCCAATAAAGCGGCTTGAGCCAGTAAAAATAGGCTTGAAAGAATACCTAGACCAACAGCAGTAATGAGCCAGCGTTTTGCTAGCTTACTCTGCTGCTTGAGCCATTTGTTCAAGCTGCGCTGTTTATTTTTGTCCATTATGAGGCTTAATGATAATTATTTTTGATGACTCTAAGAAGGCGATTATACAAAAGAAAGCCTCATGGTCATACCATAAGGCTTTCAGGTTTTGACTCAAAAGTGAAAAATATTATTTACCTTCTGCAAGGGCATCTAAATATCGCTCAGCATCGAGTGCTGCCATGCATCCTGTTCCGGCCGACGTTATGGCTTGACGATAAGTGTGATCCATTACATCCCCAGCGGCGAACACACCCGGAACACTGGTTTGAGTTGCGTTACCATTGAGTCCGGATTGAACAATGATGTAACCATCTTTCATTTCAAGCTGGCCTTGGAAAATACTTGTGTTTGGCTGATGTCCGATGGCGATAAAGGCTCCCATTACGTCAAGTTCTTCAACCTGACTAGACTTGGTATCTTTGATGCGAAGCCCTGTGACGCCCATATCGTCACCGACCACTTCTTCTAGCACTTTGTCGGTATGAAGAACAATATTGCCATTCTCTACCTTGTCCATTAATCGACGTATAAGAATTTTTTCAGCTCTAAAGCTGTCTCGTCTGTGGATTAGGTGCACCTCAGAAGCAATGTTTGAAAGATAGAGAGCTTCTTCAACTGCAGTATTACCGCCACCGACAACGGCCACTTTCTGGTTTCGATAGAAAAAACCATCACAAGTTGCACAGGCAGATACGCCTCGTCCCTTGAATGCTTCTTCAGATTCTAGGCCGAGATACTTTGCCGAAGCTCCAGTGGAGATAATAAGTGCATCACAGCTGTATTCACCACTGTCCCCTTTTAATCTAAAAGGGCGTTGGCTTAAGTCCACTTGGTTGATGTGGTCAAAAATAATCTCTGTTTCGAAGCGCTCAGCGTGTTCTTTCATTCTCTCCATCAGCGCTGGTCCTGTTAGCCCTTCAGGATCGCCTGGCCAGTTTTCGACTTCTGTTGTCGTTGTAAGCTGACCGCCTTGTTGCATACCAGTCACAAGCACAGGGTTTAGATTTGCTCTTGCAGCGTATACAGCTGCTGTGTAACCCGCAGGGCCTGAACCAAGAATAAGAAGCTTGCTGTGTTTGATTTCGCTCATTAGTGCTCCGCTGATCATTAGACTAAACAATACTCTTCGATTGTATGGAATATGGGCTTACAATGAAAGAGCCATCAAGGCTCCTAAATGTAAGTAATGGTTATAGCTTAGAACGCAAACGATATCGCTTTGCTCATACAAGTGACAAGTGTTACTTGAACAAGTATTTCGATAGTCTGTTAGATCATTCGGCCATTTCATGACTAACCCAAAATGGATAGCCATGTTGTAATAAATAATGCTTTAGTAGGGTCTAGTTCAGAATCATAGAAAATAAGGATGTAATGTGAATATAACTCCTTTATCACCTCACATCGGTGCTTTGGTTGAAGGCGTTGAGCTTGCTGACCTAAATGATGGTGAGTTTGATGCGCTTTATCGAGCTTATCTTGATTACAAGGTACTATTTTTCCATAACCAAAGCATGACACCAGAGCAGCATATATCCTTTGCTAAGCGATTTGGTCAACTTGAACCTGTCCATCCGTTTTTCCCTCACTTGGAAGAGCAAGAACAAGTTGTGGTGATCGAAACTTCACCAGGTAGTCCTCCAAGCAAAAGTTATTGGCATACAGATCTGACCTGGCAATCAATCCCTTGTCGCTGTTCTATCTTGCATGCACAGTTATGTCCAGAGGCTGGTGGTGATACCATTTGGACATCAATGGAAGCAGTATGGCTAAGTTTGACGCTGAATGAACAAAATGCACTTAGACGGTTAACGGCGACTCATGCTTTACATGCGTTTGAAGGAAGTCGTTATGACTCAGTAGGCGAAGATGGCCAGAGTCGTGTCGCGAAAATATCTACCCAGTACCCACCTGTAACACACCCTCTTATTGTTCGTCACCCTGAAACGGAAAACCCAACAGTGTATGTTAACGAACAGTTCACCCGTGAGGTTGATGGCCTCTCGAGTGAGGAAAGTGACTCTTTACTAAATAAGCTTTATCAGCGTGCAAGACTGCCAGAATTTCAGGTTCGATTTTCTTGGCAGCCTGGGTCTGTAGCAATATGGGACAACGTATCCACCCAGCATTTTGCTGTGACAGATTATGGTGATAAGCCACGTCGACTGCATCGTGTTACCGTGCGAGGAGAAGAGTTAAAGCCTTATTAAGCGATAGACTGTTAGCGGCAGAAAAGGTCTAGTTTCTGCCGTAAACCCTTGGGCGCTTGAATCGGTAAAACCCTTGCTGCTCTTCTTTTTCAAGTGTCGACGCTTCGTCACCAAAATAGCTAATTCTTAAATGATGGAGTTCAGTGTCAAGCTCTTCTCCAGTCAGGCTATCTAGCAGTGCCTGTCTTTCGCCCATATACTGATAACCCACTTGCCATCTAAGCTCGTTTTTTTCATCTTTTAGCGCCGCTTTTTCTATTTGCCGTTCGCTAAACCCGAGATCTCTGCGTATATTTGCAAGTTGCTGTGAGCGTTCATAAGGTGACATTTTTTCTAGGTCTTGCTGCACCGAGTCAAGACTAAAAAATGTACTAGCCAGCATGGCTGGACTTAATATATTACCTCCGACTTGCTCCGAGAAATTGGTTTCTACTGTTGCTTTGAGTGCATATAAACGCTGATTTATCTCCATATCGTAGGCATGATTTAAGAGTTCGATGGATTTTTGCGTATCGGCCATTCTCTGTTCACGCTCGGCGAGTTCTGCAGACCAAATAATATCGGCATCTGAAGCGAAAAGCTCACGGCGTTTTGCCCAAATAGCAACCTGTTTTTGCTCAAAACTCATACCAAGTAGAGACTTCATCTCTGTCAGCAGCCAACTTTCGTATTCTTCCATCAGTGAGAGATTAGCAAAAATAGACTCAGCATAGGCTGGGAAGGCTTGTCTTATGACAGAGCGGAATAGGCTATCGGTATTATCCTGGTATTGTTGGCGCAGATATTGGCGAAAATCCTCCAGACCTATATGTACTTCAATATGCGAGATACTTTCGCCTAATTCTTGGCGTAATTTTTGAGCTAGCTCTTTTACCAGTTCAGTGTTATCAACATGTAGAGTGAGAGGGCCATTTTCTTGCTGAAATTCTATAGATGGAATCATGACTTCTTCGGTCGAGGAGTCTACCGGGTTTGGTATCGTTATAGGAAGGAACCAAACGCCCAAGACAGCTAAGGCACTGATAGTGTAAACCCATACCCATTTGCTCATGAACTTTTCCTTATGGTTAAAGGCACCTAACCCATGATAGTTATGGGTTAGGTGCTGTCTTTGGTTTACAGAACGGTTTCAAGGTATGGCCAGATAAGCTGAGCTAGCTTTTGAGAGCCAGAAGTATTTGGGTGTATATTGTCAGGTAATACATCATTTGAATTGATTGCAGATCTAGGGTCGATAAACTGACAGGATACGGTTGTATTGTTACATGCATCGGCAAGTCGTTCATCGCCATAATCGATGGCTTGGTGGAGATCTGTTTTTTCACCAGTCGTATAGTAGTAGCCTAAGTAAATGACTTGTTGAACTTCATTCTGTTTCATTTGATTGAGAAGGCTTACAGTATCAACATAGACGTCATCAACCAAACTGGTGCATTTTTCGCTAAGTTCTGACCGATACCAAGTGGTTTTGCATTCATAGGGATCAAAAATCATCGCTGGTAACAAGATGTCATTACCGCCGCCATCCATCACGATTATGTTGATATTTGAATCGTCGGTTTGCGCATCTTGATACTGCTCTACTACGGGTTTTGAGACAATACCTCCGGTAAGTTTGGCACCACTTAATGTGTAATCGCGAAATGTAGTATTGGCCATATCAGGCCCTTCAAGAAACTGCTGAAGTTCACCAGAAAGGTCGAAGATTGAATCTCCGAGGGTAATTACATCATTTCGCTCTGCATTTCTGACATAGGGGTTGCCAGCGCAGGCAACAAGAGTACTACAAATTGTGATAGTAGCACTTTTTTTCAGTAAAGAGACAAAGCCAACTTTGTTGTTATTAATCGACGTCATGTTTCTACTCACTTATTAGTTATATTGAAGCACATCTAAGGTGCACTACTCAATTTAGCTGCCGCTGGCCACAAATTCAAAGCATTGAATTTGTTAATGGTTTGTTAGTCTTTGGGTGGGAGTTATTTTTGTTACACATATTCCAATTATTTACTATCCACATTGATGCTCTTGACGGTATATTTCGTGTGAATAGAAAACAAAGAAGTAACATAATGAAAAAAACGTTTGCCCTATGTTGGCTGCTGCTTGTCGGATGTGCCCAGAATACTCCTTCTCAGTCTCCTCCCATTCAACCGAATACTAACTGGTCTTCGGGAATTCTAGATAATGGTATGAAGTACTACCTTTACCCCATGGATTCAAATAAGGTATCCATGCAACTGTTGATCAAAGTTGGCTCGGGAGCAGAAGAACCTAATCAATTAGGATATGCTCATTATGTTGAGCATCTTGCTTTTGAGGGGAGCGAAAATTTTACGACCGCAGAGATTGAAAGATTGATCGATGCGACCGGTGCAGAGAAAATGCATGGTGTGAATGCCTATACGTCTTATGGGCAGACAGTATATAAACTAAACCTACCTAATAAAAAGAAATTTGATACCGCGTTGCTGTGGCTTCGAGATGTCGCAAGTAGAGTCACTTTTTCGACTGAGGAGGTAGATAAAGAAAAAAGTATCTTATTGTCAGAAAATCGGTATCGAAGCCCCGAACATCAGTCTTTTAGCGATAAATACTATGACTTTCTGATAAAAGGAAGTGTGCAGGCTCAAAGATCGCCGGGTGGGACAACGGAAATGATTCAAGCAGCGACGTCTGATTCGTTAAAAACTTTTTACAACAAATGGTATCAACCACAAAATGCTGAACTAATAATCGCTGGTAATATCGAACGATCTGAAACCAAAGCTGCAGTTGAAAAGTTGTTTTCTGATTGGATAGCGACTAACTCTGAGCAAGCTCCTAAATTACCACCTCTGAAAGCAAAAAAAGATGATTTTATCGCTAGGGTTGCCGATGGAGAATCTGCTTTATTGGGTTTAAGGTTTGATCGAGGTAGCAACCTAGTAACAAACCAAGAACAGAATTTAAACAGTGCTCTTAACGCTATCGTAGCAGAGTTAATAAGTATTCGATTGGGCGCAGTATATGACCAGCAAGCACTGCCACTACAGACAATTTATTCAGATACGTCTCGTTTGGAAAACCTGAAAGTTTATGAAGTTGGAATCGCGTTTTCTGGGCATGATAGAAACCTAGTGCAGCCGCTATTTTTGACAACATTGGCCTCTCTAAGAGATCATGGTGTTAGTCAATCTGAATTAGATTCAGTACTTGCTAGTTATCAGAACCATCTGGACCGTGCTGATGAATATTGGCAAACTTACTCTCCAGAAAACTTTGTTTTTGAAAAAAATCGTGAGCGAATAACTGGTGAGCCCACTCAATCACGCCAAGACTATAAACTCAATCTTGAGCATGTGATTCAAAGTGCAGATATCAATACGGTCAATCAGTACCTTTACAATATGCTATCTTCTTCTTATGGGATGTTCGTTGGTGCAGGTGCAGAGGAATCCGTCGAGCATATTGAGCAAGCGCTACCAGAGTGGAAAAGCATGTATCGAATGACAGGAGTGGTAAATAACCAAATTAATTTTGACATTAATGGATTGGCTGAGGTGATATCCTCCAGTCCATTGCCTAACTCGGTTGAATTTGAGAACGGCGAAGATCTTTGGACCTTAGACAATGGCGTAGAAGTATTGTTAGATCCAGATGTGAAGAGTGACTTTGTTAATCTTGTTTATATGTCAGCTGGAGGCTTAACGGTTCTAGATAGAGATTTATTACCCGCAGCTGCAATCTTGTTGCCTGTCATTGCTCGAAGTGGCGTTGGTAACTTTGATGGTCCACAAATGAAAGCGTTTACGCGTAAAAATTCGATTGATATACAGGGCTTTATTAATGGTACAGAGCATGGATTTTCCATTCATGTCCCTCGCAAAAACCTTGATAAAGCGCTTCAGTATTTGTACACAAGCATTGCATACCCCAAGTTTGATCCCAAGCAAGTCGATGCGATAAAACGAGAGTCTGCGGATCAAGCGCTCTCATACCTCAAATCCCCCCTAGGGCAGTGGTACGATGCAATTGCAACCAATACCTATGCTCCGAGTAGTGCTTATTTCCCAATCTACGCTCAAGACTTTAATAAGGTAACCGTTGATCAGGTTCAGCAAGCGTTTGAACAGCTATTTAGACAATCACGCAACAATAAGCTAGTGATCATAGCTGATATGAAGCCTACTGATATAACAGAGTCAATAAATAACTATGTAGCAACATTACCCTTACATACTGTAGATACGCCAGCATATCAGATAGATTATAATTCTCGACCAGACACTAGAATTAACCTTGCTATCAATAATGAAAGGAAGGGTGGATTTGTGTTAAGAATCCATAACAAACAGGCGAGGCCGCAAAATCCGAGGCTTGATATCGTCGACCAGATCATAGAACACATATTGGCAGATCGTTTGCACAATTATGTTAGAGAGGAAATGAGCCTAGATTATTCTCCGGCTAGTTATTCAAATATGAGCTTTAATCAAACTGTGACTGATTGGGCAATTGAATCTCAAGTGGCGGTAGAGGATTTACCTAAAGTAGAAAAGGCTATAGACAAAGTTGTACGCGATCTTCGAGAATCAATTACAAGAGAAGAATTAAAAGTGGCTAAAAAGCAGCTCTATACCAAAGTCGAAGATATTATCGGTAGCGCAGATAGCACTGCTTGGTTGAGAGCCCTATACATGGTAAACGACTTAGGTAAAGATACGTTGGTTGGGACTAAGGGCGTCATATCCGATATTTCGATAGAGGAGGTTAAAGTCCGCATCAATGAGTCCTTTGGGCAAGATACAGAGTCTTATAGGTATATCCTGAGTCCGTTAGATTAAGCAGATAAAGGGTTTAAGTTAACTCAATATCAACAAAGCCCTTATGGTAAGCATAAGGGCTTTTTGTTTGTGACCGTTAGTCGGAAATTTCCACTTCATAGGAAGTGAATTTACGAATATTGATGACTCCGGTGTCAAAAATCATATATTGCCCTTTGATACCTTGAAGTACGCCCGTGACTTGGGGATCTTTATCAAAGTTGTGTGATGTGATTTTACTTGGGTGCTTAAGCACTGGATAACCGATTGACGTGGTTGCACCATCAAGTATTTCTATTGAATCTTCACCAAGTTTTTGTCTGATTTCTTCTATTTTGGGTTCAATTAAAGGCAAAAGCTCAGAGAATTTTTGCTCTAGGGCTAAAGGTTCGCCATCTTGCTTGAGTAAGGTTCTCCAATTGGTTTTATCGGCAATATGTTTGGCGATCTCAACTTCAATGAGTCCGGATATATGGCGGGTTTGGACTTTAAATATTGGCAATCCTTGAGTAGCCCCCTGATCTATCCATCGAGTGGGGATTTGTGTATGTCGGGTAATGCCTACTTTGACGCCTGAAGTATTAGACAGATACACATAGTGGTCGACCATACAGTTTTCCTCACCCCAAGTGGGTTCTCGGCAAGTGCCTTGGTCATAGTGGCATGTTTCTGGTTTCATTATGCACATATCGCAGCTAGCAAGCTTTTTCATGCATACGAAACAATGGCCCTGTGAATAACTTTTCTTCGTTTTCTTGCCGCATGAACAACAAAATATATTGCCAGTATGGGTTAGAGTAAGAGTTTTGCCGATAAATGGCTTTAGATTTATAACTTGCTCACCTACAGGCAATTGATAGTGAACCTGTTCATCTAGTGAGGCACGCATTTTTTTTAATGTACCTTTCGCGATGGAAGACATAGACATTGCTCTTTATTTTAAGTGTAATTTCAGTTTATCTGATTGGAGTATTGAAAATAATTTCAGTCAAGCCATAGAACTTAGGGGTAAGTATGTAGCTGCTCGTTCAGTTATTAAAGTTTTGAACCGCGTCATCCCCGTGTATGGGTTCTTTGGGGCCAAGAAATTTGGGTCGTTCACGCATGATATAAAGATCAAGAACGGCTTTTGCTCTGGCAAAAACCTCACGTAGCCTGATTTGGTATCCCGAGTGCGCGCTAGGTCCGGGAACGGCAAAACACTTAGCCTTGATATGATGAAAATTAGCGATGAACAGTGCGCGCTCACAGTGAAATTTTTGGGTGATGATTAAGAAGTTATCAGTTTCGAAGATTTCTTTAGCTCGAACAATGGAGTCAAGAGTCCTAAAACCTGCGTAATCAAGAAAAATGCTCGATTCAGGAATGTCAGCTTTGAGCAAATCTCTTTTCATGGTCCAAGGCTCATTGTAGGAACGATGGGCATTATCACCACTAAGAAGAAAGCTATCAACCTTCTCTCTTTTGTATAAATCTATCGCTGCATCGATTCGATTACTGTAATAATCATTTAAAACCTTGCCTAGATATTTGCTGGTACCGAGTACAACAGCTACATCAAACTTGCCAATTTCCTCTGAAACGCTATATAGCTGATCTCTGGTTTGATAAGAGACCCAACGATCGATAGCAAAAAGTACTGCGGAGCCTAAAACCAAAATAATTGGCAAGCACTTGAACCCCTTTAGCAAGTATGCCAAATAATGGTCCGAGGGTTTAGGTTGATGGAAAAGCCTTCTCACTAAATTTGTCGATTCCGTTGCGCCCATGAGCCGATAAATATAAAGCATACAACAACAATAGAGAACATGATGCCTGTATCTAAGCTATGCAATGTCCGAGTTAGGTAAGGTGTTGCTTTTACGATAATTAAACCGTATCCAAATGCATTGATTAAAATAAAAGCTGCCGTTCGCATTAAGAAGTGCTGGTTACGAAGAACTCTTCTAAGTAAGGTATTGATTTCACCGCCGAATACAACCAATAGGCAAGCTATCAGCGCAATGGATATTTCATTTAAGTAGGGCAGAAGGTATTGACCCGCAGGGGCAAAAAAGTCAAAAAACATCATATATAAAGGCCCCTGTTGCCAGGGGCTCGTACCGTTAAGAATTTAGAATGAAGTGCGTTTGTACTTGCGGTATACAGGTTGCCAGAAGTGATGTTCAATGGATTCTTCCAATGCATCGTCCGGAATCTCTAATGCTACACCTTCTTCTATGGCTTTTTTGGCCACCGCAAAGGCGATCTTCTTCGATACTGAATGAATGGCTTCCAATGGTGGTAGTAGAGCGCCTTGGCCGTTGACTGCCATTGGAGAACATTTTGCTAGTGCACGACTTGACTCCATCAGCATTTCGTCTGTAACCCGTTTGGCTTGTACAGACAAGACTCCCAAGCCAATACCGGGGAAAATGTAGCTGTTGTTGCATTGGGCAATAGGGTAAGTTTTGCCTGCATGTACTACGGGATCAAATGGGCTTCCTGTGGCAACAAGTGCTTCACCATTCGTCCATTCAATAATATCGTGAGGAGTTGCTTCAACTCGACTGGTTGGATTTGAGAGCGGGAAAACAATTGGGCGAGGACAGTGCTTATGCATTTCCTTGATAACATCTTCGCTAAACAAACCTGGTGCACCAGATACCCCGATTAGTACGGTTGGCTGTCCATTTCGTATCACATCGAGCAAAGAGAACCCAGTTCCTTCAACTTCCCATTTGTCGGTTACGCTGTGCTTTTGAACCAATCTCTGTTGGAAGTCGAGCAAATTAGGCATGCCTTCTTGTAACAGACCCCAGCGATCAACCATAAATACCTGAGATCGAGCTTGCTGATCTGAAATGCCTTCGGAAATCATCTGAGCTATGATGGCTTCTGCTATTCCGCAGCCAGCAGAACCTGCGCCGAGGAAAGTGATGCGTTGCTCTGAAAGTTTAGTTCCAGCTGCTTGGCAAGCCGCTAAGAGTGAACCAACGGTGACTGCTGCCGTGCCTTGAATATCATCATTAAAACAGCAAATACGGTCTTTGTAGCGCTCCAGTAAAGGCATCGCATTCTTTTGAGCGAAGTCTTCAAACTGGATCAAAGCTTCGGGCCAGCGATGATGGACGGCTTGGATAAAATCTTCTACAAAGCCATCATATTCTTCACCTGTTATGCGAGGGTGGCGCCAGCCCATATACATTGGATCTGCAAGACGTTGTGGATTGTTTGTACCTACATCCAACACGATAGGCAGTGTGTAGGCGGGACTGATACCACCACAAGCAGTGTAAAGTGCCAGTTTACCTATTGGAATTCCCATGCCGCCTATGCCCTGGTCACCTAGACCTAAGATACGTTCGCCGTCAGTCACCACGATGACTTTTACATTATGGTTTGAGGCATTGTTTAGTAGGTCGTCGATTCTGTCTCGATTTGCGTATGAGATAAAGAGGCCTCGACCTCTGCGATAGATATTCGAAAAATTCTCACATGCTGCACCAACAGTGGGTGTGTATATAATCGGCATCATTTCAGATACATGATTTTGTAGTAGCCGATAGAATACAGTCTCGTTTGTATCTTGGATATTGCGCAGATAAATATGCTTGGCCATATCACTTTCAAAATTTTGGTACTGTTGGTACGCGCGCTCCACCTGCTCCTGAATAGTTTCAGTCTTTTCCGGTAATAGGCCTTCTAGATTGAAAGACGCACGTTCTTCGGCGGTAAAGGCACTGCCTTTGTTGAGAAGCGGCGTACTGAGAAGGGCTGGACCAGCGTACGGAATGTATAAGGGGCGTTTATCGTTATTCATCACTTGCCTATAAAATGTAGGGTCTTAAGGAACGGGAACCAGAAAATGATAGGGATTACTAACCTTATTGTAAACCGAATATTCCTGCATTATGGACCAGAATAAGTATATACTTTCCACCTTTTCCAAGATCTCGATGCGCACTATGCTCAGCTTACCCATAGATATCCTTAAATCTGACTTTCTCAACCGTTTATCTACTCACAATATGATAGTAGAAGCCGAAACAGGCTCCGGCAAATCGACGAGGTTACCCGTTTGGGCTCAAACGGAGGGAAAAGTACTAGTGGTAGAGCCACGGCGCATAGCTTGTACGTCTCTTGCGCAGTATGTTGCAGAGCAGAAAAACGAGTCTGTCGGACAATCAGTGGGTTACTCCATTAAGCTTGAAAATTGCTCTACTGATGATAGCCGGATTATTTTTGTCACCCCGGGGGTTGCACTACGTTGGCTCGCTGAAAATAAGCTTTCTGATTTTGACATCGTTATTGTGGATGAATTTCATGAACGCCGTTGGGATACAGATTTACTTGTTGCGCTGCTGAAAGAATACAATAGCCACCGGCTAGTTATTACCTCGGCAACAATTGAAGGACAGAAGCTGGCAAATTATCTGAATGCCGAGCGATTGCAGTCGACGGGAAGAAGTTACCGCGTGTCAATCGAATACCGAGGTGGAGATTCTCGCCAACTTCCAGACGGCAGAAACCTAGAGTTGAGAGTAAAAAAGGAAGTCGAATATTTAATGGATATAGATGGCGATATTCTGGTTTTTTTACCCGGTCGTAAGGAGATTGCTCAATGCCAAAGTGTGCTTTCAAATATGTCGGATGTGATAGTCGCTCCGCTTCATGCATCAGTAACCGATCAACAAAGAGATCTTGCCCTAACGCCTCAGAGCCGAAAAAAAATTGTCTTAGCGACCAATGTTGCTGAAACGTCGTTAACTATACCTAATGTTGTCGCAGTAATAGACTCGGGGTTAGAGCGTCGAACAGAGCAGAGAAATGGCAAGACTACTTTGTGTTTGAAGCATATTTCTAAAGCAAGTGCCCGGCAACGCAGTGGTCGTGCAGGAAGAGTCATGGATGGATTATGTATAAGACTGTATGGCGAACACGCAGCACTAGTTGAGGTAACGCCACCAGAGCTTCATCGCGAAGCTCTCAGTGAGCCCATGCTTGCAGCCGCATGCTGTGGATACCGATTATCCGATTTGATCTTTTTAGACTCTTTACCCGAGAAATCGCTCCATCAAGCACATACCATGCTTGAAAAGATGGGCGCAATAGATTCGCAGGGGCACGCAACACAACATGGGCAGCGTTTGTATCCACTTCCGATTGACGCATTGTATGCCGATCTTGCTACTCGTATGCCAAAACGTAACCTTCAGGAAGCAATGGTGGATCTAACTTCTGTATTAGCAACACCCGGGACTATATGTCGAATTTCTCCTGCTGAAGAATTGCAGCAGCAGCTTGCTAACGAAGAGCCTTTGGGTAGTGATGGCCAGTTGATGATCCGAGTGTTAAGAGGGGGGACTTTTACTGGTGTGACTATTGATCAACAAGTGTTAAAGGAAGCTCAAAAACTCGCTGAACAAATGAGAGTCGTGTTTGAGTTACCCAAACTTGAGGTTGCTTCTCGTTTTGACCATGAAGAATTCGTTGAAGCTATTGGAAAGCTACACCCAGAGCTTCTATTTGTGCGTCGTCAAAAGCGTCGAGATGCATTCTCTAACGGTCAAATGGAGATTACACTGGGCCGCAATAGTCGTCTACAAGACAGAGTAGAGGCGACTTTGGTTATGGATACTCATAGCTTACCGGGGCGAGGAGTAAAGCAGACACTTAATATTGCAACCCACACTCTACCGGTGAGGTTGGCCATATTTGAAAAGCTCAATATTGGCGAATGGGCAGAAGGTAATATTGTGTCACATGATGACGTACCACATGTTGAAATGCAGTTGATGTATGCCGGACGTAGCGTTGCCACAAAAATCCAATTAGCGGAAGGAGAGGCTGCGAGCAAAATACTACTAGAAGCGGTTAAGCAGGAACAAGTACTACCGGGCTTTGCTAAACAACGAAATGAAGAGATTGAGCACTGGAAGTTGTATCAAGCTATAGCAAATAAATCGCTATCAAAAGAAGTGGAAGCTCTTAGTTTTGAGTCCTGGTTTTTAGGTCAGTTAGAGGAACTTGAGTTGACTGACCTATCGGATTTAGAACTGTTCAATTATGATGACTTCCCATTTGAGGGCGTTCCTGCGTGGGAATATGAAGATTTTGCATCCAAATTCCCATTTGAGCTCTTTATTGGTGATTTAAACTTAACCGTTGAATATTTTCCAAACAAGAAATTGGTTCATGTCAAATACCAATCTGGACTTCGCAAAAGTGATCCCAAAAGGTGGGAGCTGCCGAGGTGGTCTGGCTGGCGGATACAATACAAGAAGGCGAGTAGAGTTGTTGATGTTCGCTAGTGGTGGCTCAGTTCGAAGTTATTATAAGAGAAGAAAAACGGGCTTTTCAATACTTGTGATTCTGTAAACAGACCATCAGCTTCAGTCAGTGGGCTATACTATCAACACAGATAAAGCTGACATGTTTTGGCAATGTCTTCTATCAAGTACATGGCGTGGTTAACTTGTGTTGTAGAGGTGCCCATGGATGACAAACTTTCTTTTACCAGACTTTCTGTGACATTGTGGTGGGCTCTATTTCTCCTTCCTACCAATGCCAACGCCAGTAACAACTTCAATTACAATTATCTCTATGCGGATTTGGCGGCGGGCTCTCTTAACGATGATCTTGGTACGAACAGCAGTGTGACGTCCTTGGCCGTTGGAGGGAAAAGGATTGTTGAAGATCAAATCCTTGCCACCATTGATTATGAGGCAAGGTTTATTCATCCCAATGACAACACAACAACTGAAAATTATATTTTGCTTCCTGGTATGGCATTGAGCTATTCGCTGGAAGACAAGTGGGACATCATTGCTGGTGTAAAAATAGGCTATGTTTGGTCATCTAAGACCAATGACACGACCGATGAGAAGCTCTTTAGCGATAATGATTTTATGTGGGGCGGCGATATAAGTCTGAAGTATGAAGTAAACCAAGATTGGCAAATTTCATTAACAGGGGAGTTAAGACGTAGTGATATTTTGGATGAGGATATCTTTAATATGCGTGCTGGCTACAAAATAAATGAAATGTTCGTTATTGCAGGGCTTTACACCCATAAGAACTATGGTGAGACGACAACAAATGAAATGGGTATTAGTCTGAAGTACATGTATTGATTTGCTACTTTCACGAGTAATGATAAGAGCCAGTTTAAGCTGGCTCTTATCATTATGTTTGTCTACAGAACAGCTGCTATTGCTTTACAAAGTGGCAGCATATTTGAACGAGTCATGCCTGCAACACTGATACGCCCAGATCCAACAATATAGATGCCAAACTCGTCTTTGAGGCGAGTAACTTGCTCTTTTGTCAGACCTGAGAATGAGAACATACCATTTTGACGCTCGATGAAACTAAAGTCCGCACTTACTCCTCGTTCTTTGAGTGTTGTTACGAAAAGTTCTCGCATGTCCTGAATACGGTCGCGCATTTCTTTCACCTCGGCTTCCCATTCAGCACGTAGTTGTTGGTTATTTAGAATGTGGGTAACGACTGCACTGCCGTGAGCTGGAGGATTTGAATAGATTGAACGTATGATTGCTTTCACTTGAGAGAATGCTGTTGTTGCAACGCACTCTGATTCAGCGACGAGAGTGAAGGCACCAACACGTTCGTTATAAAGTCCAAAGTTTTTAGAGAATGAACTTGCGACTAAAATTTCTCTGTTATGTTTAGAGAAAATACGCAGCCCTTCGGCATCTTCTTCCACGCCTATAGCAAAACCTTGATAGGCGAAGTCAAAGAGTGGGAGGAGCTGTTTAGAGGAAATGAGTTTAGCTAGGGTTTCCCATTCTTCGCTTGTAGGATCAATACCCGTCGGGTTGTGGCAACAACCATGTAAAAGAACAACATCACCTTTTTCTGCGCGTTCCAAATCTGCTAGCATGGCAGAGAAGTCTTTGTCTTTTGTTTGCGCATTGTAATAGCTATATTGGGCAGTCTCTAAACCAGCGGCGGTAAACACGGCATTATGATTGGCCCAAGTAGGATTACTGATCCAAATTTTCACGTCACCTAGTTGGCGTTTGATGAACTCAGCTGCGACGCGCAATGCACCAGTACCACCAGGAGCTTGCGCTGTTTTGGCAAGCTTATTCGTTACGATATCAGCGTCACTACCGAATAAGAGTTTTTGTACTGCCAGACCATACTCAGCTGTCCCCTCAATGGTCAGATAAGACTTAGTCTTTTCGTTTTCTAGCAAAGCGGCTTCTGCTTTTTTGACTGTTGTTAGTACAGGAGTTTCACCTTGCTCATTTTTGTAGATACCGACACCGAGGTTAATTTTGTCTGCACGAGAGTCATTTTTGAACTCTTCTGTTAGTCCGAGAATTGGATCAGCAGGTGCAGCAGCGACTTTTTCAAACATAATGGTCATCCGTGTTAATCGAAGGAAGGGATAGTAATAGTGTGCTTATTTATACCTTATGTAGGCTTGTGGAAACAAGATTGGAGAGCAATAAAATGCATAATTCAACTAACTTTGTCTGGTTACCCTTGGAGTAGGGCTAAAATCGCAAAAATACAGAGACGTTCAAGTCTGTGTCAAAGGGATAGACATGAAAGTTTTTATAGGCCTGAGCACGCATTTCTTCCTCGGCTTGAGCATTTTCTTCCCTCTCAATACGTCTGTATTTATCAGCAATATCGATAAACTCTTGCTCGATGGCTAAGAATGCATCAACAATTTCGGGATCAAAGTGAGATCCTCGCCCCTCTATGATAATCGCTTTGGCTGTTTCGTGAGGGAAAGCTTTCTTGTATATCCGCTCGCAAATGAGAGCATCGTAAACATCTGCAATTGCCATAAGTCTCCCAGAAATAGGTATTTCTTCTCCAGCAAGCGATTTTGGGTATCCACTACCATCCCATTTTTCATGGTGTGTGAGGGAGATTTCTTTCGCAAGACGCAGGAATGAATTGCTTCCAAGGTGCTTTTCTGCAATAGAAAGAGCATTTGAACCTATTTCTGGATGCCCTTTCATGATTTCGAATTCTTCTTCGGTTAATTTACCCGGCTTAAGTAAGATATTGTCAGGTATACCGACCTTTCCCACATCATGTAAGGGCGCGGATTTATAAAGCAGTTCTATATAACTGGGTGTTAGCAGTTGTTTATGTTTATCAAACTGACTGAGATAGGTGGCAAGAGCTCTCACATATTCTTGAGTCCGTAGAATATGTGCCCCGGTCTCGTTGTCTCGAGATTCAGCTAATGCCGATAAAGAAACAATCGCCACGTCTCTCGTTGTTTTTACCTCGTCTTGGCTCGATTGCAAGCTGTCAAGCATATGATTAGTCAGTGAGGCCATGGAGCCAAGCTCGTTATGCTCAAAAACAGGCAAACGTTTTTCAATGTTTCCTTTGGTCACTTCAAGTAATGAAGATTCTTGAGAGAGTAGAATCTGACGAGCTAGTTTTGCCCAAAGTATGAGTATAGTTACAACGTAACATAGCATTACTACCGAAATGTATAAAAACTCTTTGAGAACGCTGATTGTGCCACTGCCATCGAGCAAGCGTTCGGGATTATGTTCTAGCCAAAAAATATCTTTTACCGCCACCATACTGAGCAAAGTTGTTAAAGTAATGATTAATGCTGTAATCATGATACCCATTTGCTTAACGATAGATTGGCGCTGTCCACTGAGTTTGAATATTTCAGCATTGTCTTTCATCTCGGAAAAATGTTCGATCTTGCTCGACAGTTGTAGTATTAGACCGGATAAGAAGCCAAACAAAGTCATCCCTAGGATCACTTTAAAGTTATTCTCTAGTCCAAAGCTATAATAGACGTTATAAAATAGTGCGAGTGGAATAGACGCCGTAAAAAAATGCAATATTAATCAAACCTAGCAGATATAACTGACATAAGCGCGAATGTATCCTTTCTACATTGCTAATACCTACTATCAGTGTCGATGGCCTCACACTTTATATAGCGAGGGACATGTAAATGTTGATCTATTAGGCTAAAGCCTTAGTGTGATTGCCTAAGTGCATAATTAAATTATGCTTTTTGATTGAAGGGTGAGGGACATATGACTCGCTATCAGCAGCTTGCGGAACAACTCAAATTACAGATTGAAAGTGGAATTTGGCGTGCAGGGGAGAAAGTCCCTTCTGTCAGAGTGACCAGCCGTAACTGCTCGGTCAGCGCATCAACTGTTTTGCAAGCATACCAACTGCTTGAATCTAAGGGGTGGCTGGTCGCAAAACCACAATCTGGCTTTTTTGTCACTTCAATCATGGATAGAGTGCCGTTAGAAAGTTGTGAGAAATTCATTAGGCCTAAATATAACGACAAACTCTATGAGTTTTTGCAAAGTAATATTAACGTCGGCGTAGCCCTGGGCTGCGCTTTCCCGGATCCCGATCTTTTTCCACTGCAGTCACTTAATCGCCATTTGGCAAGCGCAGGGCGTAAAATGCCAACTCACAGCGTGTTTAATAACATGCCTCCGGGTAATGAATCCTTGAGGCGCCATATTGCGCAGAGATATATTAATCAAGGACTATCGGTTTCTCATGATGACATTGTCATCACATCTGGAGCGATGGAAGCCCTAAATCTAAGCTTGCAAGTTGTTACTCATCCGGGTGATTCGGTAGTGATTGAAGCTCCTGCGTTTTATGGTGCAATACAAGCCATCGAGAGGTTGGGGCTTAAGGCCATTGAAGTACCTGTCGACTTGGAGGAAGGATTACTTGTTGACCAATTTGAAAAAGTAATCAGCCAGAACAACATAAAAGCGTGCTGGTTTATGCCAAGTTTTCATAACCCAACAGGTACTTGTTTATCGACTGAAAAACGACGAAAGATTATTGAGTTAGCGCAGAAATATCACCTAGCTGTGGTGGAAGATGACGTTTATTCAGAACTCTATTTTGGTGAACAACGCCCAATTCCTCTCAAGTATTGGGACGAAGAAGATAGGGTACTCCTGTGCGGTTCTTTTTCTAAATCATTGTGTCCAGGTTATCGAATTGGTTGGGTAGTAAATAGAAAGCTTCATCAGCAGTTGCAAAAAGCCCAATTGGTATCAACGCTTTCAGGAAGCGTGCCGGTGCAGGAGGGAATTGCTCATTTCTTGCAGTATGAAAGCTTAGACAGCCATTATCGAAAACTTCGTAAAGAGTTAAGTTATCGTCAACAGACTTTTATTGAAGTGCTTCAACGCCACATTCCAGCTAATGTTAGATTGACTCTTCCCAGAGGAGGCTATTTTATATGGCTTAAGCTAGGGGAAAAAATTGATACTTATCGAATGTATCGAAATCTACAAATGAAGGGGATCACTATCGCCTATGGTTGCCTTTTCAGTGCCAGAGAGAAGTTCCAAGATTGTATGCGCTTAAATACTTCTTATGAGATGACACCAGAGCTAGCTAAAGCGATTAAACATATTGCGATGGAGGTCAACAAATAAGCAACTGTTTGTGTATTTATTGGGGCAACTGTACTGATTGAATATGCCGAACTTGTGTTGCAATGGTTGCAGTTATTCAGCGTAGAGAAGTATGTATGATTACACCTAATTACACCCGTCAGTACCTGTTATTTACTGTTGCTATGATAAGCGCTTTTTTGCTCATCTTTGGTCATTTGATTTTGGCTAAGTCTTTTGCTGGCCTAGTATGGGTTGAGTACACAGCAGCTGCTATTCCCTTTGTATTACTCTTTCTTTGTATTTTTGGTTTTAGGTATGCAATAAAAGAGGAAGAAAGCTCGTAATAATACGAAGAGTAAGCAATGGTTAATTGGTTATGCTTTAGTTACTTACCCCCAAGGGGCTGATATTCTCATTCTATCAGTCCCATTCGCATTAGCCTGTGTATTATGCTTTAAAGCTCAGAAGCTTAAAGTTTTTCTAAAAATATGTCATCTTGATTTTGTAGAGTAATTACTTGACTTTTTTGCAGGTTAAATTAAAAGTATCACTGAGTCATAAATATGATCTTTTGTGATTATTTCTCTTATTTTATCATGCCAATTGTAACTTCATATCAATGGTGTTAGCTTTGTGCCCACTAAAGTTAAACACTGTATCGCACATAGCATCCATAGCGCTTCACTAGCCAATGGTTTCTTTCAGAGATAGAACTTCGCTAATGCGGATCTCGTTTGACACGTACCCAATGATTTATCTAAATCAACACAAGCTTAAGTCATACGAAGCTTGTGATAGCCATGTAAGAAACGCCATGCTGAAAATTACAAAAAAAAGCAGGACTGGTCGGCTCATGGATAAGGAAGTTTATTACTACGCAGGGGAAGTATTAGCCGCGAAATCCTCTTACAACCCTTTCTTTGCAAAGGGTGCGAAAGAAAATTATGTACTTGAATGGTATTTGGGTGGTTTTGCTCGAAAACAAGTCGGTGCACTAGACCATGACCATGCTGAAGCCAAATTTGACCATCGTTTACAGCTTTGGACCGAAAGAATTTCACATAATGCTGATGTTATTCGTCCAATGAAATAAAAAAACCTCCCTCGGGAGGTTTTTTTGTATACGCCTTTAAAAGCTTGCTGAGCGCGGTGTCCGTGGGAATGGAATAACGTCTCTAACATTGCCCATACCTGTTACGTATGAAACCAATCGCTCAAACCCTAGGCCAAAACCAGCATGAGGAACTGTACCGTAGCGACGCAAGTCTCGATACCAACCCATATGATCTGGGTCGATTCCCATATCACGCATACGTGAATCTAGTACTTCTAGGCGCTCTTCACGTTGAGAGCCACCAATAATCTCTCCGATACCTGGCGCTAGTACATCCATTGCTGCGACCGTTTTACCGTCATCGTTCAAACGCATGTAGAAAGCTTTAATGTCTTTCGGATAGTTTTTCACAATAACAGGCGCTTTAAAGTGCTCTTCAGCTAGATAGCGCTCGTGTTCTGATGACATATCGATTCCCCACTCAACAGGAAATTCAAATTCGCGACCAGAATCGAGGAGAATTTGAATGGCATCTGTATAATCTACTTGAGCGAAGTCAGAGTCAACGAATGCCTCTAAACGAGAAATGGCTGCCTTATCAATACGCTGTGCAAAGAACTCAAGGTCGTCACGACGCTCCTCTAAAACTGCTTTGAAGACATATTTCAGCATATCTTCGGAAAGCTTGGCGATATCCTCAAGGTCTGCAAATGCGACTTCAGGTTCTACCATCCAAAACTCCGCTAGATGTCGACTCGTATTCGAGTTCTCTGCTCTAAATGTAGGACCAAACGTATATACTTTGCTCAAGGCACACGCATAGGCCTCGGCATTTAGCTGACCTGATACGGTTAAAAATGTCTCTTTACCGAAGAAGTCTTCATTGTAATCGACTTGATCTTCATCATTACGAGGAAGATTTTCCATATCTAAAGTTGAAACGCGGAACATTTCACCAGCGCCTTCAGCATCTGAGGCAGTAATAAGCGGAGCTGAAACCCAATAGTAACCTTGTTCATGGTAGAAGCGGTGAATGGCTTGAGATAAGCAGTTACGTACTCTTGCCACAGCACCTATAACGTTCGTTCTTGGGCGCAAATGGGCGACTTCACGCAAATACTCGATTGAGTGACGAGTTTTTGCCATTGGATAAGTGTCAGCATCTTCCACCCACCCAACCACTTGTACGGCGGTTGCTGCCAGCTCAAAGTCTTGTCCTTTCGCGGGAGACTCGACTATTTTTCCAGTGACTTCGACAGAACAGCCTGTGGTAAGTTTGAGGACTTCTTCAGAGTAATTATCGAGATTATTTGGGACCACGGCCTGAATCGGGTCGAAACAAGAGCCGTCGTAGATGGCAAGAAAAGAGATTCCAGCTTTGGAATCGCGACGTGAACGGATCCAGCCACGGACAGTTACTTCACTGTCCACTGGTAGCTTTCCGCGTAATACGTCGGATACAGGCGCGTAAGTCATGTTGTAAATATTCTCCAGTAAGTAAAAAGTCAATCCGGTGTTTTAGACGCCAAACATCAATGAAAAGCAGGTAACACAGAACTGTATATGTTAAGTACCACATATTACCTTTCAAATTTAAGGCTTCAACCTTTAATTCGCCGCAAGTGAAGTAAAAAGTGCATAAATATAGCAACTCACCAGCTGGTACACCCATTGCTCAAATGGCATTGAAGAAATAATCCTGTAAATCGGTTGGCAAAACTTGTCACTACTATACTATTTCCTTAGTATTGCATGTCTTTTGTATTGCCCGAGAGCCAGAATGAAAACTGAGTTGTATAAAGAGTTTATGTTTGAAGCAGCGCACCACCTGCCCAATGTCCCAGAAGGGCATAAGTGTGGACGTTTACATGGCCACTCTTTTTTAGTTCGTCTTTACCTTACCGGTGAGGTTGATCCGCACACTGGATGGTTGATTGATTTTTCCGAAGTTAAAAGTATCTTTAATCCTATATACGATCAGCTCGACCATCACTATCTCAATGAAATCGAGGGATTAGAGAACCCAACTAGTGAAGTACTAGCAAAGTGGATTTGGGATAAAGTGAAGCCGTTACTACCAATGTTAAGTAAAGTAGAAATCAAGGAAACGTGCACGGCAGGTTGCATATATAAAGGTGATTAGACACCAATATATATGAAGTTAAGAAGAGGCGGCTTTTGTCTCTCTTTTTTTATCTTATATCTAAACTTTGCTTTTATCGATGCACAATGAATATGGGGGAAGGCATGGTTACAAGAATCGCAATAGTTGTTCAATTTGTTTTGGCGTTATCGATATTTTACCTAGGCTATACCATCCATTCTACATCGAACAAAGTGAGTCATATTATTGAAGTCTACCCCGAAATACTTAAAGATATTGATTCGTTGGCAAACACGCTTCAGGTAGAAGATTGGCTTAAAGTTGCTGAAGTCGCTGAACAAATGATACCAGACGTTATGAAAAGCGTGGATCAAGTGTCGAAAAGTATAACTGCGATAAATCAAACGGCAGCCTCTATTGACGAAAAAGTGCCGAGTGTTCTCAATGAATTAACGCATTATCGTGTTGAGGTGTTTCCTGCGATTGTGACTGAGGCCTCTAGCTATCGTAAAGATGTGATTCCTCCAGTATTAGAGGAAAGTCAAGGTTATAGACAGACCACAATACCGATGTTGGTAAGGGAAAGTACGAATTTGCGTAGTGATATTCCCCTTATGTTAGCGAAAGCCGATGAAATTGTTGATCAAAGCCAAGAACTTGCCGAACAAGTGACATCAGGAGCGGTAAAAGGAGTCATAATGTCTCCGATTAATCTTATTAAAGATGCAGGATCTCAAATTAAGGGAAAAATCAGATCGGAAGAGCTGCCAACATCAGAATAATTACCTCTAATCTCGTTGTCTTCAATCAATAAGTGCAATTTCTTAATTGTTATCGTTGCAATCTGATCGCTAATGATTAAGATGGTCACTTCCTTCATATTGATAGGAAAACCGTATAAGGAATGCGGTATTACCTAAAGGATTCTCGATACAAGTCGGATTTTACATGATCTTAAAAATTACTACTCCAATTATTGAACCTACTGAAGGTTCACCACATAGTCTTGCAACCATTTCTGTTTGGCTACAATTATTCTTTTCTCGTCAATATTCATCACACCCCTTCTTTTTTAAAGCTCGTTATTCTCTTCGCTTCTGAATGATAGCCGTAGTGCTAGACAAGCGTATTTTTCACTTTCTTACAATCAAATTTAGATACGAGTTTTATGAATACTAAACTTCTGGGTAGCTCCCTTATAATTTCTGGTACCGCATTGGGTGCGGGCATGCTTGCAATACCAATGGTTTTAGCTCAATTTGGCTTGTGGTACGGGACATTACTAATGATTTTTATTTGCTTTGGGACAACTTATGCAGCTTTGCTGCTACTCGAGGCGACACTCAAAACAGGAAGCGGGTTAGGGCTTAATTCTATCGCTAGGCAGACATTAGGTAAGCCTGGGCAGTTTGTTACCAATCTTCTTCTTTATGCGCTACTTATCTGCCTGTTGATGGCGTACATTCTTGGGGCTGCAGACTTACTTGGTCAGTTTACATCCTTTATCGGGCTCGATGTGTCTCTCCAGCACAGTCAAATTGCATTCACGCTTGTATCGGGGATCATTATTGCTTGCGGTACAGGAGCGGTTGATAAGCTCAATCGTTTGTTATTTTTCGTTATGATAATCAGTCTGGGACTAAGTCTACTAATATTACTCCCTGATTTTCAGGTCGATAACATAACTCATATCGTAAATAGTGATAAAGTGGACCTAATTAAAACAAGTGCGGTACTTTTCACGAGTTTTGGTTTTATGGTCGTGATTCCTTCACTGGTTGCATATAACCATGAGGCTGATGATAAACAATTAAGAAATATGATTATTATTGGGTCAATGATACCCCTGGTATGCTATTTATGTTGGCTGTTTGCTGTTGTAGGTAATTTGAGGCCAGACCAACTAGGTGAGTTCTCAAATGTATCAGAGCTTATCCTTGCCTTTGGAGATAGCTCACAGTGGATTGGGACAATTCTTTCAGTTTTTACGGGTTTAGCACTACTTACCTCATTTTTCGGTGTCGCTATGTCTTTATATAACCAAAACCGAGACACATTTGGCCAAAATAGAGTAGTAACCTATGTACTCACGTTTATTCTTCCGTTAGCTGGTGCGCTTTTAGCAGCCGATAAATTTCTCGCCGTACTCAGCTATGCTGGAATCATATTAGTCTTTTTAGCTGTTTTTGTTCCACTATCAATGGTCTACGTTGTTCGTAGTCAAAATATGGAATCCAAACGATACAAGGCGGAAGGTGGTAATATTATGTTATTGTTCTCCCTAGGTTTTGGTGTATTTTTGATTGCTTCTCAGTTAATTTAAAAAATCCAAGGCCTCTCTCAGCAGAGGCCTTTTTCACTAGCCTAATCTTTTAACAAATTACTTTCACAGCCAGGCCACCTTGGGATGTTTCGCGGTATTTGGCATTCATATCCTTGCCTGTTTCAAGCATGGTTTCTATAACTTTATCGAGTGAAACAGTCGGTGCGGATGAACGGCGTAGTGCCATTCGCGAAGAGTTAATTGCTTTCACTGCTGCAATCCCATTACGCTCGATGCAAGGAACTTGAACTTGACCCGCTACGGGATCGCACGTTAGCCCTAAGTTATGCTCCATTGCAATTTCTGCAGCCATACATACCTGCTCAGGATTCCCTCCCATCAGCTCAGCTAAACCAGCGGCTGCCATTGAGCAGGCTACCCCCACTTCTCCTTGACATCCTACTTCAGCACCCGATATTGAAGCGTTTCGCTTATACAAGCCACCAATAGCACCTGATGCCGCAAAGTAGCGAAGGTAATCTTTCTCAGTTACCGTCTGGATAAACTTATCATAATAGGCGAGAACGGATGGAATTATGCCACAAGCACCATTGGTGGGAGCTGTCACAACGCGACCGCCTGCTGCATTCTCTTCGTTGACAGCGAAAGCGAACATGTTTACCCAATCAACCACTGACATTGGGTCATTGGTCGTTTTTTCTGAAGTTAGTAGCTGCTGAAGCAAAGCTGCAGCACGGCGAGGCACACGCAAGGGGCCAGGAAGAATTCCTTCCGTGTTCATACCGCGATCCATACACTCACGCATTGTTTTCCAGATGTTGGCAAAGTATGTGCGTGTTTCTTCTTCTGAATGCAACGCTGCTTGGTTTTTCATCACTAAAGTGCTGATTGATAATCCGCTTTCTTTACATTGATTTACCAACTCTTCAGCGGTGGTAAATTCATAAGGTGCTTTGACTGCGCTTTGCTGTTCTTTGCCGAAGTTTTCCTCGTCAACAATGAAGCCGCCTCCTATTGAATAATAGGTTTTTGAGTATACATTTTCATTCTCTACCCAAGCATGGATCTGCATGCCATTTTCATGCAATTCAAGATTGGTTTTATGGAAGGTCATCCCACCTTCTTTTGGAAACGAAACAGTATGACAATGCATGCCCACAGGAAGACGCTCTGTCTCCTCAACTCTTGAAATAAAACCAGGAATAGAGTCAATATCGACTTTTTCGGGAGTATTGCCAGCAAGACCCATGATAATTGCAATATCAGTGTGGTGACCTTTCCCTGTCAGTGATAGCGAACCATAAACGTCGACGGTAATTTTAGTGATATCACGCAATTTTCCCATTGAACGTAAATCATCAATAAATTCTTTACCCGCTTTCATCGGACCTACAGTGTGTGAACTTGAAGGACCAACACCGATTTTATAGATGTCGAAAACACTAATCATATCGATTTCCTCAAAACAAAACCTCCCTATGCAGTGGGAGGTTTTTTATTATCATTATATTTTTACAAAACCACGTATCTAAGAAATGTGGTTAAAACGCGCCGTAGATTACAGAAGTAATAGCAGCAAGGCCACAGATTGTTGTGAAAATCTGCACTGGCGCAGAAGTTTTGTATTTTGCCATGGCTGGTACTTTTTGCATGGCAATTACAGGCATCAAAAACAAGATTGCCGCAATCATAGGAGCACCCATAGTTTCTATCATATCTAGGATGCTTGGGTTAACAATTGCAACTATCCAAGTGGTAATGACAATAAAGACCAAAGAGCCCTTTTCAACAACGCTTACGGGTGCTTTGGAACGTGACTTGATTAAACCCACAAGGCCTTCATGAGCGCCAAGGAAATGCCCAAAATAGCTTGATGTGATGGCAGCAAATGCCACCAGAGGCCCTAAATAGGAGATAAGCGGCGATTCATGAGCGTTTGCAAGGTATGACAATACCGAGATGTTTTGTTCTTTTGCCATCGCTAATTGCTCTGGTGAAAGTGATAGAACCACAGAGAAAACGAAGAACATAACAAAGCCCATAAGCATTATCGCTGCGCCACCAGTAATCGCGTCAGTTTTTCTTACCGCATCATCGCCGTGTTGACATCTTTGTTCTTTAGCAAATTGTGAAATGATAGGGCTATGATTGAATGAAAATACAATGATTGGGATCGCAAGCCATACAACAGCGGGCATAGCCGACCAATTAGGTGTAACCTCGATCATAGAGCTATTCCAATCTGGAATTAGGTAGACAGATAGAGCAAGCAGAATAAATACTAGGGGATAAACCATTGCGGAAGTTGCTCGAAGCATTAATTCTTTACCGAATACAACTCCTGCCGTCATCGTTGTAATCAGGGCTCCAGAGAGCAACCACCTAGGAATAGATTCCATCCCAATTTGATTGACTAGGAACGAGTCTACGGTGTTGGTGATTCCGACACCGTAAATGAGAACGATAGGATAAATAGCAAAAAAATAAGCGAAAGTAATAAGGTTGGCACCCGCTTTACCAAAGTGCTCTTCGACAGTGTCAGTAATATCCGCGTTTGGATTTTTTGCAGAAAGTACAAAGCGGGCAAGGGATTTGTGGGCAAACCAAGTCATTGGTGCAGCAATGAGCGCGAGGATAACCAATGGCCAAAAGCCTCCGGCCCCTGCCTTTATTGGCAAAAATAATACGCCAGCACCCACTGCAGTGCCAAAAAGTGACAGACACCAAGTGAAGTCTTTGTAAGTAAACTTACTAGACGAATGTGCGGAATAATCTGCAGAACTTGTAGGATTCATTTTATAATACTCATTTTGGGAACAGGAAATAAGTTGGGGGCAATTTTGCATGAAATATTGCACAAAAAATAGATGTAAATCATGAATTAAATCGACTAATAACTACATATGTTAAAAACAAGGATTTGTTCACGAAATCTATAGTTTTTTTCATGATTTTTATTAATCAACTTCATAATAAAAACTAATGTAGACTATTGGATTGTTCTTGGATTTTGGTCATCAGTCTTCTGAAGAGAAGCGCGTTCAGCTGTTAACTGTGTATTATGTGATTTTGCAATGCATGGATGATCTGAGCAGTCATACCCCAAATAAAATAGTTTTCGTAGGAAAGGCCAAATACACGATGAGAATGGTCGCGTACACGGAAACGTTCACTATGGAGCTGGTGTCTATCTAGAACGACCGATGCTGGGACTTCAAATACTTCATCAACTTCATTGAGGTCAATATTGGTATTGTAGTCTGGTGCTACAAAAGCCAGAAACGGTGTGACTTTGAAGTGACTGATGGTGATAAGCTCTGGCATCTGGCCGAAAATAGTAATTTCGCGCTCCTGTATTCCAACCTCTTCGTAGGTCTCTCGCAGCGCAGTCTGTAGCAGGGAGTTGTCACTTTCCTCATATTTTCCTCCCGGAAAACTTATCTGCCCTGGATGATGCTTAAGATGTTGTGCTCTTCTAGTGAATATAATGTTAAGACCTGTGCTTCGCTCGACAAAACCTATTAAAACGGAGGCCTTGCGTAATGACCTACGTGGTATATGGGCAACTCTTTTCACTGTCTCTTGGTGATAGTCGACAGTTTGCTGCAATTGGAAGTTTTGAATGATTTGATTTTTATTGAGCTCTGACAACACGTTAGCTCTACCTCCTTAGTTGAAAAACTAAATGTTATGACTCATGCTTGAATGATAACTTCACTTCTAAGGATAGCCCACTCTATGAAAGGAATCATCTTCACAGAATTTATGGATTTGGTCGAAGAAAAATTTGGTTTAGACGCGCTTGATCAGCTGTTGGCTGACGCGGGTGATGAGGGCGTTTATACTGCTGTAGGCAGTTATGACCACAAAGACTTGGTACGTTTAATCGTGCAACTCAGTAAGCAAACTGGTATCTCTGCTGAAGAATTACAGAGGGTATTTGGCCAGTCAGTATTTGATAATCTGTATCAATCCTTACCAGAAAAGAACAGTTTACAAGGGTGTAAAAACTCGATTCAATTCATTCGTTTGGTTGAAGATTATATTCATGTCGAGGTGAAAAAGCTGTATCAAGAAGCCAATCCGCCTCGGTTTGAGTTTATTTCCGAAAATGAAACAGAAGTGGTTTTTGATTATAAAAGTGCTCGTTGTATGTCCCATGTTTGTTTGGGCCTGATTGAAGGCTGCGCGAATCATTATGGTGAAGAGGTTGATATAGTTATGCACAACAATGATCAAAGCGGTAATGATGTGCGATTTAAGGTTGCTGTTGTAGGGTAAATGGATGGCTAGCCAAGGTGCAATAGAACGAAAGCTTGCAAGAGAGATAGCGGCGCGCAAACAGGCTGAATTGTTACTCGAGCAAAAAAGTCTCGAATTGTACGAAGCCAATGAGCAGCTGAATCTAGTATTGAGTGAGCTCAAAAGGCAAACTCATATTGATTTGCATAAACTTCAATTTGAAGAGCATATTAACGAGACACTTCTCTATTTTGGCCGTGCATTCTTAGGGCGTACCCTAGATGACGGCTTATTGTCTAATCTTCTTGAACGCTTGGATACATCGTCTGCACTGCGACATTCAGGCATCTTTCTGGCTTGTGAAACGGTTTTGACAGTTAAAGCAAACCAGTTTGGTTCTTCCAACACAAAGAGCACTGAAACCATCAAGCCTTTTGCCGTTTGGCAAGAGGCCCAGCTCTCATTACCATTAGAAGTTGATCATCAAATAGTGGGAGAGCTGTCAGTCGAGGTCGTTGACCAAGACATAGATGCAGAGTTTATCGTTAGCCAGTTGCGCTTAATCGCCGATTTATTATGCAGTGCGATCAATAGACAAATTATATTAACGAGTAATCAGCAGGCGAGGGCCAGAGCGGAAGAGTCAGAAAAGGCAACCAAAGAGTTTGTTGCCATGATTAACCATGAATTACGAACGCCATTAAATGGCCTATTAGGTAGTGCTGAGTTGCTTTCAGACACCCCTCTCGATGAAGAGCAGCGAACCTTTCTTAGTAATCTTACTCACTCTGGAGAGCTTCTTCGTCACATCATCAACGATATTCTCGATTTCAGTAAGATGAGTGCAGGGATGATGCAACTCATACCCTCACAGTTTGCGCTCGCCGACCTTACCGGTATGCTAGACAGTGTTTTTGTAAATAGAGCGCTTGATAAGGGTATTAATTTTCATATTGATTGTTCTAAGAAAGTCCCAGCCAATTTGGAGGGTGACTTTGATCGTTTATGCCAAATCCTAATTAATGTGATTGGTAATGCTATCAAGTTTACGATAGAAGGCGGTGTTAACGTTGCTATTGAGTGGAAGAGTGGCAATCTTAATGTACAAGTTAAAGATACGGGGCTTGGTATACCCAAGGAAGCACAAGCGCTTTTGTTCAATCCCTTTGTTCAAGCTGACCGAACTGCCAAACGTAAGTTTGAAGGTACGGGATTAGGTCTTGCGATTTGTAAAAACTTGGTCGAGTTAATGGATGGCGAAATTGGGTTTAGTAGCCAAGAGGGAGTCGGTACTCAGTTTTATATTGTCATACCGCTTAACATTCCTAAAGTACAACAAAAACAACACAAGAATCACACGGAAAAAGTCGAAAAGCAGCTGGATACATTATCCATTCTAGTGGTGGATGATATTCGAATGAACCAAGTTATATTCAATCAAATGATGCGAAAAATTTCGATAGTTCCTGATATCGCTAATAATGGTAAAGAAGCGATAAATTCGGTGTCAGAACGAGACTACGATATTATTTTTATGGATTGTCGGATGCCTGAAATGGATGGATTTGAAGCCACTGAGTTCTTGCGCGAACAAAAATACACCAAACCCATTATTGCACTTACTGCTGGCACGACTCTAGAAGAACGAGAGAAGTGCATCCAGAGCGGTATGGATGACATATTAAGCAAACCCTATACCGCGAAAGAACTGAGGTCGATGATTGAAAAATGGGCCTAGGTTTTCTTTGCTAATGGGTTTTTAATATAGGTAAAATTCTGCAAAGTTTGTCCAGCGTTTCCTGATATTCAGAGCAGCTTTTGCTGTCTGCTACCAGCCCGCCTCCAGCCCAAACATAGATTTTATTACTTTCTGCAACAAGCGTGCGTATGGTGATACTGGTATCCATTTTACCATGGCGGCTGATGTAGCCTATGCTGCCGCAATAAGCATTTCGACGATGTGGCTCGAGCTCTTCTATGATTTCCATTGCCCTAATTTTGGGCGCGCCTGTGATAGATCCGCCCGGAAAGCAGGCGCGCAATAAATCTGCTGTTGAATAGTCATCGCGCAGCTCAGCTCGAATTGTACTGACTAGGTGATGCACGGCAGGAAAGCTTTCAATATCGAACAATTTGGGTACATGGACAGTACCGGGTTTCGCCACTTTTCCAATATCATTTCTTAGCAAATCTACAATCATAAGATTTTCAGCTTGATCCTTTTCTGCAATGGCAAGCTCATTGGCTTGAGCTGAATCTGCTTGAATACATGCATGGCGCGGACGCGTGCCTTTAATTGGCTTAGTCTCTATTTTGCGATCACTAAGTTGGATGAAGCGCTCTGGAGATACACTTAAAATGGCACTTTTGTCTATGCGAATAAAAGCGGAGAAGGGCGCTTGATTAAATCGTTCTAGCGTTTGGTAAGCTTGCCATTCACAGCCGGTATATTCTGCTTTGAAGCGTTGTGCTAGGTTAATTTGATAGCAATCTCCTGAGTGTAGATAGTCTTTGACTCTTGAAAAACGCTCCACATACTCTTGCTTTGTCATATTTGACTGCCATTCAGACGTTAGCACAAAGTCTTGATCTAGCCTGGGATCTTGGCTGATGAGCCATCCATAGTGTGTATCGACATTTTCGCCCACAACAAAAGCTGTCTTGTTTTGATGATCCAAGATGACAGCCCAGCTGTATATCCCTACGGCCATCTCCGGTGTTGCCAAATCTTGCTGGGCGATTTGTGCTAGCTGCTCGACTCTGCGCCCAAGATCGTAAGAGAAATATCCTAGCGCACCTCCAATAAAAGGCAGCTCCCCTTGATAGTCAAGTTTTGGTAACCATTGGTCTTGCTGTTGTTCGAGTAGTTGAAATGGGTCTTGATCGGATTCGAATTGACCCTCGGGGTGAATTACCAGAGTGGTTTGTCCTGAGGTAATGATTTTGACTAAAGGTGCGGCGACTAAAATATCAAACCGGCTATCCACATGTTCACGAGAAGCTGAGCGAAGTAACATTGCCCATGGCAGGGAGGCTACCTTATTGAAAAGCTCTAGTGATAAATCTGAGTGATAGTTAAGAGGCTTGATTTGTAGGCAATTTGACGTCTTTTGATTCATTTGTTTTTTTTGTGACAAAGAGATGGTTCACTGCATAGCAAGAGAAGTAAAGCAAGAGTATCATACTGCGACCTATCGCCGCTACAATGACGTTTATAATAACAAGATGGTCTCAGCTCAACTAAACTTGTGGTCAGAAGCAAGAATGTAAGCTGAACTATACACAGCGGCATCAAAAGGAAGCATAACTATAACGAGGCATGCAATGACGGTAATTCGCAAGCAGGATGTGATCAGCAGTGTCGCTGATGCACTTCAATATATTTCTTACTATCACCCTCTAGACTTTGTTCAAGCCCTTGAAAAAGCCTACAACAAAGAGGAGAGCCAAGCGGCCAAAGACGCTATTGCTCAGATTCTAATCAACTCTCGCATGTCTGCAGAAGGCCATCGACCAATTTGTCAAGACACAGGTATTGTTACCTGCTTTGTCAATATTGGTATGGGCGTCCAATGGGACAGCACAGACATGACAGTCCAGCAGATGGTGGATGAAGGTGTGCGACAAGCCTATAACAATCCTGACAACCCTCTGAGAGCGTCAATTCTATTAGACCCAGCTGGAAAACGAATTAATACCAAAGATAACACGCCAGCTGTTGTTCATATTTCAATGGTGCCTGGCAATACAGTTGAGATACAGATTGCAGCGAAAGGTGGCGGTTCTGAAAACAAAACCAAGATGGTCATGCTTAACCCATCCGATGATATTGCAGAATGGGTCGAAAAAACCTTGCCAACGATGGGAGCTGGCTGGTGTCCACCGGGAATGTTGGGCATAGGTATTGGCGGCACTGCTGAAAAAGCGGCAGTATTGGCTAAAGAATCTTTGATGGAACATATTGATATTCAGGAACTTATTGACCGCGGTCCTCAAAATACCGAAGAAGAGCTTCGTTTGGATATCTTTAATCGTGTCAATAAGTTAGGTATAGGTGCACAGGGTCTGGGTGGTTTAACGACTGTGGTTGACGTCAAAATCAAAACAGCACCTACTCATGCGGCGTCAAAGCCTGTTTGTCTTATTCCAAACTGTGCGGCGACTCGTCATGTGCACTTCACGCTTGACGGCTCAGGCCCAGCAGAGCTAACACCTCCTAAGTTAGAAGATTGGCCAAAAATCACTTGGGAAGCGGGAGAAAACACGCGTCGAGTTAATCTAGACACAGTGACCAAAGCGGACGTTGAACAATGGAAAACAGGTGAAACCGTCCTGCTTTCCGGTAAGATCCTAACGGGTCGAGACGCAGCGCATAAGCGTATTCAAGGTATGCTTGAAAGCGGTGAAGGACTACCAAAAGGTGTGGATCTCAAAGGCAAGTTTATCTATTACGTTGGCCCTGTAGATGCAGTGGGTGATGAAGTTGTTGGCCCTGCTGGCCCTACAACCTCCACCCGCATGGATAAGTTTACTGACATGATGTTGGAAGAAACGGGCATTATGGGCATGATAGGTAAGGCCGAGCGAGGCCCTGCTACCGTTGAATCGATCAAAAAGCACAAGGCTGTTTATTTAATGGCTGTCGGTGGTGCAGCTTATCTTGTCGCGAAAGCGGTGAAAAAAGCCAAAGTTGTCGCATTTGAAGATCTCGGTATGGAAGCGATTTATGAATTTGAAGTCGAGGATATGCCAGTCACGGTTGCTGTTGACTCTAATGGTGCCAATGCCCATCAAATCGGTCCAGATACCTGGAAAGTTAAGATTCAAGAAATGGAATCTCAGTAAAGGTTGCCATCATACCTGATTTTAATCATATTAGGTGTACAACGAGTTATAGGGTGTAGCTTAGCTGCACCTTTTTTATTTGGTATCTTTGATAACTCGACACGACTTAAGGAATATCAATGCCTCGATTTATCCGAATTTTGCAAACCATTATTGCTGTACTTATTGGCTGTTTCGTCGGCTATGACATGATTTTTTATGGGGTGAGTGTCTTTGACCAAAAATATGTACGTTTAACTCTGGTGTTATTTGTTCTATTAGAATTAGCTTTGTTTGTTATCTATAAGCTTACAGCAGACGATTAAGTATCATCTCCTACCATTTATACATAACTTCAATGATTTAGGCTCTTACTCCCTTCGTTCATTTCTGGTTAAGATAAATAGACGTATGATATTGAAGAGTTTAAATGAAGAGGCCCTGAATGAAGCAATTACCCCGCGAATTGAATAAGTTCATTAGTCGCAGTATCGATTCCCATGTTCGTATTGCTGTGACGGGTTTATCCCGAGCTGGTAAAACGGCTTTTATCAGCTCTTTAGTCAATCAGTTACAGCATGTTTCCACCCATGACAATCTTCCACTACTCACTTCGGCTAGAGACCAGCGCTTAATTGGATCAAAACGAGAGCCCCAAATAAATATGATGGTGCCAAGGTTTGCCTATGATGAAGCGATTGAACAGGTTTTTGCACAGCCTTCTTCTTGGCCAGAGCCAACTCGTGATGTTAGTGAAATTCGTTTGGCACTAAAGTTCAAATCGACAAAAAGAACCAAAAACTTGCTTGGTAGTACTTCTATACTCCATCTTGATATTGTGGATTATCCTGGTGAGTGGTTGTTGGATTTACCTTTGTTGAATATGAATTTTCATCAGTGGTCGCAAACTCAATTTACTGCACTTAAAGGTCAACGTAGCGAATTAGCCAAAGATTGGCTTGCTATGCTTGAGTCATTATCCTTGTCGTCCCAAGCGAATGAAAAGTCACTTGAGGAAATATCAAAATCTTATACTGAATATCTACATCAATGCAAAGACTCTGGTTTACATTGGGTACAGCCTGGTCGTTTTGTTCTGCCGGGGGAACTGGATGGTGCACCAGTACTACAATTTTTCCCTTGTCAATATGATGAAGAGGATAAGATCCCTAAGGACTCAAACTTGGCAATGTTGATCACGCGTTATCAAGAATATCAACAGAAGGTAGTAAAAGCTTTTTATAAACACCACTTTTCTACCTTTGACCGCCAAATTGTTTTAGTGGATTGCTTACAGCCTCTCAATGCTGGTAATGAATCATTTCTTGATATGCGTCAGGCGATAGAGCAAATAATGCATAGCTTTAAGTATGGTCGGAGCAATATCCTCAAACGTCTTTTTGCGCCCAAAATCGATAAAATACTGTTTGCCGCGACTAAAGCCGATCATGTCACTCCAGAGCAACACCCTAATTTAGTTTCATTACTGCAGCAGATGGTCTACCCAGCTTGGCAAACCGCGGCATACGACAATATTGAGATGAGTTGTATCGCCATGGCATCAATACAAGCTACACAGAGCGGCTTTATTAGCCAGAGTGGCGAGTCAATGCCTGCAATTCAAGGCGTGACCAACGATGGAGAGACATTAACCGTATTCCCAGGAGAGGTTCCCCAAAAGTTACCCAGCTCCGATTTTTGGCAGGGCAACGAGTTCAATTTTTATTCTTTTCGGCCTATGCCTAAATCTGAGGATGAACCCTTGCCGCATATACGTATGGACAAAGCGCTAGAGTATTTGATTGGAGATAAGCTTAAATGAAAGATTCTCATAACAAGTTGAAAACACAGCGCATCTATACCCAAGTCTTAGAAGAAAAACCAGAGGTTGGCGAGGATGAGCTCACCTCTCAACGCCAATTTGACGACAAAGATACTTTTGTTGTGGCGAAAGCGACATCAGAAGATGTTGGTGATCATATTGAAAAGACTATTGAACAGGTGATTCGCCCGCCAAAGAAAAGACGCTTCTTGTTGAGAGGACTGCTTGGGGCTTTTACTGCGTTACTCGCTTGGCAATCGGTTGATACCTTGCATAATGCGATTCAAACAGATGATTGGTTGTCGGTTGCATGGATTGGATTTATAGCAACCCTTGCCAGTATAGGCTTGGTAGCCTTGTGCAAAGAGTTGTGGGCTCTGAAAAAGCTTCGTCATCAATTTAGCGTAAAAGATAAAATCGAGACACTAGTTACTAATGACAGTGTGGGGCAAGGAAAAGCATTTTGTGAGTCTCTAGCCACAGAGGCGGGTATTAGATTGACCAGTCAAAGTTATCAGAGGTGGCAAAAAAGTGTCAATCCTTCACACAGTGACTCAGAAATTATTGATATGTATGACGCCATTGTCGTATCAGAGCTGGATAAAAAAGCCACCAAAATAGTGACTAAATATTCAACTGAGTCCGCAACGCTTGTCGCGATAAGCCCTTTAGCGATTGCGGACATGTTACTCGTTGCATGGCGTAGTTTTAAGATGGTTGAGAGTTTAGCTCAGGTCTACGGTGTCCAACTTGGTTATTTGTCTCGGCTAAAGCTGTTTAAGTCAATCCTAATCAATATGGCTTTCGTCGGTGTGAGTGAACTTGCCATTGATGCCAGTATGGATTTGCTTTCTATGGATCTTGCAGCAAAAGTATCGGCGAGAGCAGGACAAGGGCTCGGAGTTGGTATTCTGACTGCAAGGGTAGGACTAAAAGCGATGTCCTTGCTTCGGCCAACACCTTGGTATTCAGGAAGACAAGTAAAGCTTGGTGCTATTCGTAAACATGTTGTGGAAAAAATCGCCGCTCTAACAATCAAATAGCGTGATTGTGAAGCTGGTAATGCTGCTTTACTTGACGAGAAAATTTGCTTGGGGGAAACTACTGTCAACTTTTCCTGACACCTTAGACTAGGGACTTTCTCAGTGCGTTTAGAAGTAATATGTGAAGATAGACTCGGCCTTACCCGTGAGCTATTAGATATTCTGGCTTCCAGAAATATTGATTTACGAGGCATTGAAATTGATACCACTGGTATTATTTATCTGAATTGCCCAGATATTGATTTTGATACCTTTAGTGAATTGATGGCAGAAATTCGCCGGATCACAGGTGTAAAAGATGTGCGAAAAATTCAGTTTATGCCCATGGAGAGACATAACACCGAGCTGATATCTCTTCTCAATAGCTTACCAGAGCCAGTTCTTGCTATTGATATGAAAGGCCATGTTGATATGGCAAACCACGCAGCCTTGAGTTTGTTCAATTGCGAGCAGGAAGAGATGATTGGTCACCCAATCGTGAGCTTATTGCCCAACTTCAACTTTTCAAATTGGACCGAAGGCAAAATAACACGTCATCGAGAAGATGTTGTGATTGGTGGTCTAGATTATTCCATGGAAGTCATGCCTGTATACATCACTGCTGAATCCAATGAATCTGTTTTAGCAAGTACAGTGATGATCATTCGATCAAATCAAGAAAAACCTATGTTGGTGGATTCTCTACCCATTCATAATAACTTAGGCTTTGAGCATTTTGTTGGGGTTTCTAACCGACATAAAGCCCTCATGGGTCAAGCTAAGAAGCTTTGTGTATTGGATCAGCCGTTACTTATCCAAGGGGAAACGGGAACCGGCAAGGAAATGCTCGCTAGAGCATGCCACAATCGTTCACACCGAGCTGCAGCGCCATTTTTGGTATTGAGCTGCGCGTCCATGCCTGATGATGTCGCGGAGACGGAACTGTTTGGTCACGCGCCTGGTTCATTCAATCATGAACAGGGACATAAAGGTATTTTTGAGCAAGCAGATGGCGGTACGGTATTTCTTGATGAAATTGGTGAGATGAGCCCTCATCTACAAATCAAGCTTCTCAGATTACTCCAAGACGGAACGTTCCGAAGAGTCGGTGCGGAGCAAGAGATCCATGTTGATGTTCGCGTGATAGCATCAACCCGGCACAACCTAGGTGAGCTGGCTGAGTCTAAATCATTTCGCGAAGACTTATTCTATCGCCTCAATGTGTTGACTTTGAACATTCCTGCTTTACGCGAGAGGCCAAATGATATTGCGCCATTACTTGACCTATTTGTGTCAAAGTACGTCAAGCAGTTGGGCGTTAAAAAGCCTGATCTTAGTGAAAATTTGGTTGACCAACTGGTGAGTTATCAATGGCCAGGTAACATGCGTCAACTGGAAAATATGGTGCTACGAGCCTTGACCGAGCTTGATTCAACAACTTTGACTGTGGATTTATTTCACCTTCCTCAACTAGATAACGCTATTGCGACAGGTCCGACGATTAATTTGGATGGCTCACTAGATGAAATCATGAAGGATTATGAATCTCAAGTATTGGAACGTTTATATCAGTCTTTTCCATCTAGTCGAAAACTTGCAAAGAGGCTCAATGTTTCTCATACCTCGGTGGCTAACAAATTGCGTGAATACGGGATAAGAAAGAGCTGATGGAACGAGTAAGTACCCCTAGAAATGTTTATGAGCAAGATGAGAGTATCATCCTGCGCACTGCGGAGCCGACTGACGGTAAACTGATAACGGATTATTTCATTGCAAATAAAGACTTCCTCAAGCCATGGGAGCCAAGCAGAGAAGAGGCTTTTTATTCTGAAGCGGGCTGGACGAAAAGACTTATTAAGCTTCATGAACTTCATCGGATGGGCCTAGGCTACTATTTGATCATTTTAGATAGTGAATCGGGTGAAATGATGGGAACCGTCTCTTTTAGTAATGTATCCCGCTTTCCATTTCATGCGTGTAATTTAGGTTACTCCTTAGCCGAGAATGCTCAAGGTAAAGGCGTCATGACTAGGGCGATGCGATTGGCAATAAAATACATGTTTTCTATACAAAATGTTCATAGGATAATGGCGGCTTACCTTCCTCGAAATCATAAAAGTGAAGCAACGTTAATGCGCCTTGGATTTAAAAAAGAAGGCATGGCAAAAGACTATTTGCTCATAGATGGAGTGTGGGAAGACCATATTTTAAGTTCATTAGTTAATGACAATTGGACAGCGACGTGAATCGTATAGAAAAGCAGTTATCTTTGATCATGGAACTGGACCAACTGAAATCGGTATTAAGGCGAGCACGGGTAAAAAGTGCGGATGATCGGTTAGAAAATAGCGCAGAGCATAGCTGGCATGTCGCTCTCATGGCCATTTTGATGCAAGAACATGCCAATAAACCTGTGGATATTGCGCGAGTTGTTAAAATGTTACTGCTCCACGATATCGTCGAGATAGATGCTGGTGACACTTTTGCCTATGATACTCAAGCCATTGAGTCGCAAAAGGATAAGGAATTGGCAGCAGCTAAGCGACTTTTTAATATGTTACCTGTAGATCAAAGTGAAGAATTGCTTAGTCTTTGGTGCGAATTTGAAGATGCAAAATCAGCCGATGCTAAGTTTGCTAAAGCGCTTGATAGGTTGATCCCAATGCTGTTGAATTACCACAATGGCGGAAAAGGCTGGTTAGAGCACCAAGTGACGAGTTCCCAAGCATTGACTGTAAATCGCAAAATTGAAAGTGGTTCCCACGTTTTATGGGAGCAAGCAAAGAAAATAATTCATGATGCCACCGAGAAAGGGTGGCTGAAAGCCTAACAAGGAATACGAATGTCATATCTTCCTTTGGACGAATACCAAAGAAAATGGATTTTTACTCATCACTCCATGCCTGTTTCTGAGCAGGATTTGGAATCCATAAAACCTATGACACAAGCTCGCTCTTCTCAGCTTTGGAAGGAAAATATCAGTGCTCATAGCCCTGATGCGGAGCGTCTTAGCTCTTCTGATTGGCCTATGAAAGAGACGAACTGGAAAGAAACATTAGATTGGATGGTTTCTTGGGAATCGGATCATGATGTTTTACCTATCGGTGTCGAGGAATTTCTTGATTGGCAAGATGACGTAACGATTTACTTTTGCTACGAAAAGTACAACGTCATTGAAACTAAATGGTCGGTGTTCAAACGGTATTGGAAAAACTTTCTGTTTTATGATGATGGCCCTATTTTGATCGGCCGCCGACGCAAAGAAGCGCTATGGTTTGATAGCAAAGGTAATGTAAAACTCGGATGGCGCAAGTAAATGCGTTAATAATTGCTCTTGCAACAAAGCCCGCTATTAAAGCGGGCTTTGTTTTGTTTGACCGCTATTTTTCATTCAGCAAATCAAGAAAAAACGCATACTCGAGAGCATCCTCTTTTAAGCGTTTAAAGCGGCCAGAAGCCCCACCATGGCCTGCTTCCATATCCGTCTTAAAGAGTAACGCATGATTGTCTGTCTTCATCTCGCGTAATTTGGCGACCCATTTCATAGGCTCAAAATATTGCACTTGTGAATCGTGTAGTCCTGTCGTGACTAACAGGTTTGGATAATCTTGAGAGCTAACATTGTCATAAGGTGAGTAGCTAAGCATATAGTCATAATAGGCTTTTTCACCAGGGTTACCCCACTCATCATATTCGTTGGTGGTTAACGGAATGGATTCATCAAGCATGGTTGTTACCACGTCGACAAAGGGCACATGAGCCGCTACTCCCCGATATAGCTCTGGTGCTTGATTAATGACAGCCCCCATCAATAGCCCGCCTGCTGAGCCTCCAACCGCAAAGACTTTATCTTTTGAGCCATAGCCAGCCTTGGTTAGTTCTCGGGTTACATCAATAAAGTCGTTAAAGGTATTTTGCTTGGTAAGCTTTTTACCATCCTCATACCAAGGTCGACCAAGCATCTCTGAGCCCCTGATGTGTGCGATAGCATAAACAAACCCGCGGTCTAATAAGCTTAGGCGTGCTGAATGAAATGATGGGTTTATGGTGTGCCCGTATGATCCATAACCGTATTGGTATATTGGGTTTGTACCATCTTTTTTAAATTTGTCCTTTCTGTATACCAGAGACACAGGTATCTGTTTACCATCTCTTGCTGAAACCATGATTCGTTCAGACTGATAGTTACTCGCCTCAAAGTCACCGAGTACTGGCGTCTGCTTGAGTACTTCAGGCTTACCAGTGGTAAGGTCGAAATCATAGTAGGTTCCAGGTGTGGTCAGGCTGCTGTAGTAAATCCTAACTTTTGAGTTTTGAAGCTCATAATTACCTGTAAAGTAGGCAGAAAAAGCACTGTCGTTAAACTCTAGCGGGAACTCTTTGCCTGTTGAAAGCTGACGAACTTTAAGAGTTGATAAACCGTCTTTACGCTGTTCGTAGACGAGGTGATCGTCAAATAAGGTAAAATCAACCAGTAGAGTATCTTTGTCAGCAGCGATCACATCTTGCCATTTACTGCGGTCTTGAATATGGTCTTTTTCCACTCTCATTAGGCGGAAGTTTACCGCCTGATAATTGGTGTAGATGTAATACCAGTCATTTAGTTTAGCAATGCTGTATTCAACACCTTCTTCTCTTGGATAAAATGCTTTAGCTGTGGCTTTGGAGTCGTTCGCATCGACAATGGATACACCGCTGGTTTCGGTGCTGTAGTGAGTTATGAATACTTGCTCACCATCTTTACTTTTTCCGAGCGAGGTATAGTAAGCATCGTCTTTCTCTTCATATATTAATGTGTCGCTGCTTTGTGGTGTGCCCAGAACATGACGGTAAACTTGGTAACCTAATAGGGTTTGGGGATCCTTTTTGATGTAATAAAAGGCTTTATTATCATTTTGCCAAGCGATATCACTTTCAGCCCCTTCGACTTTATCGTCTAAATACTCACCTGTATCGAGATTTTTAATCCGAATCGTATAAACACGTCGGCTTAATGTGTCTTCACCATAAGCCATGAGAGACTCATTTGGGCTTACATATAATCCGCCGACATTGAAGAACTCGTGCTCTTTTGCTAATTCGTTGGCATCGAGTAAAACTTCCGAGTCTGTCCCTGCGAAGTCTTTGGCACGTCGATAAATAGCGTATTCGTTGTCACCCGATACTTGGTTAGAATAGTAGAAGTTACCTTCTTTCACTGGGACGGAGCTGTCATCTTTTGCGATACGACCTTTTAGCTCTTCAAATAGCTGTTTTTGCAGCTCTTCGGTATGACTTAAAACCTTATCAGCGTACTGGTTTTCCTGTTCAAGGTGCTGCAAAACTTCAGCATCTTTACGTTGGTCGTCTCTCATCCAGTAATAATTATCAATCCGAGTATCGCCATGATTCTCTAGGGCACGGGGGACTTTCTTCGCAATCGGTGTTTGGGTTTGTTGGGCAATCAGTTCTACTTGGGATGGTTGAGTCATGGTGTTAATTCCTTGGTTGCTGCAGCCAGTGATCAGTATCGCTGAGACAGCTAATGCAGTGAGGGAGAAACGCATCAAAGCTCCTTAAATTATGCTCAGAATGACAATTATACGAACCTAGATGATAATGCTTTTATATCAGAAGGATAGGCATAAATATTTACTCGGCGGCCTGATACGCTAGCAAACAAAAAGCATCGGATCAAACATTATCAGGGGTAATGTTTTTTACCGTGTGGCATTCATAAAAATTAGAAAAAGGATAGACAAATCATTTCGAGTAAGTTAGAAAGGTAGACGTTATCTTGCTGACAAGGAATTTATCTATGAGAAAAACCTACATTGCTTCATCTCTAATTGCATCACTTGTAACGCTTAATGTTTACGCCTCTCCGATCACACCTAACGAGGTAGAAGCGGCTCAGAAAGGTTGGGGTGAGGGCATTATCGCAATTGGCAAAGCAAAAGATGCTCGTAGTGCTGCCATTAAGCATATCGACAAGTTTTATGCCTATGATTTAGGTACTGTACTTTTCAAGCCGACGTTGGCAGTTGAAGATCAATTTAGACATTCAAAATCTGAAGCACTTTCTTATTTTGTTGGTGGCGAAATTAAAGAAGATAATGGTTTTGCTCTAGCGCCTTATACTAATGTTCGTTGGGAAAATGAAGGCATCATTACAGATAAAAACTCCGACATGGCAATGGCCATGGGCAATTACTTTTTTACCAAAACCGATGGTCAAGAAGTTAAAGTAGAATACACTTTTGGTTACATCAAAGATGATGCTGGAAATATAAAAATCAATCTGCATCACTCATCTCTGCCATATAGCCCCAAGTAAGGCTAATTGATTAGTAATCTAACTAAGGCATATTAGTTTATCGGCCCGTTATTAAAAGCATAACGGGCCTTTTGCTTTTAGCGGATTTGTTGAAAGGTAATTTCACTAAAATGAGGGTTATCGGTCAGTGCTGTCATTGACACTAAGGTTGAGGTCGGGATGTGCATGTCGCCACAGAGAGTATCAATAACGATACACTCTCTGCGCTGGTGATCATAGTTGGTTGTTTTCGCTTTCCCTTCAAAAACTTGAGCAGACTCCGTAACTAAGCGAATAGGAATGTGATAGAGACAGGCTATTTCTATATAATCGTATTTGCTACAGGAAATCATGGTTAATCCTTATAAAATAGCGCCAGCCAAATAGTTTCTTCATCGGGAGCAGTATAGCTTACTCTGTGTTTAGTATGGGCCGGAATGTTAAGGTTATCACCCGCTTTTAATTCTATTTCTTTTCCATTGGTGTACTGGATTTTGGCATGGCCAGTCAATACTAGTACCCATTCATGCTCGTCCTGATCGTACCAAAAATCAGGCTCTGAACATTGGCCTTTGGAAACAATACGCTCAAGGCGAAATTGACTTCCAGTCACAAGATCTTCAAAGACCTCATTGGTTAAGTCGTTGGGTAGAGATGAAAGAACATTCATCATGTTATACCGTAAAATCAAAGACGATAATATCTTCAAGGATTGGTCTAAAAATGTCTTTCAAATCGTCATGTTTAGAGTGGGGGAGGTAATGTTTACGACCTGCCTCATCAGTAAAGGTCATCACAACGCAATGGGTATAGTTCTTATTCTTACCTTCGGGGCTATCGTTTAGTCCCCATTCGACATGTTCAACTCCCTCAATAAGATTAGGCATACATAAAAATGACTGTTTAAGTTCTTCTATCTGTTGGGGAGTTGCGTCAGCCTTAAATTGAATAAGCAAAATGTGTCTTATCATTTTAGAATCTACCTAATTTCTTTCATAAAATTTTTATCGGTTAATAATACAGCGTTAGGTTAACGGTGCAAACTTCGATTTTTGTATTCTTTACCTCTAACTTACCGAGATTTCGACGTTGTTATTCTAAGTAGCGCTATTTTTTAGAGAGAAAAATAGCGCTATTCAAAATAGCTAGATTGCTAGTTGGGGATATTTGCTATTGATTTGTCATTTCATAGTGGACTTGTTTATTGAAGTTTGAACTAGGGATGGAGACATTCAGCTCCAAGCTATCCGGCAAATTATCATTATCGTTATTTTGATATTGGTAACTGTATGTGGTTTCAACCTCACCGACTGTTTGCTTGAGTGTCTTGATGGGCTTATATGCTAGGCCGAAAAAGTCCATATCCACTTTCCACTCTTTAACTGGGTCAACATAGTAAACGCCATAGATTGAAGCATCATCAAAGTAGGTCATTTCAAGTGTAATCGAAGGTACTATCAGCGTAATCACGTTGTGTAACACGGCCGAAGTCATCGTAAGAATATGAAGAAGCGATGGTAGTTTGGCCGTTGGCGGTTTTTGAAATTTGAGCCAGACGGGACGAGTTTGCTTGTACTGCATTTTGGTTAACATAGTCTTTGAAGACAGAATAGTGCTGGTACGCGTTTGCGCTAAATGCAGAAAAAATGGCTAGGGCTGCAAAGCTTGCTTTTAAGTTCATAGTTAAAGCCTAATAGTTTTATTTTTATCGTTGAAGGAAGGTTCATCCTTCAAAGAACCTCTTTCCTATTGAAATATCGGAAAGAAATATGAACCTAAAAGATATGAATGTAGTTATTAATGAAATTAGTCTGTGTGCATCTGGTTTTGTAGTAAGAAAATGTTTCAAAAGGCTTAAAGATAAGATTTGTATGTAGAAAATTGAGGGCCCTTGCCAGTTCTCTAAAAATAAAAAAGGCGAGTATAAACTCGCCTTAATGGTCTTATTGATTTGTCATTGTATAGTCGATTTGCTTGCTGAAATAAGGTGATGAAACGCTCAGCTGTAAACTGTCTGCCAAGCTATCATTATCGTTATTTTGATATTGGTAACTGTATGTGGTTTCAACTCCGCCGACAGTTTGCTTGAGTGTTTCAATCGGCTTAAAAGACAGGCCAAAGAAGTCCATATCTACTTTCCATTCTTTTACAGGGTCAGAGTAATATGGGCCGTATACAGAAGCATCGTTTAGATACGTCAGTTCGATAGTTTTTTCTCCTTGAGCAAACAGGTTTTGCGTTGCCTTTTTGATTTCACCATTTGGATAGTATTGCAGCGATAGCGTACTTGTTTGTGCAGGCGTTGACTGCTTTACCTCTCGGATTTGCTGTAACTTGCCATCGGTATGATAGGTGTAGTAAAAGTGCTTCGCCGATGTTTCATCACCTGATAGAGGTGTTTGTGTACGTTGAACCAGTTTATCGTTTTCATTATAAACGTATTGAATATTATAGGTTGCGATCGGTGTGCCACTTAGATCAGAAGCTTCTCTATGAAAAACTTGCTTTGTCTCTGACGTCACTTGGCCTTGGTCGTTATATTGATACGAAGAGATGAAGTTCTCTTTGGTATGTTTAACGTAAGTGTTCATCTCCCCGTGTTTCATCAGTGCACGCGCTGATGCTAATAAACCATCACTGTTATAGGTATAGTTTAAAGCGCTATCAACGTAATCACGCTGTGTTACTTGGCCGAGATCATTATAAGAATAGGCAGCCGCTGTTGTAGTTTGGTTGTTATCTGTTTTTATTATTTGACTAATGCGAGCAGTATTGGCTTGCACTGAACTTAAATCCGCATAATCCTCAAAAACAGCATAATGTTGATATGAGTGAGCGTTAAAAGCAGCAAGAAGAGCTAGGGTTGTTAAACTTGTTTTTATAGTCATAGTTTAAAGCCTGTTAGTTATTGTTTTTTTAATTAATAGGGAAATACTTTTTCCCATTTATTTCCTTTTCAAATAGACCACTTGAAAGGAGATATGAAACTAACAGCTTATATTCGCGGTGTTAATACCTAGAACCAATATGTGCTTGGTTTAATATTAACAAAATGTTTCTGAAGGGCTCAAAAACGGTGAAACCCCGATGTCGATTGAGCAGTGGAAACATTGGCTTCTATTATGCCATGCTCTCGAATATTGGGAATGCAAGTCCATTAGAGGTCATAGATTGACTCAAAAGGCCAAGAAAATACTTGGCCTTCTAAAGGTAGTCTATAAAGCCTTGTGAATATTAAGGCTTATCTAAAGGGAACGAAAATAGTGGTTGCTAGTAACCTGATTGGTAGTGATTGAATAATAGGTTTTGTAACCATCAATCAAGTAACGAGAGCCGTCTTGCCTTACTATTTCAAATAGTTCCCAGCGGGATGTTCCGCTTTCTGCGGGTTGAGGGATGTATCCTGCTGGGCAACTAAATGCTTTTGCCTTAAATTCTGTCTCACTGACACGGAAAACGTTGAAATATTGATTGGTCGCTTCGGCTACTCGAGCCCATTGCCCTTGAATTGTTTCATAGTGGTTATGAGAGTTGATAAGCCACTCCCAATCGCTGCCGTCGGGGAGACCACAATAAACAAAGGGTGAAGCATTAACAAGCGTTGATGATATACCTAGCAGAGTGACGAGAGTGAATGTAGTCTTTTTTTTCATAGTTTATAACGGTTATTTTATTGTTAATACTAATTGTATTATTTTTTAAAATGTAAAATATTGTTTATTAAAAGTTTGGCGAGAGTTTCTATTTTATAAACGACGCATGAGGTTATAATCAGAAACCTTATTAGTAGACAAAGAGTAGTAGGTTTTATAACCATCGATAAAATAGCGAGATCCATCTTGTCTAATGATCTCAAATATCTCCCAGTAAGATGTACCGCTCTCTGCTGGCTGAGGGACATACCCAGCCGGACAACTGAATGCTCGTGCCTGAAACTCTATTTCACTGACACGGAAAACATTGAAGTATTGATTGCTCCCCTCGGTTATTCGCACCCAATGCCCTTGAATAGTCTCATAGTTATCATTAGCATCAAGAAGCCAATTCCAATCGCTACCGTCAGGGAGACCACAATATACGAAAGTTGAAGCATTGACGAATGTGGTTGATGCTAATAGAAGAGAACCCAGGGTTGTAATAGCTTTAATTTTCATTGTCTTACATTAAAATTTTATGGAAAGTTTTTCTATCACAAACGTTCGAAGAAAGAAAATAAATAAGAATTTTTCTTAGGTTTTTATCACAAAAATATTACTCTTTGATGATATATAATAATTTATATTGTCAGTTATAAAAGGTGAGGTTAATTTAATTATAATGAAATCAACTACTTTATTATAATTAAATAGCTCTTCAATGATTTTTGGAAGTGATTTTTGAAAGCCAGCTATTCATTTTGGTTGAAAACTGGCTTGGGCTATAGAATGTATGAAGATTATAAACGGAAATATTCGTTATAGGTTGCTTGATTAGTTATAGATGAATAATAAGTTTTGTAGCCGTCGATGAAGTAACGAGATCCATCAGGTCTGATGATTTCAAATATTTCCCAGCGAGACGTACCACTTTCAGCGGGTTGAGGAATATACCCAGTCGGACAATCGAATGCTTTTTCCTGAAATTCTGTTTCTGTTACACGAAATACGTTGAAATATCGATTGTTTCCTTCAGTGACTCGTTTCCACTGCCCTTGAATAGTTTCGTAATAATCATGATCATCGAGAAGCCAATCCCAATCACTTCCATCGAGGTGACCACAGTAAACAAAGGTTGAAGCATTCACAAATGTTGTAGAAGTAAGTAGTAAAGTGCCTAGCGTGACAATAGCTGTTTTTTTCATAATGTTATATTAATGTTAAGTGAGAAAGTGTTTCTATCATAGGAAATGAGAGAGAAAAGCTTTTGACTTAAGAAATATAATATATGTCACATTTGGATACTTATTTCCTCCGTAGGATATTTAACTGATATATAAATTAATATTGGTTCGGGTATAAGAATAACATTTTATTTTAATGTAAAGACTTAATAATCAAATGATATGAGTTATCATATAAGCATTAAAGCTTAAGTTACTTATATTGGAAAACTGTAGACACATTTTGAAGGGTTGAAAAACGGTGAAACCCCGATGTTGGTAGCATCGGGGTTTCGAATTTTAGAAGTCTCGAATGGTAAGGCCGATATTCTTTATGCAAAAGGCTGGATTTAATCCAACAAATTCCTTGGTGTGGAATTAGATACGGATGAAGTCCATGTGCTCAACTTTTGGCTTGAAAGCGTGACGTTGAACGTCTTGTGGCTTAACTTTCACTTCAGCGCCGTCGATCACAAGAACAACACCTTCGTAAAACTCAGGCTTATCCATTTGGTTAACGATGTCGTCGTGGTTAAGAACGATTGATACTGGCGCAGCTTCACCACCGTAAACGATAGCAGGGAATTGACCGGCGTGACGTAGGCGGCGGCTCGCACCTTTACCTAGTTCAGTACGTACTACTGCTTCAAATTTCATAGTATTTACTCTCAAATTTAAAAAATGAACTTCACACCCAGCAATGCGACCTTGCCGTGATGTGGTATATCGCTATAGAAGAAACGGATAGTAACTCTATAAGCGAGCGCGGATACTACCACTCTATTGGCTTTCAGGCAATAAGAAACAGATACAATCTATGTGAAACTACTATGTTGGAAATGGTAAGAAACAACTAAACAAGCCACTGTGATTCATTTTTTAAGTTTCTGGTAAAGGGGTTTTTACACCCAAAATTCAATTAAAGCTACTGATTAACCCTTTGACTCTGAGCTAACAAATTTAATTACTTTGTCATTTACATTCAAACCCCTCATCATAGAGGGATATTGAGCCTAATGCAGTGTTTAAAAAGAACTATGACCAAGAAGAAAAAAATGAGGCTTGTTTCAGAGGAAAGGATTCAAACATTGGATTCTCTTTTTAGTACAATAGACACAGATATGGCTATTTCTATGTCCTTTGTGCGCCGTGCACAGAAGATGTCGTTGGTCGAACTTGAGGATAAGATCACTGGTCTTAATCGTTCGACGTTAAGACGATACATGCAGCAAAGCTATCTATGCATGCGGCCTATTCATGTAGTTGCGGCGGTGTCTTGGGTAATGATGGTCCCAATGACGAGCTTTTACTACGCCTTAAAAGTTAGAGAACATTATAGAGGGATGGATGATAAAGCAATTGAAGCTTTGTACTGTGTTGGGCGTTTACCTTCGCAACAGTTTGATCTTTATTTACAAATGATTACAAACTTAATGGACAGTGAAGCTCGTTCTCAATTTGAAGTTTTTCAAACTAAGTTAGTGCCTGAGGTGACGCCATCATTTTGTTATGATGACTTATTACCGCCCAAAGTGCTCGACATTAACGAATTTGCAATTGACTACTATCGTTCTATTTCTCTTACTGTGAGACGATTTCGGCAAGATAATAACATACCTACTAATGTTATTGCTCGCGTACTCGGTTTGACGGAACATCAATATAGAGTGCTTGAGGATGTGAACAAAATCCGGGACTTTTCTGTAGCTATAGGGTTTCGGATAAAAGTAGGCTTTGAGCTGTACTCGCATGTCAACTTTACCTCAGAAATGAAATCATTCCCTCAATTTCATCAATTACGCCAGCATCAACATATCCGAGATTCCTTAATTGTTGAGTCTTTTCGGCTTCTTAATAACGAATCCAAAAAATTTGCCTCAGATTTACTAACTACAATGTCAAAATATTACATAAAAAATGTGATATGAAGTATTAAACTGAACATAATCAACCTGAAATACTCATTCGCTCAGGTTGATTATGTATAATAGTTTTCTCTTCGTGGAACAAAATTGAAGAGGCTATTGATGATATAAAATTAAGGTTGTTGCTAGAAAAATGAAGAATTGTATTTTAGAAAATCGTTTGGCTGAAGCTGAACAACCCGTCAAAAACTTTATGGCAGATTTAATTGAAGAGTTGAGCAGAAAGGATTCCACCTCACAGGACCCTAAGCTTTGTCTGCGATATTTTGGTGTTAAATTGGAGATAAAATTAGTGTCTTTCGATGGTGATTAATCATTTTTAAATAGTTTAATGGAAATATTTATTTACTCTAGCTCATAAAATTGACATTTATGACGTATGGTAATGACACAAAGTGATTTTACATTGCATTCTATTATAGTAGGATGTCGACCCTACGATTCAGACTTGTGATGATTTATTTTTAGAGTTTTTATATGAATAAAATACTTCCAATATTAGTTCTATTATTTGTTTCTAACTTTTCCTTTGCTGGTAGTCAGACGGGTACGGTTGATCGTATTATTGTTCGTGCTAGCGATGGTTTAATATACTTTTATTTAGATGACCCTTCATCCAGAGTGCAACCAGCTCCATGCGCTGCTAATCCATATTGGATAGTACGCGATGAAAACTCTAATGCAGGAAAACAGCAATATTCTATGATTTTGGCGGCCCATGCGGCTGGAAAAACAGTATCCGTCACTGGCATGAATACTTGCATTCGCTGGAGAGATGGCGAGGATGTTAACGAAATTAAAATTCTTAACTAAACGCAGTTCTTAATCAATAGGGCTAGAGAAGTTATATACTTGGCCTATAAATACCCTAGGGCCTATTTCAATAATAATACAATTTGCATAATGTGTTATGGAATATAAACTAGACACTAAGCCTTCTAACAGCGATATTGATGAAGTTCGTGGTGGATTGATTAAACATAATACTCCTTTTATTTGCCCAAAAACATAATATGCCAGTGTTGACTGTAGAAGATATTGCCTTGTATCGAACGCAATTAGAACGTCACTCAGCTTAAGGTTTACTTATTTTCGGTATTTGCTCAGGAGCCAAAAAGATAATATCTTTTTGGCTCCTTGTTTGGGTTAGTTGCTTGGCTTATTTCTTTCAATAATGCTTATCGATACGGCAAGGAACAAAATATCTTTTACTAGGAAAAAGTTGGTGACCAACACACCATCCGAGACTTTCCAAGTATTAGGCGTTGTGAGCAAAAAGCTTAATGTTGTAATGAAGATAGCTGCCGCAGCAATACCAGAATAAAACGCAATCTTCGGCTTTTTAATGCCCACAATAAGCCCCAGAGCGACGATGATTTCTGCTGCTCCTATCAGATTAGACACCGCTTGAATAGAAAAAAGGTCATAAAGCCAATTCATCGCGAAATGATTTTCGACTAAAGGTTGAATCAGTTTGGCTTCGGTCGGTGTAAATTTATAAACACCGATCCAAATCAGCAATAGTGCCACGCCAAAAACGCCGATAAGGTAACCAATATTGTCAGTCTTTGTATTGTTCTCGATAGCATGCATAAAATCTTTTTCCTCTTAATTAGCATGAGAACAAAGACCTAAAGCTCAATGAAAAACTTTCATTAAAATACTAATCTATCAATAATAAACCTTTATCCTGTATTGCCTTAGATATTGTCGGGTTGGATGATAGAGGTGTTTCTAGTTTTGAGCTTGAAACAGCGCATTCCATGTTACTTTTACAAATTCATCGATATGTTTATCTGCGCCATTACCACTGATTTTATCTTCAAGAGGATGTTCGCCAACAATATCCGATACAAATATCCCAGGTATGATAGTGATAGAGCAGGGGCTATCATTCACTGCATTGAATATATGCGCTGTTTCTACATCGACCGTTGCTACTTTGGTCTCTTTTTGCTGTGCGAGCCATGATTTTGTTTCAATGAGTGGTGAATCGACAGTGGTATTAGAACAAGCAGTTGTATTGATGCGTAAAAATTCACTGGGTATCAGGACTTCGGTATTACTCAAATTCACAGCATTCTCTTCGTAATATGAATGATTTAGGTGGATATAATCACCTACCTGTGCATCGCCAGCAATTCGGCCACCCGCACCACACATTACGATTTTGTTAAAACCTGATTCGGCAAATGTCTTTACCGCGTCATAAGATAGCTCGCCATTGGGCATTCTTAGCGCCGCAATTGATACTGTCTTGCCATTGTTTGTGATAGTTACTTCATCAAAAGTAAAAGGGCCGATTTTGTGATTATGTGGGGTGAGCTTTTTGTATCCTTCACCCTCATTTTCACCCGAAAGGTTATAGATTTTATTGGCGATCGATTCCATGACTTTCCAGCGAGCACCGATATAGAGAATTTTTTCGTCTGCTTGAATTTGAGCTAACTGAGACTTTAACCTTTTTATCGAGGAAGCTTTTAGGGTGTCAATACTGCCAATGGAGGTTAGCTTAGTTGTGACATCAATTCCCGAGAAGTGGAACTGAAGTATCTGATGTTTAAGGCGTGTATGAGAGCCTATTCCAGACACTATTACTTTGGTTTCGCTTGTCTGGTGATTTTTTAAAAGATAGAAGCGAGTTGAAGTGGGAGAAGACACCTTAAAGCATGTATCAAAACCTTGGCTTTTATAGTGGTTAGCTGCGTCTTGATCACTGGAGTTAAAAAGAAAAAATTCTGCACCGTGTTTGCTGATGAGATCAACTAGCCCTGATGGAAGTCTGTTGGCAAGGTAAGCATCGATATTAACAGTGTGCTCCACATCTCTACTGGGTAGTTTTACAGGTTTATTGCGTAGTAAACTTGTGGCTTTCTGTGAGTTATTAGGGTTTTCTGCATGGGCAGAATAAACTTTTTGTAAGCTTAATTGGTCGAGGCTGAATATCTTGCTTGTCCCAACTCGCTTTTTATCATCTGTAGAGAGATATTTTGAAGGAAGGTCTGAGGAAGTAAGGGTACGAACTATTTGGGATGTTTGATTAGCTGTATAAGGGCTTTTATCTTCAAACGCAGCTCTAATGGCATTCATTCGATCTCCAACCTGACGGATCTCCATCATTAATAATGTTGGTAAATGGCGTATATTCGATGGAAGGTTTGTATCATCGGATAACTGGCTGATGCGTCTTATATTTAACGGCAGGTCTGCTCTTGGTAGGTCTGGCTGGTCAAGTAGCGCAGAATTCAGAGCCATACTTGATAACTTCATTACAATTTTTCATTCTGTGGTAGGTGTAATGCTATCATCTAACATTATGGTTTTATGAGACAAACTCCCTAAAATAAATGCTTCTTATTTTGTAATTTTAATTTTTATCACTTAGAGAGTTGTGAAGTATTAACAATGGTGCATGGAGGCACAATGAATATTGGTATCTATATTTGTGATCATGCAGAAGTATTGGATTTTTCTAGACCATTTGAAATCTCATCCCTTGTTCAAAGCTTCACATTAGTAACCCTTATTAATACACCATAAAATCTATCTCGAAGTTTTTGTATGAATTTTGATCATGTTTTGGGTTTTAAAAACAAGATAATTAAACGAGTTCAACATAATTTAATTAGTGTATAGATTCTAATACTTATGTTTGTGATGTTTATTTATACGAAATCACTCGCTGGTCTGCAACGTAGATAACAATTCATGATGAAATTGTGAGATAGGACCACAAAGTTTTTGTTTTTCTTAGATTTTAAGATATCGTATAGCGACATAACCTAGTGTCTTTATTCAGTTTATGTCGATACTGATAATTAATGAAAACCTTATTTTAAATTTACTAGCGGGCTCGGTAGAAGATATTACAACCGGTTATAAATCAACGCTGGGAGGTAATGAGGTTGCAATGCTCAAATTCATGGTTGAGCATCCAAGTGAGCCACTCACAAAGTCTATTCTTCTTGAACAGGTATGGCACAAAAAAGGTGTCATTGTTGAAGAAAGTAGCCTGCTTCATTGCATCTCAAGCTGTCGTAAAGCTCTACGTGATAAAGATGCTGAGATTATTAGTACGGTTCGTGGGGTGGGGTATCAATTTAATGGCGATATAAGAGATTATGAGCCTGAAGCCATTACTCCCATAGCTAATCAACAGCCTGATATTAGTGGTTCTTTAAATGACTCAAGTTGGTTAGTTTTAAATAAACCGCGTAGTGCTTACCTAGCAATGTTTGTATTCAGTGCTCTATCCAGTCACTGGTTGGTTTCTTCCTGGGTGTCACCCTGGGTTGAAGTTGAGTACACTGAGACCTTTTATACGAAATGCACCCTATCAACTCAATCTCCACTTGTTGTTAATCAAGTTCGAGCATTTGAGACAGGCAACCAAGTTATTTTAATTAAAGAGGATGGAACGTCTATTAGCTATCGTCCAAAAGATGTGGAGGTGGTTTGTGAATAAGATAATATGTTCTGCCAGCATTATTATGGGAATGCTCGTGGGTGGTTTATCTGCATACACAAGTTCGCCGACGATGAATCGCAGTTTTGAGAGTAAAACAGAGATTATTGTTCCTACTAGGCAGGGCAGTGAGAATATAGGCTTATTAACTCAGCTGAATTTCAAACGTTCAGGTCAGTATGAAATGTACTTCCTCACTGATGATTTGATTGGCTTTAATGTATCTGGACAATATGGCTTTAGTTCCAATGGCTTATCTCTGATGCCAAGCTCTGCTGAGCGAGTTATACCTCATGGAAAGGAGCTTTCCATTATAGAAACTATGTTTAGTCAACACGGTATGCACTCTATGGAAGACCTAAAGATCATTCGTCTTGATGATGATAATACGATATTGGTTGCGCCAAGGTATTCATATTTATACTCTAGTGTTTACATATAGTAGATATGACATTCGTTTTATTTTGTGTTTTTTACTATAAAAATCAATGCTTTGATTTTTTTTAATAATGCTTCATATTGAAACATCATCAAGCTGACAGTCCTCTAACTTTGGATAAAAAATCTTAGGTATAAAAAGCACTACCAGTTATTGACCTAAGAGAACTCATGTTAATCATAAACGGAAATTCGATTTTCGATTCTAAACGTGGCTATATTCAAAATCTAAATAGTAATGTGCGTTATCCTATTGGGGTTAATGAGATCGCCTTGCTTAATTTGATGATTGATGAAGCGGGTAAAACGTTGGCCAAAGATGAACTCATGCATCATGTCTGGCAGAAACGCGGTATTGTGGTTGAAATGAGCAGCTTGATGCATTGTATTTCCAGTTGTCGCCGTGCTTTTGAAGATCGTTCTGGAGAGGTAATTAAAACCGTACGTGGTGAAGGGTATCAGTTTGTAGGAACTGTGGAAACTTACCAGCCAGATTACGAACCTGGTGAAATACAAATACCAGTTATTGATGCTGAACTTACACAGTTAGTTGAAAATGAGGTTGCTCATAAGCCTAATATACAAAAGCATCCATTGTTAATGGCTGCGGGGTTATTTTTTTGTTCGGCACTCACCAGTTACTTAATCGTAGAGAACATGCGCTCTCCTCTTTCAGATATATCATTTGAACAAAAACACTTTAGCGCATGTTGGTTTTCTCCAGACTCTAACGGTACCAAAGTTCGTTACCAAGACGTTAATTTATACGACTTTGGAGAGCTAACTTTATTAGTTGATAAAAGTGGCCGTTCTCTGAGTTTTCGTCCTAAGAGTGGGGTGTTAAGTTGTGAGTAAACTGGCAGCAGTTCTTATTATGATAGTGGGAGCAATGTTGGGGGCCCTGATCGCTTATTTGAATAATAATACCATTAACCGACATATGAGCAGTCACACCGTAGCCCATGTGTCTTCGGTGGTTCCTGATAACAACTTCGGTATTACTTTACCTCTTCGACTTGAACTAATACTGAAAGAAGACAGCAGCTATGGCGTTTATGCTCTTTTGCCAAAGAGCCAAGTTGGATACACCAGCTCAGGTTGGTATGAACTCGATAGTGACGGAATATTTTTTGTCATGGGAAAGCACAAACGTTTGGAATTAGAACCTAAACGAAATGGAGTGATAGAACAGTTGTTTGTTCGCCAAGGAGCCTTTGATGGGCACATGAAGCTAGTAAAACTCGGTGAGCATAGTGCTGCATTGGTTGGCAGTAAAGTTGCTCTGCACATGATCTACTGAGCTAGCTTCAAAGATAGAATGACTTTCAATCCACCTAGAGCACTTCGACTTAGCGTTAATTTGCCTCGATAGCTGTGTGCCATTTCGCAAACAATATTGAGGCCTAAACCTGTCCCAGGCATGGTTTCATCCAAGCGAACACCACGCTTAATGACGGTAGCCAGTTTTTGTTCTGGTATTCCAATTCCATCATCTTCTATCATAATGTCGATTGTTTCAGGACTATCTTTTTGTAATAAAGAATGGATACGAATAATACTACTTGACCATTTGTAAGCGTTTTCAATAAGGTTGCCCAGCATTTCATCAAGATCGGTTTTCTCGACTGCGACGCTTATACTGCTGTCTAACTCATTAATAAGGCTAATGCCGCGTTCTGCGTATACTTTATCGAATGCCATGGAAATAGCGTCAACGCGTTCTGATGGATTGGCACTAACAGATAAAATATTTTTTGCGCCAGCCATCCTCGCTCGGCCTAAATGGTAATCAATTTGATTTTGGATTTGGTCGATTGGCGGGCGCAGTTGCTCTTGAGTAGCAGAGTCTTTCGTTGATATTTCATTCTTTAGCACCGAAAGTGGAGTTTTTAGGGCGTGGGAGAGATTTCCAGCATGGTGCCGAGCTCGCTCAAGCAGTTCTTGATAGTGAAAAACTAGGGCATTTAGGTCCGAAACAACAGGCGCGACTTCTTTTGGATATTCTTGGTCTAGTTGTGTTTTTTTCCCCATACGTAACTGTGATAGTTCCTTGTGCATTTTGTTTAGCGGGCTTAAAGACCATTGCACCTGAATAATGATTAACGCCAAAATGCCAATGTAGAGAAGCGCTAGAATGAACCATAACTGGCTCATAAGATTACGGACTGTATCCGTTATGGGCTGTTGGTCGGTACCAATAGTAACTTCGATAGGGCCAGAATAGTCTGGGTAGTACAAGGTTGATTGAATATAGATAAGTTTTTCATCGCGTGCCCCTAATAAGTCATGTTCATCCTTAATCGTTAAGTTTTTGTCCCATAATGAACGTGAGCGAAGTAAGGCATTATCTGTTTTAGCTGACCAATAAAAACCGCTGTATGGGCGTGTAAATCTAGGATCGGAAAGGGGAGAAGTTAATTTAAGATTTCCTTTCTCGTCGGCTTCAAGGGCGGCAGCGATTTCATCCATGTAAATGGATAGTTGTTGTTTAGTATCTTCCTGCATGTAAAGATACACTTGCGAAGGCATCATTACACCTGCTGCAATTATCATTGCGGTCAACCAAACAACAGCGGCAAGTACTAAGCGGCTTTTGAGGCTAAGGCGTTTGATGAACCTTATCTTCCTAATTGGCATTAAGTTGATACCCCAAACCTCTGACGGTTTTGATTACCTTGGGCGAAATTTTTTTTCTGATACGGCCAATGAAAACTTCAATAGTATTAGAGTCACGGTCGAAATCCTGCTTGTAGATATGCTCGACTAGCTCTGAACGTGAGATGACTTTTTCAGGATTGTGCATGAAATAAGCAACAACTTTATACTCTAGCGCTGTCAAGTCAATGGCTTGTCCTTGCCACATCACCTTAGATGTTCGTGTATCCAGGCTCAGACAGCCCATCTGCATTATCGGAGACGCGTTACCGGAAGCACGGCGGAGCTGTGCGCGAATCCTAGCAATAAGCTCGACCATTTCAAAGGGTTTAGTTTGATAGTCATCTGCACCAGCGTTTAGTCCTTCGACTCTTTGAGTCAGACTATCTCTTGCACTAAGAATAATAACAGGAGTATTTATGTTTTCATCACGAATACTTTTTAAAACAGTGAGGCCATCTAATTTTGGTAAGCCAAGGTCAAGTACAATTGCATCCCACTGTTCCGATGTTGCACGGTAAAGAGCGTCAATCCCATCTGTTGATAGTTCGGGAACCCAGCCGTTGTTTTCTAACGACTCGATTATTTGTTCGCCTAGGCGAGGTTCGTCTTCGACTACAAGTATTTTCATTGTGATGCCGTTTAGTTTTTTAGGGCTTGTTTAAAATTCCGACCTTCAATCAGAATCATTTCTAAAGTTTGAGCGTTGTATTCGACTTTGATGATGTTGTTATTGTAATTCAGCTTGAGTTCATAGACCCAAACATCATCGTCTTCTTCGAGTTCTACTTTGATAATGCGGCCACGAAGATCTTTTTCAACCATAGTGTAAAGCTCAGAAAAGGGGCGGATATAGCCTTTATGAACAGCATCATAGACTTCATCTTGGTCTTCTTCGAACTCGATTTCAGTTCCAGCATGATGAACGTCCTGCACTAAGGCATGGCCGTTTTTATCCGATTCTGTTTTAGTATGTGCCGAAGTACTTGCCAAAATACAAAGGGCAGCAATAAGTGGGCCGACTAACTGCTTATTAAACATCACGTTATCTTGCTATAAAATTCTACGCTTGAGTATAACCAATCTTTTATGAATACAAAGTGAATAATGGACCATAAAATGACATCAAACCTTGTCGCGAAAAAATCACGTCAGTTCATCAGCAAATATCTTATCGCGTATTTTCCAAAATCGCCCTGACTTTCTGGCAATGATAAACTGTGGTGGTCGGAAGCGATGCTGGTGGTTGACGATTTTAGTCGGAGAGGACTCTTCAAAAGGTTTATGCTTGTCGGCAAGGTGAGACCTGACAAAAAAGTCCTTAAAGTCCTGCTTTTGTTTTGGTGTGGATAATGACCAAAACTCATGGACTTGCGCTTGGTTATCACCAACATAGGATACCTTTAGACAATTTTTGCCTTTCTCATTTTTGTGCAGGGCTAGGTCCATAGCTCGGCACTCAAAAACAAGCGCATCTTTTAGCTTTAATGCCTCTTTAAGCTTTTTATCAGGATCGACTAGCGTCGCGTCGCACTGGTGACAAACCCTTGCCGATATATCATTGTCCGCGCCACATTCGTTACAATATTTTGCTCGAAAACGGTAGTCACAATGTTCTCTTTCCTGAGTGGTTTTATCCTCAAAAAAACCTTGGCATTTTCGTCCATAGTGTTCGATAAGAAATCCATTACTGTCGAGTTTGCCCCAAAAGTTGTTGTTAAAACCACATGCAGGGCAGGGAATAGTGATGATTTCGCTATCAGAGGAAGGTTTAGGTTCGCCCACTTCTGGTTGGTAAAGATCATAACTATTGCCCGCATAGTCGAGCACTAAACATTCCGTTTTCCCTGAGCTTAAGCGAAGCCCTCTGCCGACAATTTGCTGATATAAGCTGATAGATTCAGTCGGGCGTAAAATAGCAATTAGGTCGACATGCGGTGCATCAAACCCTGTGGTTAATACAGATACATTCACTAAAAACTTGATGTTTCCATTTTTGAAGCCACTGATTATTGAATCACGCTCAGAGACTGTGGTGTCACCGATAACTAAAGCCGATTCGTTAGGGGGAAGTAATGACAATATCTCCTGAGCATGGCGTACTGTAGAGGCAAAAACCATAACACCTTGCCTATTATGCGCATGATTAATAATTTGCTGAACAATTTGCGGCGTGGCTCGTTTTGCTTGGTCAATAACCATGTCCAACTCATGCTCTTTGTATCTACCAGTACTGGATGGCTTTAATTGCGAAAAGTCATAGCTAAGTATGGGGGCATCCATCATGCGAGCTGGAGTCAAAAAGTTCTGGTCAAGTAGGTAACGGATCGGTAGCTCAAAAATACAATCTCGAAAGAATCTCGGTTCTTTTGTCCGAACAAGGCCACGCGTATGGTACTGATAAATCCACCCCATCCCGAGACGGTAGGGGGTCGCGGTAAGACCAAGGACTTTAATGCCGGGGTTTAATTCGCGTAAGTGATGAATGACCTTTTGGTAGCTGGTGCTCTTGTCGTCTGCCACCCTATGGCATTCATCAATCACGAGTAGAGAGAACTGGTTTTTGAAATCATCTAAGTTTCGGACCACAGATTGGACAGAGGCAAAAATGACTTGCTTATCGGTTTCTTTTCGACCGAGCCCCGCAGAATAAATAGCCCCTTCGAGTTGATAACCTTCGTATTTGGCATGATTTTGCTCAACCAGCTCTTTGACATGTGCCAAGACCAGTACCTTCCCTTTAGCCAATCTAGCCAGCTCAGCAATAACAAGGCTTTTGCCTGCGCCAGTTGGCAGCACCAAAACCGCTGGGCTTGAGTGTTTGCGAAAGTAGTGGATAACGGCTTTTACCGAATCAGTTTGATAAGGTCGTAATGTATACATAAATCGCGTGAAATTACTCAACTATTTGGGCTAGGCGCTCTATAATACCTTACCCGATGTGGATGAGGTAATCATGCGTTTAGATAAATACTTATGTGATGCTTTGGGTGCAACACGTAAAGAAGCAACAAAAATAATCAAAAGCGGTGACGTTACTGTGAATGACGTCATACAAAAAAGTGGCTCTGTCAAAGTAACGCACAACTGTGTGGTGGAGTGGCAGGGGAGGGAAATTCAAAAACCTGGCCCTCGTTATATTATGCTGTTTAAACCGGACGGCTTTGTTTGTTCTCACGAAGATGGATTTAATCAGACGGCATTCATGTTGTTAGATGAGGTGAAGATGGAAGATCTCCACTTTGCTGGTCGTTTAGATGTGGATACAACAGGTTTAGTGCTTATCACAGATGATGGAAAATGGTCTCATCGCATTACCTCACCAAAGCATAAATGTGAAAAGACTTACCGTGTTTGGCTTGCTGACCCTATTGGCTCCGACTACGCAGAGAAGCTTACTCATGGAATAGAGCTACGCAACGAAAAAATGCCGACTTTACCCGCTAAACTTGAGATCCTTGATCCTAAAGAAAATGAGCTTTTATTGACGATTACAGAAGGTAAGTATCATCAGGTTAAACGTATGTTTGCGGCACTTGGGAATAAAGTTGAACATTTGCACAGAGAACGTATCGGTCAGATTGAGTTAGATGAAAACCTAGAGCCAGGCGAATACCGCTTTCTCACTCAAGAAGAAATAGATTCAGTCTGGCACTAGTCAGTTAAATTGGAAATGGTTTAGTTCCAAATAGGAAGTAGTCTTTTATACACTGTTAGCTCAATATAGCCTGTATAAATAGTACACTTGTGTTGATAGCTGCTTTCTATTTGTCTCTAGCCAAGCGGCTAGCAGTCCCAAAATATTTATGGAGACTTATGCCTAATCACTCCCTCTTTTCATCCTCTTCTCACACCACTACTTATCTACTCTTTTTTGTATTGGGAGCTGTCGGCGCTTTAACGCCGCTAGCAATTGATATGTATTTGCCAGCAATGCCAAACCTTGCTAGTGATTTGGGTGTTGCAGAAGGGTCAGTGCAGATCACTTTAACCGTTTATACAGCAGGGTTTGCCATAGGTCAGCTTATCCAGGGCCCATTAGCTGACAGTTGTGGCCGTAGACCAGTTCTGATAATAGGAGTAGCATTATTCGCGGTTGCTTCTGTTATGAGTGCTTTAGCTGAGGGGATCGACGCCCTGATATTGATACGAGGGATTCAGGGTTTTGCTGGTGCTGCTGCCGCGGTGACTATTCAGGCTATAGTCCGTGATATGTTTGATCGAGAAGACTTTTCTCGCGCAATGTCTTTTATCACTCTAGTGATTACCATAGCACCACTCATTGCACCTTTGTTGGGAGGGTATATCGCTATATGGTTTGGTTGGCGTGGCATTTTTTGGGTATTAGCTGTGTTTTCTTTAATCGTTATAGCGCTTGTGCTGTGGAAAATTCCTGAAACTCTGAGAGAGGAAAATAGGCAGCCTCTTCACTTAGTATCAATACTGAAACATTATGCCAGTTTATGCACTAACCCAGTTGTGGTTGGATTAATATTTTCGGGTGCTTTTTCCTTTGCTGGTATGTTCTCGTTTCTTACCGCAGGTTCTTTCGTTTACATCAATATATATCATGTAGAACCTAATGAATTTGGTTATTTATTTGCTTTAAACATTATTGCCATGATTATTATGACTATGATTAATGGCCGTTTTGTAAAAAAAATCGGTTCGCATGCGATGTTAAAGCTGGCACTTTTGATCCAACTTTTCGCAGGAGCTGGTTTATTTGTTGGTTGGATTCTTGACCTAGGCCTATGGGGCACTGTACCTTTCGTGGTCCTTTTTGTTGGAACAACAGCTACCATCGGAAGTAATACAATGGCTTTATTACTAAGTGGCTATCCGACAATGGCTGGCACAGTTTCATCACTCGCCGGTACTCTTCGTTTTGGTACTGGGTCTGTGATGGGAGGCACTATTGCATTTATGCCTGATGGTGTTGTTTGGCCAATGATTAGTGTTATGACGACGTGTTCGATATTGTCCACGACGTGTTACTGGATATTTGGAAGAAAGGCATAATGTCTCTGTATACAACTGAAATTCAAAACTTAGTTAACTGCGCATTGCAGGAGCTCGCAAGCGAACATAAAACGGGCAAAGTCGTGGATGCCCCTGTTTCTAATAATCACTATTTGGTGAGATGGGTAACGCGAGCGATAAAATCACAGCGGTTTAATCGCTGTGTTCAGGGAGATTTGACTCGATGGCAGAAAGAGGGAAGATCTAAAGGTAATAACGCAGCTCTTATGAATACGTTCCAACGTATTGCGAAATTTTATGCGGATTTCTTCCCACTCAACTCTGCACATCGCCACATAAAAGATCATGAAATTAATGACTTTTTGGATTCCATGGAGGAACAGGGTTGGGAGGTGTCAACGTCAGAGCCGCTCATCAATTGTGGAAAGGTTCAGATCTTCACTGAAGGACCGAACTCTTTTGCACTTTGTTCAAAACAGTGTGATGACTGCTTTGATGGGGAGGACTTAGTAAAGCCAATGAGTTGGTTTGTTCGCGGAAATCATGCCTTATTTATAGAAAAGGCAGCAAATGCCGGATTTATGCTGCACAAAATCACGGATTATAAGTCCAACGTCAAATATCATGGCGAGTACTTGGTTTACCCCGCGAACCAAGGCGAACAATTGGCTGAAATACCTATTGGGTATCCTCTCTAAACTCATATTAGTGAAGTGACTCTTTACAATACTTATCGGAAGTATATGAGCTTAATAATGGTGCCTAAGCTGTCTGTTATTTAGCCATATTCCATGAATATTAGAATAGAGTCACGACATGAGATTATTAACCCTGTTTGCATTACTATGCCCGTTTTATGTATTGGCGAGTGATTTTAAGAGCATTTCTAGCTTTGGCGATAGCTTATCAGACTGCGGCAATAAATTTGCTGTTTCCCAAGAGTTTAATTTAGCGACAAAAGGTGCTGTTCTTGCCTCAACGTCCGCCCCAAATTGGCAAGGCAGGGCAAGTAATGGTCGAGTATGGACCGAGTATCTCGCTCAAATGCTAAAGCTTCCACCCGTATCCCCGGCAAGGGTGGAGATTAATACCGACATCCATGTAGAGAAACGAGATGAAAAAAGTTCATACTTTATTCATATGGAGCCATTGCTAGGTAATAATTGGTCTGTTGGTGGTGCTATGGCTTTAACAGGAAACTTCAATAACCTTAGTAAAGGTCAAGGTGTGCTCTCGTTTAGTGGTGGGAAAGTGCTGCCTAATTCTAGCTTACAGATATCAAACCGTATCGCTGCGAAAGGTGTTTTCCAAAAGGGTACAATCGTTACTTATATGACCGGGACTAATAACATGTGGTATAGCTTGTGTGGTGAGCTAGGCCAAACCGGAGCAGAGGCTGCTGCTATGGTTGCAGTCGACATACGTGAACTCATCGATAATGAAGCGGAAACTATCATAGTTTCGAACATACCTGATTTCTCAGCAGCGCCATGGTTACAAGACAAAGCTGTGCAAGCCGAAGGTTTTATACGCAATTTTAACGAGATACTTGAAAACCAGCTTAAAGATATTGAGCAAGCAAACCCAGCCGTAAATATTGTTTACGCAGACGCTTACACCTTCTATAAAAAGGTCAAAGAAACGGTTCTAGAAGAGGGGGTTTATGAGGATAAAATGCTTAACATCAAGTTGACGAATGTGAAAGACGCATCGTTTGAAATTGAAACAGGAGAGGTCACTGGCAATCCCGAACAATTTATGTATTGGGATGGCATTCACCCAACAACTAATATGCATAAACTTTATGCAAAGTATGTTTCTGAAGTAGTAAAAAGCAGTGTTAATTAGGGTATTAAATGCTTTTCAGCGCTTCTGAGCTTTATTTACGATGGCACGGACCATGCCTTTGAATATAAATATATGCGCTGGCATCATGGTAAACCAATACAAAAGCCCTCTAAACCCTTGTGGATGCCACCATGCAGTAACTGATAGTTTACGCGTGTCACCTAAATCTCTCAGTGAAAACTCTAAACGCCCCAGTCCTGGGGCTCTAAGACCGAACAATAGAGAAAGGAATTGATTTTTCTCGTAACGAATAACTTTCCATGAGTCGATATAATCCCCAACTTTCATCTCTGGACTAGAGGGGGAGCGCCTGATAGGGCGTTTGCCTCCAAATGGTAAATCGAGCCATTCTCTGATTCTCCATAATAAATTAGCGTAAAAATAGCCTTCCTCTCGACTCCCAAACAGTTGGATAGTGCGCCAAAGCTTATCGGCGCTAACTTGGGTTTGAATACTTGCGCCTGTTTGTTTCGGGTAGTAGCCATAATCTGGCTGCCAGCGTTTAAATGCTGTTGGATCATATCCCCAAACTTCGCTTTCTATATAGTCACTTTCCGCTGAGATGGCTTGTTGGACCATTTCTTTATAACCGATTAAGTTTTGAGGGTATCGCATATGAATGGCTTGCCAGTCTGCAACAAAGTCATGCTTCAAACCAGAGAGCAGTGCTGCACCTATCGATTTAGGGACTGAGGTGATTATTCCAAGCCAATACGAGGCAAACTTTGGCGTCAGTAGATTAGTGGAAAAAATCCGAATAGGCTTATTTATTGTTTGACTGATAACCTCAAGTTGTTCCCTATAAGTTAGGATATTCGGTCCTCCAACCTCAAATAGATTATGTGTTGTTGGCGCCTCTTGCGCCAGCTCGATTAAATAATGATTTAAGTTTTCAAGCGCGATTGGGTTGGCTTTGCAATCAATCCATTTAGGCGTTATCAACAAAGGCATATTAAAAACGAAATCGCGCATAATTTCGAACGCAGCCGAACCAGGACCAATAATGACACCAGCTCTAAGTTCAGTTACTGGGCGGCCAGCCTGACGTATGATATCACCCGTCATTAGCCGTGCTTTTAAATGCTCGGAATCGCCAGTCTGAGGTTGAAGGGCACTAAGATATATGACATGTTGTACATCGCTGTTTTTGAGCGCGGATTTAAAGTTAGTTGCAAGGGAAAGTTCATATTCGAGAAAGTCGTGACCATGGGCCATTCCATGAACGAGAAAGTAAATAATGTCGAACTTTGCAACCGTATTTATTGTGGTTTCTTTATCGGCTAAGTCGAGATAAATGAGGGATAGATTTTTGCGAGGTCGTACTCGTGCCTTAAGGTAATCTATTTGTCTCGCTGCTGCCGTGACATGGTAACCCAAGTCGCATAGCTTTGAGAGTAGTTGGGAGCCAACGTATCCTGATGCACCTAGCACTAATATTTTTTTCATCGTATTCCTTCTTACATCAAAATCTGAGCTTTTATTTTTGAAATACTGGCGCAGACCTTTGGGAGCTGATAAGCACGCGAATTGGTATATTTATAATTTCTGTTTATACGTTAGCTTATTGATTGGTAACCTGAAAACGATAGTCTTCGTCGGATCTCTGTAGTGAATAGATCGTCACAGTTTTGATCAAACCTAGAAGTGTTCCGAAAACTCATTGTTGAGTGAATGAAAATTAGAACGTCTTGCGTGAGCCGGTATCCAAAGTTCTTTCTCAAGGCCGCAATTTAGTGTAGATTCACAGTCCAATTTTAAAAATTGTGAGATTTTTGATGCTGCAACTAACAGACCTTTGTAAAGGTTATGTGGATGGTGGAGAGTTTCACCCTGTACTACAAGGTGCTGAGTTGTTATTGGATCAAGGCGAGCAAGTGGCTTTGATGGGCGAGAGTGGTTCCGGTAAGAGCACATTACTCAATCTTATCGCGGGGATAGACACAGTTGATTCAGGAGAGATCCTGTTCCCTCACTTTTCAATGCATCAAGTAGGTGAAAACCAACGGACCTCATATCGCAGGGAAAATATAGGGCTTATATTTCAGCAGTTCAATCTAATCCCTACCTTAAACATCGCGGATAATATACGTTTTTGTCGACAGCTAAAGGGGCTACCTGAAGACATAGCTCTGTGGCGTCAAATTCTCTCATCGCTCGATCTTATGCCACTCTTGGGACGATACCCTGAAGAAGCTTCTGGCGGCCAGCAACAGAGAGCTGCCATAGCTCGTGCTTTATACATGGAGCCCAAATTGTTACTCGCGGATGAGCCCACAGGCAGTTTAGATGAACGTAATGCTGAAGCTGTGATGCGGTTGCTAACGAGCTTAACTCGAGAACTAGAGTGTACACTGTTATTGGTTACTCACAGTGAGCAAGTCGCGTCTCATATGAAAGGAAGGGTGCGCCTCCAAGGAGGGCTGTTACATGTTATGGCCAGTAGTTAAAGCATTATTGGGCCATTACAGACGCTACCCTTTTCAAATTATTCTTGTCTGGCTTGGTCTTACCTTGGGTGTATCTCTTTTGGTCGGTGTGACATCGATTAACGAGCATGCGAAAAGTAGTTATCAACACGGAGAAAAGCTTTTTTCTAACCCCCTTCCATACCGAATTCGCCCTAAGCACATTACTAATAAGATACCGCAAGGCTTTTATGTACAACTTCGACGAGATGGATTTGACCAATGTGCGCCTTTTGACCGTCTAAGACTCAACCTTAGTGACGGTTCTGAACTGGTTTTAGTTGGCCTTGATCCCCTTGCTATGTGGCAGTCCCACCAAAGCCTAGATTTGAAAGACTTTCCTTCCCTTCCTCTGATGGCAACTCCTCACCCAGTAATGGTTGGCTCTGATCTAGCAGCCTATATGGACTGGCAAGATGGAGACCAAATGACGTTGAGTAATGGCAGTACGCTTGGGCCTATTATTGTCGATAAACTTGGCTTGATTCATGGTACCCAAGTGATCTCTGACATGTCACTGACAAGGATGATAGAGCGTAAAGCAGGCATTTCTTTCATTGCGTGTGGAGAAATGAATGTTGAGAAGTTCGCTCATTTAAAAAACTATTTACCTAATGGAATGATTATAACGAGGAGTTCCCATACCGAGCTTGAATCGATAACACGAGCATTTCATATTAATTTGAGTGCTATGGGGATGCTGGCTTTTCTCGTAGGTTTGTTCATTTTTTACCAAGCAATGTCTTTGTCTTTGACTCAAAGGCAGCCTCTTGTTGGTATTCTTCGCCAAACTGGTGTCTCCGGAAGCCAGCTCACGGTTGCTCTGGGTATTGAGCTATTAATCCTGATCTTTTTCAGTTGGCTGTGCGGGAATCTTTTGGGGATAGTTCTTGCCAATCAGCTAATACCTGCGGTGTCAGGTAGTTTGCGAGACTTGTATGATGCAAATGTCGAGCTTGTTGTTTCATGGAGCTGGTCATCAGCAATATACAGCTTAGCCATGTCAATAATTGGGGCTTTTTTAACATGTGCATGGCCGATAGTAAGACTGCTTCAAACCCAGCCAGTAAGGCTCACTACTAGATTGTCATTAGTGCGCTTTTCTGGTACTGAATTTTCATTGCAAGCAGCATTCGCATGTGTGTTGTGCATTGTTGCGATTGCGATTTATCAGGCACCACAAACGCAAGTCTCTGGGCTCGTCATTATTGCTCTTATGTTAGTGAGTGTGGCATTGTTTACGCCGTATTTTATTTGGAAACTCTTTGATAGCCTTTCATACGTGCTTAAGTGGCCTAAAGCGAGATGGTTTTTCTCTGATGCTGCTGCAAGTATGAGTTATAGAGGGGTTGCAACAATGGCGTTTATGTTGGCAATGGCTGCGAATATTGGTGTAGAAACTATGGTCGGTAGTTTCCGCGATACTACTGATAGGTGGTTGAGCCAACGCTTAGGCGCTGACCTGTACATATACCCCAGTGTTAACTCTGTAACTAGGATGACTGGTTGGCTGTCTGAACAACCTGAAGTCGAGTCTGTTTGGTGGCGATGGGAGCAGAAGATTGATTTGGCAGATGAATCGATTCAAGTAGTAAGCACGGGCCACTCTGATGGCGAATGGGATTCTCTCACCGTAAAAATAGGTGTTCCTAATTACTGGTATCATTTGCACCATTCTAAGGGGGTAATGATCAGTGAATCAATGGCAATCAAACGAGGTCTTCGCCCTGGAGACTATATTGATTTATTTGGTCAGTTAGGTAAACGCTGGCAGGTCGTGGGTGTCTATTATGATTATGGCAACCCCTACAATCAGATAATGTTGTCTCACCAAAACTGGTTAAAAGCGTTTAAAGATAGTGGTTCGGTGACTCTGGGAGTGATACTCCAAGATGGTGTGAATATTTCAGGCTTAAAACACCGTTTGGAATCAGTTTTCCGAGTGGGGGCTGAACGAACTTATGATAATAGTCATATCCATAAGAAAGCGATGAAGGTTTTCGATAGAACCTTTTCTATTGCAGACACTCTTGGCAACATTACGCTTGTTATAGCAATATGCGGTATTTTTTTCGCTAGTCTAGCAGGAGAAGTATCCCGACAAAGACATATATCATTACTAAGATGTCTAGGAATAACAGGTAAAGAGCTGGTTCTTATGGGGAGCTTACAATTGTTTCTTTTTGGTGCTATTTCAGTATTTATCGCTTTGCCTCTAGGTCTCGCTTTAGCTAATCTGATCGTTGATATTGTTATGAAGCCTTCCTTAGGTTGGACTCTAAGCCTCCAGTTGCTCTCCGGAGAGTATTTTCAAACTAGCATTATGGCAATGTGCTCTCTTATGCTCGCGGGAGCTCTGCCAACGATGAGAATGATTAGGCATACGCCAATGAAGTTTGTACGGAACTCTTTATAGCATGACTAAGGTTAAGGGTCTGTAGTGATTGTTGGCGGTGCATGCTGTGCTCAGAGTTATTACAACAAGGGCCATTGGTTGCATCGTTATACCGCAATATGAACCTCACTAAAAGTAATATATTACAACGATTTAAAGTGCGATTGACAACGGAGTCATCTTTTTTTGATGCTCTATTGACAAGGTAGAATCAAGACATTTGTCTCCCATTAAGCGTCCGGTTTTGTGCTATTGATGGACTGCCAAACCGGAATGGCACTAAATTTTTGGTATTTATCTCAAGAGTTGTTGTTTATATTGGTAATTCTCTGAATTTACCTATAATTAAGACAGGAATAAACGTGGTGTTACTCTTTAATTGTCGAAAATACCGAAGTGTAACCTCCAAACAAGCGATTTTTCCTTAAGGGTATCTATGCGTAAACTCAGCTCTAGTGTTTGTTCATCGTGTATTAACATAATAATTTAAGGGACGATATCATGAATGATATTATTCGCCACTTCTTTAAAATGGAGTCAGCTGGAGGCATTCTTCTCGTCATTGCTGCAGCAATCGCAATGACTATCGCCAATACACCGCTTAATGACGTTTATCAATCGGTTCTTCAGTCTTATGTGCTAGGTTTGTCTGTTTCACACTGGATTAATGATGGCTTGATGGCGATATTTTTCCTCATCATTGGCCTTGAGGTGAAGCGTGAATTACTCGAAGGAGCACTTAAGTCGAAGGAAACCGCAATATTCCCTGCGATCGCAGCAGTAGGGGGGATGTTAGCTCCGGCTCTTGTATACGTGGCTTTTAACTATGGTGATGCGGATGCTATTCGTGGCTGGGCTATTCCAGCTGCAACTGATATTGCTTTTGCGCTCGGTATTATGGCTCTTTTAGGTAACCGTGTTCCCGTAAGTTTGAAAGTCTTCCTGCTGGCATTAGCTATTATTGATGATTTAGGCGTAGTGGTGATCATCGCTCTCTTTTACACAGGAGAATTGTCGACCACAGCGTTGGGTGTTGGCTTTGCAATGACAGCAGCCTTATTTATCTTAAATGCCAAGAAAGTTACTAAGCTCACCCCTTATATCATAGTCGGTGCGATACTTTGGTTTGCTGTATTAAAATCGGGTGTCCATGCAACATTAGCTGGAGTAGTCATAGGCTTTGCAATACCTTTGAAAGGTAAGAAAGACGAAGAATCACCTCTCAAGAAAATGGAACATGGGTTGCATCCTTATGTCGCTTTTGGAATTCTTCCAGTATTTGCGTTCGCTAATGCAGGTATTTCACTTGCAGGTGTTTCGATTGATGGCCTGACGTCTATGCTCCCACTGGGAATTGCTCTAGGCTTACTACTTGGAAAACCAGTGGGAATTTTTACTTTCAGTTGGGTGGCTGTTAAAGCTGGGGTTGCTAAACTACCGGAGGGGATTAACTTCATTCATATATTCGCAGTATCGATTTTATGTGGTATTGGTTTCACGATGTCGATATTTATATCGTCTTTGGCCTTCGGTCAAGCGAATCCAGAGTACGATACATATGCGAGATTAGGAATCTTAATGGGCTCCACCATATCAGCGGTGCTTGGGTATATACTTCTTCGCGTATCACTTCCCGATAATACCAAAATGGCAAATAGACCAGCCTAATCTAAATTGGAAAAAAGCGCTCATCATAAAAGGAGCGCTTTTAGTTTGCAGAAAAGTTATTTTTCTATGATGCTAAATATGGTCCACTCTTCAACTACTGTTTCATCTAGACCGATAACACTTGCTGTCACACTGCGGTTTGCAGCATGAGCGACTTCGTCATCTCCTTCATCTTCTAACCTGCTCTCACCAAACCCCACGATAGTGACTCGCTCGGGTGCTATACCGTAATACAATAATTCGTCCTGTACGGCTGCTGCTCTTTTTTTCGATAACTTAAGGTTATATGCTGCTGAGCCTACTTTGCTTGTGTAACCTCGTATTTGAATCGACGCAGACATATATTTTTCCAAGAAGTCGGCCATTTCTTGTATTTGGTCCGAAAATACAGGATTAACTTCATATGAATCGTGTTCGAAAAGGACTCTTAATGCCCGCTCTTCTTGTGCTTTGACCGAACTCGCACATCCGTCATTATCGATTTTTGCCCCCTCTGGGGTATCCGGACACAGATCTCTTGCATTAACTACTCCATCTCTATCATCATCCGTCAAGTCTGCTACTTGGACAGCTCTGGGCGTATCTATATAACGATATTCATCTTCGTTAGCCTGAGACGCAAAAGATAAGGCAATACCAACACTGGTCAGTGTAAATATACTTACGCTTTTCACGATCAATACTCCACTTGTTCCGCCCATTCAGATGGGACATCGACTAATAAAGAATCTAATAAATTACCAGTGGCATTCATCACACGATACTTTGCATATTGCTCTGCATAATGTGCATCAAGGTAGTCTCTTCGTGCTTCAAATAGCTCGTTTTCTGTGTTGAGAAGGTCTAGCAGCGTTCTCTGACCGATTTGATATTGTTTTTCATAGGCGATCACGGTTTCCGATGCCGAATCAACGTGATCTGCGAGAAAGTCTTTTTGTTGTAAAGTAAGGTCCAAAGCACTCCATGATAACCTCAAACTTTCCTCTACTTGGCGATAGGCATCGTCACGTAAGTCTTTTGCTCTATTTAGTTGATATGCTGCACGTTCAGAAAGATCTTTATCCGATCCTCCATTGAAAAGGTTATAGCTTAATCTGAGCATAGCGAGTGATTCATCGCTACTACCGATATTCCCTCCAGCATCATCTCTCCATGTTTGGCTTGCTTCAACCGATATTGTCGGGTAGTAGCTACCTTTGGATTGTTTATACTGGTAACGCGCGGAGTCAACATCAGCCTGAGAAATTTTAATCACAGGGTGTTCACTAAAGGCAGTATCCAATGCTTCTTCAAGAGTCATTGGCAGCATAGACTGGTCAGCTTGAGGATAAATCAAACCCAACGGGCTCTGTCCAACTAATCTTCTAAACTGAGTATGGGTATCGATTAGGTTATTTTGTGCGGCAAGTAGATTACCGTGCGCTTTAGCAATACGAGCTTCTACTTGAGTAACGTCGGCAGTGGACCCAATGCCTGAGTCTGCACGCTTTTTGATATCACGGTATATCTTTTTGTGCACGGCAAGATTGCTCTCAGAAAGAGCAAGAACTTCATTTGATTTGACAGCATTAAGATAAATATCAGTGACTTGCAATGCTAGATCGGAAGCATCTGCCAATAATTGTAACCTAGACGATTCAGCCTGTGCTGCAGTTCTGTCGATATCGTTCAGAGTTGCATTTCCATCCCATAAAAGTTGAGTGAGTATGATAGATGCTTCTTTTCTGGTTAAGTCCGTATCGGTCCTACCAGATGATCTTGCGGGGCTTATACTTTCTCTGCCTAATCCTGCGTCTAAGTCAACATTGGGTAAGTAGGCACCAAAAGAGGCATCTGCCTCCTTTAAAGCACTTTTGTACAGGTTGAACGTGCCCTTTAGTTCAGGGCTCGTTGCCAACGTAATTGATACTGCTTGCTCAAGAGTTTGGCTATTGCTGGTAAAACCAACTAAAGCGACGCTACTGGCCAGAATCGCTTGTTTCCAGTTCAAGGGAGACTCCTTTCTAATTAAACTAGCGAAAAATAAGGTAAAGGACGCAAGGTTTTATCTTATCTTTCATGAATGCAATTCATTGAATAATATAGTACAACTGACTGAAAAAATGGAAACTTTTTACCAAAAATGCAAATTAAGTATCGAAAAGATGTAAAGATGTACAAAACGCTTATTTACAGGTTGGCGCAATACGCATGCAAGGACTAAATTTAATAGTATGTATAGATGTGCGTGTAGCAAAGGTGGGCGTTATTCATGTCAGTCGTTATTGATGCAAATGGTCAACTAAGAGAGCTTACTCCGGGAGAAGCTCCGAGGGCAGGAGAAGTTATCGTTGAATTTGGACAAGGTGCTCCTGCAGCAACAGATCTGGATGCTCAATTAGTCACTGATGATGGTGAAACATTTGACATAGATTTAGATAGCGAAATAGCATCGATATTCGATCAGATAGAACAGGGGATTGACCCAACCCAAAACGAAGAGTTTGCGACAGCGGCAGGAGGGCAGAGCGGCTCTAGTTCTGCTGGTACAATTGAAATTGACAGAACAGCGTCACAAGCCATAGCAAGAACAGACTTTGATACCACAAGCCTGGAGTCTCAAGGGCTTTCTCGCATTCAAAGCTTAGCTTTAGTTAACCTTTTATTCTCTCCTAACTCTGCCTCTCCAGTAGCCATTGATCCCTCTCCAGAATTTATTCCTAACGACGGTGAGCGATATAGCTTTACCTATAATGAAAATTCGACTGATTCCGATGTTATTGGTACGGTGTCAGCCAGTGACACCGAAGGGGTCATATACAGTATAACAACCAACATTGTTAGTGGTGGTGAAAACCTTTTTCAAATCAATCCGACTACTGGAGAGATAAGATTATCTGCCGAAGGTAGTTCGTCTTTTGCTAATGAGTTTGAAGCTCTTAGAAACGTCCACAATATCGTGGTGACAGCAACGGAAGCTGGTGGGTCTGGTTCACAGCAATCTACAGCGATTAACGTCGAACTGTCCGAATTAAATGTGAATGAGTTGCCAGTCGCACAAAGCTTCAGTATTGATGCTGAAGACCTAGTTTCTGTACCGGTTGTTTTTGATTCTACAGACTCTAGCCTTGACCGTATTTCTGATGAAGATGACGACTTTAGTAATGTAAAAATGAATGTCATGATCACTTCTTTGCCAACAAATGGTACTTTGCTTTACACCGACACATCTGGCCAAACAAGGATTCTTACGGTTTCTGACCTCCACATAGCAGGCCAAACAGCAGATAACGCAAAGTTACTAAACCCTGACAACATTACCTATATTCCAGCAGCCGGGCCGTCTTTTGAAATTGGGTATAGTGGTGATCCTTCCAATATAATCCTCGATAATGGTTTCTACCGTTGGGGTGACTATATTAGTGCTACCGAAAGATCGGTCACCTTGGATAATGGGCGAACTATAGGGATTTCCATTACAAATAATGGAGGAAAAGCACTTAAACAATATACAGGCACCAAAAAGCATATAGGGTGGGGGCTGGGTGATGTAGATGGGTCAGGAATGAATAAAAACGAAACTCTCGTTATTGACCTAGTTAACAACCCTCTTTATGCAGTTTCTTTTGGTTTAGATGGTTTAGGAGGGGCATTTACAGCTAACGGTCGTAACTATGTTGAGGTGGTTTACGGGCTTGCTGACGGAACTACTCACACTGAACGTTACCAAAAGGATGTAGGACATACAGGCAATAGCCAAATTCTATATGGGTATACCTATTCTTCGCCTGATGTACCCATTGTATCAATGGAGTTAACCTCAAACAACGGTAGTTGGGAACTTCGTTATCTTTCCGGTAATCAGCAGGTGACAGAAGATGTAACTTTTGATTACGTAACGGTAGACTCCGATTCGGTCATTAGTAACGAAGCCACTGTTACGATTGATGTAAGCGATTCCCCTCAATATGAAGTGCTATCTGCAGCCAGTGAAGTGACAGCACAACTTGGGAATCAAATTCTACTTGGTGATGCTAGTGATAATGTTTTTAAATGGTTAGACAATACTCTAGACAGAGGTACGGATGTAGTTAAAAATTTTGATCTAGGGAATGATTTACTCGATTTTAGAGACATTTTGGATGATAACGATGTTGAAGTCGCTGACCTGATCAACAAAATAGTACTGTCTGTAGAAAACGATAATGTTATTTTAAAGGTCAGTGATGAAGGTACGGACCAAACGGTCATTCTTGAGGGGGTGGTGACCTCATTCGAAAATGCAGGCTTAATAGTTAATAATGGTATTATTGATGAACTCAATACTCTGGCTCAAATTTTGAAAGTGGACAGTTAATTATCCATTCTGAGTGTTATATGTTCTTTTTAGGTCGAGTCACATAAATTCTCGTATCTCGCACGAAGTTCTTGTTAAACGTTTTCTTTTACTGTATTTTCTCGAGCAATCTCGGGTTTGTCTTAATATTGATACACTGGGGGATACGCGTGATAACTATTCAGGCTGAGTATTTATCGCGTAGGGTAGGTATCGATAAGTTCTTTTATCGATAGACGGGATACTAATGTCGCCATGCGGCATGTTGATGGGAAACCCAACATTGAACTCACATAAAAAACACACACTGATCAGCTTTGTTCTACCTCAATGCCCTGTATTACAAAACAGTTGCATTACTGAACCTTGATTCCCCCAATTATAAGTTTTAATCCATTTATTCGATGGAGCGTATTCGTATAGCCACTTTTTGTGGTTTTGATACGAACGGGCAGCTGCACCTGCTATCCCATATAATAGTTAAATAAGTTACACAGAATATCGAAGGAGCTAGTCATGAGTACTGCCTTTGAAGTCGATAATTCGTTGAATGAAAACAATATCGCAAGTCCATTTTCGTCACAAATTCCCGTTGTAGATGGAGTTTACGACCTCACCCCTGATTCCGTTTTACAAGAGCAATCCGAACATGAATCTGAGGTCCGTTCATATCCTCGTCGACTCCCTATAGCTATAAGACAAGCTTATGGAGTGCTAGTTGAAGATACACGAGGTCAGATCTTTTTGGATTGCTTAGCGGGTGCTGGTACGCTTGCTCTTGGTTATAACCATCCGGAAATCAATCAAGCACTCAAAAATCAGCTTGATTCGGGCCTTCCATACCAAACGCTTGATATTGCGACGAAAGCCAAAACGAACTTTATTCAGTCGGTGAAAAGCTTTCTTCCGCAAGAGCTTGGAGAAAATTGTGTTATTCAGTTCTGTGGACCTTCAGGAGCGGATGCTGTAGAGGCTGCGATCAAACTTGCTAAACAAACCACTGGTAGAAATACCATGTTTGCTTTCCGAGGTGCTTATCATGGAATGACTAATGGCACTATGGGCATGATGGGTAATTTAGGTACAAAAGCTCGCCGTACTGGCTTGATGTCGGATGTACATTTTATGCCATTCCCGTACGACTTGCGTTGTCCTTTTGGTTTGGGTGGAGAAGAGGGAGCACGTGCTGGTATCCGTTACATTGAGCGCTTGCTCAATGATGACGAGGCCGGAATCATGAAGCCTGCAGCTATTATCGTCGAACCTATCCAAGGTGAGGGTGGTGTCATACCTGCGCCAGCATTCTGGCTACAAGAGCTTCGCCGTATTTGTGATGAACATGAAATACTACTTATCTTTGACGAAATACAATGCGGCGTTGGTAAATCTGGATACCATTTTGCGTTCGAGGAAGCGGGTATCGTTCCTGACATATTATGTTTATCCAAAGCAATTGGTGGAGGCTTGCCAATGTCTCTGCTGGTGATCAATAAAGAGCATGATACTTGGTTACCTGGAGAGCATACGGGTACGTTTCGTGGCAACCAACTTGCGATGGTTTCTGGTGCAAAGGCCCTAGAGATCATCGAGCGTGACAATCTTGTTGAACACGCAAATGTTGCTGGTCAGTATTTACGTTTGGGGCTGGAAGGTATTCAAAAGCGTGTCAACTGTATTGCTGATGTACGCGGTAAAGGCTTGATGTTGGGTGTAGAAATTTGTCAGCCAAATCAGAAACGAAACAAGTTTGGTGAACCTGCATCAGATGGCGAATTAACCTTATCTATCCAGCGCGCGGCTCTCGAGAGAGGCTTAATGGTTGAAAAAGGTGGGCGAGATGGTGCGGTCATCCGTTTCCTACCACCACTTATTATTTCTTTTGAACAGATCGATTTTGCTCTTTGCGTTCTCGAAGACGCTATTTTGGCTGCTGGCGGTGCATATAAGGAGCAACAGGAATCAAATCAAACATGGAAAAAGCACTTCATTCAAACAGGTGGAATGGAGAAGGCTGATTTTAGTAAAGCCATGCACCATGCGACTGAGGCAATGGAAAAAGTGTTTGAGCAAGTCAGTGGTCCTTACTCAGGCATTGAACCTAAACAACTTGAGGAGTTAATCAATGCGGTTGACTTAAATAATCAACAGTCAAATCTGCTAGATGTTATTGACCATACTGCAGATCTTGTTGCTAAAAATGCCATATTCACACAGCACTCAGATTGTATAGCACATTTACATACACCTCCGCTGCTATCGTCGATAGTGGCTGAGACTATCATTGCTTCTTTGAATCAGTCTATGGACTCTTGGGATCAAGCTTCATCTGCAACCTATGTCGAACAAAAAGTAGTGAGTTGGCTGTGTGAAACATATCAACTAGGCAAAATGTCTGATGGTATTTTCACTAGCGGTGGAACCCAGAGTAACCAAATGGGATTGATGTTGGCGCGAGATTGGATTGCAGATAGGTTATCTGGTCATTCAGTCCGTCAACATGGGCTTCCAGATTACGCTGGTAAGCTGAGGATTATTTGTTCAGAAAAATCGCATTTCACCATTCATAAGGCCGCATCATGGATGGGGCTTGGTAAGCAATCTATATTGACGGTTCCAACCAATATTGATGGCACTATGGATTCAGCGCAATTGGAAAGGGTGGTTGCAGACGCTAAATTTAATGGCCTCATCCCATTTGCTATTGTAGGTACTGCTGGCACGACAGATCATGGTGCAATTGATGATTTGAATACGCTTGCTGATATAGCAGATGCTCATCAAATGTGGATGCATGTCGATGGGGCATACGGCGGAGCGCTGGTATTAAGTAGTCACAAAGACCGTTTGGCAGGGATAGAACGTGCGCATTCTATAAGTGTTGATTTTCATAAGTTATTTTATCAAACCATAAGTTGTGGTTCTTTACTGGTTAAAGATAAAGTTCACTTTAAGTATTTGCTTCATCATGCAGATTATCTTAATAGAGAACACGACGAGTTACCTAATCTTGTCGATAAGTCTATCGCAACCACTAAACGGTTCGATGCCTTAAAGGTGTTTATGACGATGCAAAACGTAGGGCCTAAAACATTAGGGGCCATGTATGATCATCTGTTAGAACAAACCCAGAAGGTTGCCGAGTTAATTACCCAAGAGAAACACTTCGAGCTTTTATCAACCCCATTACTGTCGACTGTTTTATTTAGAGTCACAAGTAAACATTCGGTAGATCTAAATGAATTGAATAAAAGAGTTCGACTTGAAGCTTTAACACGTGGTGTTGCTGTATTGGGCGAAACCATTGTTGACGATAAAACGGTACTTAAATTTACGATTCTCAATCCATGTTTAGCCATGTCTGACTTTGAATCATTAATCGCAAAAATAAACAAGCTAGCAATTGAGTTAGCGTAACTTAGGTAATAAAACTATGGCAATTCTTCAGATTGGCGCAGGTGGTGTTGGCTGGGTAGTGGCACACAAAGCAGCGCAAAATAATAAGATCTTGGGTGATATTACTATTGCTTCGAGAACAATAAACAAGTGTGAAAAAATTATTGCTTCGATTGATAAGAAAAATAACCTACAGGATCCGACAAAAAAGCTAGAAGCAAAAGCTGTTAATGCCGATGATGTAGATGCTCTCGTTGCTTTAATTAATGAAGTCAAACCTGACTTGGTGATTAATGCTGGTCCTCCATGGGTTAATATGACGATCATGGAAGCGTGCTATCAAGCTAAAGTATCGTATTTGGATACGTCGGTTGCCGTTGATCTTTGCTCGGAAGGGCAGCAAGTACCACAAGCTTATGATTGGCAATGGGGTTATCGTGAGAAGTTTGCAGAAGCTGGTATAACTGGAATTCTGGGGGCTGGTTTTGATCCGGGTGTTGTGTCTGTATTTGCAGCCTATGCAGTTAAACATTTATTCGATGAGATCGATACAATCGACGTTATGGATGTGAACGCAGGTGATCACGGTAAGAAATTTGCCACTAACTTTGATCCAGAAACGAACATGCTTGAAATTCAAGGCGACTCTTTTTACTGGGAAAATGAACAGTGGAAGCAAGTACCCTGTCATTCGAGAATGCTAGAGTTTGATTTTCCATTAGTCGGGAAACACAAAGTCTATTCTATGGCTCATGATGAAGTCAGATCAATGCAAGAGTTTATTCCGGCAAAACGAATTGAGTTTTGGATGGGGTTTGGTGATAAATATCTTAACTACTTTAACTGTATGCGAGATATCGGTTTATTAAGTCCGGATCCTTTGACTTTGCATGATGGTACCACGGTTCAACCCCTTCATGTTTTAAAGGCGCTGCTTCCTGACCCAACATCTCTTGCCCCTGGGTATGTAGGTAAAACTTGTATCGGAACTTGGGTTCAAGGTAAGAAAGACGGTAAAGAGCGTAGTGTCTTTATTTATAACAATGCAGACCATCAAGTAGCCTATGAAGATGTAGAGCATCAAGCAATCTCGTACACTACTGGTGTACCAGCCATTACAGCAGCATTGCAATTTTTCAACGGTAAATGGGCTGATAAGGGTGTGTTCAATATGGAACAACTCGACCCAGATCCATTCTTGGAAACTATGCCTGAGATTGGCCTTGATTGGCATGTTCAGGAATTAGAAGTTGGACAGCCAGATATTCAGATTTTGAAATAATTTCTAGCCCTATTCATTTACCCAAAAGCCGGTACTTAGTTATCGGCTTTATTCGATTTTACGGTATTTAGAAATGCAAAAAAGTGAATTAAAAACACCCTATTTTATGATCAATGAAGCCAAGCTGATTGAGAATTTAGAGCAGGCTAAGAAACTAAAAGAGATATCAGGTGCAAAATTGGTATTGGCTCTTAAGTGCTTCTCAACTTGGGGCGTTTTTAACATCATTAAACCTTATTTAGATGGTACTACGAGTTCAGGTCCATATGAAGTCAAACTTGGATATGAGGCATTCGGCGGAGAAACGCATGCTTACAGTGTGGGATACAGCGAGGATGATGTTCGTGAAGTCGCTGATATTTGTGATAAATTAATTTTCAATTCACATAGCCAGCTGTCCGCTCATCGTCATATTGTCGAAGATAAGACATCGATCGGTCTTAGGCTGAATCCTGGCGTTAGCTATGCAGGGCAAGATTTAGCCAACCCTGCAAGACAGTTTTCTCGTTTGGGTGTACAGTTCGATCGTATAGATCCCGCAGTATTTGAAAGTATTGATGGTGTTATGTTCCACATGAATTGTGAAAATAAGGATGTGGATGCGTTTATTCGGTTGTTAGACTCAGTTTCAGAAACATTTGGTCAATATCTCGATAAGCTTTCTTGGGTCAGTTTGGGTGGAGGCGTGTTTTTCACGTGGCCGGGTTATGATATTGAAAAGTTGGGCCTAGCACTTAAAGCGTTCGCACATAAGCATGGTGTACAAGTTTATTTAGAGCCGGGTGAAGCTATCATTACTAAGACGACTGATTTGGTCGTGACTGTGGTCGATATCGTTGAGAATGGTATGAGAACCGCTATTGTTGATTCTGCTACAGAAGCACATCGCCTAGATACCCTTATATATAACGAGCCTGCATCAATTCGTGAAGCATCAAAACAGGGTCATTATGAATATGTCATAGGATCATGTTCATGTTTAGCTGGAGACCAGTTTTGTGTGGCAAATTTTGAGCAGCCGCTTGAAATTGGGCAGCGCCTGCATATTTTGGATAGTGCTGGTTATACAATGGTGAAACTTAATTGGTTCAATGGCCTGCGTATGCCGTCTGTGTATTGTGAACGTTCAAATGGTGAACTTCACAAACTTAATGAGTTCAACTATTCAGACTTTAAACGTTCTCTCTCACAGTGGAGTGTTGAATAGAACTGCATAGCCGCCGATTGGTAGCGCGCTCAGCTACCCATCGGCTAGGACTCGACAATCACACGAATACCGATACTGAGAGTCTCCAAGTCCTTTACTACATCATCAATAATTACATCTTCAGGCACCCTCACAGTCATATTCGCTGTGAATAAACTTGAGCTTACACCTCCGCCACCAGCAACAAAAACACGCTGACAGTCCATATCGAGGATATAGATATTTTGTCTATCCAGTGCATGACTTATTTCGTTGACGATACCTGCTCGATCCGCGGAATCTAATCTCAGTTTGTAGATACTTTCTGCGTTTTGAATATGGTTTTTTGCTTTACTAATTTTAACCAGAAGGCCTTCATGATCGCAAAAAGCATCTTTAACTAAGTCTTCATTTTCTTGAGGTATTTCAACCTTAATAACACCAGCAACGAGCTCCTCTAAAAAATTCACCTTGCTGACCAACCACTTTCCGCCGTGGTCATGAGTAATACTGGCCAGTTGCTTAATGGTTTGTGGTGTTGCATTTCCTGTAAAACTAACGATAAAAATTCGATTCATATGACCACCTGAGCAAAATCTATCTCGCATATCTAGTTTGATTGTAGAAGCCCTTCAAGAGTGGAGGTTGATTTGGGTCAACATTTAAAGTGGAATTTATGCCATTTGACAATAACGTCGTCTTGTAAAGTGCCATGTCACAGTAACTTGTCTAACAAATGATAGAGCTAATATTGGCAAGAATTTTCATAACTTTTCTGGTGATATTTGGATTGAAATTGGCAGTGTGAATTTTCCGTTTAATTCCAATCGAAGGTGATGATGTGAAAGTATCAGCATTAGGTAGGGTGTTTATTTCACCAGTCTATAATAGGGATTTAGCTGAGAGAAAGCTTGAGGTTGTCTCTGTATCTCAACCATCTGAGTATGGTAAAAGCCGTTCTGCTTCTTTACCGCCCTTTAAATTCGAGGCTTTGCCTGAGGCTCAGCATAAACCGATACAACCAGAACGATTGAACATTACTTCGGCCGATGCTTTAGACTCCAAGAGTCGAGTCTATGGTCTTGCAATACGTGATCATCAAGAAATAAAAGCGATTGAAAAACATACTGAAAGTAAATCGTTGGAAGGTATAAAGCGCTTGGTAGTTATTGGTGATAGCCTGTCGGATTCACATGGACGTATGAAGTCAAAAACCTTGGGTCTCATGTTGTCTTCTAGGCAGTACCATGAAGGGCGTTTTACTAATGGGTTTGTATGGCCAGATTTTATATCCTCAGATGCTTACTTAAAAAAGCACATTAAAGACAAAGATGTGCGTGATAACTTCAAATTATTCAATTATGCAGAGGGTGGAGCCGTCACTGCACGTTACTCGAAATTGGACCCCACCTTTATTCTCATTTCTCATATGAGCAGACAAATCCGAAAGCATGAAAAAAAGGAAGGATTTAAGCCTGGAGACATGGTGGTGCTAGCACTAAGTGCGAACGATTATATGACTTTTTCTAAGCGGGATATTAACAAGGTGATGAACTGCTACCGAAATCAAATCACAAAGTTGGTGGAATCAAAAGGGGTTAAACATATTCTTGTTACTGGTGTGCCTGACTTGTCTACCACGGCTTTAGCGCAGAGAAAAGGGCAAGATTACCAACAGAAAATGGCCAAGATATCTCGCGAGCATAATGCTGCAATGCAAGTATTGTTAAAGCAGATGAATGAAAAATATAGAGAGAAGGGAGTGGCAATAAAGTTTTTTGATTTTGGTGGAGAGTTAAGCAAACTTGTGACAGCGGCCAATAAAGTGGGTTATGACACAGTGACTGAAGAGCAGGCAGGATATGTTGATCTACGTCGCTACTTTGGACTTGGAGGGTGGAGCCAGCCGTTTGATTCCGCTCATAAGCACATATTTCACGATCAGGTTCACCCTAGCCAAGAAGTCCACCAAATCCTTGCGTCGCGCATGTGTGATTTTATCGTCAACGAGTTTGGTAGTAATGGTTAGCGCACTATCTTCGGCCTAAAGTTGCCAAGTGAACAAGCTTATTCACTGTATACATCATAATTGGCTTGGCTCTCATTGAGTCGAAATTGTTGTGGTGTGAGGTCAAAATAAGACTTGAATGCCTTAATATAGGAAGAGTCATTTTTATATCCTATTTTGTCTGCAATAACTTGGATGGGTAGTTCTTGATCTAATAAAGGCAAAGAACAAATAAGTCTTAAATGTTGGCGCCAACGGGGGAAGGAAATATTGAATTCCTTAAAAAACAGCCGTGATAACGTTCTGTCTGAGGCGCCGACTTTATCTCCCCCAAACTTTTAGTGACCAGTCTAATGAAGGCTTCCCCGACAGTTGATTAAAGATAAACCTTAATCGCCTATCCTGAGGTAACAGGAGCTGAAATGTTACTATTTCGTTGGCATATATTTGATCGTGTAACACGTCAAGTAACCGAATCATTTGATCTTTAGAATGACCACATGAGTAGGTTCTAGGTTAGCATAGTATCATTAACTATCACTCTTTTCCTGACGGGTTAGTGCAGAAATATTTGCAGAAGGATTGTCATTGATATGAGATATCGGGTAGATCTTAAAAGTATCGGAGACAGTGTCGAACTGCTTGCTGCATTGCCTGTCTACCGCTTGGTTCCATATGGCTGAAATAAGGCAACTTCTGTCGAGGAGACTATGAAAAGTTTAGGGAAAGTAAACGCTGTGCTGACAGGTAAGGCCGTGTCGTTTGCCCATGGCTCACAAAGCGCAATTGATAAGAAAGTTGTTGATGGGCGTCAATCCGTCTCTTTTTTGGGACTTATTGGTGATGAACAAGGAGACTTACGTTTCCACGGTGGAGTAGAAAAAGCTCTTCACGTATATCCGACTGAGCACTATAGTAAGTGGGCGAAAGAGCTTGGTGATCGAGATATTTTTCAGCATATCGGAGCGTTTGGTGAAAACATAAGCTCTTGTGGTATCACTGAAAAGGATATCTGTATAGGCGATAAAATACATATAGGCTCAACGCGTTTAGAGGTTTCTCAGGGCAGAATGCCTTGTTGGAAACTGAACGTACGTTTTGACCAAAATGATATGGCAAAGCGTTTACAAGACTCATTGCGAACAGGGTGGTACTTCAGTGTGCTACAAGAGGGGGATATTGGTCAAGGTGACGACATCTTATTGTGTGATAGACCTTATCCTGAGTGGTCGCTTGCTAGGATTATGAGTCTCATCTTTGAGGGCAGCCTTGAAACGTCAGAGTTACAAAAATTGGTACAATTACCTTTAGTCGAGTCATGGAAAAAATTAGTTGATCGGAGAATAAGGGACGGTGTTGTTGAGGATTGGTCTCCTAGAATAGAAGGCCCTTGTCGTAAAGATAAATAAAGTTGGTGATGTAAGCCTGCTTGAATCGCAATCAGGCTTACAAATAGAGGTTGATTCTAGAAAGTAATCTTCATCTCTACGCCATAAAAAACATCGTCATAGCTAGCGCCTGAATCTAGAGCAAATTTAGCAACATCTTGGTTACCAAACCAAGGTTTAGTGTTGAATTGGAATTCGGCTGAACCGCCCCATGCATCGCTGACCCAGCCATGGATGTGGCCAACTGGATTGAGAAAGAACAAACTGACACTTCCCATGGTTTCAGAACCCCATACCTCACCACCATTAGCCACGATATCTTGTTCTGCCTCAAACATGATTTCACCGACAACGGCGCCGAAAAATGGTGTGATGAACAGGTCTTGCCAAGATGGCACTTCGGCAAATGCCTCAACCCCATATTCCCAGAAAAAAGTCGATAATGTTGCGGAGTATAAGAAAGATTCAAACTCATTGAAGCCAGCATGACGAGCAGCGGTATAGTAAACTCCACCAAAGTATGGATGCATAACGTAGTTGAGAAAGTGGTCATCTCTGTCCCAAATAGGGCCTGAAGTGACGTTGTCTTTCCACTTTGAACCCAGACCGCTTAAATCTCGGTCTTCTTCATCCCATTTAGTGATAGACTCTGGGAGCAAAGTCATTAACCCCACTGTCGCAACACTGAGACCCAAAATAGTGTATGTTTGTCCCTTAAGATAGTCCCAATCTTTCTCGTTTTGTACAGTGAGGTATTTTGGTAACTCAGGCTCTTCAAGTTTAAACTCACTTTCAGTTAGACCTAAAGTGTATGGAGTTTGTGAGCTGTATGAATACGTGTTGTCGAAAAGGTGGTAGCTTTGACTGTCTTCTGCTGTATATGAAAACTCAATGTGCTTAGGAGTTTCATAGATGTCGGCGTTTGCAAAAGCAGAAAACGATAACATCAAAGTCGTGATGTGTTTTTTGTACACGGATAAACTCCATAATTTTGTTCTTTAACTGTCTCTAGTTCACGATTATCTACCAAAGTAACTAGAATGAAAACCGCAACTTGTGCTAATTAAGAAACTAATACTCTTAGCTGTGTTCAAAGTATGATGATGGTCGGTTATTGTGCTTTTCACAAGTGAGCAAAGTTGCTTATCAGCTCGCTCTTCATACTTCTCTGACTCGCTTCAATTATAAAGCGGAAGAGTTATTATGGTGATTAAAGATTTCCTAAAAGGAAAGTGAATATGTTGAAAATAGCGATGTTAAGCACTGGTGAAGAAGTGCTTCATGGGGATATTGTCGATACAAACGCTGCTTGGCTGTCTGAAAAGTTTTTCCAACGTGGTTTCTCTTTGTCTAAACGTTCAACAGTTGGAGACAGCAAATCAGCGTTAGTTGAAGAGTTGATGATGTTAAGTTTCAACTACGATGTGGTGATAGTAAATGGGGGGCTAGGACCAACAACCGATGATGTCAGTGCTGAGGCTGCAGCAGAGGCTTCTGGTTGTGAATTAGAACTGTATTCCCAATGGATGGATAAACTAGAAAAGCACTTTTCAGCTCGCGGTATACCTATGCCAGAGAGTAATAGAAAGCAAGCCATGTTACCCCAAGGGTCAATGATTTTAGATAACCCAGTTGGCACCGCATGCGGTTTTTCACTGACTTTTAATGATTGCGATTTCTATTTTACGCCAGGTGTGCCGAGTGAATTCTACCTGATGGTTGAGTCAATCGTGTTGCCTACATTAAACGAACGCCATGGTAACGCGGTTGGTTTTGACTGTAGTAAGCTATATACCTTTGGCCTGTCCGAGTCATACCTGTCTGATCTTATGAATAAGGTCGATTTACCAGATGAATACACATTAGGTTATCGTTCTTATTTACCCTATATAGAAGTGAAGCTATTTGGACCAAAAAATGATGTAGATAATAGAGTCAAGCTTCTGAAAATTATCCATAATCTGATTGAAGAAAATGTGGTGAGTGTTGATGAGCCATTTGAAGATTGTGTTGCCTATCTGATAGCAGAAAAAGGTCAGTCAATTTCTACAGCAGAGCAATCAACATATGGCCAGCTTATTCGGTGGCTAAATTCTAATGACCAAACGGCACAGTATTGTGAGCACGGATGGGTGTTGGGAGAGAGAGTTGAGGTGGGAGAAAGCAATAATGATGCTCTAGCTGCCATACTTGCCCTTGCTGGAGCTACAAGAGAAAAATGTGCTACTGATATTGCACTTGCGACCGGAAAGCTCAAAGATCAAACGTTTTCAGTCGCCGTTGCTACTCCTAATGGTGAATGGGGACAGACTTTAAGTTTTAAGCGCTCATTATCTCGTGATGACAAGATGGCTGTCATTACCACTGTGGCAGCCGATATGCTCAGACGTTACTTTTTGAGTAAAAGTATGTTTCCTAACTACAGTGCTCTTACTCGCGTTAAAGAAATCTATATTCCGAGGGAATGCATTAACAATTAAATGCTTGAATGATACTTTGTTAGCATTGTTAATGCTTTCCAACGACTAGTATGGTTCTCATATCATTAAGTGAATGAATATGCTCCTTATTACAGCTATGACTTGGTTAATGGTTTTTAGAAGAAAATCATCTAACGCTTAAAGTTATGATTTTTAATAAATGGCTGATGAGCTCCATAATTGTCATGTGCATTTGTGTCATTTGTGCTTAAAATGAAAGTTCATCGGAGGTTTTACCTAGGGAGGTTCGCATGTGCCAACATTCGAGAATTGTAGTTTGGTATCAAGTTGCAGGCCAAAAAGTCGTGCTAGGAGAATCACTTAGTGAGTTTGGTCATGATGTTAGCTCGATTTGGCTCAGTGTGCCAGAAGAAGAAAATCATACAAATTCATTAGGCTATCGCTTGTCTCTGTATGACGATGGAGGAAGAGAAATTGCAAGCAAAGCTGTATCTACACAGACCGCTGATGAATTTTTAGCCCGAATAAAAGTTCGTGTGTAAACCATATGTATAAATAACCCGACTGATTAAGTCGGGTTATTAAAGTGAATAATTATGCGCTTTTATCATTAAGGCTATAAGTGACATTTTCAATTTCTATGTCAGATTTTGCCTTGCATATACAGGGTAAAATTTCATCACTTTCAGTATAGGCCATTGCAAAACCAACGTATTCTACTTCACCTTTGGCTAGCTTGCAGCGACAGGCACCGCAGTGCCCATCTCGGCAGTTGTATTCAGGTATTATTCCAGCGTTTTCCATTGTCTCTAAAACTGTGTTAGAGGGATTAGACTGAATTGATGTAGTTCCGTTGATCTTTATGTTGGGCATTAGAGCTCAAAGTCCTTAAAGTCATCTGCTTGAACATCACTATCTATCTGTCCCACAAGATAAGATGATATTTCAGCTTCTTGCGGAGCAACTTGAACGTTATCTGATGATAACCAAGCATTAATCCATGGGATCGGGTTAGACGTTGCCTCTGGGTATGCAGCATCGAGTCCGACGGCCTGCATACGAATATTTGTAATGTATTCAACGTACTGGCAAAGAATATCTTTGTTGAGACCTATCATAGAACCATCTTTAAACAGGTACTCGGCCCATTCTTTTTCTTGCTCGGCGGCGGCTTTAAATAAGTCGAAACATTCTTGCTTGCACTCTTCTGCAATTTGCATGAATGAAAAATCATCCTGACCGTTACGTAGCAGATTTATCATGTGCTGTGTACCAGTGAGGTGGAGAGCTTCATCACGTGCGATTAGCTTGATGATTTTCGCGTTACCTTCCATCAATTCACGCTCTGCAAAAGCGAAGGAACAGGCAAAACTTACATAAAATCGAATAGCCTCTAAAGCGTTCACTGACATTAAGCAGACGTAGAGCTTTTTCTTGAGGTCGTGCAATTTAACAGTGATTTGCTCACCGTTAACGGAATGTGTGCCTTCACCGTAACGATGGTAGTCATTGGTTAACTGAATTAAGTCATCGTAGTACTGAGAAATATCTTCTGCACGCTTTAAAATGTGCTCATTTTCTACGATATCATCAAACACAATAGCAGGATCGTTAATGATGTTACGTATAATATGAGTGTAAGAACGTGAGTGAATCGTCTCAGAAAACGACCAAGTTTCAATCCAAGTTTCAACTTCCGGTAGTGATACTAACGGAAGTAAAGCGACGTTTGGACTGCGCCCTTGAATTGAATCAAGCAGAGTTTGATACTTCAAGTTAGAAATGAAAATATGCTTTTCATGCTCAGGAAGCTTGTTGTAGTCGATGCGATCGCTTGAAACATCAACTTCTTCTGGTCTCCAGAAAAATGAAAGTTGCTTCTCGATAAGCTTTTCAAATATTTCAAATTTTTGTTGGTCATAGCGAGCAACATTTACGGATTGACCAAGGAACATAGGTTCTTTTAATTGGTCATTTTTATTTCGGTTAAAAGTACTGTAAGCCATGCTGCCTCTTTCCTTTTAAGCCCCTCTACTGAGGGGCAAACAATCTGTTAATTTGTTTCTAATCACATTGGTTATTAGAGGTTAGATCTTACAACCGCCACCATCGCAATCATCATCTTCTTGCACTGCGTCTTTTTGGTCATCACTCGCACCGTCGCGAGTGTTGTGATAATAAAGCGTTTTCACACCATATTTATAGGCTGTGAGTAGATCCTGTAATAGCTTCTTCATCGGGACCTTACCCTTATCGAAGCGGGTAGGGTCGTAGTTGGTATTCGCTGATATCGCTTGGTCAACAAACTTCTGCATAATACCGACTAAATGCAAGTATCCATCATTGGAGCCTATATCCCACAGCAGTTCGTAGTTCTCTTTGTACTCACTGTACTCGGGGACCACCTGCTTCAGGATGCCGTCTTTTGATGCCTTGATTGATACGTAACCGCGGGGAGGCTCGATACCGTTTGTCGCGTTCGAAATCTGAGACGATGTTTCAGAAGGCATTAAGGCTGTCAGTGTCGAGTTACGAAGGCCATGTGTCATGATTTCGGTGCGCAGCGTGTCCCAGTCATAATGCAGAGGCTCATCACAGATTAAATCGACATCACTCTTGTAGGTATCGATTGGCAATAGGCCTTTTGCATAGTTAGTTTCGTTAAAGGCCGGGCATCTTCCTTGCTCTTTCGCCAAGGCAACCGATGCTTTTAGCAAGTAATACTGCATTGCTTCAAAAGTGCGATGGGTTAATCCATTGGCGCTGCCATCAGAATATTTCACCCCATTTTTTGCAAGATAATAAGCGTAATTGATGACACCCACACCTAGAGTGCGTCGATTCATCGTTGACCTTTTCGCTGCCGGGAGAGGGTAGTTTTGATAATCGAGCAGAGCATCGAGCGCTCTTACTACCAAGTCTGACAGTTCTTCAAAGTCATCAAGAGATTCAATAGCACCAAGGTTAAATGCGGAAAGCGTACAGAGAGCAATTTCACCAGATTCATCCTCAACATTAGTGAGAGGTTTAGTTGGTAGCGCAATCTCTAAACATAAGTTTGATTGACGTACTGGAGCAACTTCTGAATCGAATGGGCTGTGAGTATTACAGTGGTCTACGTTCTGAATGTAGATACGACCAGTAGACGCTCTTTCTTGCATTAAGATAGAGAACAGCTCAACGGCTTTGACTGACTCTTTTTTAATTGAAGGGTCATTTTCGTACTGAACGTAAAGGCGTTCGAACTCATCTTGATTTTCAAAAAATGCGTCGTAAAGACCGGGAACATCTGAAGGTGAGAATAAAGTAATGTTTCCACCTTCAACCAGACGTTGATACATCAGCCTGTTTAATTGAACACCATAGTCCATGTGGCGAACACGGTTCTCTTCTACACCTCGGTTGTTTTTGAGCACCATCAGAGCTTGCGACTCACGGTGCCATAGCGGGTAGAAAACAGTTGCAGCACCGCCGCGTACACCACCCTGAGAACAGCATTTAACCGCGGTTTGGAAATACTTATAAAAAGGAATACAACCCGTGTGGAAAGCCTCACCGCGGCGGATCTCTGAACCCAGTGCACGAATGCGTCCAGCGTTAATACCAATCCCTGCTCTTTGCGAAACATAGCGTACGATAGAGCTAGCGGTAGCGTTAATGGAATCTAAGCTGTCACCACACTCGATGAGTACACATGAACTGAACTGGCGTGTTGGTGTGCGTACGCCTGCCATAATCGGTGTTGGTAAAGATATTTTGAATGTTGACGTTGCGTCATAAAAGCGCTTGATATAGCTAAGCCTTGTTTCTTGTGGGTAGTTAGCAAACAAACACGCCGCCGCAAGAATGTATAAAAACTGAGCGCTTTCGTATATCTCACCTGAAACACGGTTTTGGACAAAGTATTTACCTTCAAGCTGCTTAACTGCGGCATAAGAAAAGTCTAAGTCGCGCTTATGGTCTATAAAACTATCAAGTTTATCCAATTCTGCTTTGGTATAATCTTGCAAAATATTCTGATCGTATTTGCCTAAATCCACTAGACGAGCAACGTGGTCATAGAGCTTAGGAGGCTCGTATTGACCATAAGCTTTTTTACGCAAGTGGAATACCGCGAGTCGAGCTGCAAGATATTGATAATCTGGCGTTTCCTCTGAAATCAAGTCAGCAGCTGATTTGATGATAGTCTCATGAATATCTGATGTGGTAATACCATCATAGAACTGAATGTGGGCGCGAAGTTCTACTTGAGATACTGAAACGTTATCTAGGCCTTCTGAAGCCCAAGTAATGACTCGGTGGATCTTATCTAGATCAATACTTTCTTTGCGTCCATCACGTTTAGTAACGGTGAGTTGTTGGTTCATTCTGCTTAATTTCCCTAACAAAACTGATAAAAGCCGTGTTTTTATGCAAATTGCTTCAAAAACGTTCCAGCTTTGTGATCAAAGTCTATCTACATATTGTAGTCCAAACACAACATATAGGGGTTAATTGCTTTACGACTTACAAGATAGTGCTATGCGCGAAGATTTTCAAGTTGAACAGCTTGGATGACTTGTGGATAACTAACAAAATTAAAAATTTCAGTAAGTGGATACTAACCGATGGAGTTAGGAGCCACTTGATTGTATAAAACTGCCATTTTTAGATCGGTTTATTAGTAACCATATTTAAAAAAAAATCCCTTGATCTTTCAATAATTCTGAGCATGAATTTCTAGTGCTCATTTTGGAACCAAAACATCAAAATAAAGCTTGAAATTAAAACAAAAACGGTAGCCTATGCTAGCTACCGATTTATACGAATTGAGAAAGTGTTTGTATCAATTGATGGCTAAAACTTACTGGTGTGAATGATGTAGTTAACGTCCACACTTTTTCCTAGCTTATACGTGTCAGTGATTGGGTTGTACCCAAGACCAGTTATTGACATTTCTGTTAGTTCGGTGTGGTCAATCATTTTGAGAAGCTCAGCAGGTCGAATGAACTTATCATGATCATGAGTGCCTTCTGGAACGATACGAAGCAGCTTTTCAGCGCCAACAATAGCGAATAAATAGGATTTGATGTTACGGTTAAGCGTCGAGAAAAAAACGTGTCCACCCGGTTTGACAAGCTTTGAACAAGCGGAGACAACCGATTGTGGGTCAGGAACATGCTCCAGCATTTCCATACAAGTGACCACATCATATTGGCCTTGGTTATCCACAGCGTGATCTTCTATTGTACTTTGAATATAGTTGAGCTCAGTGCCTGTCTCAAGTGCGTGAAGTCGAGCGACTTCAAGCGGCTCTTTGCCCATATCAAGTCCAGTGACTATTGCTCCCTCTTTTGCCATGCTTTCTGCAAGGATTCCGCCACCGCAGCCGACATCGAGTACTTTTTTGCCAAATAAACCATTGGCACGATCCAAAACGTAATTGAGGCGCAATGGATTGATTTGATGGAGAGGTTTGAATTCCCCTTCTTTGTCCCACCAACGTGAAGCCATTTCTTCAAATTTTTTGATTTCGTTCGGGTCAACATTTTTTGAAAGCGTCATAAAAGGTATTTTTCTCGATAAGTATCCGTGGATGGGGTGACATTATACGCTGTAACTCATCACACTCCATACTGGGCTGCATTTTTTACATGGTGGCTAAAAAATATTCTGTATCTGTAAGGATAAAACAACAGTGTTTAATTTCTCAGCATTTGATCCACAACCAAGCTCACAACCTGATAAAAGGAGAGGGAAAGTAATGCCGAAGTGGGCATTTGTGTGTTATATTTTTGCGACTTAAACGTATTGTACATACGATCTATAAATAGAGGGATATTGGCTCTATGAGCGATCTAGCTAAAGAGATCACGCCCGTCAACATTGAAGATGAGCTAAGAGGTTCATACCTTGACTATGCGATGTCCGTTATCGTGGGTCGTGCTCTTCCTGATGTGCGTGATGGCCTAAAGCCTGTGCACCGCCGCGTATTGTTCGCGATGAATGTGCTGGGCAATGATTGGAATAAACCATATAAAAAATCCGCCCGTGTTGTGGGCGATGTGATCGGTAAGTATCACCCACATGGTGATAGTGCGGTATACGACACGATTGTACGTATGGCGCAACCTTTCTCATTGCGTTATATGCTTGTTGATGGTCAAGGTAACTTTGGTTCCATTGATGGTGATTCAGCAGCGGCAATGCGTTATACCGAAGTTCGAATGGCGAAAATTGCCCACGAACTTTTGGCTGATCTTGATAAAGAAACGGTAGACTACGTACCAAACTATGACGGTACCGAGCAGATCCCTGCAGTCCTACCAACCAAAGTGCCTAATCTTTTGGTCAATGGTGCTTCTGGTATCGCAGTTGGCATGGCAACCAACATCCCTCCACATAACCTTAGTGAAGTGATTGATGGCTGTCTTGCGTATATCGAAAATGAAGCCATCACAATTGATGAGCTAATGGAATATATTCCAGGCCCTGATTTTCCCACGGCAGCGCTTATTAGCGGTCGTAAAGGAATTGTCGATGCGTATAAAACAGGTCGCGGCAAAATTTATATGCGATCTAAGGCCGATATCGAAACCGATAAAAATGGCAAAGAAACCATAGTCGTTACTGAGATACCTTATCAAGTAAACAAAGCGCGACTGGTTGAAAAGATAGCAGAGCTTGTAAAAGATAAAAAAGTGGAGGGCATTAGTGCACTTCGCGATGAGTCTGATAAAGACGGCATGCGCATTGTTGTTGAATGTAAGCGCGATGCGGTCGGTGAAGTTGTATTAAACAACCTTTATACCAATACCCAGCTTCAGACGACTTTTGGTATTAACATGGTTGCGCTGAACAATGGTCAGCCTCAACTGTTTAATCTTAAAGAAATGCTGAAGTGCTTTGTTGACCACCGCCGCGAAGTGGTGACTCGACGCTCTATCTTTGAATTACGCAAAGCTCGTGATCGTGCTCATATCCTTGAAGGCCTTGCGCTTGCTTTAGCAAATATCGACGAAATTATTGAGCTTATTCGCCGTGCACCAACACCAGCAGAAGCGAAAGCCGGATTGACGGCTCGCGGCTGGGATCTAGGTAATGTTGCGGCTATGCTTGAGCGTGCCGGTACCGATGCAGCACGCCCTGATTGGCTGGAACCTCAGTTTGGTATTCGTGATAATCAGTACTTTTTGACTGAGCAGCAAGCACAGGCCATTCTAGATCTTCGCCTGCAGAAGTTGACAGGTCTAGAGCATGAAAAAATTCTTGATGAATATAAGCAGCTTCTAGAAGAAATTGCTGAGCTGATGCATATTCTGGCAAGCACTGAGCGCTTGATGGAAGTGATTCGTGAAGAATTAGAAGCCGTTCGCGATAGCTTTGGTGATGCACGCCGCACTGAAATTACTGCCGCTATCCATGATATTGACATGGAAGAGCTTATTGCTCGTGAAGACGTGGTTGTTACACTGTCTCATGAAGGTTACGTGAAGTATCAGTTACTGAACGACTATGAAGCTCAGCGCCGTGGTGGTAAAGGTAAGAGTGCAACTAAGATGAAAGACGAAGACTATATTGAACGTCTTCTCGTTGCCAATACCCATGACAACATCTTGTGCTTCTCTACACGAGGTAAAACGTATCGCCTAAAAGTTTATCAATTGCCTCAAGCATCGCGTACCGCTCGTGGTAAGCCAATTGTTAATGTATTACCGCTGGAAGAAAACGAGCGCATTACCGCTATTCTGCCTGTCGATGAATTCTCAGCCGATAAATTCATCTTTATGGCAACAGGTGATGGTACGGTTAAGAAGACATCTCTTGATCAGTTTGCTAACGTTCGTTCAAACGGTCTTATTGCCCTTAACTTACGTGATGACGACTCGCTAATCGGTGTCGATATTACAGATGGCAGTAGCGATATCATGCTGTTTTCTAAATCAGGTAAAGTGGTTCGCTTTACTGAAGATAAAGTCAGAGCAATGGGACGAACGGCTGCGGGCGTCCGTGGTATTAAGCTAGTTGAAGACGATCAAGTGGTCTCTCTGATCGTGCCTTCTAATCAAGGTGACATCCTAACGGTCACGCAAAACGGCTATGGTAAGCGCACTGAATTAGCTGAGTATCCAACTAAGGGTCGAGCGACTCAAGGTGTTGTTTCTATCAAAGTGTCTGAGCGAAATGGCAGCGTAGTTGGTGCTGTCCAAGTCGAAGAAGGTGATGAGATGATGATGATCACCGACGCTGGAACATTGGTTCGAACACGTGTTGCAGAAGTAAGCCAAGTTGGACGAAATACTCAAGGCGTTACTTTGATTCGAACTGCTGATGATGAAAATGTTGTTGGTTTGCAGCGCATTGATGAGATCGAAGAGTCGGAATTACCACAAGGTGATGATGACGAAGCGAATGTGAGCGCTGAGATCGCAGAGACAAGCCCTGATAATAGCGAAGAATAGCAGTAAATCATTTTTAATATTGAATAAGCCGAGCATTATGCTCGGCTTTTTTTTTGAGGTAACTTATATACAGTTTTAAATGAACAATATAGATTAAAATTTATTTAATCTACCCCTCAAGCCTGTCGCAAATATAATGATGACTGGGTATTTTTAGACATAATAATGACGTCAAAAACTTATCAATATTACAAAAGGTTACATGTAAGTGATATTTTAATAATATTACGTGCAACGGGAAAAGTTTGTCTATAAAATTAGCAACTTCTGTCTGTTCTTCAACTCATATAAAAATTATGAAATTGTCTCTAAAACAAAAACTCATTGGTGCTAGTTTATTAGCAGTATTGTTAATGGCAGGTGCACTTACTTGGCTTTCGGCTGATCAGCTTTTTAAACAAACTCGTAATGGTGTAATTGCTCGGGCAGATAGCCTGACCAAAACCGCCTCAGAAGGTATTTCTGACTGGATAACGATACGCAAAGATATTGCTAAGTCATTTAATAGTTATACACAACAAACCGATGTCGTGCCTTTTCTGCAGCAAGCGCGAAAAGCGGGAGGGTTTGACGATATTTTCCTTGGTACGCCAGAAGGAGAAATGTTCCGTTCGCATCCAGAGCGCAATCGTGCAGATTACGACCCTCGTGTTCGCCCTTGGTATCAAGATGCCAATAATGCAGGTCAGCAAATAATTACCACTGCGTATAAAGATGCTGTTACCAATGCTTTACTGGTCACTATTGCAGAGCCAGTCAGTCAAAATGGTACTTTTGTCGGAGTGGTTGGTGCTGATGTACTTATTGATCAGCTAATTAATGATGTGATTAATCTTGATGCAGGTGACAATGCTTACGCAATGCTGATTGATGCTCAAGACGGAACGTTTCTCGCGCATCCAAATAAAGAGCTATTACTTAAGCCTGTTTCAAGTCTTTCTGAAGAACTTTCTATGGCAACGGTTGAACGCTCCGCCAATGACGGCACAATGAAAATTACCGAGCGTAATGGAGAGGAGAAGTTTTACTTTTTCAAAAAAGTACCCGGGACCGAGTGGATTTTAGCACTTGAAATGGATCGTCAAACAGAAGAGGCAGCGCACTCGGAACTATTGGAAGACCTAATTCTGACTGCCCTCATTGTTACTTTACTGGTGATTGCGGTTGTTTCTTGGCTGGTCAGCTTCTTGTTTCGAGATCTCGGACGAGTGTCTGTGGCTCTTGAAGAAATTGCATCGGGTGAGGGTGATTTAACACAGCGCCTTGAGCCGCGTAGCGATGATGAAGTGGGTCAGTTGGCAGAAAACTTCAATACTTTTGTTGGCAATATGCATGCAATGGTCTCCAAGCTAAGCAAGGTCTCAGCATCTTTGTCTGAGCAATCGAAACAGACAGCGGCACAAGCAGAAGAGCGTAGTGCGCGTATTCGTTTGCAGCAAGACGAAATCAATATGGTGGCGACGGCCATCAATGAAATGGCTGCTGCCACCCAAGAAATTGCGGGCAATGCAGATAATACCGCTCAGAATTCGTCAGAAGCAGTGACCGCTTGTGTGCATGGTGGAGACCAAGTGATACAGACTCAAAGCTCAATCCAAAACTTGGCGCAAGAAGTGGAAGTGGCCACTGACGTTATTCAAGAACTTGAAGTGCACGGTAATAGTATCAGCACCATTCTTTCTACCATTCAAGATATTGCAGAACAAACAAACCTGCTTGCACTTAATGCGGCCATTGAGGCTGCACGTGCTGGAGAGCAAGGGCGAGGCTTTGCAGTGGTCGCTGATGAGGTTCGTGTTCTTAGCCAGCGCACCCATGCTTCAACTAAAGAAATTCAGCAGATGATAGAAACGCTTCAAGGCACGACGGGTAAAGCGGTCAATATCATGGGCGATAGTCGTCAGTTGGCTGAAACGAGCGTAACGGATGCAGACTCTGCTGCGATTAGTCTTAACCAAATTCAGACCGCGGTTGAGCAAATCAGTGACATGGCAACACAAATTGCTTCCGCCGCAGAAGAGCAAGCGTCTGTCACATCAGAAATCACGCGTAATACGGTCGGTATTCGCGATGTGTCTGATGAATTGGCAGGAGAGGCGCATGATGCAGCGGCGCAGGCTGCTCAGCTTTCTGATTTATCCTACCAATTAGAGCAAGAAATAGGCCGTTTCAAACTCTAACTACTAAACAGCCCAGCGTGTATTTGCTGGGCTTTTTTCGACAATTTCCAAAATGGAAACATATTATCAAAGAGAATTCATTAGCAGAATAAAACATCGCTAGCGTAAAGTTTCGACAAATGGAGATACTTTATGTCTAACAGCTTGAACTCTTTTCAAACTTGCGTGCAAGACATCATCACGGACGCAAACCTTAACCCGAAACAAAAAAGCCAGTACCTCGCATTAGAAGCCGAGGGTAACCTTCCTTACCTTTCATTATCCGAGCCTGCGCTAGCAGCCATGGACTCGGGAATTTTGTGTGATCTATTTGAAGGGCACGCCCCGTTTAAACCGCGTTACGTGCTGCCAGATTATGCTAAATACCTAGCTCAAGGCTCTGAATATCTTGAGTTAGAGCCAGCCAAAGATTTTGATGATGCGATCAATTTGCTGACCATTCTTTACCACCATGTGCCATCGGTCACCAGTATTCCCGTCTATCTTGGTCATCTAGATGAGGTACTGATGCCCTATGCAGGCGATCTTGATGAAGAGTCGATATATCAAAAGCTCAAGCGGTTTTGGGTAATGCTAGATAGGACATTACCCGATGCATTTATGCACGTAAACATTGGTCCAACGGATAATATTGTTTGCCGTGCAATATTACGAATTGATGTTGAGCTAAAGCAGATTGCTCCAAATCTGACTTTTATGTACGACCCCAAGGTGACACCGGATGATTTACTGCGCCAAGCCACAAGCAACATATGTGCGTGTAGTAAACCTCATATTGCTAACTATCCTATGCATGCACAAAGCTATGGTGATAAACGTTTTGGCATAGTGAGCTGTTACAACTCATTGCCTTTAGCTGGTGGCTCAAACACCCTGGTAAGAATGAACTTAAAACTGGTGGCTGAACGTGCATCAGATCTTGACGATTTTCTCAATCATCTGTTACCCGACTATAGTGAGTTGATGGTTGAGTTAATGGACGCGCGCAGCGCCTTCCTTCATGAAAAATCGTATTTCTTTAGTGGATTTTTGGCTCAAGAAGGTTTGATTGAAGAATCACGTTTTGCGCCCATGTTCGGTATTTATGGTATGGCAGAAGCGGTGAATATTCTGATGGAAAAGGCAGGTGCACAGGGGCTTTATGGTCATAATGCTGAGGCTAACGAGTTAGGTTATCAGATTTCCGATAAACTGGCCGAGATAGTGGAAAGTTCAACGGTCAAATATGGCATTGATGGTAAAGCATTGCTGCATGCACAAGGTGGTATAGCCTTAGATAAAGACGTTACCCCTGGGGTGAGGATACCCTATGGAACGGAGCCGGATCCCGTTACCTATGTTCAAGCGACAGCGAAACACCACAAGCATTATACCTCAGGGATTAGCGATATTTTGACCATAGATGAGACAGTGAAGGCTAATCCAGAGGCCATGTTTAATTTGTGTAAAGGTGCGCTTAATCTAGGCTATCGAGAGTTTACTGCTAATGTCGCGTCGAATGATTTAGTGAGAGTCACAGGCTACATGATTAAGCTGTCTGATATTGAGAAGTTTACTGAGCATGGCTCGCGTAAAAATACCACTTGGTTGGGGGCAGAAGCTGCAAATAACACAGGGATCTTACAGCGCTCGCCACGGGTTGTGAGTATGGAAACGCAACCCTCGTATAAATAGGGCAAACAATGACAGAAAGGCAAGCCATTGTAAGTCGTATTCTTAACTTTTCTTGTGTTGATGGACCAGGCAATCGTCTGGTTCTTTTTCTGCAAGGATGCAATTTCAACTGTATCAATTGCCACAACCCCCACACAATTAATTACTGTAATGATTGCGGTGATTGTGTGGCTGGATGCCCTGAGAATGCATTGTCATTAGATAATAAGGGCAAAGTGATATGGGATGAAAGTCTATGCACCCATTGCGATCAATGTATTAATGTTTGTAGCTATCGTTCTAGCCCGAAAGTACATCATTTGACAGTGTCTGAGGTGCTTTCGGTTATCCATGGCCAAAAATGGTTTATTAGTGGGATCACAATTTCAGGGGGTGAAGCGACGATGCAGTTGCCCTTTATCATAGCGCTTTTTGAGCGAATCAAAAATGATAGTGAGCTTGGGCATTTAACCTGTTTTATCGATAGTAATGGCTATTTGAGCGAGCCAGGTTGGGATAGGGTACTCCCTTATTTGGACGGCGCTATGATAGATCTTAAATCCTGGCAACAAGAAACACACCTATGGTTAGTAGGGAGAAGCAATCACAAAGTTATTCAATCGATACGTTATTTGGCAAAAAACAAAAAACTGCACGAGATTCGTTTGCTCCATATTCCGCAAAAAAGCGATTTGGACCGAGAGGTCGACCATATAGCATGCTTGATTAATCAATTGCCAGAGACAGTAATAGTGAGATTAAATGCCTTTCAACATCATGGTGTGGAGGGGCAGTCACTGCAATGGGAAAAATGCAGTGAACCACAAATGTTAGTCTTTTATCAGTCACTTAGGCCATTGATCCCTCATCGGATTCAATTGCCTAGTGTGTATGTCTAACTAGGCTTAACCAGTTGAGAATGAAGCCACTTGAGTGCTGGATTGTTTAGACTGGCTTGATTCCAAACTAAACTGTAGGCGACTTTCCCATATGAGAATGGCAGTGGCTTTTGGGTTAGACCTTTGGCTTGGAGTGCTTTTTCCGCCCACATTTTAGAACAAGTAAACAGCAGTTCAGATTGATGACAAATTGTCGCCGCTGAACCAAAGTCTGCGACTGAAATACGCACTTGTCTTGGTTGGAATTGCTGGGTGAGTAGCTGCTCAAAATACGGCTCAGAGAGATCTTTATCTAAAATGCCTACATGCTTACATGAAAGATAATCTTCAATGCTCAAGGGTTTGTTAGCCAGTGAGTGTTTTGGATTCATTAGGCATATCATTTCGTCTTGTTCAATTTGCTCCCATATCAGATCGCGACTGCGAGTTGGTGGTTGACTGATATCATGTGGCAGGATCATAAAGTCAACTTGTCCACGCAGCAAAGCTTCAAAGCTAAGCTGTTCTTTAGCAAAAATCTGAATTTTGGCTGAGCTTAGTTTAGAACTGATGGCGCTGATGCGATCGCAGAACAGGTCAAAGGTGCTTTCACGCATTGAAAGAGCCAGTGTGCCAGTGTAGCTTTCTGGCTCAAATTCCCCTTGATGAAGAATTTGATTCATAGAACACAGAATCTTGTGTATATCGTTCGCCACCGCCAAAGCAAAAGGGGTGGGGACTAATGACGTACCATCGCGATAAAACAACTCATCATTGAGTTGCTCCCTTAGCTGTCCAAGTGTTTTGCTGATACTGGAAGCGGTTACACAAAGGACTTCTGATGCGCCACTGACACTGTGGGTGCTCAGTAGGACGTGGAGCACGGTTAGGTGCTTCAAACTGATTCGGGAGAGAGCAATATAATCCATTGAAAACCCCAATAAAGAACAATGGCCTAGTTATACCTTTAATACTGTTGAATGGGTATGAATTGATGTGAAAATTGGGCTGAATATGGATGTTTACCCAAACTGCGAGTCCGTAATGAATCGCTAGACTCGTTAGTTTATGGATTGGACACACCACAACGGGGATTTGTGATGTGTCCATTTTGATACCAGATGAAGGTTCTAGTTATCCCACTTTATTAGCAAGTGCAACGGAGCGGGTAAAGGGCTTGCGGTAGGGTTGGCGAGAAACTTGAGTACATGGTTTTTGTGTTGTGGCAGTATGTTGTCTCTGGCCCAATCTTTGTGAGCATTAGTGATGGCTACCCCCATTTTACCAATGCCATCGTGCCTGCGGACTTGGTAGCTTAGTTTGCTTCCTCCAGTGGCATACATGATTGTTTGTAGCATGGCGAATTGATCACCCGATTTTAGCGCTTTTTTAATTCGTTCTTTGTCGCCAGACTCTCTCTCTTTTATCATGCCCTTGGTAATCATGTATGGTGTTCCACACAATTGTTCCAATGGGTAAGTTCCGCCATTGGGGGTTGTGACAAAATCAAGGTCTATATGCCTTGCCACCCCATCTTTTATCACCATATTCTCAGGCTTAATATCTCGCATATAGATATCTAAGTTGTGCATAGCAGCAAGATCTTGGCAAGCTAAGCGAAATGACTCTAGTGGAAACTTTCTATTGTATTTTCTCCGCTGGTCGGCAATTTCACTTCCCCCGTTTCTTGCCAGAACGGTTTTATCTTCCACATATCTTGAATGACAGACCGAAGAAAACTGAGACAATTCGTCTGCAAGCTGATTTTCATTTTTAGCCGCTTCGAGAGAAATACTTGGGTTCGATAGCTGAACAAATGAAGAGTCAGCATGAGTCACGGTTTTAAAAGCGCCAGCACTACCGAATTTGACGCGATGATCAGGCGTTCTCAAGTGAGGATTTTCTCTTGTTGAGTCAAAGTAGTAAGTGCGACCATGATTTTCGTTGGTCATCTTTTTAAAGCCGAAATCGTTTTCTGGTGTTAACGATCGACGAGCGACGAACCCTCGAAAGGCTGCTTGAATCGTCGTGACGGCATTATCTTTGTTGCACTCATTAATGATCTGACCGCAATCCATGTCCATTTTTTGTAGTACTTTTAGCGCCTTTGCATTGTTACTTTTGCTAAGAAAGTTGGCGATGGATGTCTTACACTTAGCACCAAACAATTGCTTAGGGTTTTCTCTTATGACGGATGTGGCTTTGCCATCAGCGTCTACTAATACTCGGTATACTTTTTTGACAGGAAGAGTGAGAATGAACTCATTGTTATTATCCGTTGCTTGTAATGCATTGTGCTTGGTTGTTATATGTTGATGTATTTGTCTAATTGTTAGGTTCATTGATTTGTATTCACCTTTATATGCATCAAAGGATTTATTTTGTTATGTAATCAAGCACTTATTAAAGTGAAATAATATGAAGATAGATGAATACTTGTTATTTGATTCTGGTGAAGAACGTAAATTTTGGGAGTGTGTCTATAATGCGCTTTAAACCTCTGCTAATAGTGCTGGCTCTTTTCAGCCTATCAGTTCAAGCTGAAAATCTCGACGCGTGGGCCAATCAGCTTAAACATGAAATGGAATCCAACTACTCCCTTCTCAATCAGCGTATATCTGAATGCAAGTCAATAAGGAAAGATTTTGATTATTCAAAAGCACTTAATACAGAGTGGTTTACAAACTTCGATAAGTCTGAAAAACAAACGGTTGTCCAATATGGTTTTGCTTATGCGTCACAGCAATGTTCATTAAAAGAACGTCAAACTTATACCAGCTCTTTGGTTAATTACGTTGCCTACTCTGGTGATAAAAAGCCATTGAATGAATGGCTAAGTCTTGTGGAGGGAGACAAAGATTTACAGCAAAAAGTCAACGAAATTGGTATTGAAGATACCCAAAAGTTTATCGTCTCCTATTTATCGACTCCATTTGATGCGCTTCAGCTGTTAAAAGTACAGGGATTATTTTAAGACACTTTCAATTGTTATTGATAGGTCGGTAGGCATTGGACAGAAGTCATTTAGAGTGGTTGTTCTAAATGGCTTCTATCAGATTAGAAAAGTATCTGGAAAACTAAAATGTTTGTAAGGATGTTACTTAAGAGGGTACTACCCAACCCCAGAATACTCAGCAATAGTCAAACTATCAGCCTTTTGTCCTGAAATTTCTCCTATCCAATGATCAACAACAGAAGTTCAATGAATTAGGCGAACTCATCTAAATAAAATGATAGTGTAATTACGAAAATGTAAATCTGGTGGTTATTTGGCTAAATAACCATTAACTAACTGTATTCAAAGATACTTATGATCAATCATTACGGAGAATTATAATGGCACATCCAATTATCGCAGATCTCAACAAGCGTTACACAACCAAAAAATATGATGCTAGCAAGCGTATTTCAGCAGAAGATATGCAAATCATCAAAGAGGCCCTTCGCCTATCTGCATCTTCAATTAACTCTCAGCCTTGGAAATTTATTGTTATTGAATCTGACAAAGCAAAAGAGCGTCTCCACGGTACGTTTGCTAACAACTTTCAGTTCAACCAACCGCATGCAAAGGAAGCTTCACATACAATTCTTTTCGCCTACGATCCTAAGTTTACCAAAGAGAAGTTTTCAAAACGTGTAGATGCCGAAGTATCTTCAGGTCACTTACCTGCGGACATGTATGATCAATTCATGGGCGCTTATCTGTTCGCGGAGATGTGTACTGACGAAAATGGTTACAACGGTGGTTGGACTAAAGCACAGGTTTACATTGCCGTAGGTAACCTATTGCATACGCTTGCTCGTTTGGGTGTTGATTCAACACCAATGGAAGGTGTAGACGCTGAGCTAATTGGTAAAGAGTTTGAAGCTGAGCTTGATGGTCACGTATGTGAAGTTGCGGTTGCTCTTGGTTACACTAAAGCAGATGAAGACTATAACCACGGTTTACCAAAAGCGCGTCTAGCATTGGATGATGTACTGATGACTCTATAATTTATACAACCTAGGTTGATTGGTTAAGCTTCAACATTGCTCGTGTTGGAGCTTTTTGGGGATGCAGTAACAATAGAGTTAAGCTGCATTGACGGCTTATTGAACGAGTGTAATTTCATAGCTGACTATACTGTTGCTAGCACGCTTAGGGGCAAAAATCCGTTACCTCCTTACTTCCCATATTCAAGTACATTTGGCGGTGAGCCTGTTTAGATAGAAACGATTAGCCTTTGAACAAGGAGCCATCACGCTAGGAGCGAATAACAGAAAACTGACAATTGGCTGACAAAGGCTATATATAAAAATTATCGCTCTACAATAAGATACTCCTAGAATCTATGTGTTTTGGAGTTACCTTGAAGTTTTTATTCCCAGTCTTTATGTCAGTGGTGGCCTTGACCGGTTGTCAGTCTAACCCTGACTATCAAAAGCCTTACGTATTTCAATCTGATTGCAAAGAAGCGAGAGAGGGCAATGTGATGCCATTGACCTTTGTTGTCGATAGAAATTCATCTCAAGCCAATGTCAATGGTGAGATATGCTCGGGGTCGTATCAAGCTTTTGAGTCAATGACGCAGTTTTATCCTGATATCAAACTTCTCCGTTTACAAAATGTACCAGGTTCAATGGATGATGAAACCAATTTACGCTTAGCGACTAAGATCCATGATATGGGCATAAGTACTCTGCTTGAAAGTGATAGTCGAGTTGAATCCGGCGGTACAGACTTATTTTTGTCTGGTGTTGAGCGCAAAGTGGAGCAGGGCGCAAAAGTTGGGGTTCATTCATGGGCGAGCGATGACGACAATGGCAATCTTGTCGAGGGTGCTGATCTTCCAGCTGAGGATCCACAGCATCAAGAATACATCGACTATTACCATGAGATTGGGTTGACCAAGCCTGAAGAGTTTTACTGGTTTACTCTGTACTCAGCCTCATCTGATGATATGCATTACTTGTCTCAAGATGAGCTAAAATACTTCGGTTTTAATACGCCTACTTTTGCTTTCTAACCAGAGGCCTTCCTGAGGGGGGCTCTTCGAACACTAGAATAAAGGGCAGCTTTAACCCAAGCCCTTTATTCTAGTACATCAAAATAAGGGCGCTTAAAATTCTTCTCTTACCGTGCTTGCTTTTCTCCAGTTGTGGCTTTTTTTCGTTGTTTTATCAAAATCTGAGTCTAGGCACCTAGCTTGTGATATATAGCCACTTCCACGAGTGACTCCTAAACCGTGATATCCAAACACCCTAGATTGGGGAAGGTGCTTATTTGCCTCGGTTTTTGCTGTTTTGGCAAGTGGTTCAGCGCCTTGTTTTGTTTCTGATATATCACCCGTATTTTCAAATGACGACAGCGTTTCTCTATCAGCACTTTCACAGGCGGTAAGTTTAATTTTGACACCGGGTTTAACTTTATTTTTGACGAGGTGACTGACTTCTTTAATCACGTCAGCGATTGGTCTAGAGCCAGTCTCGGACTGGCTTGTTTGGTATAGCCTAGGCAACCCAGCGGCACCGTGACCGATAATATAGATGTCTTCGATCGTGTGATTGGGTAAGTTTTTGGGGTCGATGACTGAAAGCTGATTAATAGATTGATATTCACCCAGTATTTTGGTTTCTACTGGATATTCGCTGTGCACTGCGTTAACACCGCTTTGTTTGATTGAAGAGGTAAATCTCTTTTCATAATCTGGGCCTTCTTTTAAGCGCCCTTGTAGCTCCTGCTGCTTAAATTCCTTTAGTGAGATTTTCAATGCATCACGCTTGAGAGGGCAGCATATCAGAGGGAAAAGCTTTTTTCCTTTTAATACTCTTGTAGTGTTAATGCCTAGCGCTTGAGCGACCATATCGTGATTATTAAATGGGCTATATATAACCCCTGAAGGAACATTCGTTATTCGCATAATACTACGAGAGAAACTTTCGAAGTCCTTGGCACTATCAAAAATATTATGAGTTTTTGTATTATAACTGCTTGTGTTGCTTACCTGCAATGGCATAATTTACTTCCAACCATTTATAAATTATGCCAATTTTATCTAATATAAAAATTGTAGCTACTGCGGCTGTCGTAAATTAATACAAATTAATTTCTATATGTTTAAATATAGATTTTATGCCCAAATATGATGGCTATAATTCTCTTTTTTGTTACTTAAAGGTGTTTGTACAACGGCTAGATAAATTGAAGTAAAATTGAAAATTAATTTATTGGCTATCAATCAAAATATTGGCTAGGCGTTATTCCAAATCTGGCTTTGAAAGCAGTGATATAGCTGCTGGTGTTAGCGTAGCCGCAAGATAGGGCGGTAGAGGTAACACTCATACCTTGGCTTAGCAAAGTGAGAGAAGTGATTAATCGAGCTTGTTGTCGCCAAGCACTGAAGTTTATACCTGTCTCGCTTTTAAACACTCGACTTAGCGTTCTCGGGCTGGTTGCAAATTCTGCTGCTAATTCGTTTTGAGATCTTGTGTCATCAGGGTGAGACATGAGCCAATGAGCAAGACGACGTATGTTGTCTTTTTTGGGCAGCGGCAGAAAAAGGTTATTTGACTGGCTTGAAGCAATTTCATCCACAAGCACATCGACTAATCGTTGTTGAGGCTTAGTCAGGTCTTTAAAGTTGAAGCTCCTAATCCGCTCAATTAAGGCAGAAACCAAGGTATTAGAAGCGATAACCTTTGCCTGGCTGTTCAGTGATGATACATGGGTGACAGGGAGGTAAATAATAAAGGCTTCTATATCGGAAACTACACTGGATTTATGCGCTAGTTGGGCTGGAATCCAACCAACAGATGCTGGTGTCATTGTCCACTGTTGGTCAGGGGTTTCTATAGTAGCAGTGCCTTGAGTGAGCCAGTATAACTGAGCCATGTCATGTTGATGCCAATGAGTTTGTGAATATGAGTTGTGCTGTATAGATCTTGATTTCACGTTACTCATGATGGATTTTACCGTTATGATTGAACCCAATTAGCAAAAATAGGTTGGTTTATTATCATGTATGATAATAAAAGTGGATTGGCAAGAATGTATTATCTCTTAGCTTGAGCAAAGGCGCAATGGTCAATTTGCGTGTAGTCTTATACGCTTTTTGAACCATACTTAGTCTAAGAGGAAGCTATCTAATATGATCTTTAACTTCCTTGCCAAAAATAATTTTGATTTTTTGTGGCATGCTTTATTGCATGCCACTTTTTTTAACAAAAATATTGGTGACTTAAATATAATAGTCAGCTTATAAAAATTGGGTTAATTTAAGATTTTATGTCTTATTATGTATTTTGAAGGGACGTATCTATCCCAGCCGTTAGATTTGCAATAATCTACTGCTTGTTTTTGAGAAAATACACCTAACTTTGAGCGTATACTGTCTAAATACTTTCTTACTGTATTAACTTGTAATGCTAATTGGATGGCAATGGTTTTGGTGTTATCACCTTTTAAGAGAAAGTAGAGGACCTCCCACTCTCGAACAGTCAATATTGAGGTTGGTGGATTTAAGGTAATAGAAATGGGTTTGGAACCAAAAGTGGTGAATATGTCAGTGTCAAACTTTCTAGCCGGCTCAGCCCAAAAGAAAACACCAATAAATCTATCTTTTATATAGAAAGGCTTCTTATGAAATATCCAGCCTTCAAGGAGTTTGTTCTTGCCAAAGGGGTGGATTTCGATAGAACTTTTTGTTTCATTAGTGTCTATCACTAGTTGGTCATGGGCTTGAAAGGCGTCTTGAAATTCATGAGTTTCAGTTGGAAGTTCACCGTCCAAACGGCCCTCAATATCAAAGGATTTAGATAAGTTCTGCATTCTTCGATATGCTGGGTTAATATAAACGAAGCGGTAGTTTGGGTCTTTTAGTCCACAAGGCCAGTCAAAGCTTTCCCAAAATGCAATCAAATCGGACGATAAAGTCATAGAGCCCTCCTTTTTTGAGGGATGCATAACACTATGCAACTAATTTAACAATTAAGGGTTGGCTTTTATCTATGGTAAGCGAGAAACGATAGAAGCGTTTTAGTAGACAAGAGTCGCCCTTAACGATAATGACAACGCTTACAATTTAAAACGCTTTATTTTATACAATACCCAATTAATTAATCAATTAACCCATATTCATCGCTAAGAATATTAATAATCTCTTGCTTAGGATTATTCGATAACTGAATGGATTTTCCAGTTATCTTTTCAGCGATATTGATATAGGTTCTAGAAATATCCATCAATGCCTCAGAGGGTAATTCATTATCCCTAGCCAAAGCTTCTCGCTGCGTCATTCGTTCTTTGTTAAGTAAAATGTCTGGGTCCGGGAAGTGGTTTAATAAAAACTGTCTGAAACCTTCCTTTGAGTTTTCAACGATGTGACCATTTTGGTACTCATATTCATCCCAAATCCGAGAGGAGTCTGGTGTTCCGACTTCATCCATATAGATAAGTTTTTCATTACCGGATGCGTCTTCAACATAGCCGAATTCAAATTTTGTATCGACGAAGATTTGATTGACTTCAGATAAAGCTTGGCTGATTAAGTTAAATCCTTCGCTGAGTAGTTTTTCGTAGAGTTGAATATCATCGAAGCTAGAGAAGTTAAACGCAGCAAAGTTTTCTTCTATGTTTTTACGAGTAATGTTTACATCGTCTGCTTCTGGTACACCTGGAATGTTTTTTATGATCCCCTTTGTGGAAGGGGTCATCAATAATTCAGGGAGCTGAGTATCTTTTTTAAGTCCCTCTGGCAGCTCAATACCGCAGAAATTGCGCTCGCCTTTTTCATAAGCACGCCACATTGAGCCTGTGATGTATTGGCGACAAATGGCTTCAATCATAATTGGCTTTGCTTTTTGAACTATCCAGACCAAGGGATGAGGGACATCGAGTATATGACTGTCGGCAAGGCCATTTTGTTTGAACAAGCTGAACCAATGATTGGAAATAGCGTTAAGTGCTGCACCTTTGCCCGGAACCCCTTTTAATCCGCCTTGGCCGTGCCAAATACAATCAAAAGCTGAGATACGGTCACTGATCACCATGATAGCGAGAGGAGCATCAGGTGCGACGTCATAGCCTTTTTCTTCAATCAGGCGGCGGCTATCTTGCTCGGTTAGCCAGTAAACAGAACGAACTTTACCACTGTGGACTGGTTTGTGAGTACGAATGGGAAGGTCATCATTTGTAGCAAGAACTTGATCAGCAAGAGTCATCTGGATAATCCTATCTGTGTCAGAAATTTACGATTGTAACCACGCATATAATCGATTTGGATTGAATCATACCAGAAATAACGCAGGCTGCCACAAAAAAGCAAACGTTTGCATTTTGTGCGGATGGGTAGGACGGATAAATAAGAGGGATAACTATCCGGTGATATCCATCGGTGTTCTATGTTAGTGGTAATGCATGTGTCCTTGCTCAATAAAAATAACCTGACAACCATACTCAGCGGCCAAATCACTCAGCACCTTTTGATCAAATATACTTATTTTATTAGAAGCGACAATTGCACTGGCATTACGTGATTTTATTGCCTTCTCGACGATGGCACGTTCACACAAAGTCTTTGAGGGTTTCAAATGAATCATATTTCCACAGTTCACGTTATAGGCGCTGAATATACCCAAGCTTGGTCTAGGGCATTCTGCAGTAAATAGTATCCATTGCTTTTGATCGGACAGTCCAGCTAGGCGTTTGATGGATTCACTTTGATCTGCCCAATGATAGTGTGCTACTGCCAAGCGATTGGTTGTATTTAAATCAAACATCAATACTGTCCTTATATCCAATACTGTATGCATAAACAGTAGTTGTTTTATTTACAAGGATCAAGAGAAAACCTTCATTAGTGATGGTTTTGTATTTATATGATTATGGGGTGAGGTTAAACTTAACCTAATGAATTTTAATAATAAATAAAGATTTATTAGAATGTTTGCAATAGATGTTTAATAAACAAATATGTGATCTTAACCGGTTTTATGAATGGTTAATCTCTCGCGTTTTCAGGTGACTGGTCTAAAAAACGCTCTGGGTAATCGCTGAAAATACCATCTAAATTGCTAAGGGATTGGATGTCTGATGGCCGATTTACGGTATAGCACCAGACTTGATAGCCTTGTTGTTGAAGTTTGTGAACATCTTTTTCAGTTGCAAACCGATAATTGAGGTTACAACCGAATGCCGATATTGTTTCCAACAATTTGATATCTCGGGGAAGCAGTTTTTCTGTTAGTACTGCAATTCGATAATCAGGTAATACGACGTGCAGCTTGACTAATGTCGCATGATCAAAACTAGAAAGTAGAATTGAATCAGTGTAAAGGGGTGAAGACTCTAAATCATGTTTCAAAAGTTGAGCAACATGCGCTTTATCGTGTCGGTCTACTTTTAATTCTAAGTTGAGTTTTAGGTTTAATTCATCAGCCAGCAAAAGTAATTCTTCTAGAGTCATTATGGATTGTTGGTCAGGCTGGTCACCAAATTTGGCACCAAAATCAAATTGACGAAGTTCTGCGAGCGTCTGTTCGTCAATGCGCCCACTGCCGTTACTGCATCGGTCAATGGTATGGTCGTGACAAATAACCAAAATATTGTCTTTCGTTGGTTGTACGTCGACTTCGACCCACTCAAGCCCTAATTTTGCGGCGGCTTGAATACTAATTTTGGTGTTTTCAGGGTAGTGTCCTGCAATCCCGCGATGACCAATGATCTTCATTATTTTTCCTATATCTAATGCTCAACCGTGTTAGACCACGTTCTAGGTTGGCTTTTCATCGCATTTTAAACCCAGATCTGACACTATCAGACATCATAATTTAGCAGATAAGTTATTTAAGAGTAGCGAAATTGAACGCAGATAGTAAAGCAACTTGGATTTTAGTTGGGACTACAATGTTAGCCGGCTTAGGGTGGATTTTCTCAAAGGAGACAGTTCAAGGCTTACCGCCATTTGGATTTGTAGGGCTTAGATTTTTAGTCGCGTCTATTTGTTTACTTCCATTTTGTTATCAATCTTTATCTTTATTCACCGCGAGACAACTTCTTCAAGCTATAGGTGCGGGCAGCATCTTATCGGCTGCTTTATTAGCATGGATACATGCGATTACGGTAAGTGATACACTTGGTGAAGGTGCTTTTATTGTCAGTTTATCTATGATTATCGTCCCAATTATTGCTTGGGTAATATTTAAAGAGCGACCTATACGTGCATTTTGGATTTCTATGCCGATAGCCGTCTCTGGACTTGCTTTGTTATCGCTGCAAGATGTTTGGCAGGCGTCGAGTGGGCAAGTGTGGTTCTTAGCGAATGCTTGTCTGTTGGCTCTGCACTTTAATGTCAACAGTCGTTTGGTGCAAAAACTGCCCGTATTAACGTTAACATGTGTCCAGCTATTTTCGACGGGGGCGATTGCCTTGCTGGTATCACTTTGTGTAGAAACGATTCCTACTTCAGTCGATATTCATATTTGGTGGTGGTTTGCAGCTAGTGCACTACTTGCGACCAGTATTCGATATGTGATGCAAACAGCAGGGCAGAAGCATTGTAACCCCGCGAGTGCGGCACTTATTATGCTGCTTGAGCCTATCTGGACAGTGATATTAAGCATTCTTTGGTACGGTGAGCAGCTATCACTTAATAAGCTTTTAGGGTGCGGTCTTATCTTATTTTCGCTGGTTTTTTATCGAACTGGCGGGCGACTTTCGAGCTTATTTACCTCAAAGTAGCATCATGAATAACTGGTCTGACTTCACGATCTGGAGCTTATAAGCTTCTCAATTAAACATGGGTTGCTAAATTAAACTGGTTAAGGTTTGTTAATACTGTGTTACAACATGAAGCTACATGCTATTAATGGTTACATCCAAAAAATTTATCTTGTGGAATATGACGATAAACTCATGCTTTTAGATGGCGCGAGTAGAGCGGATATTCCCTATATTGAACGTTATATTACCGATGAAATCGGCCAGCCTTTTTCAAACCTTAAAGTGGTTATCGTTACACATATGCATCCGGATCATGCTGGAGCCGCACATAAACTCAGAGACCTTACGGGGTGTATCTTGGTGTCGGCGAATAAGAGCAAGCAGTGGTATGAAGGGCTTGACGGTATGCTTATGCATTTCACTGACTTAATACTTGCTCGATGGGTGGCTGGAAGACTAAAGAAGCCTAAGAGATCACTTTGGTACCCAAGGTACTTACAGCCTGATGTCACGCTAAATGATAGTCAGCCTGTGCCTCATTTTGAAGACTGGGTAGTATTGGAAACTCCTGGCCACACAGATCGAGATTTATCTGTTTACCATAAGCAGCAAGATATTCTTTATGTTGCCGACTTAATAGTGGAAGTCAAAAAGCGATTAATTGCTCCTTTTCCAATTTTTCATCCCAATAAATACCGCCAATCACTTGAGCGGGTTTACAACATGAAGCCTAAAACCTTGTTACTTGCTCACAGTGGTGAAGTAACACTCGATGAAAATGACTACCAACACCTTATTAGTGTGGCTCCAAGCACGCCAGCGACGCATTGGAGGGCAACAAAAGTTAAACTTCGCAGCCTTCTTAGCTCTGTATGGTTGTTTGGCTTTGCGGAAAAGTAATAAACCTCTATTTTCACTAATGTTATTATTCTGTGTCTTGCTTAAAAGTTGGGTTAAAATTGTTCAGCTCAGGCTATTTGAGAGATTATATTGAGTAATAGCCATATAGCTGATTGAAATTTTGCTCAATCACGTTAACATACGCATAAATGGAAATGAGATTGCGTCTCAATAAGTAATTGAGCTGCGCCAGAAATAGACACACTATGAAACTAATAACTCCCAGCCTTGTGGTGATCCTTGCATCATTTAGCACCAGTACTGTCGCAACAAGCTTTGAAAATGCGCAGTCCATCCAACTAAGTACCAATACGGCTTCGGCATCTAGCCAAAAACGAATAGATACTGTCGCAGAGAACTCTCTCATCCTTCGAGGAGATATCGATCAGCTTAAGGAAGAGATTAAAAACTTACAAGTATATCAAAATCACCTTACAGCTCTGATCGAGAGCCAGTCGCAAGAAGCGTTAAACCTAGAAAGTCAAATTGAAGAGATCAACAACACACGTCAAGGTGTCGTGCCTCTTATGTATCAAATGATATCTGGATTAAAAGACTTTGTAGAATCCGACCTTCCAATAAAACAGGACACGCGACTAGAGCGTATTTCTAAGCTTGAAAAAATGATGGTACGCGCCGATGTGAGCGATGCGGAAAAGTATCGAAGAATTCTTGAAGCATATCAGATAGAACTTGATTACGGCGTAAAACTGGGAACTTATCAAGGTAAGATTTCAGTGGATGGAAACCTTCGTCAAGTACAAGTTCTTCACCTTGGGAGAGTCTCTTTAGTTGCACGCAGTTTGGATGGCACTAAATCATGGGTATGGGATCAATTACAAAACCAATGGCTACCGCTTGATAGCTCCATTAAACCGGATCTAGACAAAGCCTTTAATGTTGCTACTAAGCAAGCGGCGCCAAGTCTACTCACATTACCCCTATCACAAACTTTGGAGTCAAAATAAATGAAATCTAAACTAATGATTTGTCTTTTGACTCTATCGGTCTTGCCATTTTCAGCCTATTCAAATAATGACATCGTTAGCAAAGCAAAAGTTGAAAGTGTTAGCCAAGGTCAGCACAACCAAAAGCGTGAGTCCACGTTTCAACAAACAGAGAAAGAGCTTAAATCTCTTAAAGCATCGCTTCTTAAGCAGCGTAATAGTATCCAAAAACACAATGATGAATTGGTTGCTGAGTTTTCAGACAACGAAAAAAATCTTGCTAAATTGGAAGAAAAGCTTCGACTTGAGACGGGAAGTCTTGGCGAAGTGTTTGGAGTCGTGCGACAAAATGCGAAGCAATTAGAATCTGAGTTAAATAGCTCAGTTACTTCTGCTGATGCACAAAACTATAGAGATATTGTACAAAAAGTTGCCGCTGCGACAGAATTACCTTCAATGCAGCAGCTCACTGGGTTATGGAAAGCACTTGAAGAGCAAATACAAGCGAGTAGCCAATTAGCGTCCACCCAGGTCAGTTTTGTTAATGGTGCAGGAGAAATACAGAAAGAAACGGCTCTTAGAGTTGGCTCATTGGGCCTAGTTTCAGAGGCTGGATATCTTAAGTGGAATGCTATTAAAGGTGAGGCTCAGCTTTATTCTAAACAGCCAGAAAATACTCCGACTCTCTCTAAGCTTAGCTCTGGTCAGATGCAGGATATTGTGCTGGATCCGACTCGCGGTATGTTGCTTGAACAGCTAGCTCACAGTCCAAGTTTGATGGATAGGGTGAAAGCTGGCGGCGTGGTAGGGCAAGTGATTCTTAGTTTACTTTTGATTGGCATGATTATCGCGTTTATTAGGGGAATCACTTTATCCAAAGCACGTCAAAAGATTCGAACTCAACTTAAGTCACCTCAGGTACCGGGAGATAACCCTCTTGGCCGTGTATTAGCTGTATACAAAAAAGATAAATGCCTGAGCGTTGAGGCACTTGAGCTTCGTTTACTTGAAGTTGTCGTTGATGAACAAGCGCAACTTGAAAAGGGACTGTCCATGCTTAAGTTGTTAGCTGCTTTGGCGCCTATGTTAGGGCTACTAGGTACGGTTATCGGAATGATAGAGACATTCCAAGTGATTACCCAATTTGGTAATGGTGACCCTAAAGTAATGGCTGGTGGAATATCCATGGCCTTGGTGACGACAGTTCTTGGTCTGGTTGCTGCTATGCCACTTTTACTAGGCCATAATATCCTGAGTTCACAGGCTGAGCTGATTCGTAATACTCTCGAAAAACAAGGTATTTCTTTAGTTGCTCAACAAGCAGAGAAAGACTCTGTCAGCGATGAGGCATCTCTGGAGAGAGTCGCTTAATGGATATATTCATTGCAATGCTGCCCGAGTTAGTCACTGGAAGCCAATGGCTAATATCTTTGCAAAGCTTTATGCAGCAGGGTGGTCAACTACTATGGTGGTTATTTGGGGTGGTGGCTTTATGTTGGGTTCTCATGATAGAGCGCTTGATATACTTATTTGTCGAGTTCCCCAAACACCGAGCGGCTTGGATAAAAAGTTGGCATGCAAGGTGTGAACAAGACTCATGGTATGCCCGTTCAATTCGTGATGGTTGGTTGGCACAAGCCCACACAAACCTTTACCAAAATGTAAACATCATTAAAGTATTAGTGGCCATTTGTCCAATGCTTGGGCTTTTGGGAACAGTGACGGGAATGATCTCGGTTTTTGATGTGATGGCTAACCAAGGCAGTAGTAACCCTAAGCTAATGGCTTCTGGGATTTCGTTGGCGACTTTGCCGACAATGGCGGGTATGGTGGCAGCTTTGTTTGGCATGTTTTTCCATGCTCGTTTACTCAAAGCCTGCCAAGTAAGAGAAGTGAAATTAGAAAAATCGTTAAGGAGTCAGCGATGAGATTGGGCCGACGTCATCATAAACAGGAAGAAGCTCAAGTTGATCTGACTTCCATGCTCGATATCGTGTTTATCATGCTGATTTTTTTCATTGTGACGAGCTCTTTTGTCAGGGAATCAGGGGTTGAAGTTAATCGTCCGCAAGCAAGTAGTGCTGTTAGCCAGAAAGATGCGGGTATCTTTATCGCTGTTACTTCTTCTAACGATATATACATAGATAAGAGAGTGGTTGATGTAGAGCGCGTTCAAGCGGCGTTGGAGCATTTACTATTGGACAAGCCCGATGCAGCTTTGGTTATTCAGGCTGATGAACATGCCTATAGTGGAACCGTAGTTAAGGTGATGGACGCAGCTAAAGAAGCTGGGGTCAAGAATATCGCACTCGCAGCGGAGAAAAAATAATGGTGCGCTGGATTGTCGCTGTTCCAATCGCTGGATTATGCACTTTAACAGTATTCACATTAATGGCTTGGATGGTCAATATTAATAATAGGCAGGCTCCAACTGATGAGACACCTTTGAGGTTTGATATGCTTGTTGTTGAGAATGACTCTAATACCCAACGTCGACAGCGAAGTGTTCCAGAGCAACCCCAAACGCCTCAAATGCCAGAGCAGCAGCCTGTATCACGCGTTGATAATTACATAGCGAATATCTCTGATATGCAGAAGCCACTACTTGGCCTTGATACCAGTATTCAAGGTTTAGCCATTAGCGCCCCGGAGTTTGGTGATTTTGGTGTTCAGCAGCAAGTCATGCCTCTCTACCGAGTTGAGCCTCGTTATCCTTCAAAGGCTTTAAAGCGTAAAGTGGAAGGCTATGTACAGGTCATGTTCACTATAGATGCAACTGGAAAGCCGGTCGATATTCAAGTTCAGAAATCAGAGCCCAAGTATATGTTCGACCGAGAGGCTATTTATGCGATTAAGAAGTGGAAATATCAGCCAATGATTGTCGATGGTAAGGCTGTGGCTCAGCAGGGCCAGACGGTAAAATTGGAGTTTACATTATCAAAATGATTAAACAATGTGCCTTGATTGCAGTGTGCCTTATTTCGTCTCTCTCTGCTTCTGCTGAGCTCAGTCGTTACACTGCCGGACGTCTGCAGCAGGCCAACCAGCTGGCGCAGGACGAAAAATTCAAGCAAGCGATCACAGTTTTACGTGAGACCAATACTTCGTTTGATTATGATAAAGCGTTTGTAGCAAGAGTTATGGCGGTTTTTTACTGGCAAGATGGTCAAACAAAACATGCGATTGAACAAATGGAGTATGCCGTTGCTAGCGGCCTGTTAAAAGATGAACAATCTTGGGTAAGTGAACGCATGCTTGCCGATCTCTACTTAACAGAGCGCCAATTTAAACAAGCACTTAAGCATTACTACCAACTGGTTGAAATGGTGCCCAAAGACCATCAACAAAATGATATTTGGCTACGTATTGCTCAATCTCATTACCAGTTGGAGCAATGGCGTGATGTGGTCGTGTCGGTCAAACGCTATTTAAACGAAGATATGCAAGATCGTCTGCAACCGCTATCTCTGATGCTAGGTGCTCAGTTAGCATTAAATCTTCCACATGATGCAATAATTACACTAGGCCAGTTAATTGAAATAGAGCCTAAAAAACTGCAATGGTGGAGACAATTATCCACTTTGCAAATGCAAGTTGGTAAAGAAAAACAGGCCCTTGGGACTTTATCGCTTGCTAAACTTAACGGCCTAGCATTAAGCCAAAATGATCGCCGAATCCTTGCTCAGTTGTATGCCAAACAAGGTATTCCAGAAAGGGCTGCGATCGAAATTAGTCAACTAGAGGATGCGCAGGTAGACATTCAATTGCTTGTCGAGCAGGCCACGTATTGGCAACTGGCGAAACAGTGGGACACGGCAATTTCGATTTGGAAGAAAGCAGTGCAAACGGCTCCGAAATACAATTGGAACCTTGCGCAGCTTCTTATTCAACGAGGATATTATAAAGAATCTGTTCCGGTTCTTGATAAAGTTGAGGGAAGGCGGGCGGCCGTCGCATTAGCGAAAACTCGTGTGTTCTATAAACTCGAACAGTTAGACAAAGCTCTGTTCCAAGCTAAACAAGCTGATCGCCTTGAACCTTCAAGTCAGGCGAAAGGTTGGATAAAGTTTTTGTCCCAGCTAGGCGCAGCCTCAAACCTTCCACAAACAGAAGCATAAATAAACGGAGAGTGTAGCGTGCTCTCCTTCTATATGTTTTTAAAAACTTGGTCTGGTGAGTTATTTCAAATGTTACATCTAGTGTTGAAGGCTACTTTGTCGTAAGCAACATTAGAGTCTGTTTTCACACATCTTCGCTTTTTACTTCAAACAAATCTTCGTGTCTCACTAATGAGAATCACTAGATTAAAACAAAATTGAAAATAGCACTTTTAGGGAGCCGCTACTAAGCTGAATGTGAGCAAATGTATTTGTTTTGTTGGTACATATTAAAAATAACTTATAAAACATATGCATGGTAACACTTTATCGTTATGTCTAGAACCTGTGTTTGACATCTCGAATATGAAACTTGTTTGCTATTAATTGCTAGCTTATTCAAGCTGACTAGGTTTGAATAGCTGGTATTTAAACCAAAGTCGGTTCTGTAGAACCAACGCTTTTAACGACTTCGTTCGGTTTTTTACACCTGCTTGGAGCGTTAGTAGAGGAAGTATAATGAGTGTTGAAAAGTTGATAACTGCTGGTAATTTAGCTGCGGGTGAAACATTGGTTATTGAAAGAGACGGCAGCGTCCGATTATTGGACGGTAGCGGCACTGTCGAGCCAGGCGAATTGGTGCTTTCAAATCCTAACCCTAGCGAGCCAAATCTAAACATCGGCTTAGCAGATGACGACAACGACATACAAGATATCACGAGCGAAATTGATGAGATCTTGGCAGCTCTTGAGGAAGGGCAGGATCCAACAGAGCTGGGGGATGAATTCGCAACGGCTGCTGGCGGTCAAGTTGGATCAGGTCCTTCGGGAATTGAATCCATAGTGAGAACTGCCGAAATAACAACGCCAGGGACCGATTACGAAACATCTGGGATCTTCGGTCAATTTGGGCTAACTACAACACAAAGCCTCACCCTCCTCAATCAGTTTCAAGCGTTTCAACAATCACCGACCTTCACAGACACTAACAGCAACCCCATTGGTGACGACCTTTCGTTCGTAACCAATGAGGATACATCGGTGAGCGGTCAGGTGTTTGCTACAGACCCAAACCCCGACGACATACTTGCTTTTTCAATAACTAGTCAGCCATCGAACGGAAGCGTAGAGCTAAACTCAGTTTCAGGAACTTGGACATACGTACCCAATAACAATTTTGATGGAAACGACACTTTTATAATTACCGTCGATGATGGTAATGGGGGCACCGACTCTTTATCAGTCGATATTGAGGTTGTTCCTATTCCTGAAGTTTCGCTAATTGGTCCTTCATCGTTAAACGAAGGTGAAAATGCTAATTACGTTATTGAGTTTGATAAACCCTCAACCCAAGTCACCAACATCACACTTTCGATTTCTACGAGTACTGCTGAACTTGAAGATTTGACAGCCGTCACTGTCACAACTGCCGACGGTACAATTATTAGTGTTGGGCCCGATGGTACGATCGAAGTTCCGATTGGTGTTACATCTTTGGATGTGTCTGTTGGAACCTTAAATGATACGGTATTCGAAGGTAATGAAACGTTTCAAGTTGGTGTGGCTTCAGGGTTTGGTACTCTGGGTGAAGGTGAGCAAAACACAGTCATTCTTGATAATGACACGCCAACCTTATCGGTCAGCACAGAGACGGTCGTAGAAGGACAGGCGGCGCTGTTTGATGTGGCTCTGTCGAATGAAGTGGATGGTGACGTTCGTTATGAATTCACGATCGATGTTGATGGACAAAGCGCTGAGTTAGCAGATTTTGCTTCGAACCCATTGAGTGTGACTTATAAGGTGGGAGAGACCAGCTTTAACGCCGCAGCCAATGGTGAYGGTTCGTACACCATACCGGGTAATGCCAGTGACATTAAGGTGTCGGTACAAACTTCAGATGATACGATTTTTGAAGGGTCAGAAACCTTTAACCTAGACGCTCGAGCGACAGCAACGGTGGGCGGTGAGAGTTTTGATGTCACCGATTCAGGCGCAGGTACGATTACCGATGACCGCGACGGCATGAACAATGCCGACACGC
>NZ_QLYY01000015.1 GCF_003350295.1 Vibrio tetraodonis
CTGCAAACCTCTTTAATGGATTTATTTCTCTGCAATCCCATCCAAATGACGAGCCATACTGCTTGTTGGGCCGGTAGCCGACGCCTTCTGATACTCGCTTTAGATGTTTCATAGAGAGCTTGCTCTATCCATTCAAGTTGAATGGCATTAATTACAGACTCATAATTTTTGCCATCTTCAATAGTATCATGAGCTAGAACTAACTCTTCAGCCAACATAGAAAAATCCCCACTAACAAAGTTAGTGGGGATTATCATACGATCCCAGGATCGTTCAAGTCTCTAAACCGATCGGCATTAGATGGTCGATCATCAGCCTTTCAATCGTAAGCAGCGACAAAATTTAGTTGTTACTATGTAGCTCTGAGTTAAGTTCTACCGCGGTTTTGTTAGCCAGACACTCAATCTGACCTGTGACTGAGTTGCGACGGAAGAGTAAATCGGATACGCCAGTAAGATCGCGCGCTTTAACCGTCTCAACTTCATTGCCTTGTGAATCTAGCATAAGAACTTTGGAGCCAGCAGTCACATACAAGCCAGACTCAACAGTGCAGCGATCGCCAAGTGGGAAACCAAGACCAGCATTAGCGCCAAGAAGAGAGCTTTCGCCAATAGACACTACAACGGAGCCGCCGCCAGATAGCGTGCCCATAATTGAAGCGCCGCCGCCAATATCAGAGCCATTGCCGACCACAACACCAGCGGAAATACGGCCTTCAACCATACTTGTGCCTGTAGTTCCCGCATTGAAGTTGATGAAGCCTTCATGCATTACCGTTGTACCTTCCCCCACATGTGCGCCAAGGCGAACACGAGCAGTATCCGCAATACGAACGCCAGCAGGTACCACGTAATCGACCATTTTCGGGAATTTATCAACGCAATCAACCGACAAATGACGTCCTGCTAAGCGAGCTTCAATTTGACGCTCAGAAAGCTCTGGCAGATCAATTGGACCTTCGTTAGTCCAAGCAATATTGTGCAGTAGGCCAAAAATGCCATCGAGCACTGTGCCGTGAGGCAGAACTAATCGGTTAGAGATAAGTTGCAGTTTCAGAAAGCCTTCTGCAACAGAAGAGGGCTTTTCATCTGTTTTGAGAATAACAAGCACTAGCGGCTGCTCAGACTCGGTGGCTTTAGCTGCCAATGCGGCGTTATTGCTATCACCGTTGGTTTCGAATGCTTTAGCAAGCTGGGCACTTTGGCTCGCAGTCACCTCTATAACTTGGTTGCCTTCTTGATAACCCGTTACTTCCGCTAGTGAGTCGACCAGTGCATCAGTGGGTGCTAGTACAGGATGGGGGAAAAAGGCTTCGATGATTTTTCCATCACGGTTTTTCGTTGCCGTGCCGAAAGCGAGAGAGAAAGTAGCCATGTTTTGAATCTCCGTTGGGTCAAGGAAAACGAGTTTCCCTTCTAAGCTTGGTTTGTGTTCATCATAAGTAGAGTGTTTTCGTCTTTAAAGCACCGCGATGGATAACGTCTGAAGGTCGATACTTTTTGTCTTTTTACCGACACTCTGTCTTTTTATCTATATTGGTAAGCTCAATATAGCGTCGATGAAAATCAAAAAGAGCCCAAACATAGTTTGAGCTCTTTGCAAAGTATCTTTGGCATTAACTGACTATTCGTCAGTTGCGACCAAGTCTATTATTTGCTTAGGTCGCTAGCGTGCTCAGATAGGAATGCCGCAACACCTTTTGGAGATGCATCCATACCTGCTTTACCTTCTTCCCATTGTGCAGGACATACTTCGCCGTGCTTTTGGTGGAAGTTTAGTGCGTCAACCATGCGTAGCATTTCGTCAATGTTACGGCCTAGTGGAAGGTCGTTAACCACTTGGTGACGAACAACACCTTCTTCATCGATTAGGAAAGAACCACGGAATGCAACGCCTGCTTCTGGGTGCTCAACGTCGTAAGCTTTGCAGATTTCGTGTTTAACATCTGCAACCAATGGGTATTTTACTTCACCGATGCCGCCATCTTCGATAGCAGTATTACGCCATGCGTTGTGCGAGAATTGAGAATCGATAGAAACACCGATTACTTCAACGCCTTTTTCTTGGAAGTCAGCTAGACGATTGTCGAATGCAATAAGCTCTGATGGGCAAACGAACGTGAAATCTAGTGGGTAGAAGAAAACAACCGCTTTCTTACCTTTAGTGAATTCTGCAAAGTTGAAGTTGTCAACGATTTCACCGTTACCTAGAACAGCTGCCGCAGTAAAGTCAGGGGCTTGACGACCTACTAGTACCATTTTTTTGCTCCTAAAAAGTATGGTTAGTTCCAAACCATCTTGAGTAATTTTGGTTTGGTCCGTGTTTGTGCGAGACAAACTATAGTACAGATTGTAGTATTGAAAAAAGCGAAATAAATAGATTAAGTTAATCGAAAAAAACGATAGGTCAAAATCTATGCGCCGTTCACCAAATTGAGATATTTAAACAACAAAACTATGACTAAATGGCCGAATCTTAAACAGTTACATTATCTAATCACGCTACATGAAACTCGCCACTTTAGCGAGGCCGCCAAAAAGTGCTTTGTTAGTCAATCGACCTTAAGTAAGGGGATTCAAAATCTTGAAGATTTGATTGGTTGCCCGCTTTACGAAAAGAAAGACAAAAAGGGGCCGCTTGTTTTTACTTTAGCGGGAGAGCAGGTAGTAAAACAAGGTCGTGAGTTACTGGCCAAAGGCCAAGATTTGGTTGAGTTAGGCCGGCAATGTCAGGGAGGAGAAATGCAAGGGCAATTGCGAGTTGGTTGTATCCCAACCATAGCGCCATTTTTGCTCTGTGATCTTGTCCAAGAAGTGAATCAGCGCTTTCCTTTGCTTAATCTCTTGCTAAGAGAAGATACCACAAATAATTTGTTGGCCGCGCTTCGCCATGGTGAATTGGATATATTGATCTTAGCCTTGCCCGTTGAACTCGATGGAATGGAGAGCAAAATTGTTGGCAATGATCCGTTTAAAATGATCATTAGTCGCCATCAGGCGAATACCATTCGCACTCCAATTAAATACGACGACCTTCCCGATGAATCTGTATTTCTGCTTGAAAAAGAGCACTGTTTGACTGAGCACGCTGTGTCAGCCTGTCAGCTAACCAGAAAAGAAAAGATTAACCCATTTTCTGCCACAAGTTTGCATACTTTGGTTCAAATGGTCGCGAATGGCATGGGCACCACTTTTATCCCTCAGATGGCGATTGACCATGGGTTGATTGAAAACCAAAATTTGGTGGTTGTCGATCCGCCAGAGCAACAAGCTCACCGACATATAGGTTTGGTCTGGAGACCCAGTTCTTCAAGAGTCAACACCTTTAATCAGCTAGCACAAGTCGTTTCTGAGCTACTTTAGGTGTAGTGATCATGGTTCATTCTCTGTTGTAACCAGTTTTACTGACTGGTTTGTCTTTTTTTAATGGTTTTTTATTCTGTTGGTGAAGTTTAACTTGTAAAATTTCACAGCTTTTCCTTGGCGAAGGTTTCATTAAATAATGAAACTTAACAGTGTCAATTTTACAATCCCTTTCATCCTGCTTGTTTAAAGTGACTTTATCCGCTGTGCTTGTACATCAAAGCATAAGGTGCCACTCCTTGTTGAAATAAATTAAACACTTGTTTTAAAGCTCTTCTGGTTGGTTGTCTTTTGGTTATTTAATTACGAAATTTAATTACAACAATGGTGAAAGATCAACAACTTAAAGTCAAAAAGATAAAATGTTGAATTTTGTTTTTTACGCTCTTGAGAGCTTTTTATTTAATCTTTAATTGTTATAGTTTAATTAGAATTTGATAGGTTTTTTTGATGCTACGTGTTAGTCATGTCTCGGGCTGTATTTGGTCCAGATCACAGTATAGATAGCACAGCGTCTTTGTTGTTTTATAGTTACAGATGTAATTTTTATTAACTGCCTTGGTATGCGTAATTAATACCATACTGGGATTGTTGACCGGAGAAGGTAAAGGAAATGCTTTTGAAGACTTCAGCTACAGAAAATACGCTTAAGCACACACAAGAAAATGGTGTGAGTAAAGGCAGCTTAGAAATTACTACTCATCTTTCATCAGAGCATCAAGAGATTTTTTCTGATGAGTGTCAGGGCTTTTTGTCTCTCTTATGTGAGAAATTTGCCGGTCAAAACCACGTATTACTCACGGCTCGTGAACAATATCAGGCTCGTATTGATGCTGGCTCTTTACCTGACTTTGATCCGGATACCCAAGAAATCAGAGCCAGTGATTGGAAGATAAGCAAAATTCCAAATGACCTTCAGGATCGCCGAGTTGAGATCACGGGACCAACGGATCGAAAAATGGTCATCAATGCACTAAACGCAGATGTAAAAGTGTTTATGGCGGACTTTGAGGATTCAATGTCGCCAGATTGGACGCAATTATTAGATGGTCAGATAAATTTACGTGATGCAATAAATGGCACTATATCCTACCAGGACCCGAAAAGTGAAAAGCAATATCGACTGAAAGACGATCCTGCGGTGCTGATTTGTCGCGTTAGAGGCATTCATCTCAAAGAAAAACATGTGCTTTTTAATGGCAAACCGATTCCGGGTGCTTTGTTTGACTTCGCACTTTATTTTTATAACAACTACCAGAGCTTAATTAAAAAAGGCAGTGGCCCTTATTTCTATTTGCCTAAGCTTCAATCCTACCAAGAAGCTCAGTGGTGGAGTCAAATATTTCACTTTACTGAGCAATATTACGGCTTAGAGACAGGAAGGATAAAAGCGACGGTTTTGATTGAAACCATCCCTGCGGTATTTGCGATGGATGAGATTTTGTTTGCCCTTAAAGAGCATATCGTTGGTCTTAATTGTGGCCGCTGGGATTATATCTTTAGCTACATCAAGACACTAAAGAATCATCCCGATCGTATCTTGCCTGACAGGCAGAGCGTGACTATGGATCAGCCCTTTCTCAATGCCTATTCTCGTTTGCTCATTCGAACCTGTCATCGGCGTGGCGCATTTGCTATGGGAGGAATGGCCGCATTTATTCCTTCAAAGGATCCAGAGCAGAATCAGCAAGTACTTAATAAGATCCAAACCGATAAATCATTGGAAGCGCAAAATGGTCATGATGGCACTTGGGTCGCGCACCCCGGGTTGGCAGAGACTGCAATCAAGGTCTTTAACCATGTGTTGGCTGAGCGAAGCAACCAACTTGATGTTACTCGTGAAGATGATGCTCCCATCCTGGCCCAAGATTTACTTAAACCTTGCCAAGGAGCACGAACTGAGCAAGGTATGAGACACAACATCAGGGTGGCGCTGCAATACATTGAAGCTTGGATTTCAGGCAATGGCTGTGTGCCTATATATGGACTCATGGAAGATGCTGCGACAGCCGAAATTTCAAGAGCATCCATTTGGCAGTGGATCAAGCATGGTAAATCTCTAGATAACGGGCAAGTTGTCACCAAAGCACTGTTTGAACAGTACTTGAATGAAGAGATAAATGTCGTTAAAGCAGAACTCGGTGATGAGCGTTATCAAGCTGGACGTTTTGAAGAAGCGGCGACTTTGATGGCCAAACTCACGACCAGTGAAGAGCTAAGCGACTTTCTCACTATTCCAGGATATGACTACCTAGATTAATCACCAACATCGTCAGCAACATCGATCGTAAACAGCGGAGAAGGAAGTACCGCTGATATAACAACAGCAATATTGGTTCATCAATAGAAGGAAATAACGATGACAAACTTAACTCGCCGCCAACAAATTGAGGCAATCGAAAAAGACTGGGCAACCAATCCGCGTTGGAAAAATGTCAAACGCCCCTATAGTGCAGAAGAGGTGGTCACTTTACGTGGATCCATGGTACCGGAAAATACCATAGCTCAGCGTGGTGCAGACAAGCTCTGGGCCTTGGTCAATGGCGATGCTAAGAAGGGTTATGTCAATTGTCTTGGCGCGCTCACTGGAGGGCAAGCGGTGCAGCAGGCCAAAGCGGGCATTGAGGCGGTTTATCTATCTGGTTGGCAGGTTGCTGCCGATAACAATACCGCATCGTCTATGTACCCTGATCAATCCTTATACCCAGTTGATTCTGTGCCTGCTGTGGTGAAAAGGATCAACAACTCTTTTCGCCGCGCCGACCAAATTCAATGGTCAAACGGCAAGTCACCAAATGATGAAGGTGGGATTGATTATTTCCTGCCAATTGTTGCCGATGCTGAAGCTGGGTTTGGCGGAGTACTAAACGCCTACGAGTTAATGAAGTCCATGATCGATGCTGGCGCAGCAGGAGTGCATTTTGAAGACCAGCTTGCTTCAGTGAAAAAGTGTGGTCATATGGGCGGTAAGGTGCTGGTTCCAACTCAAGAAGCAGTGCAAAAGCTGGTTGCGGCGCGTTTGGCTGCCGATGTCGCGGGGATAAGAACCTTGGTTATTGCTCGTACCGATGCTAATGCGGCGGATCTTTTGACCTCAGACTGCGATCCGTATGATAAAGACTTTATCCAAGGTGAGCGTACTCAAGAAGGGTTTTATCGTGTGCGTGCTGGTATTGACCAAGCGATCTCCCGAGGCCTTGCTTATGCCCCTCATGCCGACCTTATTTGGTGTGAAACCGCTACGCCTTGTCTAGAAGAAGCGCGCAAGTTTGCTAAGGCAATCCATGCTCTGTATCCAGAGCAGCTGCTTGCCTACAACTGCTCTCCATCGTTTAACTGGGAGAAAAACCTTGACGCTGAGACTATTGCTAAGTTCCAGCAAGAACTGTCGGATATGGGGTACAAATACCAATTTATTACCTTAGCAGGGATCCACAATATGTGGTTCAACATGTTTGAACTCGCGCACGATTATGCCCAAGGTGAGGGAATGCGTCATTATGTTGAGAAAGTTCAGCGCCCAGAGTTTAAAGCCGCAGAAAAAGGGTATACCTTTGTTGCGCACCAGCAAGAGGTCGGTACGGGTTATTTTGATAAAATGACCAATACGATTCAGGGAGGAAACTCTTCTGTCACCGCTTTGACAGGCTCGACCGAAGAAGATCAGTTCTAGACCATGACAGCGAGTCACTGTTTGATTGGTGACTCGCTACTGTTCAAAAGATTAAAAGTGCGCTGTTTTAATCGATTTCCTCAGGTTCCATTTCTTCTTGTAGCTCCAGCAAGTTAATTGCGATGGCCACAAAATCAGTATCGGTAATGATACCCACGAGTTGCCCTTTTTCGACCACAGGCAAACAGCCAACTTTGTGCTTTTGCATGTAGAGCGCACTTTGTTTTAATCCCGCTTGTGGTGCAACCGTCATTAAATCGGTTTTCATGACTTCATACAGCGGAGTATTCAGAGTAAAGGCTTGGTTTTCCGGTATGTTTTGTAGACTGGATTCTTGCGCGGCTAACACATCACGTTGTGATACTACACCCAGCAGCTGCTTATGAGCATCGACAATAGGAATGTGGCGAATATCCAGTGCGTCCATGGTATGTTTGGCGTCTGAAAGTTGGTGCGAGCGTAACAGAGTATGTGGGTTACGTGTCATCATGTCTTCGACTTTTATCATGGCTGCCTCCTGAGTTGTTGTTTTATCTTTTCTACTATAGACGCTTTCAGTCAGAGCGTTTGAGAGGTGGCAAGGTTTTTGGTTTTATCTCAATAGAATCGATGTGGTAAATTGTGTACAGTTATAGGGTTCAACTTTACAGCTATCAATCAAATCAACATGGATTACAAATATTCACACCTCAATCCTTGCTATTGAGTACGTCCAGCATATACTAGTCGGCTGCGAAAAACTCGTCGTCTGTTTGTGACAGAATCAGTTCGGCTTTGATCACAGCAAGAGAAACCACGACAAAAGATTAGTAAGATGCAAGTATCCGATTTTCACTTTGATTTACCTGATGAGCTTATTGCTCGTTATCCTCAACCAGAGCGTACTGCTAGCCGACTACTTCAGTTAGATGGCAATGCAGGTCAAGTTTGCGATGGCACATTTACTGATGTCTTAGACCAGATTCAAGCAGGAGACTTGGTCGTGTTCAATAATACGCGCGTTATTCCTGCACGTATGTTTGGCCGCAAGGAGTCAGGTGGTAAATTAGAAGTCTTGGTAGAAAGAATGTTAGATGAGCAGCGTATACTGGCTCATGTTCGTTGTTCTAAATCTCCTAAACCAGGCTCGACAATCGTTCTGGGCGAAAACGATGAATACTCAGCCAAGATGATGGCTCGGCATGAAGCCTTGTTTGAGTTGAAGTTTGAGTCGGATAAAACGGTATTAGAGATTTTAGAGCATATTGGTCACATGCCTTTACCGCCTTATATTGATAGACCTGACGAAGACTCGGATAAAGAGCGTTATCAAACGGTTTACAACCAAAAGCCAGGTGCTGTGGCTGCACCGACCGCAGGACTGCACTTTGATGATGCTTTACTTGCTAAGATTCAGGCGAAAGGCGCGGAGCTTGCTTATGTGACACTGCATGTCGGAGCAGGAACTTTCCAGCCACTTAAAGTCGATAATATTCACGATCATCATATGCATGCCGAGTATGTGGAAGTTCCTCAGCAGGTGGTCGATGCGATCAACCAAACCAAATCTCGAGGTGGTAAAATTATCGCCGTGGGTACGACCTCGGTTCGTTCTTTAGAAAGTGCCGCACAAGATGCGCTCAAAAAAGGCACAGAACTGGCCTCTTTCTTTGGGGATACAGAAATATTTATCTATCCGGGTTATGAATATCAATTGGTCGACTGCTTGATCACAAATTTTCATCTTCCAGAATCAACCTTGATTATGTTGGTGAGTGCGTTTGCTGGTTTTGAGCATACGATGAACGCTTATAAACATGCAGTAGAGAAAAAGTATCGCTTTTTCTCTTATGGTGATTCCATGTTTATTAGTAAGAGAACGCTTGAGCGTTAAATAAAAATTTAAGAGTGTTCGCGGTGCATGAAGCAGCCGATACTAAGCCGTTTTTAGCTAGTGTAATCGCTGGTTTTGATGCGAATACTCGGCACTTTTGGTCAGACTGTATTTCTGACATTGGGAGGCTTAGTGAAATTAAAATTTGATCTGAAAAAGAAAGATGGCACGGCGCGCCGAGGTCAGCTGACTTTTGAACGTGGTGGCGTGCAAACCCCTGCTTTTATGCCGGTTGGTACTTATGGCACGGTGAAAGGCATGACGCCAGAAGAGGTAAAAGGGACTGGAGCAGAGATTTTGCTTGGTAATACTTTCCACCTTTGGCTGCGCCCAGGACAAGAAGTCATGAAAATGCATGGTGACCTGCATGATTTTATGAATTGGCAGGGGCCCATCTTAACCGATTCAGGGGGCTTTCAGGTCTTTAGTCTGGGTGATATCCGCAAAATTACCGAGCAAGGGGTACATTTCCGTAATCCAGTAAACGGAGATAAAATTTTCATGGACGCAGAAAAGTCGATGGAAATTCAGCAAGATCTCGGTTCAGACGTCGTGATGATTTTCGATGAATGTACGCCATATCCTGCGACTCACGATCAAGCTAAGAAGTCGATGGAAATGTCACTGCGATGGGCGCAGCGCTCACGTGATCATTTTGACAAACTAGAAAACCCCAACAGCCTATTTGGTATTGTACAGGGCGGTGTTTACGAAGATTTACGTGACGTATCGGTCAAAGGTTTGACTGACATCGGCTTTGACGGTTATGCCGTTGGTGGACTTGCGGTTGGTGAGCCAAAAGAAGATATGCATCGTGTACTTGAGCACACTTGCCCACAACTTCCAGAAGACAAACCTCGTTACCTTATGGGCGTTGGCAAGCCGGAAGATTTAGTTGAAGGTGTTCGCCGTGGTATCGATATGTTTGATTGTGTGATGCCGACACGTAATGCCCGTAACGGACATCTGTTTGTTACTGGCGGTGTGATCAAGATCCGTAATGCTAAACATAAAACCGATACAACACCTCTGGATCCTGAGTGTGACTGTTACACTTGCCAGAATTATTCAAAAGCGTATCTGCACCATCTTGATCGCTGTAATGAAATTTTGGGTGCTCGCCTCAATACCATCCATAACCTTCGTTACTATCAACGAGTGATGGAAGGTATTCGTCAAGCAATCGATGAAGATCGCTTTGATGAGTTTGTTAAAGAGTTTTATGCTCGCCGAAATCGTGAAGTGCCACCTTTGGCAAAAGAGCAGTAAAGATGAACAGCCTTTGGCATTTCGCCAAAGGCTTTTGTGAATTAGTTAGGCAAATTCTTGGGAATTTTGAGACTAGGCTCCCTAAATGTTTGAGTGTCTCTTGAAACCTTGATGCTCAAGCCCAACTTGGATATTTAATAAAAGTAAATAGAGGATTGTTTTAATGTTGATTACTCCAGCTTATGCCGCAGAAGGCGCACCCGCAGGTGGTGGTTTTGAAATGCTGATCATGCTAGGTATGTTTGCGGTTATCTTTTACTTCATGATTTACCGCCCACAAGCTAAGCGTGTCAAAGAGCATAAGAGCCTAATGGCATCGATGGGCAAAGGTGATGAAGTACTGACGAGTGGTGGCTTGGTAGGAAAAATTACCAAAATCGCAGAAGACAACGACTATATTTCTGTTGAACTTAATGCTAACAACGAAATCGTTATCAAGAAAGATTTTGTAACTGCAGTGCTGCCAAAAGGTACGCTTAAATCTCTATAAACAGCTAAAGGATCCTCGCTGTGCTTAACCGCTATCCATTATGGAAGTATTTGATGGTGGTGCTAACCATTGCCATTGCTGCTTTATACGCACTTCCAAACATCTATGGTGAAGATCCAGCTATTCAAATTACAGGGGCGCGTGGCGCCTCTGTCGATATGTCGACGCTGGACTCCATCACTCAAGCTCTGAATGAAAAGGGCTTATCTCAAAAATCCATTTCCCTCGAAGATGGCTCCATTCTTGTACGTTTCAATGATACAGATACTCAGCTAAGTGCCAGAGATGTTATCAATGAATCCTTGGGTAAAGACAAGATTGTTGCTTTAAACCTTGCTCCCGCGACACCGGATTGGCTTGATGCTATTGGTGCTGCACCAATGAAATTAGGTCTGGACCTTCGTGGTGGTGTTCACTTCCTGATGGAAGTTGATATGGACGCTGCGATGGAGAAATTAGTCAGTCAGCAGGAAGAAGCATTTCGTAGCGAGCTGCGTGAAGCTAAGATCCGCTATCGAGCAATTCGCCCCTCAGAGCAAGATTCGGTTGAAGTCTTACTCCGTAATGAAGAGCAACTTGCCGATGCTAAGCGTCTCTTCACCCAAAATCATCCTGATATGACGTTTGTGGACTCAGACGCTGGTGGGCGATTTACTCTTACGGCGACATTTACTGAGCAACGTCTGGCTGAAATCCGCAACTATGCGGTAGAGCAGAACATTACCATTTTACGTAACCGAGTCAATGAGCTTGGTGTTGCTGAGCCTCTAGTTCAGCGTCAGGGTGCAAGCCGCATTGTCGTTGAATTACCAGGTGTTCAAGATACCGCTCGTGCCAAGGAAATCTTGGGTGCCACTGCAACGCTTGAGTTTCGTGAAGTGGATGACAGAGCGGACTTAGCTGCTGCTGCAAGTGGCAGAGCGCCAGCAGGTAGTGAGATCAAACAAGATCGCGATGGACGCCCTGTCGTTTTGAAAAAGCGCGTGATCTTGGGTGGTTCAAGTATTACCGATGCAAGCTCTGGTACTGATGAATATGGTCGACCCCAGGTCAATATCTCACTGGATAGTGAGGGTGGCAGTAAGATGTCTTCTTTCTCGAAAAAGAATATTGGCAAGCTTATGGCAACCGTATTTGCTGAGTACAAAGACAGCGGTCGACGTACGCCTGAAGGTAAAGTGATTCTGAGTAAACATGAGGAAGTCATCAATCAAGCTACTATTCAGTCAGCGCTTGGTCGTAATTTCCGTATTACTGGTATCGATACTGCCGCTGAAGCGCACAACCTTGCTCTATTGCTTCGTGCTGGTGCTTTGATTGCTCCAATATCAATTGTTGAAGAACGTACCATTGGCCCTTCTATGGGACAACAAAACATAGATATGGGTGTAATGGCGTGTATCTGGGGTATGGTTGCTGTGATGCTGTTTACTTTGCTCTACTACCGCAAGTTTGGCTTTATCGCTAATATGGCGTTGATGGTGAACCTTGTTCTTATCATAGGGGTGATGTCTATGATACCGGGTGCGACCATGACGCTTCCGGGTATTGCAGGTATCGTTCTTACTGTTGGTATGGCGGTGGATGCCAATGTGCTGATTTTTGAACGGATACGTGAAGAACTTCGTGACGGTCGAAATCCACAGCAAGCGATTCATCAAGGTTATGCCAATGCATTTAGTACCATTGCCGATGCCAATATTACAACACTTATCACGGCGATTATTCTCTTTGCCGTCGGTACAGGAGCGATCAAGGGTTTTGCCGTGACGCTTTCTATTGGTATTTTGACCTCCATGTTTACTGCCATCATAGGGACACGCTGCGTTGTTAACTTGATGTATGGCGGAAAGCGCATCAATAAATTGTCGATCTAAGGCTGGAGATGATTATGTTTCAGATTCTAAAAGCAGACAAAATGATCGACTTTATGCGTTGGTCAAAATTCGCCTTCCTTTTATCGATTTTGATGATTGGTGCCTCGATCTTTACTCTATCGACTAAGTGGCTGAATTGGGGACTGGATTTTACCGGAGGAACCCTAATTGAAGTCGGCTTTGAACAGCCTGCCAACTTAGAGGAAATTCGTACCGCGCTCGATGCAAAAGGCTTTGGCGATGCTACGGTACAAAACTTTGGTAGCTCACGCGATGTCATGGTTCGGTTACGTCCTCGTGAGGACGTTGCCGGAGAGACGCTCGGCAATGAAATTATCAGTGCTATTAAAGCTGGCACAGGTGAAAGCGTTGAAATGCGCCGTATTGAGTTTGTTGGGCCTAATGTTGGTGATGAGCTAACAGAAGCTGGCGGGCTTGCTATCATTGTTTCTTTGATTTGTATCTTGATATACGTATCCATTCGTTTTGAATGGCGTCTCGCGGCAGGTGCAGTGCTTGCTCTTGCTCATGACGTCATTATTACACTTGGTGTGTTCTCGTTTATGCAAATCGAAGTCGACTTGACTATCGTCGCGGCGCTTCTTACGGTTGTGGGTTATTCACTTAACGATACCATAGTGGTTTTTGACCGAATTCGAGAGAATTTCCGCAAGATGCGTAAAGGTGAGCCGGCGGAAATTATGGATAGCTCTATTACTCAAACCTTGAGCCGTACCCTTATCACTTCAGGTACAACCTTGTTTGTTGTCATCGCTTTATTTGTTCAGGGCGGTGCCATGATCCATGGTTTTGCTACGGCGCTGCTATTGGGTATCACTGTTGGTACTTATTCGTCTATTTATGTTGCCTCTGCACTCGCTCTCAAGCTAGGGATAACCAAAGAGCATCTTATGCCACCTCAGGTGGAAAAAGAAGGTGCTGAGTTTGACGAAATACCTCAATAAAATACAAGCCGCTGATAACTCAGCGGCTTTTTCTTTAATCCACCTTTAAAAGCTTGAAGCAGAAATAATCGAGATATTATTCACTAACTTGGTATTATGGTGAAAACATAATTATTAGGAAGCCATTAATGCCACATTTACGTTTTCGCGCCATGGAACCACAAAGTGTTCAGTCTTTATCTAAGTCTTTAATTGATGCTCTGCAGCCTCATATGGACTGTCCAAGAGAAGATTTCACATTCGAGTACGTCTACACGACCTTTTATCATGAGGGGCAAGTAAGCCAAGCCTATCCTTTCGTCGAGGTGCTGTGGTTTGATCGTGGGCAAGAGACTCAGGACGCAGTAGCTGATCTTATCACTAAGCAAGTTCGTCATATCTTGGAAGCGGATGTAGATGTTGCGGTTATCTTTACCGCTCTTGAAGCGAACACCTACTATGATAATGGTGAGCATTACTAATATGTGTTAAGCCTCTCTCATAAAGGTAAACACATGATGTGATTACTGATAGGAGTGTGGGAGATGCTAGATTGTTGGAAATGGCACATATTATTCTTGGCTGTTTCATTCTGCCCAACCTTCTCTGTAACAGCAAGCCCTTGGGAGAAAGTTAATACACCTTCAACCCATTCTCCCCAAGCCATCGGCAGCTATGCAAATGGCTGTTTAGCAGGTGGCTCTGCATTACCACTTGAGGGAGCAGGGTATCAAGTTCTTAGAAGCGATCGTCAGAGATATTATGGCCACCCGAGCGCTGTCAGTTTTGTTCAGCGCTTGGGCAAAATGTCAGAGCAATATCTTAATACGCATATACTGGTCGGTGATTTGTCTTTGCCGCAAGGTGGGCGCTTTTCTTCTGGCCATACTAGCCATCAAACGGGATTGGACATCGACATTTGGCTTAGGCTGACTCGAGAAAGACTCACAGAGCGCCAGCTACAAAAACCTGTGCCGATTAGTGTGGTTAATATAAAGCAGTATCAAGTGTTAAAGAAAAATTGGGATACGAGGCATTTTGAATTGATCAAGATGGCCGCTTATGATCCCGCAGTAGAGCGTATTTTTGTTCACCCTGTGATTAAAGAGAAACTCTGCGCCGACGAAATTCAAGAGCAGCGTGAATGGTTAAGGAAGGTTAGACCATGGTGGGGACATCATTACCACATGCATGTCAGATTAAAATGCCCTTACGAGAATACCTTTTGCCGTCCTCAAGCAGCGCCGCCTGAGGGCGATGGATGTGGGGCCGAGTTAATCAGTTGGCGTCTTCAACCTAAGCCTAAAACATCGCAAAAAGCGAGCAAAAAAAAGCCCAAAGTGATGCCTGCGCAATGCCGGAAAATGCTAAACAATATCTAGATAAGAGGAAGCCGCTTGATTAGTCAGCGGCTTATATTAATCCAATCAGGCTAGGCTAGCCCTTGAATGATGACGAACTTTTCCAATAGCTGCTCGTCTGTTTCCACATGATTAGGGTCTGTAATAATACATTTTGTTATTGGACATACAGACTGACAAGTTGGCTTTTCATAATGGCCTTTACATTCAGTGCAAAGATCGGGGTCGATCTCAAAGATACTGTCTCCCATGGAAATTGCCCCATTAGGGCATTCGGGATCGCACATATCACAGTTAATACACTTGTCTGTAATTAACAGTGCCATTGTTATTTGCCTGTTGGGTTGCGTGTGTCCTGACCACTATTGAGATTACGCATCAGAAGTCCGTATTCTAAGTCCATATCTTGTGGTACAGGGATAAACACAAAGTGGCCATTGCCTTTTGCATCGTCAACAGGTTGGGATTTTCTGTTTTCCATTGCTTCAAGAGTAAAAACAACATTGCCTTTTGGCGTCATTAGTTCAAGGCTGTCGCCTAAGAGGAATTTATTCTTCACTTCAACTTCAGCAAGGTCGCCGCGGCGTTTCCCCGTGAACTCGCCGACAAATTGTTGAGCGTCGGAGACAGAATAGCCGTAGTCGTAGTTCTGATAGGTATCGTGTGTATGACGACGTAGGAAGCCTTCGGTATAACCGCGATGAGCCAGACTTTCTAGGGTTCCCATCAGACTTTGATCAAATGGTTTCCCTGCAACAGCATCATCAATGGCTTTGCGATAGACTTGAGCGGTGCGCGCACAGTAGTAGAAAGATTTAGTACGGCCTTCAATTTTAAGCGAATGTACGCCCATTTTAGTCAAACGCTCGACATGTTGAACGGCACGCAGATCTTTTGAATTCATGATATAGGTACCATGCTCGTCTTCGAATGCGGCCATTTTCTCTTCAGGTTTGTGGCTTTCTGAGAGAAGCACCACCTCATCGGTTGGTTGACCCAGACCTAAGGTTGCTTGAGGTGCTTCATTTTGAACCTCGATCGTTTGTGCTTGCGCCGGATCGAACTCTTCGACAATTTGTCCAGAATCGTCTTCTTTGCCTTTTTCGACTTTGTATTCCCATCGGCAGGCATTTGTGCAGGTGCCTTGGTTAGGATCTCTCTTATTCATGTAGCCTGATAGTAAGCAGCGTCCTGAGTAGGCCATGCAAAGTGCACCATGAACAAACACTTCTAGCTCGGTTTCAGGGCAATGTTGGCGAATTTCTTCGATTTCTTCTAGAGAAAGCTCGCGAGAGACAATGACGCGTTCAACCCCATTCGCAGCCCAGAACTTAACCGTTGCCCAGTTTACAGCGTTAGCTTGCACTGAAAGATGAATTGGCATGTCAGGAAAGGACTCACGCACCATCATGATCAAACCTGGATCTGACATTATCAAAGCATCAGGCCCCATTTCAACGACCGGCTTGAGATCTCGGATAAAAGTCTTGAGCTTAGAGTTATGCGGTTGGATATTGCATACTACATACAGTTTTTTACCCAGAGCATGAGCTTCATCAATACCTATTTTCAGGTTCTCGTGATTGAACTCGTTGTTGCGTACACGCAAGCTATAACGAGGTTGCCCTGCATATACGGCATCTGCTCCATAGGCAAAAGCGTAACGCATGTTTTTTAAACTGCCTGCAGGGGACAATAGCTCAGGTACAAATGCTTTCTCAGTTGTCATGTTTTCATTCTCTCAGTCTGATCTCAAGTCAGGTCCATTCCACCTAATGGAATTGGGGCGAAAATTCTACGCTAAAACGTGAGTTGTGACTAGGAAAAAGTCCATGAAATAAATGTGGTAATGACCAGCGGGTACTTAACTAGGTTAAGCACCCGAGGAAAGTTTATGCGTTTGCGTGAGGCAAGCCGCCAAGGGATTGGTACAAGTTTGGAAGGAAAGCGCTGAGTTCGCCGCACATTAGCGAGAAATCGGCGTCAAATCGAGCTGCTTGGTCTTCTCTTGGAATATCATCATTTTGATCTTTCAGCTCATCAGAAAACTTGAGGCGCTTGATACTGCCATCCTCGCCAAGAAGAAATTCGATTCGCTCTTGCCACCATAAAGCAAGTTTGGTGACGACTTTATTAGCCTCGATATGGCTGCGGATTTCATCAGCAGTAAGCTCTTGCTTTTTACAGCGAATCACGCCACCTTCTTCAAGAACTGACTTGAGTTCTGCTTCATCAAGCATCTCCATCCCCACGGGGGTATCGCCGGTTTTGACCCATTCAGTCAATGTCGTTTCCAATGCTTTTTCGGGAATTGCAGGTACTACGGGTAAACTGCCCATGGTTTTACGCAGGAGTGCCAATACCTCTTCCGCCTTTTTATAGCTACTGGCATCGACCAATATAAAGCCTTCTTTGGGCAGGATAAGGACATGAGTATGACTGCTGCGGCTAAAGGCTCTTGGCAGCAGATCCATGACAATATCTTCTTTTAGGGTATCTTTCTCTTTTTTCTTAAGAGGTCTTCCTTCCTGTGCTTCCATGGCTTCTACTTTGGCGCTCAGTGAATCTTTGATCACAGATGCGGGTAGCATTTTTTCTTCTTTCCTTGCGCAGATTAGGATGCGGTTCTCACTAACATGAGTCATCATGTCACCATGCTTGCCCATTGCTGTTACCCAGCCGAATTTTTGTTTGTCCTGGCTGCCACAAGGAGTAAAACGGAATTCAGTAAGTTGTTTTTCCAATTCATCTGCTTGGAATTTAATATCTCGATTAAAACGGTAAACTAGACAGTTTTTAAACCACATACGCTTTCTCTATACCTAGGGTCTGTTGATCTTAAACTTTGGTTGCTCATCATAAAGACTTTTAGTGAGATTGTCCCATTGCAACAACTCATCATTAAGATGAAACTTATATTAAAATTTGTTTTCAAGGGTCACAAAAGTGTCATAATTTATAGTGATAATGCCTTGGTCAATGCACGATTAAGTTCCACTTATTCAAAGGTGATTCAATTATGTCGAGAAGGATTCTTGTTGTTGAAGATGAAGCGCCAATTCGCGAAATGCTTTGCTTTGTCCTTGAACAGAAAGGTTATCATGCGGTTGAAGCTGAAGATTATGATAGCGCGGTAACCAAGCTTTCCGAACCTTTCCCAGATTTGGTTCTTCTAGACTGGATGCTGCCTGGAGGAAGTGGGATTAACTTTATTAAGCATATGAAGCGAGAAGAGTTGACTCGCAATATTCCCGTTGTGATGCTTACCGCTCGTGGTGAAGAAGAAGATAAGGTGCGCGGTTTGGAAGTTGGTGCTGATGACTACATCACAAAACCATTTTCTCCCAAAGAATTGGTTGCGCGTCTTAAAGCTGTCATTCGAAGAGTGACTCCAACCGCTTTGGAAGATGTGATTGACGTGCAAGGGTTGAGGCTTGATCCTGTGTCTCATCGAGTGACGGCCAACGGCCAAGCACTCGACATGGGGCCAACAGAGTTTAAAATGCTGCACTTTTTTATGACCCATCAAGAGCGCGTCTATAGCCGAGAGCAGCTGCTGAATAACGTTTGGGGCACCAATGTTTACGTCGAGGACAGAACTGTGGATGTTCATATCCGCCGTCTGAGAAAAGCGCTTGAAGGTGCTGGGCATGATAGGTTGGTTCAAACGGTGCGCGGTGCAGGCTATCGCTTTTCGACTAAAGCCTGATTCAAGTTTACCATCAGGAGAGGTAAGTGGTTGAACGGTTAACATGGAAAAAGCTAGCCAAAGAGCTAGTTTTTTTTTACACCCCTTGGGTAATTGTCGGATGGATCTTTGGCTACATGCCATGGCTTTTATTGGCTGCAACCGTATTGCAGCTCATATGGCATCTGCACAATCAAATGCGTCTTTCAGCTTGGCTATGGGATGAAAAGCGTCTCACTCCTCCTTCTGGCACGGGTCATTGGGAGTTTCTGTTTAATGGTATTTATCGTTTGCAGCAACGTCATCGCAGTAAACGCAAAGAACTGAGTAGCTTGATCCGCCGTTTCCGTAATGGTGCAGAATCACTTCCTGATGCCGTGGTTGTTTTTCGCGGGGAGGGGAATATCGTATGGTGCAACAAGTTAGCTCAGCACCTACTTGGTTTTCGCTGGCCAGATGATTCTGGACAGCCTATTTCAAATCTCCTTCGCACGCCAGATTTTATTAAATACCTCAGTAAAAACGACTTTTCTCAGCCTTTAGAAATACGCTCTCCACTCAACGTCGAACGTATGCTTGAACTTCGTATTGTGCCTTATACCGAAGGAGAGCACTTGATGGTGGTTCGTGATGTTTCTCAATTAAAACAATTGGAGGGAATGAGGCGTAACTTCTTTGCCAATGTATCCCATGAACTTCGCACGCCAATGACTGTGTTGCAAGGGTACCTAGAAATGACCGAAGACCCTGATATGGTCGTTGGCCCCATGTGGACCAAAGCACATGGCGTCATGACTGAGCAGCTTAATCGTATGAATGGCTTAGTTAATCAGTTATTGACCTTGTCCAAGATTGAAGCAGCACCAATGCATGAGCTGGAAGATGTGGTGAATGTTCCTGCTATGTTGGATGTGCTTGAAAAAGAAGCTCAGAGCCTGAGTGGTGAGCAGCAGCATAAGCTTAGTTTTGACATTGAAGGTGACTTATTGGTTTTAGGTGATGAAGACCAATTGCGTAGTGCGATTTCTAATCTGGTTTATAACGCTGTGAAATACACGCCTGCTGGTGCTGATGTAAAAGTTCGCTGGTATTTATCTGCTCAAGGCGCGTGTCTAGAAGTTGAAGACAGCGGTGAAGGCATTGAGCCTCAACATCTGCACAGGTTGACTGAGCGTTTTTATCGAGTGGATAAAGCACGTTCAAGAGATACCGGAGGAAGTGGACTTGGGTTAGCGATTGTCAAACATGCTCTGACCCATCACGATTCTCATTTAGAAGTTCAGTCTGCAGTCGGAGTGGGGAGTAAATTTTCGTTTATTTTGCCTCAGCGTCTAGTGGTGGATAGATGAGGTTTGTCGCTGCCAGTGTTTGCTTTCTGCTTACATTTTCTGTATCGGCTCAAGAAACTAACGCGCGTCATCAGCACTATCACAAAGTAGCAAGCTTGAGTGGTAGCTTGACTACGGTTGGTTCAGATACGTTAGCGGGAATCACCACTTTGTGGGTCGAAGCGTTTAAACACTTATATCCTAGCGTTAATGGGGAAGTGCAGGCATCAGGCTCTTCGACAGCACCTCCTGCTTTGACAGAGGGGACAGCGCAGTTCGGACCTATGAGTCGGCCAATGCGCCAACGAGAAATCGAAGCCTTCGAACGTACACATGGTTATAAACCAACAGAACTGCGGATTGCGATTGACGCAGTTGGTGTGTTTGTTCACCGAGACAACCCAATAACAGGGCTTAATTTTGAGCAACTAGACAGTATATTTTCTTCGACTCTGCGCTGCGGCTCTACTCAGTCAGCTTCAACATGGGCCGATTTAGGACTCAATTATCAGTGGGCAAAGCGTAGCATGCTGCTGTTTGGCCGAAACTCTGTGTCAGGTACCTATGGTTACTTTAAAAAAGTGGCCTTATGTGGCGGTGATTTTAGAAATAATGTCAATGAACAACCAGGATCTGCTTCGGTTGTTCAAGCGACCTCTTCCGCCATCAATACGATCGGTTATTCGGGGGTCGGTTATCAAGTCTCTGGAGCCAAGCTTGTTCCTATCGCGAGACAAGGCCAAGATTATGTTTATCCCAGTGAGAGCAATATAGTGTCTGGTCGATACCCTCTATCGCGTTATCTCTATCTTTACGTTAATAAGAATCCATCGAAGCCTTTGTCTAACATCATGAAAGAGTTCATTCTTTTTATCTACTCTGAACAAGGGCAGAGCATAGTCAAAAAAGCGGGTTATGTTCCAGTATCAGCTGAAATGGCTAGTGCTGAATTGAATAAAGTTGATGTTTTGAGCATTAACTAACTATTCGACCTCTCTTCTAGAAATGAAGATCCCAACCTGCATTCCGCCAATGTTTTTGCTCTGTTGTCAGGTCTGCATGTAATAATTTATTGTTACTCACCCAGCTCCTGTCTTGTGAACTTAAGGTCCAAATCGGGCCATCGGTAGACAGTTGCAATAAAGGAAGGGGATCGTTACTGCGTTGGCCATTGAGTAAGATGGCAAGTCGTAAGATGCGAATCAAGCTAACTACATGATTCTTCTTAAACAGGGTAAGTTCTTCCATCTCATGTAACTTGAGAGCCTTTCTCTGAAAGCGTACTAAAGTGGCGATCACGGATTGTTGCTCTCGGTTGAAACCAGGCATATAGGTGTGGCGAAGAATATAAGCGGAATGGCGATGAAAAGCTTGTAGGCTGATACTCAGCCCTACCTCGTGCAGCAAGGCTCCCCATTGGAGTAAATCGAAGAGCTCAGAATGTTTCTTGATGCCGAGATTTTGATGTATCTGCTGTAAAAACAAAGTGGCCTGCTTTTTTACTCTATCTGCATGTTCCAAATCTACCGCATGCTTACTGGCGAGGTTTTCAGTTGTCCTCATACGAATATCTGAGCGCTGGAAGCTGTCTTCCATTTGAAACAAAAGGCCTTCTCGCAAAGCGCCTTCTGAGACGTGTAATTCGCTGACTCTAAGACTCGCGAGTACCGCCGCTAGAATGGCTACACCCGCTGGAAAGACAGATTGGCGCTCTGCTGTGAGCCCGGTGAGTTTGATGTCATCGATTCGGCTCCACTGGCACAAAGTGTCGATCAATTTATCCAATCGTCTTGAAGTGATCAGCCCATCCTCAAAGCCCATACCGATTAATACTTCTCGTATTGCTTTAATCGTTCCTGATGATCCAAAAGCGATATCCCAACCTTTTTTCTTATAGTGGTAGGCTATGGATTCCATCTTTTGCTCAGCGCCCAATATGGCTTTGGCGAAGTTTTTCGGTGATAGCTTACCCTTGGAAAAGTATTGCTTGGTATAGCTGACACACCCCATTTGTTTACTGTTGACTAACTCAGGCTCAAAACCTCGGCCGATAATCATTTCTGTGCTTCCTCCACCAATATCGACCACAAGTTTTGAATCTGATTCGGGTTGGGTGTGGGCGACGCCAAGGTAAATTAATCTTGCTTCTTCGACCCCAGGAATAATTTCAATGGGAAATGGCAGCACTTCGCGTGCCCGCAGCAGAAAAAGATGAGCATTACTTGCTTGACGTAATGTATGGGTTGCTGCAATGCGCACGTTCTCTTGGTCAAAGCCATGTAGCCTCTCAGCAAACATAGCGAGACAATCAAGCCCTCTTTCAATGGCATCATTCTCGAGGTATTTTTGCCCTTTTAAGCCAGCACCTAATCTTACTCTTTGTCTGTGGCGACTAATAAGCTGTAGTCCCTGTTCGACTACGCGAGCGACCACCATATGGAAGCTGTTTGAGCCAAGGTCGATAGCGGCAATATCACGGTTCTGTGAGGACTTCTTCATGAATAAGGACTTGCTCCCTACGTTTTCTGGTCTGTTTTTCTACTTCTTTAAGATAGTCGTATATGGCGATTTGCGAACGGATTTTCTTGCGATTACCCCGTGGTACATATTTATTGCTCATTTCTTTGTCTATGAGTCGTGCTTTTACAGTGTCGGTGAAGTGAATGTTTATTATATCAATAATGCGTCGCTTGAGCCTTGGATCGCGAACAGGAGCGGCAACTTCAATTCTGTAATCTATGTTTCGAGTCATCCAGTCTGCTGAAGATATGTAGACTTTATGAGCCCCGTTATTATGGAATATCAGCACCCTAGGATGTTCTAAAAAACGGTCTACTATGCTGATGATGCGAATATTTTCACTTACACCTTTTACGCCGGGAACCAATGAACACATACCTCGAATCACCATTTTGATTTTGACCCCAGCATTACTCGCTTCATAAAGCTTATTAATAAGGGCTTTATCGACCAAGTTGTTCACTTTAAGTGTGATGGCTGCTCGTTTACCTGCTTTGGCATTGGTGATTTCTTCGTCTATATGATGATAAAGCTTTATCCGTGAGTTTCGAGGTGAGACGATAAGATGCTCAAATTTTACTGGCCGATACGGATTTTCGATGTAAGCAAACACATTTTGTACTTCATGGGTGATTTCAGGATCCGCAGTTAACAAAGAGAAGTCAGTATAGATTCGAGCGGTTTTTTCGTGAAAATTGCCAGTGCCAATGTGCGCATACCGAACCACACTATTATTTTCTCTGCGGCTGATGAGAAGCAACTTAGAGTGAATTTTTAACCCCGGCGTGCCAAAAAGCACTTGAACGCCAGCCTCTGTGAGTACTTTTGACCACTCAATATTGGCCTCTTCGTCAAAGCGAGCTTGTAGCTCGACAACGACTGATACCTGTTTTCCATTATGCACAGCATCGATGAGTGAGTTCATTAAGCGGGAATCTTTGGCTACTCGGTAAATATTAATTTTAATACTCAACACTTTAGGATCAAACGAAGCCTGACGCACAAGCTCTGTAATGTGTTCAAATGTGTGGTAGGGGTAGTAAAGTAAAATATCCCGCTGCTTGATGGCGTCAAACTTGTTGGCATATCCATCGAAATCAGAACATTGTAATGGGGGTAATGGTCGGTTTTCGAGGTAGTCTCGGCCTACATTTGGAAAGTCGATAAAGTCTTTAAAGTTATGGTAACGCCCCCCAGGAATCAGACTGTCGTAATTGGAAATTCTGAGCTTGTCGCACAGAAAGACTAACATTGCTTGGGGCATTCCCATCTCGTAAATAAAACGTACAGGCATTGCCGTTAGGCGTTGACTGACTCCTTCAGACATCTGTTCGAGCAAACTATGTTCTACCTCATGGCTTAAATCATACTCGGCGTCTCGGGTCATTTTCATCGCGTAGCCTTTGAGTTGGTCGTATTCAAAGAAACCGTAGAAAAGCTCATCCAGACAATATCTGATGATATTGTCCAATAGAATAATGGTTTTTCGACCTCTACCTTTGTCTTCAGGTACCATGACGAAGCGAGGTAAGTGACCGGTGGGAATTTCTATCAAAGCATATTGACTAAGCTCGGCTTTTTTAAGTTCAACCGTAAGGTAGGTGTATTCGTCTTTGAGAAACTCCAGTACATCGATGTCATCTCTTAAAAGAAGTGGAGTAATATGAGGCTGGACCTGTTTTCGAAAGTAATTTCGTACCCATATCTGTTGTGATGCGTTTAGCTGAGCTTCGTTAATAAGGAAAATTTTTCGCCTTGCCATCTCTCGGATAAGCTCGGAGTACAAATCATCAAACTTGTCATTGAGTTTAAGGGCTTTGCTTTGCATTTTAGTTAGCAAATGTTTGGAGTTGCCATTGCTCCCGCGCTCTTGGTTGATTAAGATGCGCCTCTTAACATCGGCAAAGCGTACTTTGTAAAACTCATCCAAGTTGTTGGAAAATATACCTAGAAATCGAATCCGTTCGATGAGTGGTACTTTTTTATCTCCGGCTTCTTGTAAAACACGTTCATTGAAAGAAAGCCAACTGAGTTCCTTTTCAATATACAGCTTTTCTGTGCTCATGATTTTTCCTATTGACCGACTGACGAAGTTGACTTATCGAGTCATACTCTGAAGAAGTGCAACTTAAGGAGATAAGGGATCTGCCTTAATTGAGTTAATACATTGTTTTCAGTTGTTTAATCCGCTATGTAATATAATTGTCACCTAATCGAAATATTATACATCTGGGGACTTCTAGATAAGTGAGTGAAATGGCCAAAGCCGATTTTTCATTGCGAGAACGTGATCGCAAGCGACTAATGAAAGACAGATTTGCTCGTTGGCTGGTATCGGCTGGCGGAATTACTGTATTAGCGGCTCTGGTTTTACTATTTATTTATCTTCTATCCGTTGTTATTCCGTTATTTTCTGATGCGAAAATAACGCCAAATGTATCGATTGAGTCGATAACAACCGAAAAACCAGTAATTCTTGGTGTTGCTGATAATGGAGAGCATGTTTACGTCGTATCAAAGTTAGGTTATGTGGATTTTTGGGCTTTAGGCAGTCACTCGATAACACCGTTTAAAACCGATGAACTAGGCAGTCGTTACCGTTTACATCGCTCAAATCGTTTTACTCATGGTTGGGTAGGTGCTGCAAGTTCATCTGGTGATGTGCTTTTGTACAAACCTCAGTTACGCCATGTTATTAAAAACGAAGAACGTGTATTTTCGCCTAAAATTGACCGTATTTCTCAGCCTTTCGACCTAAAGTTTTCCGCCGAGCATTCTCTGAAGAGCTTTGATTATGCGGTTGGCTCGAGTATCACCTTAGCAGGTTATTATGATGACCGCCGAGTACGAGTGCGTTGGCAGGAGAGTAACCAAGTTGTGCATTCCTATCAGTTTCCTCAACCATTTGAACACTTAGATCAACTCATTATGACACCTGATGGGAACACACTTTATCTTCGTTCCGGTTCTGAGTTGGTGGTAGCTAAAAAAGGAGCCTTGGATTTTAGTATTCGAGAAATTGTAGATTTGAGCTTTGGCCAAGATAAAGCTGTGGTTACAAACATCAACCTTCTTGCTGGTGGTTACTCTTTGCTTGTGACTTATCAAGATGGCTTGGTGGCGCAATGGTTTGATACTGTGACCAATGGCCTGCGGGGCTTGACTCATGTTCGAGACTTTCAGTTAGCTTCTCAACTGACTTTCTTGCTTCCTGACACGTACCGTAAAGGTTTCTACAGTTTTTACACCAATGGAACGGTAAAAAGCCATTATACGACAAGTGAGAAACTGGCTATTTTCCAGCGGATTTATGATAAATCGCCGCAATTAGCCGCCATGTCTAATAATGAAACCTATTTATTAACGCTGTCTGGCAACGAATTGCGTTTAGCCTATGTTGATAATGCATTTCCAGAGGTGTCATGGTCTTCGCTTTGGCAAAAAGTGTGGTATGAGAGTTACCCTGAGCCAGAGTATGTTTGGCAAACGTCATCTGCTGACGATGAATTTGAAGCCAAGTATAGTTTAGTCCCTATTGCATTTGGTACTCTTAAAGCTGCTGCCTTTGCTATGATGTTTGCAGTGCCTATAGCCGTTTTAGGAGCTATTTATACCGCTTATTTTATGACGCCGACAATGCGCCGAGTCGTTAAGCCTTCGATAGAGTTAATGGAAGCTCTGCCCACAGTTATTATTGGTTTTATTGCAGGCCTTTGGTTTGCTCCCATGGTGGAAAGCCACCTATCTGCCGTCATTGCACTGATCCTTGTACTCCCCATATCAATCATAATGGTCGGTGGGTTATGGAACAGGCTTCCTAATGTTTGGACTTCAAGATTATCCAATGGGTTACATGTAGTGATTTTAATGCCGTTAATGGTGTTACTTACCGTTTTGATATGGAGTCAGAGCACCAATATTGAGTGGTTGTTATTTGATGGCGATATTCGAGTTTACCTTGCAGAGAAGGGAATTGGTTTTGATCAGCGCAATGCTCTGGTGGTCGGTTTTGCTATGGGTTTTGCGGTTATACCAACGATTTTTACGATTGCAGAGGACGCTATTTTCTCTGTTCCCAAGCATTTGTCTGATGGTTCTTTGGCATTGGGGGCGACCTCTTGGCAAACCTTAATTCATGTCGTGTTATTAACGGCGAGTCCAGGCATTTTTTCTGCGGTTATGATGGGACTGGGTAGGGCTGTAGGCGAAACTATGATTGTACTTATGGCAACAGGTAATACTCCGCTCATTGACTGGAATATTCTTGAGGGCATGCGCACTTTGTCAGCCACTATAGCCGTTGAAATGCCAGAGTCCGAGGTGGGCAGTTCTCATTTTAGAATTCTATTTTTAGCTGCTCTGATTTTATTGGTATTTACCTTTATTGTGAACTCATTAGCTGAATGGGTTCGCCAACGGTTGAGAGAAAAATACCGTGCGTTATAAATGCTTTCAGTTAGGGATATTTGATGGAATTTAAGTGGTTCAGATCTGGATCCCCATGGATATGGCTGACAGGTGGTGCTGTTAGTGTAAGTTTGCTATCAGTACTTGGCTTACTGCTCTTTATTGGCTGGAAAGGCTTATCTTATTTCTGGCCTTCTCCACTATACCAATGGACCAATCAGCAAGGCGAGATGATTGTCGGCCAGCTTTACGCTCGTGAATCAATATCGATTAACCATTTAAAGCAGATGAACGCAGATTTGCCGCTTGATATGGAAAAGGAAAGTGATATCGAGAGGTTGGATATTAAGATTGCCAACCGCGATATTTATCCCGCCGATTTTATTTCTGTTATGACCAAAGACCTACTTGAACCATCAATGCCTAAAATGTGGGCCGTGGTTGAGCGTACTCAAGGAGGAGATTTTTACGGCAAGCCCAAAGGTTACTTCACTTTAGCCAATCAGAACATGGTGACTTCAAATGTTGAAGAAACGATCGAGCAAGCCCTGTTTTTTGCCAAAGATCAGCGATTGAAAATTGATCGCTTGGTTGAAAAACAAATCAGAGTGATCAGCGCTCAGTACTCTAAGCTCAAGCTGGAGAAGAAAAAGCGTCAAATAAGTGGTCAGCTTGATGAAGAGTTTATTAGACGTTACGACAATCAGTCTCGAATATTTGGCCAACAACTCATAGAAATGGAAGCAGAGTTAGATGCGCTTAGGCAAGAGCTAGAACAGCAAGGCCTGCTTATAGAGGACATGAAGGGTAAAAAATACCAAACTTCACTGAGTGAGATTTTAGATGTTTGGTATCCCAATCAAATGTCTATCTGGCAAAAAGTTCACCATTGGCTTAATCAGGTGTGGAAGTTTTTAACTACTGAACCAAGAGAATCTAACTCCGAGGGAGGCGTGTTTCCCGCTATATTTGGTACTGTTTTGTTGGTTTTAATCATGTCGATGATCGTCATGCCGTTAGGTGTCATTGCAGCAATATATTTGCATGAGTACGCCAAGAACAATACTTTAACACGATTAATACGAGTTGCTGTGATTAATCTTGCGGGGGTGCCGTCGATTGTTTATGGGGTATTTGGTTTAGGATTTTTCGTTTACACCCTTGGGGGCTCGATTGATGAGTTGTTTTATTCTGAAAAGCTACCTGCTCCAACATTTGGTACGCCAGGTTTGCTATGGTCGGCATTGACTCTCGCTGTACTGACACTTCCGGTTGTTATTGTGTCAACTGAAGAGGGACTGACTAGAATCCCCAACTCTGTGCGTAATGGATCACTTGCTTTGGGTGCAACCCAGTTCGAAACTATGTGGAGAATTGTATTGCCCATGGCGAGCCCTGCGATTCTCACAGGGCTGATTCTAGCCGTAGCTCGAGCGGCAGGCGAAGTGGCACCTTTAATGTTGGTAGGTGTTGTTAAGTTGGCTTCGAGTTTGCCCCTTGATAGTCAGTTCCCATTTTTGCATTTGGATCGAAAGTTCATGCATTTAGGTTTCCATATCTATGATATAGGGTTCCAAACGACTAACATAGAAAGTGCAAGACCCTTGGTTTATGCCACGTCGTTTTTGCTGGTGTGTGTGATCGTTGGATTGAATTTAACCGCGATCAGTATTCGTAATAATTTGCGCGAGAAATATCGAACGTTAGGGCAAGATTAAACTATGTTTTCAGTTGATCAGACTTTAGGCTATCCGGTGCCACTTGATGTGAACAACCTCACTGATGAGCAGACCGCAATTAGTATTGAAAAGCTAAATCTTTTTTACCATAACACGCAGACGCTTATGGATATTTCTATGCGGATCCCGAAAGGACATGTTACCGCATTTATTGGTCCTTCTGGGTGCGGTAAGTCGACCTTATTACGTTGTATTAACCGAATGAACGATTTAGTGGAAGGGTGCCGTGTCGAAGGCAAGGTGGAACTGAATGGCAGTAATATTTATCATTCCCAAGTGGATGTGCCTACTTTGCGCAGACGAGTTGGTATGGTATTTCAGCGGCCGAATCCTTTCCCAAAATCCATCTATGAAAATGTGGTATACGGTTTACGCCTACAAGGAATAAAAAATAGTCGCACTCTGGATGATGCGGCGGAAGCATCCCTTCGCGCTGCTGCCTTGTGGGATGAAGTTAAAGATCGTCTCCATGAGAATGCATTTGGTTTATCAGGTGGTCAGCAACAACGTTTGGTTATTGCAAGAGCGATAGCCATTGAGCCAGAAGTGTTACTTCTTGATGAACCGACATCGGCATTGGACCCCATATCAACATTGACTATTGAAGAATTGATCAGTGAACTTAAAACAAGATATACGGTGGTGATTGTCACTCACAACATGCAGCAAGCAGCTAGGGTGAGTGATCATACTGCTTTTATTCATATGGGAAAGTTGGTCGAGTATGCTGATACAGACTCAATTTTTACCTCACCTCGCCAAAAACAAACGGAAGATTATATTACTGGTCGTTACGGGTAGTATTGGAGTGAAATGATTGCTATGAACTTTGGACGTCACATATCCGGTCAATTTAATGTCGAGCTAGAATCTATTCGTACCCATGTTCTCACTATGGGGGGATTGGTTGAACAGCAACTTTCATTTGCGATGCAAGCGTTGCACAAAGAAGATGTTGAGCTTGCGCGAAAAGTTGTGCGAGATGATCACAAAGTTAACGCAATGGAAGTATCGATTGATGAGGCATGTACGCGCATTATTGCCAAGCGTCAGCCGACAGCAAAAGACTTACGTTTAATCATGGCTATCATCAAAACCATCACTGACCTTGAGCGCATTGGTGATGTGGCAACTCGCATGGCTTATGTTGCAATTGAAAGCCCGTCATCGAAAGAGCGCCAGTTTCAAATATCCTTGGAACCTCTTTGTCGCCAGGCAATCGCGATGTTGCATCAGGCTCTTGATGCCTTTGCGCGCATGGATGTTGAGTCGGCTGCTGAGGTACATAAATTGGATGATAAAATTGATGCTGAATACGAAGCTGTGATCCGTCAGTTAATGACTTATATGATGGAAGATCCGAAAAATATTCCTCATATACTGCAAGTCATGTGGTCTGCTCGTGCGATCGAACGTGTGGGCGACCGCTGCCAAAATATTTGTGAGTACATTATTTACTTTGTTAAGGGTAAAGATGTACGCCACTTGGGTGATCAAAGCATTGATGATGCCCTGCGTTAGATGACTCAACGCGCTAGTATGTTTGTGGAACTAAGGTTTGTGCGTCTATGGGAGCGCGGTCATACCCAGCTTTTTTTAACTCTGGTAATAGAATTTCGGGATAGTGAATACCCTGATAGTCAATCTGATTAAGCAGATGGCTAATACAATTTAATCTGGCTTGTTTCTTACTGTCTGACGGAACTACCCACCATGGACAATGTTCAGTATCTGTGTGAGCAAACATTTGATCTTTGGCTTGTGAATATTCTGCCCAGCGCTGGCGTGATTCAAGATCCATCGGACTAAATTTCCAACGTTTGATGGGAGTATGAATTCTTTCAAGGAAGCGTTTTTCTTGTTCTTGATCAGAAACCGAAAACCAATATTTGATTAAGATAATCCCAGAACGCTGCAACATATGCTCAAATTCAGGGCAAGATCGCAGAAATTCCGTATACTGATCTTCAGTGCAAAAATTCATTACACGCTCAACTCCAGCTCTATTATACCAACTTCGGTCAAAGAGGACGATTTCTCCTGCCGAGGGTAAATGAGCAACGTAACGCTGGAAGTACCATTGTGTTTTTTCTTTTTCCGTCGGTGTAGGTAGGGCGGCGATACGGCATACACGTGGGTTTAGCTTTTCAGTGATACGTTTTATCACGCCGCCTTTGCCAGCAGCGTCGCGACCTTCAAAAATAACAACAACTTTTAGTCCTTCTTGTTTGACCCATTCCTGAAGTTTAACCAATTCTGTTTGAAGCCTAGCGAGCTCTTTTTTATAGAGTTTTTTATTCATTTTATCTTCGTCCATGAGTTTACATTTTCAGTAAAGGCTATCACTTAGAGCATGGGCGCAAGAGAATAGAAACTAAGAATTGAGAGCTTTTACTACCTTTTCAATCGCGAGCGAGTTAGTGATAGGAACAACAAAATCATTCAAGCTTTGCTGACCCATTCTGGCGTTACTTGAGAAATTTTGCATTTTACTGTCACGGGTGGATTTTCCTGATAAATGAACTTCGGTTATTTGAGCTTTGTCGACGATCGTGTTGACATTGTCTGCGTTGAGTCCCGAACCTGCAATAATGGTTAGTCTTCCTTTGGCGAGCTTTGCCATGTCGCATAAGGTATCAAGACCTTGTTCAACGTTGGCGCTTAAACCTGATGTTAGCACTCGTTCGCAGCCAAGTTCAGCAATATCATTGATCGCTTGTCGATAATCTACGCACTGATCTATAGCGCGATGAAAAGTAACCTCTAACTCGTAATGCTTGGCCTTATTGAACAGTCGACGGCTATGTTCCATGTTTACATGTCCTTCAGAGTTTAAGACGCCAAATACCACGCCGTTCATTCCGGCATGTGCGGCAGCTTCTATATCCATCAGCATACTTTCAATATCAGCTTGGTCGTAGAGAAAGTCTCCTTGACGAGGGCGTATCATGGCAAAAACAGGAATATTGGATAATTTAGCTGCTTGCTTCATCATGCCATAGCTTGGGGTTAATCCACCAAGAGCCAAAGAAGAACATAGCTCGATGCGTGTTGCGCCGCCTTCTATTGCATTGTGGAGAGATTCAAGATTATCGATACAAACTTCAACAACATAGCTCATGGTTACTGACTCAAACTCAAAATTGAGTCACCATGATAAATGAAGCGCAAGGAATTTATTAGGGTAAAAATAGCGAAACGCGTTTTCCCCAAAGCAGATTTAGTTATGAGGAGAGGACGTGTTAACTCAAAGTATCAATGACTTAAGTCAACACGGCCATATGATAGAGAAGTAAGAATACTTAGGCTGCGTCGTCTTGAGCTGGAGCCTCATTGATTTCTTCGACCGACTCTACCGCTTTTTTCTTTGCCGCTGGTTTGCGTTTAGCACCAAGGGCGAATAGCAGATCTTCTTTGTGTTGTGCCAAGAACATGGCCAAGTCTTCTTGCTTAGCTTCATCTTCTAGCAATTCGCTTTTACCTAATAGCTCAAAAAGCTCATCAGCCATATCAAGCATTTTGTCATAGGCATCAGCTTCCGCTTTAGAGGTAAAAGTCATTTTTTCTTCTCCATTACGTTCTACCACGTACTTGACGATTACAGCCATGGTTGGTCCTCTAGCTCAAAAAAATTAGTTGAATTGTTTACTGTCTTTTTATACAGCCTTTACTCTATTAAGTCCAGATTGGATATGAGTTTAAAGCTTAAAACTATCTACTTTTCTGCCATGAATGACAAAAATCAATAAAGGACTTAAGTAGAGGGCTTTGATATTTTTCTTTGTGCAGCAAAAGCCAGAAACGTCTTTTCATATCCAGAGGAAGTGTTAACTCAACGACTCGACCATCTTGTATGGCGGGCTGTGCAGAAAGGCGGGATAGACAGCTTAAGCCTAAGCCTGCTGCAACACTATTAATCAGTGCTTCCGTTGTATTGAGTTGAAAGCTTTCCTGCCATTGTTCGAGTCTTGGCGCTATGATGCGAAGAAAAAACTCTCGCGAGCCAGAGCCCGGTTCTCGTAAAGCCCATTCACTTCCTTCCAATGTATCCAGAGAGATTTGCTTTTTCTTTACCAGAGGTGAGTCTGGAGAGCAAATGACACACATTTCATCTTGGCTAAATTGATTCGAAATCAATAAAGGATGATTGGTTTTTCCCTCGATGAGCGCAATATCGAGTTCATAATCGATGAGTTTTTCACAAATCAAAGCAGAGTTAGATATAAAAAGGCTCTGAGATTTGTGCATGGTTTGATTGCGAAAATCACTTAGTAAATAAGGAGCGACTTGATTACCGACCGTATCGCTAGCTCCAATACGCAGTACTCCAGTTAGAGTTTTACCTCCATCAAATAGCTGATTAATATCCTGAGCACGATGCAGTAACTCATCAGCGAGAGGCAAGAGTTTTTGTCCTTCTTGGTTGAGAATAAGGCGGTTATTAACACGATCAAATAAAGAATGGCCAATCTGCTTTTCAAGCTCGGAAAGCGCCATACTTACCGCCGCTTTTGACAAAAACAGCGCCTCCGAGGCTGCGGTAAGCGTGTCGTGCTGAGTAATTGATATAAATACTTTCAGTTGCTTAAGAGAAATATTGGCGGCCATAAGACTTTTGTTAATTTAATCTGAACGTATGTTTTAAATAATCAGATATATTCGAACGAATATCAAGCGTATTATTTCTATTAGGAAACAGAAAAAGATTGTGAGGCAATGATGATTAAAGCGACAAAAGCAAAAGTGATGGGAGCACCCACACCAATGGCAGGATTAGCGCTAGGGATTGCCAGTTTAGGATGGTGTTGGGAGAATTTCGCTCCTTTGCATGGTTATGGTCAGCTACTTGGTGCTGTTATCGCAACTGTATTACTGGTGGTATTGGCAGTGAAATTTCTTTTTCACGGTCATTTGCTTGGGCAAGATCTTGCGCACCCAGTCGTTGGCAGTGTGTTACCTACCTTTGCAATGGCCACCATGGTGGTGTCGAACTCTCTTAGCCACTTTTCCCCCATGCTTGGTGATATGCTCTGGCTTGCCGCTGTCGGTTTACATATTATTTTCCTTGTCAGTTTTGTGTACCACAGAGCAAAAGAGTTTGAGCTACATCATATGGTGCCCAGTTGGTTCGTTCCACCTGTAGGCATTATTGTTGCTGATGTTTCTTTTTCGGGTAACCCAGATTTATTGTTCATTGCTAATGGCACTTTACTATTTGGTATGCTTGCCTATGCTGTCATGTTGCCTATGATGATTTATCGCTTTATGTTTACTCATCAAGTGCCTGATGCTGCTAAACCAACGCTTGCGATTATGGCGGCTCCTGCCAGTCTTTCATTAGCGGGTTATTTAACGGTTGTGTCTCAACCCTCGCCCGTGATTGTAGGGCTGCTATTTGGTATTGGGGTACTGATGACTGCCATTATTTACCTCGCTTTCTTTAAACTATTGAGATTGCCTTTTAGCCCTGGTTATGCCGCTTTTACTTTCCCTATGGCAATAGGATCAACAGCACTGTTTAAGCTTGCCAATTGGATACAAACATCTGGATTAGATAGTCACTATGTGCATCAAATTCACACGCTAGCAGGGTTTGAGTTGATTGTTGCAACCGGTGTTATTGCTTATGTGGCAATCAGGTACTTTAACTTTTATCAACCTCATAAAGTGATAGTGCGTAATGCATAACCTTTTGGTGGATTGATTTGTGTTTAATGCTCTAGAAAGTAATGCACTTATGCTAATCTGAAGCCAATTGCGGCAATGATAGTGTGAGTGCGCTTTGTTTACTGTCTACCATTCCAACCAAGTTGATGTCTTAAAGTCCTTACTTGTCGAATTGATTCGTCTGAACCCTTTAGATAATCCCTTTGAACAAGAACAGATTTTGGTTCAGAGCCCTGGTATGTCCCAGTGGTTGAAAATAGAGTTAGCTAAAGAATTTGGTGTTGCGGCAAATATTACTTTTCCACTCCCCGCAACGTTTATATGGGATATGTTTACCCAAGCTCTTACTGATGTCCCTCAGCGCAGCGCATTTAACAAAGAGGCGATGACTTGGAAGTTAATGCAAACGCTTCCTTGTTTGCTAAATAATGCAGAGTTTTCTGCCTTAAAACACTATCTGCAAGGTGATGACGATCAGAGCAAGCTTTATCAGCTCGCGGAGAAAATTGCAGATATTTATGATGGCTACCTTGTCTACCGACCTGAATGGATTGCCAGTTGGGAATTGGAACACGAGGTGCTGGAGTTACAAGGAGAGCATAATTGGCAGCCTATTTTATGGCGAGCTTTATATGAGCACACCACTTCTTTAGGTCAATCTCCCTATCATAGAGCGAATCTCTATCAAGATTTTATTTCTAAGTTAGAAAATAGTACTCATGATTTTGAACAGCTACCTAAGCGTTTGTTTGTCTTTGGTATCACGTCTTTGCCACCGCGCTATATGGACGCGCTCAAAGCCATGGGTAAGCACATTGATGTGCATTTAATGTTTACTAATCCTTGTCGTTACTACTGGGGCGAAGTTCGTGATCGAAAGTATCTTGCTCGCCTTGCTGCTAGGCACCGCCAACATTTGGTATGGAAAGAGGATCATTCTGAACTTGAAGGTGAAACGCATCAGCTTAAAGGGGATATTGATCAGAACTTAGATGACGAGCTTCACACCAATGCTATTGGCAATAGCTTGCTTGCCTCTATGGGGAAACTTGGCAGAGACAATATGTTTTTGCTATCACAGCTCGACTCCCATGAAATTGAAGCCTTTGTGGATATCGATAGAGATTCTCTGCTACATAATGTGCAGGCGGACATTCTCAATCTTGAAGAGCAGCAAAATGATCAATTGATTGATTCTAGTGCCCACAAGCACAGGGTTGAGCCTCAAGATGACTCTATCAGTTTACATGTTTGCCACAGTGCAATGCGAGAAGTCGAGGTGTTGCATGATCAATTACTGTCTATGTTTGATCGACAGCCGAGTTTAAAACCACGCGACATTATCGTTATGGTGGCGGATATCAATGCCTATAGTCCAGCGATTCAAGCTGTATTTGGTAATGTGCCGGGAGAGCGATTTATTCCTTATTCGATCTCAGATAGAACCGCAGATCAAGAAAGTCCTATTTTGCACTCTTTCATGCAAGTAGTGAACTTACCCAATACCCGTTGTCTTGCCTCGGAGTTACTCGAGCTTTTGGAAACACCCGCCATACTTGCTCGGTTCGGCCTCAGTGCTGAGGAGTTTGTGCAAGCTAAACTCTGGGTAGAGGAGTCGGGTATTCGCTGGGGGCTAGACCTCAGTACTGGAGAAGAATTCGATTTGCCTCAAACGGCAAAAAATACATGGCAGTTCGGTATCCAGCGTATGTTACTTGGGTATGCAATGCCTGACTCCGCTGGATTACTAGAAACTCAAAGTGGTTTGCTTGCCCCTTACAATCAAGTTCAAGGCATGAATGCCGAGCTTGCGGGAAAATTGGCTCACTTTATTCAAACTGTTAGTGATTATCGCAGCAAGTTGTCTGTATATCAGCCGATTGATAAATGGCGTGAAGTATTGACCTTAGCCTTGGATGATTTCTTTGCGGTAGATATAGAGGGAGAAGCGGCACTTAAGTCAATTCGTGATACCTTATCTGGGTTACATGAGCAGATTAAAGAGGCTGCCTATCAGCAAGACTTGACGCCAAATATTGTCTCACAGTACCTCAAAAAGAAGCTTTCAACGACTCGAGTCAGCCAGCGTTTTCTTGCAGGGCAGGTCAATTTTTGTACATTGATGCCAATGCGATCAATTCCGTTTCACATCGTATGCCTATTAGGGATGAATGATGGCGTATATCCGCGGACCGTCGCGCCAGAAGGTTTTGATCTTATGAATGGTAGGGCTCGACCCGGTGACCGTTCACGCCGTGATGATGATAGGTATCTTTTTTTAGAGGCTTTGTTGTCTGCACAACAAAAGCTTTACATCAGTTATGTTGGTCGCTCAATTCAAGATAATACTGAACGAGTTCCCTCAGTTTTGGTCTCCGAGCTTATGGAATATTGCCAACACAATTATTGTTTGGCGGGAGATGAAGGCTTGGACTCCGATCAATCTGGCCAACAATTGCTGGCATGGATACGGCGTTTACATCCTATGGTGCCTTTTAGCGTCAATGCGTTTACCAATGGTAATGTTAGCTATGCCAAAGAGTGGCTTCCGGCTGTTAATCGTCAAGGCCATAGTAGCGGTCAGTTTAATCGCCAGTTAAATGATTATTTGCTTGATGCTGTCTATCCGCTAGATTTGGATCTAGTTGAATTACAACGCTTTTGGCGATTGCCGGTGCAATACTTCTTTAACCGGCGTTTAAAAGTGGTGTTTGAACCCCCTTTACCTGTAACCCAAGACGAAGAACCTTTTGCCCTTAATGGTCTAGAAAGCTATCAAATGCGAGACAGTTTGCTTGAAGTTTTACTCGAGGCGCAACATAAAGGGGATCTTGAGCAACAAGTTATTATCGACGATTTTATTGCAGCGCAAAGAGCTAAAGGAAAATTACCAGTGGGCGCTTTTGGAGATATTGAGTTTGAAACCAATCGGGTCCAAGCGCAGGAGTTAGTTGAAAAGCTAGCTTGGCTTTGTTGTGATGAAAAAGAAGATCTTGAAGTAAAATTGTCGTTTGACGTATTAGGTGAGGGACGAGTTATTGAACTTAGTGGTTGGTTAACACAAAACTATCGTTCAGGTTTGGTACGCTTTCGCAGCGGCCGCATAAGAGCTCAAGATTACTTATCCGCTTGGATAGATCATCTAGCCATCAATGCCATGGGCCAAAACCAGCCCACCCATCTGCTTGGTTATGATCGTAAAGAGGGTGTTGTTCACTTAAACTTTCCTTCAATCGCTGACACGTCATTGGCTCAATCTCATCTTGGTGAGTTGATTCGACTGTATTATCAAGGAATGACCACGCCCTTAGCTTATTTTCCAAATACCGCCTTAGCTTGTGTCGAAGCAGGCTTTAGTCGAGGAAATTGGTCTGAAAACCAAGAAAAGTCGTTTAAGAAGATGGCTGAGGTGTTCAACGATGGCTACTTCAACAAAGGTGAAGGCGCGAATACTTATATTAATAGGATTTGGCCCCAGTGGAGTGATGAGCTTGCAAGTCAAGTGTGGACGTTAGCGGCTTTGGTTATCCAAGCTCCGAGATTGGCTGTACAGGCCGATGACGAGAAGTAACCGGTGAAGGTGTTTAACAATGTCAATTATCACGAGCCTGCTCGGCTCTTTTATGTTCAAGTTAAGGGCGGAAAATAGTGACATCTAGACCGGTAGCAACATCGCTTAATACCATGATTTTTCCACTCCATGGCGCTCGCTTAATTGAGGCATCTGCAGGAACCGGAAAAACTTTTACTATTGCTGGCTTATACCTAAGGCTACTTCTTGGTCATGGTAGCGCAGAGACCAAACATCAGCAGCCATTGACGGTGGACCAAATATTGGTGGTCACTTTTACCGAAGCGGCAACGGCTGAGCTGCGCGATCGTATTCGAGCTCGTATTCATGATGCTAGGCTCGCGTTTTCGAGAGGAAAAAGCACCGACCCTGTTATCGCACCCTTATTGAATCAAGTAGACGACCATCGCCAAGCATCAGAGATTCTTTTACAAGCCGAACGACAAATGGATGAAGCGGCAGTTTTTACGATTCACGGTTTTTGTCAGAGAATGCTCACTCAAAATGCATTTGAATCGGGCAGTCGTTTTGACAACGAATTTATTACCGATGAAAGCCGGCTCAAAGCTCAGGTAGTCGCGGATTATTGGCGACGCAACTTTTATCCATTACCGCTGAATTTAGCCGGAGAGGTTCGCCGTCTTTGGGGCAATCCTAGTGAGTTATTAAGGAAAATCAGCCCATATTTGACTGGTTCTCCACTGCGAATTTCTGTCCCTGTTATGCAAGGCAGTTTAGCTGAACTCCATACTGAAAATATTAATAAGCTTAACAAGCTTAAAGCGCTTTGGTTGTCGGGTAAGGACGATTACCTCACTCTAATTAGTGACTCAGGAATTAATAAGCGCAGCTACAGTAAAAAATCTTTGCCTGCATGGCTTGAAGCGGTCGATGCTTGGGCATCTACAGACACAACTGGCTACGATTATCCCGATAAGCTGGAAAAGTTTGCTCAAAATGTTTTGCAACAAAAAACGCCGAGTGATGCGCCTTGCCACCCCGTATTTGTTGCGATAGAGCAATTTCTCGCCAACCCCATCAGTTTAGAAGCGCCGATATTGGCTCATGCAATAGACCAATGCGGCGAAATGCTGAGTAAAGCCAAGCAGCAGAAACAGTGGTTGTCGTTTGATGATCTACTTACTCAGCTTTCTGCCGCGATAGATGATGACGAAACTGAACAGCTTGCTTCGCGGATACGAGCATTATATCCGGTTGCGATGATCGATGAGTTTCAAGATACAGACCCGCTGCAGTATAGTATTTTCAGTCGTATTTATCTGAATGAACCACAATGTGGTTTGTTTGTGATTGGCGATCCTAAACAGGCAATATATGGCTTTCGAGGGGCCGATATTTTTACTTATATCAAGGCCCGTAATCAGGTGTCGTCTCATTTTACTTTGGGAACTAACTGGCGCTCAAGTAAAGATATGGTCACTGCGGTGAACCAGTTATTTGATACGCCAGATTGCCCATTTATATACGATGATGACATTCCTTTTTTGCCCGTTGATGCTAGCCCAAAGGCAGATAAACGCCAGTGGCTGTTAAATGGTAAGACGCAACCTGCTTTGACTTTTTGGCTACAAGAAACCGAAAACACCCCTATTACTAAGGGCGAATACCAACAAGCAATGGCGCAAGCATGCGCGCAAGAAATTCATCATATTTTAGCCTTGGCTCAGCAATCACACGCGGTATTTGATGATGGAAAATCTCAGTATGGTATTCAAGCTGGAGATATTGCTGTATTGGTAAGAACGGGTAGTGAAGGACGTCTTATCAAGCAAGCATTAGCGGCCAAGGGCATTTCCAGCGTCTATCTATCAAACCGTGATAATGTGTTTACTTCACCAGTTGCGCAAGATATTCAACGTTTATTGCAAGCCGTACTGACACCGGAGAATGAACGAGCGCTACGAGCTAGCATTGCTTCGGAGTTATTTGCACTAGACGCAGGATCGCTAGATAAACTCAATAATGATGAAATTGAATGGGATACCATCATCAATGAGTTTAGAGAATATCGGCATTTATGGATGCAGCGTGGTGTGTTGCCCATGCTTCGCAGTGTAATCAATAAACGGCATATTGCGGAGCGTTTATTAGAGGAAGACAGTGGCGAGCGTTTTCTAACTGATTTGATGCATATTGGCGAGTTACTGCAACAAGCGAGTATTGAGTTAGATAGTGACCATGCGCTCTTACGTTGGTTAGCCCAATCCATCACTGATGCCGAAGCAGGCTTTGGCGGTAGTGAAGAACAGATTCAGCGTTTGGAATCTGAGCGTAACTTGGTACAAATCATTACTATCCACAAATCTAAAGGGTTGGAATATGACCTAGTCTTTTTGCCATTTGTGTTTTCTTATCGTCAAGCCAGTGAAGCCAAGTATTATGATAGTCAACTGGATCAAACCATACTCGATATCAGGGCGCAGGAGGCGTCACTTCAACAAGCTGATAAAGAGCGGTTAGCAGAAGATCTACGTCTCCTTTATGTTGCGCTGACGCGAGCTGTCTTTGGCTGTTTTGTTGGCGCGGCACCAATTCGAGATGGTCGTTCCAGTAAAGAGCCTACAGGCGTTCATCACAGCGCCATAGGTCATCTATTGCAAAATGGTCAGCAAGCAGGTGTGGCTGAGTTGACGGCAGCATTGGATCAACAAGCCAATACACAGCCTTGTATCAAGCTTGTCTCTTTACCTGAATTTAATAGCGAAAAGTTAACCCCTGAGCAAGCTGAGCAAGTAAAATTAACAGCCAAAGAATTACAAGCAAGCATTGACCGAAACTGGCGAATTACCAGTTATTCTGGGCTGGTTAAACAAGGGGCTAGTCACGCATTTAATGAGGCTGCAACAGACATATTGACCTTGGATCTGGACTCTTTTGATGACAAAGAGGTTGAGAGCGAACTCGAACCTCAAAAAAATATTTTTACCTTTCCTAAAGGAGCGAGAGCCGGTACTTTTTTACATACTGTATTTGAAGATATCGAGTTTACCGAGCTAGCGACAAGTGCTACAAACACTAAAGTCATTATTGATTTAATGGAAGGTGAGCAATTAGACTCTGGATGGCTCCCCGTATTGCAGTGCTTAGTGGACACAGTATTAACCACCCCTCTCGATGGTAAAAAGCTGAAACTCAATCAAAAAAGCGCATCTTCGCGCCTTGTTGAAATGGAGTTTTTACTACCAATTGAGGTGCTTACCGCGCCAGCTTTAAACCGTGTTATTCAGCGGTATGATCCTTTATCAGCCAAAGCGGGCGATCTGGGCTTTCACTCAGTACAAGGCATGCTTAAAGGTTTCATCGATTTAGTGTTCGAGCACCAAGGCCAATATTTTATTCTCGATTGGAAATCAAATTATCTTGGTGACAGCGTCAGTGACTATCATGGGGATGCGTTAAACAACGCGATGGCTGAGCATAGATATGATTTACAATACCAAATTTATGCTTTGGCATTGCATCGATTCTTGTGCTCTCGTTTGCCCGATTATGATTATCATGCTCATTTTGGCGGTGTTTATTACTTGTTTTTACGTGGTATGGATGGTCAAAGCGAACATGGGGTTTTTTATGCTCGCCCTTCGTTGGCTCTTTTGAATGATCTAGACAGTTTAATTGATGGGCATTCGATAGAGCCAAAACAAACCGACTCAGGACAGATGGAGTTAATATAGGACCCTAGTTATGCAAAGTCTGTTTTCATACCTAAAACCACTGGTAGATAAAGGCGTAATAAGGCAGATCGACTACCAATTTGCTCGATTTGCTCGTGAACAAAGTAGCAATGATAATATTGCCTTTATTGCTGCAATTGTTAGCTGTGAGTTAGGACATGGTCATATTTGCCTGCCTTTAATCGACAAATTTGGTCAGCCATCTGATTTGGTAGTCAAACTGGGTGTATTTGGTGATTTCGCTGACCAGCTTCATCATGTTTTGCGCAAAATTGATTGGTCATGCGAGTTACGGAATTCTTCTTTTGTTGGAGCGACTGACCAGAATCTACCTATGACTTTCGATGGCGAAAGGCTCTATCTTCATCGCTATTGGCATTATGAATCAGTGTTGGCGAAGCGATTGAAGAGCTTAGGGGCACCAATGGTCATAAAGCTTGCTGATGGTCAAAAGCTTGCTCAATGGTTAAATCATCTGTTTGCTAGAGACTACTGTTACCTTTTCAGCGCTTTAGCCTCATCGCAATCTGACTCGTCACCACAGGTTGCTCGGCAACAACTTGTCTGCGACCATCTTGATGTGGTTAATAGCGAAGGGCTTGATTGGGATACCATAGACCAAAAGCTCGTGAGTGCTACAAAAGTTTCGCACCTTGATGGGTTAGATGAACTAGTACCTTTATCTGTATGTGTGAATTGGCAAAAGGTGGCAGCGGCAGTGGCTTTAACAAGACGCTTTGCCGTGATTTCCGGTGGGCCAGGAACCGGAAAAACAACCACGGTAACTAAGTTGCTTGCAGCGTTAAATGTGCAGGCTCAACAAGCTGGTCAATCACCAGTGATTAAATTGGTGGCACCAACGGGAAAAGCTGCTGCACGCTTAACTGAGTCTATAGGAAAAGCGGTTGCTAAGCTTCCTGTTGAACCGAGTATCAAAGCTTTAATACCAAGCAGCGCGAGTACGCTACATCGCTTGCTTGGCGCAATACCAAACAGTGCGGAGTTTCGTCATAACCAACAAAACCCTCTTCATCTGGACATACTTGTAGTTGATGAAGCCTCTATGGTTGATCTGCCTATGATGTATAAACTGGTGGATGCTCTCCCCAGACATGCAAGATTAATATTACTAGGTGATAAGGACCAACTTGCTTCTGTTGAGGCGGGCGCTGTGCTTGGTGATATTTGCTCTTTTAATCAACATGGCTATAGCTTTGAGCAAGCCAAGCTCATAAGTCAGTTAACGGGTTTTGCATCCATGAACAACCATAATAGTCAGTCTGCTAGTATTGCTGACAGTTTATGTATGTTACAAAAAAGCTATCGTTTTGACGCCCGTTCAGGAATAGGTCAATTAGCTAAGGCAATCAACTCTGGCTCTAAGACCAAGGTTGACCTTGTTTGGCAAAAAGACTTCGATGATATCGCTCACTTTCCCGTTGATGCCCTTCACTATCGGCAGATGATACACACCTTAGTGGCAGAATATAGCCACTACTTAAATCGTATTAAGCCAGCCATGCAGGAGATTGATGACGAGCCAATTTATGCTGTTGCAAGAGAAGCTTTACAGCTTTTCTCTCACTGTCGCTTGCTTTGTGCCGTTAGAGAAGGCGACTTTGGTATTACTGGACTCAATCATAGTGTGGAACGAGCTCTTAAGGCGCGTAAACTCATCAAGGTACAAGATGAGCTTTGGTACCATGGCCGACCTGTGATGATAGTGCGTAATGATTATGCACTAGGCCTCTACAATGGTGATATTGGTTTGTGCTTGCTTGATAGCTCTGAAGGTGAGGCGAGACTGAAAGTATTTTTTGAGCTTGCAGATGGTTCAATCAAAGCAGTGTTGCCAAGCCGAGTACCTGAGCATGAAACTGCTTATGCGATGACGATTCACAAATCCCAAGGCAGCGAGTTTGAACATACCTTGATGGTGTTACCGCCAGATCCCAGCCCTATTTTGACTCGTGAGCTAATCTACACTGGTGTAACTCGAGCTAAGAAGAAATTGAGTTTATTTGTTGATGATAGAGTGATAGCTCGGGGTATAAAAGTTCGCACTCAAAGAGCCAGTGGTTTAGTTGATAGGCTTACCGAATAATGCCCATTTTACTGGGCATTATCAAAAATCAGGCTTATATCTCGATAGATAAAATCTTCGATTTACGTTGGAAATTATATAGGTTTTGCTTTTGTGAAGGTAAACATTCAACGGGCATTTCCTCAAAGCCCTGTTCACGAAACCAGTGAATACTGCGCGTGGTAAGGACAAAAATATGTTTTATTCCTCGCGTTTTAGATTGCAGCTTAATGTGTTTAAGCAATAAAATGCCTCGATTGCCATCTCTGTACTCTGGGTGAATGGCGACACAAGCCATTTCAGCCATTTTCTCATTGGTATAAGGATAGAGAGCAGCACAGCCGATAATTAAACCGTCTTTTTCAATAATGGTGAATTGGTGGATTTCTTGCTCCAGTTGTTCTCGCGATCGCCTGACAAGCACACCTTGTTGTTCAAGAGGGCGAATTAAATCCAAAATACCACCAATATCGTCGATTTGAGCCTGACGAACTTGTTCTGTGCTTGCTTTCGATATCTGGGTACCAATCCCATCGATAGAAAAGAGTTCCTGAATTAATGCGCCATCAAGCTTATAACTGATTAAGTGGCTACGAGGTACTCCAGCACGGCATGCGGTTGTTGCTGCTCTTAAAAAACGTTGTGTCCCTGAGCTATCTTCGCCTGCTTGTTCTAATTGCTCGAGGATCTGCTCTGCATCACGCGGAAACAATTCAGCAACAGCACGTCCATTGGCGTCGATTACTCCTTGTTCAGAGCAAAAACAAATCAGCTTATCTGCACCGAGTTTTATCGCAACCTGAGTTGCCACTTCTTCAGAGAGCAAATTGAACGATTCCCCTGTCACTGAGCTAGCAATTGGGCCAAGTAGAACAATGGAACCTTGTTCTAGGGCTCGGTTGATTCCCTGTGTATCTATGCGCCGAATGCGGCCGCTGTGACAGTAATCAACCCCTTCGTCGATACCTAATGGTTGCGCAGTGACAAAATTACCACTCACTACATTGAGTTGAGTGCCTGCCATCGGCGTATTGGCAAGACTCATCGACAATTGAGCGGTAATAGTCAGTTGAAGTTGACCTGATGCCTGCATAACAATATTCAGACTTTGTTGATCAGTTATTCGAATGCCTTTGTGGTATGGGCTGATATGCCTTACTTGATCCAGCATGTGATTTATCTGCGGTCTGGCTCCATGGACCACAACAATATTGACCCCTAAGCTATGAAGTAGAGCAATATCATTGATAATGTTTGAAAAGTTCTCATCTGCACCGACTTCACCACCAAGCATAATGACCATAGTTTTACCCCTATGGGCGTTTACATATGTAGCAGATTGCCGAAAGCCTTTGACCAAATCTGTGTTGCGTATTTTCATATCTTATATAGCGGTGAATTTATATGTTTTAATATTGCATTTATATTCTTTTTTGTTCAAGGTTTTTATTGCTTGAATCCTTACTGATTTTTCAAGCACACAGGTCCAGTTGTCAGAAGCGATTAAAAATCACGTTTTCTACACACATACTTGATTGCGCTTGTCGTTGGAGTTTGTCATCCTTAGTCACAGTTCAATAAGGAATTCTTCTCGTGTTTAAAAAATATCTTCCTCTTGTTGCCGCCAGTGTTTTGTTTGGTTGCGCACAGCCTACCGATCGTGCCCAGCAATACCTTGATGGTGAATTTGCAGCAACTCTTAATAAAAGTACGACGATTGCCTCCAATAAACCTAAGGACTTCACAGAGTTTGCTAAGCAATCGCAGCAAGTTATTGAAAACTCGCCTTCAATGGCAGGTTTGTATCAGCCACTATACGATCAATTAAATGAATGGGCGTTACAAAGTGGAGATCCTGCTCAACTGGCGAATTTTGGTATTCAAGCTGCTCAATTGGGTGGAGGGGATAAAAAGGGCAATGTCTTATTTACCGGGTACTTTTCTCCTGTGATGGAACTGCGCCATGAGCCCGATGATAAGTATCGCTACCCAGTGTATGCCAAACCTGATTGTGAAGCAGAATGTCCAACTCGCGCGCAAATTTATGATGGAGCATTAAATGGCTTAGGGCTGGAACTTGGTTATTCAGCCAATATGATCGATCCATTTATGATGGAAGTGCAAGGCAGTGGCTTTGTTCATTTTGAGGATGACGATACGCTGGAATACTTTGCTTATGGGGGTAAAAATAACAAAGCTTACGTCAGCATAGGTAAGGTACTGATTGAAAGAGGTCTTGTCGCTCGGAAGAAAATGTCACTGAAAGCGATTAAAGATTGGGTTATGGCCAATGATGACGAAACTGTGCGTGAGCTATTAGAGCAAAATCCATCTTATGTTTTTTTTGAGCCAAGAGCTGATGCTCCTGTTACAGGCACCGCAGGTATCCCATTGTTGCCAATGGCTTCGGTAGCTGGCGATCCTGCACTCTTTCCAATGGGAACACCAATCCTTGCTGAGGTGCCATTACTCAATGCAGATGGTAGCTGGAGTGGTGCGCATCAACTGCGTCTATTGATAGTCCTTGATACCGGGGGCGCGGTTAAGCAGAACCATTTAGATTTGTATCATGGAATGGGCCCTAGAGCAGGAACCGAAGCAGGCCATTACAAGCATTTCGGCCGTGTATGGAAGTTAGGACTCGAGAACTCGGCAACTCAGGCTCCGTGGGCACTGCCGCCAGAAAAATTAGAATAGTCATTGTTGGCTAGACTTTTTAACAAAGAGTGCGTATAAAACGCACTCTTTGCGTTTAACCCTCATTTAGCGGAACAAAACATCATGCGTGAACTTGATGCACCAGCTTCAGACAGCTACGACCAACGTTTTGGTGGAACTCGGCGCCTTTATGGCCATTCACAAGTTGAAGTTCTCCGCGCGGCACATGTGTGTGTGATCGGTATTGGTGGGGTGGGTTCATGGGCGGTTGAAGCTTTGGCTCGAACAGGTATTGGTCAATTAACATTGATTGATATGGATGACATATGTGTGACCAACGTTAATCGTCAAATTCATGCTTTGAGCGGAAATATTGGTCAAAGCAAAGTCGATGTGATGGCCGAGAGAGTCAAACTCATCAACCCTGATTGTCAGGTTAATGTAATTGATGACTTTATTACGCCTGATAACCAGCATGAGTATTTGACTAAAGACTTTGATTATGTGCTTGATGCCATCGATAGTGTGAAAGCAAAAGCGTCACTTCTGGCTTATTGCCGCAGCAACAAGATTAAAGTCATTACTACAGGTGGTGCTGGTGGGCAAGTTGACCCGACCCAAATACAAGTTGCCGATTTAACCAAAACGATTCAGGACCCTTTGGCAAAGAAAATCAAAGATACGCTGAGACGTCATCATAACTTTCCTAAAAATCCTCAACGAAAGTTTGGTATAGAATGTGTTTTTTCCACAGAGCAGTTGAAGTATCCACAGCCAGATGGCTCAGTGTGTAGCGTGAAAGCGACTGCTGAGGGACCCAAACGTATGGATTGTGCAACAGGCTTTGGGGCGGCGACAGTTGTTACTGCGACATTTGGTTTTGTTGCCGTTTCACGTATTGTTGAAAAGCTGATACAAAAATACAGCCAGTAAGTGTTAATTTTGGAGCCTGTTATGTCTTCTTTCCCCAAATCACCATTCGGTAGCGAAATAACGGTCGCGGACATAGTTGCGATAATGCAGAATTTAAAAGGCTGGGAAGAGCGTTATCGTCAAGTGATTCTGTGGGGAAAACAGCTTCCTGTCATGCCTGAATATCTTAAGTCCGAACAAGTAAAAGTCTCGGGTTGTGAAAGCCAAGTATGGTTAGTGAGCGAAAAGGTTGATGATGTTTGGCATTTCAGTGCTGATTCTGATGCTCGTATTGTCAGAGGGCTTATTGCGCTTGTTTTAACTCCTTTTGATGGCAAAACTTCGCAGCAGATCCAAAATTTTGATCTTGAGGATTACTTTGACAGTTTGGGCCTCATTTCTCACCTTAGTCCTTCTCGCGGTAATGGTCTAAAAGCTATCGTAGAGCAAATTAAGCAGATCACTCGAGAAAATTAATTTTGGTTAATTTTTAATCATAATGATATTAATGCCTTATAAAATACAGGGTCTTAGAGCCCTTGTTGTTGCTGAGTAAAGGCTGTACAATTCGCGCCCTTAAATAATGTTACGTCGTTTCGTGAGGCACCATGAGCACTGAAAAAATTAATCTACTCGATTTTGATCGTAAAGGAATGCGTAAATTTTTTGCTGAAGAACTTGGTGAAAAAGCATTTCGTGCCGATCAAGTGATGAAGTGGATCTACCATTTTGGTGTCGATAACTTCGAAAACATGAGCAACATTAATAAAAAGTTGCGTGAAAAGCTCATGCAGCGTTGCGAAATTAAAGCCCCTGTTGTGGCTGAAGCTCAGCACTCTTCTGATGGCACAATCAAATGGGCAATGAAGGTAGGCGATCAGGATGTTGAGACGGTTTATATTCCTGAAGATGATAGGGCAACATTGTGTGTCTCTTCCCAAGTGGGCTGTGCTCTTGAATGTAAATTTTGCTCAACTGCGCAGCAAGGTTTCAATCGTAACCTCAAAGTGTCTGAAATTATTGGCCAGGTTTGGCGCGCTGCACGGGAAGTCGGATTAGAAAAAGAAACGGGTCGTCGTCCAATTACAAACGTCGTCATGATGGGTATGGGCGAGCCTTTACTCAACATGAAAAACCTGATCCCTGCTCTTGAACTTATGTTGGATGATCTTGGTTTTGGCTTGTCAAAACGTCGAGTTACTGTCTCAACTTCTGGTGTTGTTTCCGGCTTGGATCAAATGACTGGCCAGATAGATGTTGCGCTTGCTATCTCACTGCATGCACCGAATGATAAGTTGCGCAGTGAAATTATGCCGATCAACGACCGTTGGGATATTGAAGATTTTCTTGCTTCAGTGCGCTGTTATATTGCTTCTTCTAATGCCAATAGAGGCAAAGTCACAGTTGAGTATGTATTGCTGGATCATGTTAATGATGACATGGATCATGCTCGCGAGCTTGCTGAGTTACTTAAAGATACACCATGTAAAATTAACCTGATTCCATTTAACCCTTATCCTGGTTCTCCGTACAAAAAGCCAAGCAATTCGCGCATTGACCGTTTTCAAAAGACGTTAATGCAGTATGAACATACGGTAACCGTGCGCAAAACACGTGGCGATGATATTGACGCGGCATGTGGTCAGTTAGTTGGAGATGTGATTGACCGAACTAAGCGTACTGCGGCTATTCGCGCTGCAAAAGGTGATACAATAGCGATTAAAGCGGTTTAAATGCGATTTTTGTCGATGGTAAACCAGAGCTCAGCTCTGGTTTTTTTTAAACTGATTGAGCTAAATAATGTCAAAATATGGAAAAACCTTGAGCTGGTTGTGAATTATACGTGTTTTCGATGTTGTTTCATCTCTGATATCTATTAGAATTAAACTTTAGTGCTTTAGAGATAATATTTCTAAGAGCTAGGTGAAGTGCTTTACACATTTTGGTGAGGGATTTTCCTCTGAATATAAGATTTTCATTAAAGACTGTGCAACTAACGAAAAATAATAAATGTGCGTTTGGCGTGGAATCCTGCAAAAAGAGACGTTTATACAATGAGTGCTGAACATACACCCCAAATGGAAGAAGAGACAAAGCTTGAAGCGGGTACCATTTTAAAGCAAAAACGGGAAGAACTTGGTTTAACCTTGGAACAGGTTGCCAGTCGATTACGTCTTCGACGTTCAATTATTGAAAATATTGAATCGAATCAGTTTGAAAGTGAGCAGGTTGCGACCTTTACTCGCGGGTATTTACGTTCTTATGCGCGTGTCGTTGGCATAGAAGAATCTGTTGTATTATGTGCTCTTGATGATAATGGAGAAGCCCAACATCAAGAGCATGAAATGCAAAGTTTTTCTCAAAAAACTAGTCAAGAGAAGCACGATAATCGAATAATGATACTGACATGGGGTATTTCTGCAATTATTGTTGGTATTTCCTGTGTCTGGTGGTGGCAAAATCAAGAAAATACGGCAGTTGAGTTGACCTCGACTACTGAACAAGAACAAAAAATAGAGAAAGAGCTGGCGGAAAAAAATGAGTTGGACTTTACTGTGGTTGAATCACAACCTTCAAGTGAAATTCAACCGCAAGAGTCAAAGCTTGTCGAGCAGCCCTTAGAAGAGGTGACCACTCAAGTTGCCTCGCAAGTGGAGCCCGAGAAAGTCGTCAAGGCAATCAAAAGCTCGAAGGAGCAAACTCCTGTAGAACAAAGCAAAGTTGAGCCAGTCGTTTCTAACACACCAGTTGAGCCAGTCGTTTCTAACACACCAGTAGAGACATCTTCTAAACCTGAAACTAATACCTTGGAAACGGCAAAAACTTCCTCGAAGGAACAAGAAAAGCAGCCCCAGCCTGAGCAAGCAGCAGCTGACATAGTCGCTAACTTACTGGAAATGTCTTTTAGTGATGACTGCTGGATTCAAGTCAAAGACTCAACTGGCAAGACGCTGGCAACTGGTATTAAAAAAGCAGGCCAAGGTATCCAGCTCAGCGGCAATCCTCCTTATAAAGTCATTTTGGGAGCGCCGGAAAATGTATCAATAACTTTATCAAGTGAACCTATTGACCTCTCTGGGTATACTTCTGGTAAAGTAGCAAGGTTCACCTTACCCTAGAAGTAACTATGCAATACCAATCTCCTATCAAACGTCGCCCGTCCACCCGTGTTTATGTGGGCGATGTACCCATCGGTGATGGCGCTCCAATCGCTGTGCAGTCGATGACAAACACAAGAACAACAGATGTTGAAGCGACTGTTGCCCAAATTAAATCTTTAGAAAATGTGGGTGCAGATATTGTACGCGTTTCGGTTCCTACCATGGAAGCGGCGGAAGCATTTAAACAAATAAAGCAGCAAGTATCTGTTCCATTAGTCGCCGATATTCACTTTGATTACCGCATTGCCTTGCAAGTTGCAGAATATGGTGTGGATTGTTTACGCATTAACCCGGGTAATATTGGTAAGGAAGACCGCATCAGAGCTGTTGTAGACTGTGCACGTGATAAAAATATTCCGATTCGAATTGGTGTCAATGGCGGCTCGTTAGAAAAAGATATCCAAATGAAATATGGAGAACCAACGCCAGAAGCATTGGTGGAGTCAGCCATGCGTCATGTGGATATTTTAGATCGTCTTAACTTTGACCAATTTAAAGTCAGTGTGAAGGCATCGGATGTTTTTCTTGCAGTCGATTCATATCGCTTGTTAGCGAAAAAAATCGATCAGCCGCTTCATCTAGGGATTACAGAAGCGGGTGGTGCTAGAGCGGGAGCAGTAAAATCTTCTGTTGGACTAGGGATGTTGTTGGCTGAAGGCATCGGCGATACGTTACGTATTTCTCTTGCAGCTGATCCTGTTGAAGAGATCAAAGTTGGATTCGATATACTTAAATCGCTGCGAATTCGCTCCAGAGGTATTAACTTTATCGCTTGCCCAAGTTGTTCTCGTCAGGAGTTCGATGTTATTAACACGGTGAATGCATTAGAAGAGCGACTTGAGGACATAATTACCCCTATGGATGTCTCCATTATTGGGTGCGTGGTTAACGGACCAGGTGAAGCAGAAGTTTCCCATCTCGGCCTTGCTGGCAGTAACAAAAAGAGTGCCTTTTACGAAGACGGTAAACGTCAAAAAGAGCGCTTTGATAACGATGATTTAGTTAATCAATTGGAAGCAAAAATTCGTGCAAAAGCTTCTGTTATGGATACACAAAATCGCATTGATGTGAAAGTCAAAGATTAATCTCAGATCACCTAAATTACGGTAAATATTGTGGTAAAAAAAATCCAAGCAATTCGAGGCATGAATGACTGCCTTCCGACCCAGTCTGCGTTGTGGCAAAAATTAGAAAACGCAGTCAAGAAAGTCGTTAGCTCTTACGGGTGTACTGAAATACGTATGCCAATTGTTGAGATGACGCATCTCTTTAGTAGAGCAATCGGTGAAGTGACCGATGTAGTTGAAAAAGAAATGTATACCTTTGATGACCGCAATGGTGACAGCCTGACTCTTCGTCCAGAAGGGACTGCGGGTTGTGTGAGAGCTTGTATTGAAAATAGTTTGATTGACCGCTCAGAACAGCGCCTTTGGTATATGGGGCCAATGTTCCGCCATGAGAGACCGCAGAAAGGGCGCTATCGTCAGTTTCACCAGTGTGGTGTGGAAATTTTTGGCTTAGACGGCCCTGATGTCGATGCTGAACTCATTATGATGACTGCCCGCTTATGGCGAGAGTTAGGTATTGATAAGCATGTACGTTTAGAACTTAACTCAATTGGCTCATTAGAAGATCGCGCAAATTACCGTACGGCTTTGGTCGCGTTTTTGGAGCAAAACATCGATGTTTTAGATGACGATTGTAAGCGCCGCATGCATACTAACCCACTTCGAGTGCTGGATAGTAAGAACTCGGCAGTACAAGCGATGTTGGCGGATGCTCCAAGACTGTCTGACTATCTAAGTGATGAATCCAAACAACACTTTTTAGGTGTGTGTGAACTTCTTGACGCAGCAGGCATCGAATACAGAGTCAATGAACGTTTGGTTCGTGGACTGGATTATTACAACCGTACCGTATTTGAATGGGTAACCGAGAATCTGGGTGCTCAAGGAACAGTATGTGCCGGTGGCCGTTATGATGGCCTTGTTGAGCAGTTAGGCGGTAAGTCGACTCCAGCCGTTGGTTTTGCTATGGGGTTAGAGCGATTGGTTCTAATGCTAGAGACACTTGAGCTTACGGATGTACGTCGTGCTGTCGATGTCTATATGGTCACTGCGGGTGAAGGAACCATGATAGCTGGTTTGAAGCTTGCTGAAGATCTTCGCGAACGTATTGATGGTCTTCGAGTGATGACCCATTTTGGCGGCGGTAATTTTAAGAAGCAGTTTAAACGGGCTGATAAAGTCGGTGCTGTGGTTGCTTTAGTTCTGGGTGAGAATGAGGTAGCAGAAGACACAGTCGTTCTCAAAGATTTACTTGGCGGCACTCAAGAGACATGCAAGCAAAGTGATGTCGCTGCTAAATTGGCAGAGCTAATTTAAATACAATTTCACATTAAAAGTGGCGGCTGATGTCGCCATTTTTTAGATTTATGAGGGCAGGAAGTGGAACTCTACGATACTGAAGAACAACAGGTTGAAGCGATTAAAGACTGGTGGAAAGAGAATGGAAAATCAGTCATTTTAGGCGCAGTCATTGGTCTGGGCGGCCTATTTGGTTGGCGCTATTATCAAGACTCAGTGACAACTGCACAAGAGACTGCTTCTGAGAGTTATACCAAAGCTGTTCAGCAGTTAACAGAGAACAATACTCAAGGTGAAGCTGCTTTACAAACTTTTATTGATGCCAATAACGACAGCCAATACGCAGTTCTAGCAGCGCTTCAACTGGCTAAAGTCCAAGTAGAAGCGGGAGAATTCGATGAGGCTTTGGCTCAACTAGAGTGGGCTAAATCGGCGACTGAAGACCAAGCTTTATCTTCTGTGATTACCTTCCGCCTTGCTCGTTTAAAGTTGGAACAAAGTGATTTTGATGCTGCTTTGGCTGAGCTTTCTTCCATTACCGATGATAGTTGGTCTGGAAGAGTGGCTGAATTAAAAGGAGATATCCTGCTTCGTAAAGGTGATTCAGAGGGCGCTTATACGGCCTATGTAGAAGCTCAGCAGGCTGAAGATGTTAGCCAGACATTACAAATGAAACTGGACGATCTGGCGAAATAAGGATCAATGCATGAAAAAAATGCTTAAGCGGGCAATCGCATCTGCAGCAATTGTCGGCATCCTCGCTGGTTGTGCTAGTGAAGAAGATACTGTCATAATGGCGCCAGTGCCCAAGGTAAATAGTGAGTTTACTCCTAAAAGCCTTTGGAGTGCCAGTATTGGTGATGGCGTTGAACACTACTTTTCTAAACTTACTCCTGAATACGCTTATGACAAGGTGTTCGTTGCCAGTCGAGAGGGCTTGGTAAAAGCACTTAACCCTGAAAATGGTCGTACTCTGTGGCAGCAAGATCTCGAGCAAGATGTACCATCTCGCTTATCGGGTGGAATTACTGCTGGTTACAGCCAAATTTTCATCGGTAGTGAAAATGGTCAAGTTATCGCGCTTGATGAAGAAACCGGTGCAGTAAACTGGCGAGTCGATGTAGAAGGGGAAGTATTAGCGGCTCCTGCAACGGATGACAACCTAGTTATGGTCCATACTACGACAGGTATGCTGATCGCCCTCGAACAATCAACTGGTGATGTAAAGTGGACGATAAGTACCGAAGTGCCGAATTTGACTTTGCGTGGCAATAGTAAGCCTGTGACTGTGTCCGGTGGTGTTTTTTGGGGTACAGCTGGTGGGCGTTTAGCCGCTGCCATTGTAGAGCGAGGTCAGTTGATTTGGCAGCAACCGATAGGCACGCCTTTAGGTGCGACAGAAATTGATCGCTTAGTGGATGTGGATGCATCACCACTTATTTTGGGTAGTACCTTATATATTGTGGGTTATAACGGCCAATTGACGGCTTTGGATTTACGCTCGGGTAAACCAGTATGGAAACGTAAGTACTCTTCATCAACTGATTTAGCGAGTGACACAAGGCGTATTTACTTAGTCACGGCCAAAGATCATCTTGTTGCTGTGGATGCAAGAAGCGGTACTGAGTTGTGGACCAATGAACAATTGGAAAACCGTCTGTTAACGGCTCCTGTTATCATAGAAAACTACTTAGTTGTGGGTGATACCGAAGGGTACTTGCACTGGTTAGATAGAGAATCTGGAGAATTTGTTGCGCAGCAGAAAATCAATAGTAGTGGCTTTGCTGTGGCACCGATTAAGGTTGATGACGGGTATCTTGTTGTGACTAGAAATGGTCAAGTAAAGAAACTAACCCTGACCAAGTGATCATGTGATACAATTCACATTCGGCTCCTTTCTGGCGACAGTTTGGAGCCGTTTGTTTGTTTTAGAGATTGGTAGATTAATGTGGTTATAGGTAACAGTCTCATTGAAGGTGTTGGCCTTGAGTTGTTACCTATAACTACATAAAGAAAAGAATATTGTAGAGGTTGTTATGGTACCTGTAGTTGCTCTAGTAGGGCGTCCAAACGTTGGTAAATCAACGTTGTTTAACCGACTAACACGTACTCGCGATGCTTTGGTTGCGGATTTCCCTGGTTTAACTCGTGACCGTAAATATGGGCAAGCCAAGCTTGGTGAACACGAATTTATTGTGATCGATACTGGTGGTATCGATGGCACTGAAGAAGGCGTGGAAACTAAGATGGCTGAGCAGTCACTAGCGGCCATTGATGAAGCTGATGTAGTGCTGTTTATGGTTGATGGTAGAGCTGGTTTAACCCCAGCTGACATTGCTATTTCAAACCATTTGCGAAAAATTGAAAAGCCATCAATGCTAGTAGTCAATAAGGTCGATGGTATCGATGCTGATGCTGCTTCGGCTGATTTTTGGCAACTCGGTGTAGAACAAATGTATCAAATTGCAGCAGCTCATGGTCGCGGTGTTGGGGCTTTGATCGACCGTGCTCTAAATCCATTTGCAGAAAAAATGGCAGAGGAAGTAAACGGGGAAATCGAGGATCTGACTGACTTTATCGACGAAGATGAAGAGAAGCTGGATTATACCGAAGAAGAAGCAGAAGAAGAGTTTAAACGCCTTCAAGATCAGCCCATAAAGTTAGCGATTATTGGCCGCCCCAATGTAGGTAAGTCGACTCTTACTAACCGTATTTTGGGTGAAGAACGTGTGGTTGTTTACGATATGCCGGGAACGACTCGTGATTCGATTTATATCCCTATGGAGCGTGATGATCGTGAATACGTTTTAATTGACACGGCAGGTGTTCGTCGTCGCAAACGTATCAATGAAACGGTGGAAAAATTCTCTGTGGTTAAAACCCTGAAAGCCGTTGAAGATGCGAACGTCGTTTTATTAATTATCGATGCGCGTGAAAACATCTCTGACCAAGACTTAAGTTTATTGGGCTTTGCGTTAAATGCCGGGCGCTCAATCGTTATCGCGGTAAACAAATGGGATGGCTTAGAATCGGATGTGAAAGAGCATGTGAAAAAAGAGCTTGATCGCCGTTTAGGTTTTGTTGATTTTGCGCGTATTCATTTTATTTCTGCACTTCATGGTACGGGCGTTGGGCATTTATTTGAGTCGGTTCAAGAAGCCTACAAATCAGCAACGACACGTGTCGGAACTTCAGTATTGACGCGTATCATGAAGATGGCGACTGAAGATCATCAGCCGCCTTTAGTTCGTGGCCGTCGAGTAAAACTTAAGTATGCCCACGCAGGCGGATACAACCCACCGATAGTTGTGATTCATGGTAACCAAGTGAACGAGCTTCCAGACTCTTACAAACGTTATCTGATGAATTATTACCGTAAGTCACTCGAGATCATGGGTACGCCAATTCGCATCCAGTTCCAAAGCAGTGAAAACCCTTTCGAGGGTAAATCGAATAAGATGACATTATCTCAAGAGCGTAAACGCAAACGCCTAGTGGGCATGATGAAAAATCGAAAGAAATAGTGAGAAGCGCCTAATACAAGAGGCGCTTTTTTTATTTAGGAGACCCTATGTCAGTCACACCCACAGTCATTCACTTTTGCCATGATATTTGGAGTTTGAGCTCAGCGGTTCAGATGATAGAAAGTGATGAAAACTATTGCTATGTCGTAACCCAAGCAACGCCTTTCCATCCAGTTAGCCATATTTGGCCTGATCACCCAGCAGACAGAGGGTGGTTAGAAGAATATCCGGTTGTTGATTGTCTTGTTGGAGCGGTTGATTCATTGAGCGGAGAATTATTTGTAGGCACTGAGATACCTGTACGACGTGACGAAGATGGTTGGAGTTTTGTTGTGGTTCATTGCTTGGAGAAGAAAAAGGTGGATTTATCCATAGGTCAGCCAGTGTCGTTAAAGGTGGATAAAGCGTATCAGCAAGCGCTTAGCCGCGGACACAGTGCGGGTCATCTTGCCTCTCTTGCTCTTAATAAAGCTCTCGCTGTGCAAAGATATTGGCGTAAAGATGCAGAACGTAAAGATACTCATGGATATTGTGATTTTAATAGTTACGCTCAGCAGTCAAGTTTTGTTACACCAGAGCAGTGCCATGATACGTATCGTTTGGGCAAGACGTTACGTAAAAGAGGGCTAAATAGTGCAGAGCTTCTCGACAATCTTAAAGATATTGAAGCAGCAGTAAACCACCAAATAGCACAATGGCTAAATTTTAAGGCTGATATCAGCATGAAATGCTGTGGTGACACTTTGACAGACTCTCGTTATTGGCAATGCGATCTAGGTGAGAGTAGTATTGCCGAGATACCTTGTGGAGGAACACATGTGCGAAACTTGCAGGAATATAAGCAGATTCAAGTGTCTTTAACCCAGGTAGACGAACAAAATATTGAAATGCTCACACACGTAACTTCCACTTAGTAATTATTAGATCATTTTTTAATATTCTAATAATAGCCATTTAAATATTAAATTTTGGTTTTTTATTCTATTTTAAATCCAAAAACAGGATATGTAACTTATGCTTTCGGTGTGTGGTGATATAAATATTCTTTTATGGCCAGATCGCTGATCAAAATGGATTTAGCCTACGATCGGATAAGGATCCTGTCCTTGCGTGATATGGATCATTCGGTAGATTAATCTTTGAGGTTAAGATGGACAATGGTGATTAGACAAGATTAAAGGTGTATCTATGATTCAATGTCCTGATTGTGATGTTGAGCTAAAATGGAAGGGGAAATATCACTGTGAGCAGTGTCAAATGGAGTTTGACAAACAGGCATATTGCCCAGATTGCCAATCTCAGCTTGAAAAGCTTTTGGCTTGCGGTGCAAGTAATTATTTTTGCAACCAGTGTAACGAGCTAAAGTCCAAATCTAAAGTGCGGTTCGTACTCGTTAAGACATAATGTTTATGAGACTGTCGATCGAATCTCACCATCATTGAGGCGAGTCACTAGGATATCACCTGATCTTACATCCTCTGAACTTGTAATAATTCGGCCAGATTCTGTTTGGCTGATAGAGTAACCGCGTTTTAGTGTTGCTAAAGGACTAACCGTATCGAGCTTTTCGCCCGCTAGTGAGAGTTGATGACGAGCTTTGAGAAGATTTTTATCCATTGAGGCGATAAGCTTGTGTTCGAGCCTTTCCAATGCTGATCTTTGCTCTTGAATATAGTGACTTGGCGTATGTAGTTGCAGTTTATACTGCTGACGTTCAATATGTTGGCTCTGCGCCGCTAAATTACTCTGCATTGCTCTAGTTAAGCGCATCGAGAGTTCATCAAGTCGCTGGCTTTGCTGCTGAAGCTGATAGGTTGGATGCTGTCTTTCTAATCTGTGCTGCAGCCCAGTGATAACTTGCTTATTCCTAGTTAAGTAATGACCAAACCTTGCTTGTAACTTATTGATCAAGTTATTGAGTGTTTGTGACTTATGACTATTATCACGGCTAACCAATTCGGCTGCAGCTGAAGGGGTCGGTGCGCGTAAATCGGCAACAAAATCACTGATGGTGACATCTACTTCGTGACCAACCGCACTTATGATTGGAATTTGACTTGCTGCTATGGTGCGGGCGACAATTTCATTGTTAAAGCACCACAAGTCTTCAAGAGACCCGCCTCCACGACCTAAGATTAATACGTCACATTCATTGCGGCTGTTAGCGCATCCGATAGCTTGAGCTATTTGAATCGATGCCTCTTCACCTTGAACCATAGTTGGGTAAATCACCACTTCTAAGGATGGATCACGGCGTTTCAGTACATCAAGAATGTCATACAGTGCTGCCCCTGTCTTTGAGGTAATGATGCCGACACGTTTAGGATGCTCTGGTAGCGTTAGTTTACTGCTTTGAGCAAAAAGCCCTTCAGCGGCTAACAAGAGTTTCAGTTTTTCAAACTCTTGTTGCAGACGCCCATCGCCTTCAGGCTGCATACTTTCAATGATTAATTGATAATCGCCGCGAGGTTCATAAAGTGATAAGCGCGCTTTAACAAGTACCTGCTGACCATTTTGAGGTTTAAAAGTCACGCGCCGATTGTTACCGCGAAACATTGCACATTTAACTTGTGCGCGAGAGTCTTTAAGAGTGAGGTACCAATGGCCGGAAACTGGGGCAGAGAAGTTTGATATTTCGCCCACTAGCCAGACTATGCCCATTTCATTTTCGAGCAAAAGTCGAACTTCAGCATTTAAGCGTGAGACGGTGAATATATTTTGGTTAGTCAGAGAGGACACTGGAAGTCTCATAGACGTGAGTATGGAGATTAGCGGCAATATAATACATATCAAGGGGGATAATGCAAGAAAAAAATAAAAAAATTTGTAGTAAATCGATTGCGTTAGCCGTATAATCCGTCCGCAATATCTAATCCAAATGTAGTAAAGTTTTATCACTACACTGCACTCATTACGCGAAACGATGAGGTTGGATTGTCCTTTTACTCCTTTTATTGTGAGATATTGCAAATGCTAAGAATTGCCAAAGAAGCGCTGACATTCGACGATGTATTGCTAGTGCCAGCACACTCCACCGTTCTCCCAAACACAGCTGATCTTCGCACTCGGCTGACCAAAAATATTACTCTGAATATCCCAATGATCTCGGCCTCCATGGATACGGTCACTGAGGCGCGTTTAGCTATTGCGCTTGCTCAAGAGGGCGGTATTGGATTTATTCATAAAAACATGTCCATAGAGCAGCAAGCTCAGATGGTTCATCAAGTGAAGATCTTTGAAGCGGGCGTGGTGTCTCACCCGGTAACCGTTAACCCAGACGCAACCATTGCTGATGTTATCGCACTGACAGAAAAACACGGCTTTGCTGGCTTCCCAGTGGTAACAGACACTAATGAATTGGTTGGTATCATTACTGGTCGAGATGTTAGGTTTGTAACTGATTTATCTAAAAAAGTTGAAGCGGTTATGACGCCAAAAGAGCGCCTTGCTTCAGTAAGAGAAGGTGCCACTCGCGAAGAAGTGCAAGAGAAAATGCACGAAGCGCGCGTTGAAAAAGTACTAGTTGTTAACCGTGATTTCCAACTTACTGGGATGATCACTGCTAAAGATTTCCACAAAGCAGAACGTAAACCAAACGCATGTAAAGATGACCAAGGTCGTTTGCGTGTTGGTGCCGCTGTGGGCGCAGGTCCAGGTAATGAAGAGCGTGTTGCTGCATTGGTTGAAGCTGGGGTCGATGTTTTATTAATTGACTCGTCTCACGGCCACTCTGAAGGTGTACTTAATCGTATTCGAGAAACTCGAACGGCTTATCCTGACCTCGATATTATTGGTGGTAACGTTGCTACTGGCGCTGGCGCACTGGCGCTTATCGAAGCAGGGGTAAGTGCTGTTAAAGTAGGCATTGGTCCAGGCTCTATTTGTACAACGCGTATTGTAACTGGTGTAGGTGTTCCTCAAGTTACAGCGATTGCGGATGCTGCAGAAGTAGCAAATGAATACGGAATTCCTGTGATTGCCGATGGCGGTATTCGTTTTTCTGGTGATATCTGTAAAGCGATTGTGGCTGGCGCGTCATGTGTCATGGTCGGTTCTATGTTTGCGGGCACAGAAGAAGCACCTGGCGAGGTTATTCTCTACAATGGTCGCTCCTACAAGGCATATCGTGGAATGGGCTCTTTGGGTGCTATGTCTCAAGGGTCTTCGGATCGTTACTTCCAGTCGGATAATGCAGCCGATAAGCTTGTGCCTGAAGGTATCGAAGGCAGAATCGCTTATAAAGGTCGTTTGAAAGAAATTGTTCACCAACAAATGGGTGGATTACGTTCAAGCATGGGCTTAACAGGCAGCGCGACGGTTGAAGATATGCGCACTAAAGCTGAGTTCGTGCGTATCTCAGGTGCGGGAATGAAAGAGTCCCACGTGCACGATGTGCAAATTACTAAAGAAGCACCAAACTACCGTTTAGGATAATAGTTGCTGATTGGCCGTTTGAAAAATGATCAGAAAGTTGTAGTGGCGATAGTAACCACGATTGCTTTTCAAATCTTCAAGTTGCCAAAACACAAGTAACACAACCTAAAATGTTAGCCCCAGCTTAACGAATCAATTAAGAGGCGAGTATGCTCGCCTCAGTTTTAATATAAAGCTTATAAGACTGTTCAAAATGACTAAAAATATCCATGACCAACGAATTCTGATCTTGGACTTCGGTTCCCAGTACACCCAACTTGTTGCTCGCCGCGTTCGTGAAATAGGCGTTTATTGTGAGCTGTGGAGCTGGGATGTTGATGAAGCCGATATTCGTGAATTTAACCCAGATGGTATTATTCTTTCTGGTGGCCCAGAGAGCGTGACCGAAGACAACTCACCCCGTGCTCCTCAATATGTGTTTGATTCTGGTGTACCTGTGCTTGGCGTTTGTTATGGCATGCAAACCATGGCCGAGCAGTTGGGCGGTAAGGTTTCTACATCTGATGAACGTGAATTTGGTTATGCTGCTGTAGAAGTCTCTGGAGAGTCCTCAATCTTTAAAGATCTTGAAGCAACTCAAGATGTTTGGATGAGCCATGGCGATAAAGTGGTCGAAATCCCAGAGGGTTTCGTTAAGGTAGGTGAGACTGAAACCTGTCCTTACGCTGCGATGGCCAATGAAGAGAAAAAATACTTTGGTGTTCAATTTCACCCAGAAGTAACCCACACCAAAAATGGGCTACAAATGCTGGAAAACTTTGTGCTTGGCGTTTGTGGTTGTGAGCGTCTTTGGACTTCAGAATCGATCATTGAAGATGCCGTTGCACGCATTAAAGAGCAAGTAGGCAGTGACGAGGTTATTCTTGGTCTGTCTGGTGGCGTTGATTCGTCTGTTGTCGCTATGCTAGTGCACCGTGCCATCGGCGATAAGTTAACCTGTGTATTTGTTGATAATGGCCTACTGAGATTGAATGAAGGCCAACAAGTCATGGACATGTTTGGCGATAAGTTTGGCCTTAACATCATAAAAGTGGATGCAGAGGAGCGCTTTTTGTCCGCACTTGAGGGTAAAGCTGATCCTGAAGATAAGCGCAAGACCATAGGTCATGTGTTTGTTGATGTCTTTGATGAGGAATCGAAGAAGCTTAAGAATGCGAAATGGTTAGCACAAGGTACCATCTATCCGGATGTGATTGAATCTGCTGCGTCTAAGACAGGTAAAGCGCATGTAATTAAATCCCACCACAACGTGGGTGGTTTACCCGATGATATGGAAATGGGACTTGTCGAGCCACTTCGCGAGCTATTTAAAGATGAAGTGCGTAAGATAGGTTTAGAACTTGGCCTTCCATATGACATGCTTTATCGTCATCCTTTCCCAGGTCCCGGCCTTGGCGTTCGAGTACTGGGTGAAGTGAAAAAAGAATACTGCGATTTGCTTCGTCGAGCAGATGCTATTTTCATTGAAGAGCTTCACGCAGCAGATTTGTATCATAAGGTATCTCAAGCCTTTACCGTATTTCTACCTGTTCGCTCTGTCGGTGTGATGGGCGATGGTCGTAAGTACGACTGGGTTGTTTCACTGCGAGCGGTAGAAACTATCGACTTTATGACCGCACATTGGGCCCACCTACCATACGATTTCTTGGGTAAAGTCTCTAATCGTATTATCAACGAAATTGATGGTATTTCTCGCGTGGTTTACGATATCTCTGGCAAACCACCAGCGACGATTGAATGGGAATAACGCCAGATAATTTGTTTTTCAAAGCCAGCATTAAGCTGGCTTTCTTGTCTTTGAGCTAATTTTACTCGTCTCATTAGCTCTAGAGTATTTTTGAAGCCATATTGCATTTTTTATGGCCTCAGCTCTTTTTTGCTCTTTATAACTCCAAAGTCACTCGCAACTTAAGGTTTGCTTAATGCTAGTGCAATGAATATTTGTTTGGCCTTCTCTAATCTTTTCTTGCCCTCAATGACAAGGAAAAGTGTGATGAGAAACGCAAGTTATTTAGTTGCAACCTTATGTACCTTCGCCACCTCTGCAAGCTGGGCTGTAATGAATATCCAGCCTGATCCCCTTAATCCAACGGGATACGTTATTAAACGTTCTGATATTGAAAAAGTCGAACAAGCCAAAGCGTCCAGTCCTATGTACCAAGTTTGGTCCCAAGCGCTCAGGACTGCGTCTAATTCGATTGTTGAAGCTATCAGTCCAGGATTAAATAGTAATCCGAGCAACGTTAAGCGTGCAGAACGAGTCTTTCCAAAACAGGAGTGGGATTTTCTCACTCATATGGCAGCACCTGAATACAGCTATACCCGCTTTTTGCGAGCAATAGGGAAGTTTCCTGCATTTTGCGGTCAATATACGGATGATCGGGACTCAGATGCGATTTGTAAGCGCTCTATCATCACGGCATTTGCTCATTTTGCTCAGGAAACTGGCGGGCATATTGCCAAAGATAATACCTCGGATAACCCACTTGGATTAGAAGAATGGCAGCAAGCTTTGGTTCATGTGCGAGAGATGGGGTGGTCTGAGGGTGATATTGGCTACACCACAGGGTGCGGCGAGAATAATTGGCAGAATAAAAAATGGCCGTGTGGTGTGGGGCAAGGGTATTTTGGGCGAGGAGCCAAACAACTATCTTATCACTTTAACTATGGGGCCTTTTCTGAGGTGATGTTTGATGGTGATGCGACAGTGTTACTTAACAACCCCGGCTTAGTCGCAGATTCATGGCTTAACTTGGCTTCCGCTATCTGGTTTTTCCTCACCCCCCAAGCGCCCAAACCTGCCATGTTGCATGTCATTGATGGTACTTGGCAGCCATCTCTGCGAGAGCTGGATGCGGGTATAGGTTATGGTTTTGGCACCACAATCAATATTATTAATGGAGGAATAGAGTGCGGTGCGCAGAATAAAGATAAAGGTCAGCCAGTTAATCGAATAAAGTACTGGAGAGGCCTATCGTCTCACTATCAGATCCCTCTTAGCCCAGATGAAAAAGATACATGCTGGCAGCAAACCCCCTACGGCAGCCTTAATCTTGATGGAGCAGAGGATGTGCTTTACACCAATTGGGATGGTAATTGGAAATACTACCCTGATCGCCCTGAAGGTTATTCATTTGAATGTGACTTGGTGGGATTTCAAACTGCGTATTCGGCACTTGTCGATGGGGATTATGAAAAGTGTGTGACTAACTTCTATCAGTCTCATGCTCAGTGGCCAGAAGTTCGTATTGTTGACCAGCTTGACGACCCCGATTCAAATAAAAGAAATGAATGGAACGCCAATAAGGAATATATGGTAGGTGAGGAAGTCACCTACCAGCAAATTACCTATAAAGCAAAATGGTGGACAAAAGGAGATAGGCCAGATTTAGGTGGGCCTTGGCAAAAGCTATCAGATGGTCCCACAATCCCTAATCCCGATGAATTCATACTTTGGCAAGAAGGCGTTACCCAAGTGAACAATGGTGATAAGGTGACTCATCAGGGAAAATGTTTTATTGCCAAAAATGGACCTGGAGTTTGGGACACCCCTCTTAGCTCAAATTGGTATTGGGATGAAATTCAATGCCCTTAAATTTTAAGGCAGAAAATATAAAGGGGTTAGCGTATTGCTAACCCCTTTTTTTAACCACTGCTTTTTATCTTATTAAATATTGTTAGGTCGAGGGTTGTTCTACTGGCTTAGACTCGACCTCTACTGTAGGTTCCTTACCTGTCTTACGACGGTATTTATCTTCCCAATAATCAGCACCTTTAATGCCAAGCTTGACTGGGTTGAATGTGTATTCGGTGACACCTTGCTTTTGTTGTTCTTCATAATCATGCAACGCTTTCAACGCTGGTTTGGCCATAAAGAAAATAATCAAGATACCGACGATGTTCAGCCATGCCATTAGGCCAACACCTACATCACCCATTGCCCATGCTAAGTTGGCTGTCTTTACTGTACCGTAGAACACAACGGCTATCATCGCCACTTTTAGTATGAACATCAATCCATTAACTTTGATGTGGCGACGGATATAGGCCACATTTGTTTCTGCGATGTAGTAATAAGCAAGAATAGTTGTGAAGGCGAAGAAGAACAGAGCAACAGCAATAAACGGCTTTCCTATACCTGGAAGCGCACTTTCAATTGCCATTTGTGTGAACATTGGGCCATTGGCGGCGATGTCGGCTGCCACGTTTTGCACCAAGAAGCCTTCAGCGCCATGTACATTATACGCACCGGTTATGATGATCATAAATGCAGTTGCAGAGCACACAAGCAGGGTGTCGATATAGATAGAGAATGATTGCACTAAGCCTTGCTGAGCAGGGTGATCAACACTTGCTGCAGCAGCTGCATGAGGCCCTGTTCCTTGGCCGGCTTCATTAGAATATACCCCTCGTTTTACACCCCAACCGATGGCAGCACCTACACCAGCCATTGGAGTAAAGGCATCACCAATGATCATTGCAAAGACTGTAGGGACTTGTTCAATGTTGAGTAAGATGATCACAAACGCTGTGATGATGTACGCGAGTGCCATGAAAGGAACAACGATCTGGGTAAAGTTAGCAATTCGCTTCACGCCGCCGAAAATGATGAATGCAAGAATGACGGAGATGACGGTACCAGTGAAAATCTTCGCAAAACTAAAGGTGCCTATTGCTGTTTCTACCATGCTTCCTGAGCCAAACGCTCCTTCAACGGCATTACCGATACTGTTTGACTGTACGCCTGGTAGTAGAAAGCCACAAGCGAATATAGTAGCGATTGCGAAAACCCAAGCATACCATTTTTGACCCGTAGCTTTTTCTATGTAATAAGCAGGACCACCACGAAACTCGCCGTTATCTTCTTCTTTATAGATTTGAGCTAGGGTTGATTCTGCATAAGCCGTAGCAGCGCCAAAAAACGCAACAACCCACATCCAAAAAACAGCACCAGGTCCGCCAAAGCCAATAGCTGCCGCAACACCTGCGATATTCCCTGTACCGACTCTTCCCGATAATGAAACTGCAAGCGCTTGGAAAGATGAAATTCCTTTAGATGAACTTTTTCCTGAAAGAAGTAGTCGCCACATCTCGCTAAAATGGCGAATTTGGACAAATCGCGTCATGATTGAGTAGAACAATCCTGCTCCCAAGCACAGATAAATTAATGCGGGGCTCCAGATAATTCCATTCAGAAAATCAACTAATGACTGCATAAGTATTTTCCCTGTTTTATTATGATTGGTGGTTTGCGCTCTGGATATTAACCTTTTTGTAACTCCATTGTTAAATTTTTTATGTTCTAAAGTTGGTTTGCGTGAGCTCAGGCACAAAATATGACGCAAACGTTAAACCGTGCGGTGTTAGAGTATTGGGCGTACGGAGGATGCACTTTACAAGATCTGCATGGCTTTTATTGATGCCTATTACTGACTAATTATTGATTTAATGTCATTTTTTAAACAAAATTTAATCTTAAAACCAGTAAAGCTCTTCGTGGTTAAATAGCTTTAAATCATTGGTAATAATGTTTTTATGTTTTTTGAAACATTTAATTAACACCTAGGTGTTGGTTAAATATGGGCATATTCATTTATATCAGTTGTATATCGATGCATGCTTAGCTGTGCGTACTGTTTTATCGATGGCTGAGTAATGATCTGGGTAAGTATGTCGGCAGAGCCGCAAGCCATTGTCCAGCCCAAGGTGCCATGACCTGTATTCGTGTAAAGATTTTTAACTGGGGTTTCTCCTATGATAGGTGTGCCGTCTGGTGTCATAGGTCGAAGCCCTGTCCAATATTCAGCTTTTGAGAGATCCGTACCATGAGGAAATAAGTTAGAGACCACATGGTTTAACGTTGAGAGTCGTTTACTGGAGAGGGAGGAGTCAAAGCCAGCAAGTTCAGCCGTACCCGCGACACGTATGCGGTTATTAAACCGAGTGACCGCCACTTTGTAGCTTTCATCCATAATGGTTGAGTTAGGTGCATGAGCTTCATTTATGATGGGCAAGGTGAGTGAATAGCCCTTTACGGGGTAGATGGGAAGAACTATACCAACTTGTTTTAAAAAATGCTTTGAGTAACTGCCTAGCGCAACGACAAATTTGTCTGCGGTGAATCGGCCTTTGGAGGTTTCGATATTATCGATTTGTTGCCCCTTCAGATTTAGCTGATGGATTTCTGTATCAAATACAAAACTCACACCCGCTTTTTGAGCCAGTGCCTGAAGCTGTTGGCAGAATAAATGACAGTCACCTGTTTGATCGTCAGGAAGGTATAAACCTCCAGCCAGTTTTCCTTGCATGTTAGTCAGTCCAGGCTCTTGTTTCAGGCATTCTGCACTGTCTAATAATTGATAACGTGTACCACTCTCGTCCAGCAGCGAGATGTCCTTTTCCACTGCCTTGAGCTGCTTTTGAGAGCGAAATAGTTGTAAGGTACCTTTACTTCTCCCTTGGTAGTTTATTTGATACTTGTTGTTTAACTCTTTTAAACACTCTTTGCTGTGTAGTGAGATTTTGAGCATGCGCGATTTATTAATGCGATATCGTTCTATCTTGCATTGGTGGAGCATCTTGGTTGACCAGTTGAATAAATCTGGGTCAAGGCTGGGTTTTATTTTTAAAGGCGCGTGTTTTTCCATCAGCCATTTTAATGCTTTGAGTGGTATACCAGGTGCGGCCCAAGGAGAGGAGTAGCCGTAAGAAATTTGCCCTGCATTGGCAAAACTGGTTTCCTGCGCCGAGCGAGATTGCCTATCTATTACAGTCACATCACATCCTGATTGCTGCAAATACCACGCGCTGGTTAGGCCTATTACACCACTACCTAGAACAATGACTTTCACCGTGATCTTCTCCTTTTTATCAACTTTATCTTACTCTGAACGATTTACATTTGGTTAACAATCGAGAAGAATTAACACTACCTTTTAAAAAAACTAAAACCTAAGTATGAAATCATCTTTATTGAGTGGTGTTCATCTTGTGAGTATTCTCGCTCAGCATCAAAGCTTATCGAGTGCAGCAAGCAAGTTAAACATCACGACTGGTGCTGTGAGTCAGCAGCTGCAATTGGTTGAAGAGCGGCTTGGCTTTCAGGTGTTTGAACGTCATGCCCGAGGTATTCGTTTGACTGACCTTGGGCGTAAGCTTTTAGATTCAATTAATCCACATTTAACTGCTATTGAAGAAGCGATTGAGCAAGCAATTAAAGCGGTAAGTCGTAAACCCATCAGGCTTAAACTGACACCTTCTCTTGCTTATAAGTGGCTCGTGCCACGTTTGGATGACTTTCAGCAATCCCACCCAAATATACAGGTGCAAATATTTGCCGAAGGAGCGTTGGTCAATAGTAGCAGCCGTGATTTTGATATCGCGATAGATTATGGACCAATACCTTATAAATTTGATGGTGCTGAGCTATTGATGGAAGAATGCCTTATTCCTGTGATGAGTCCAGATTATTTCAGAAAAGTATGTAATACGCTGAACACTAGTACTCAATTGGTGTGGGAAAATGTCACCTTGCTCCACGATGCCATGCCTTGGCAAAGCGCTTTGAAAGAGCAAGAGTGGTTATATTGGGCCGAAAAGCATCAACTTGAGCTGGATGTGGGTCAAGGACATTTCTTTAATAGAACCGATATGGCCATGGCGGCTGCAGAGGCTGGTGTGGGAGTCGCTCTTGCTCGCAAAGCCCTGTTAAATGATGAAATAAAGCAGCAAAAATTGGTTGCTCCCTTACCTGCCATTAATGCTAATGCTGGGTATTTCATTATTACTCACTGTGAAGCACCAGAGACGCAACTTTTTAAAAGTTGGTTGAAACAACAAGTGGTTATGGAATAGTGGACAAATATCATTTGCCAGAGTCTAACTCACCACTACAATTAGTATTATCAATAAGGATGCATTTACTGAGGTGCTTACAGGGCAGTTTATATGGAATCGACTCAAGGCCAATGCAGCTATCAAAATCCTGATGGCTGGTGCTGCGATCAACCGTGTGGGGAGTCCGGTCTATGTTACTGGCATGATCCCAAAGTCGATAAAAGCAAAGACGATGTAAAAGACAAGGTTGAAAAGTGGGCTGCAGAAGGTAAACCTTTAGACGGATTTCAGTTGGCAAGAACAAACCTAGTAGACGTTAATCTAGTTAACAGAGGCAATAAAGATGGTTATTCGTGCCGTGACGTAGATTTCTATCGTGCCGATTTAACCGACGCTCACTTTTTTGGTCTCGATTTACGGGGATCATCTTTGATGAAAACTAAGATGGTCGGAGCAAACCTTCATTGCGCTAGGTTAGATAATTGCAACTTGTTGGGTGCTGATCTTGATAGAGCTAAGCTAGAAAATGTCAATTGGGGTCGCTCCATAAAGCAAGAAGAGCAAGTGAGAGAGGCACGCAAAGCTCGCCGATACGATAAAGTTGGGCCTTTGTATCAAGAAGCGGAAGAAGTGTGTCGTAACATACGTAAACAATGTGAAACGCAGGGGCTATTTGAGATTGCAGGTGACTTTTTTAAGCGCGAAATGCGATTTAGACGCTACCAAATGCCAAGGTTAAGTGCTAGGCGAGTTGTATCCAAGACCGTTGACTTGTTTTGTGGTTATGGGGAAGACCCGATGAGGGTGGTCGGGTTTTCTATCTTTTTGATTTTAGTTTGTGCTTTAGCCTATTTTTTCCTCGATACAACAAGTGCACATCCAATATACGAAGAGCTTAGCGGCTGGCAGTTTTATTTGTTTGAGTTTCTTAATTCGATATATTTTAGTGTAGTGACTTTCACAACACTTGGCTATGGAGATATTTCACCGGTAGGCTTTGCAAGGTTTATTGCGGCATTTGAAGCCTTTCTTGGCAGCTTTACTATGGCGTTATTTGTGGTGGTGTTTGTTAAAAAAATGACTCGCTAGTTTTCGTTTTAACAAGGATGTTTGGCAGCACATACACAGGTCTGCGTTTTTAACTTGCTAATTAAAAAGCAGATTTATGTCACTGGTGAAAGTTTTTCAAGCGAGGCTTATACTTTGAGAAGAAATGAATATCTCTTCATAGTGTGAGCGAGGCAGGAGCTTGCGACGATATTGATGGAATATTCTAGTATTTATAGTGATAGATGAGATAGTTTACTTCTACTTCACTTATTTGCGGGGTAAATGGTGGAGTAGCACAATGAAGGTAGTTACGTGGGCTTGAGATGACCCAACGTACATGTAATTGATACCGAGAATGAGTAAAACCCATTATGAGCACTTCAAGCAGTACAATTCTTACAGAAAGTGGCACAAATGAACTCGAGATCATTGAGTTTCATTTGGAAAAACAGATGCCAGATGGCTCGAAAAAAACCTGTTATTACGGCATTAACGTGGCCAAAGTGCGCGAAGTTATTCAAGTTCCTGAGACATCGGATTATCCAAATGCTCAGCCGCACATGATAGGGGTATTTTCATCCCGAGATATACTCACTCCTCTGGTCGATTTGGCAGGCTGGCTCGGTGTGCCAACCAGTAAAGAAATTGACAAGAAGTTTGTGATTGTCACTGACTTCAACCGTATGACCAATGGATTCCTGATCGACAGCATCAGTCGCATCCACAGGATTTCTTGGAACGATGTTGAATCCCCCAGTCAGTTCTTAGAAGCCGGTGAGCAGGATTGCGTTGTCGCGGTAGTGCGCAAAGATAAGAACCTTATCATGATCCTCGACTTTGAAAAGATCATCGCAGATATCAACCCTGAACTGAGTATGGAAAAATACGATGTTACCATGGATAAGAGTGTTGATCTCAACCAAAAAATGGTCACCAAGCGTAATGCGAAAACCATTATGGTTGTGGACGATTCTGCTTTCATTCGAAATCTCATTCTAGACACATTGAGCTCAGCAGGTTACAACACCATTGCTTGTAAAGATGGTGGTGAAGCGCACGACAAGTTAACAGAACTTGCTGAAACTGCAAAAAAAGAAGATGTTCCTGTCAGTGAACTTGTTGATGCGGTAGTCAGTGATGTTGAGATGCCGCGTATGGATGGTATGCACTTAGTGAAGAGATTACGTGAATCGGATGTTTACAAAGAAATGCCGATTGTCATGTTCTCGTCATTAATGAGTGATGATAACCGAGAAAAAGCCTTGGCTTTGGGTGCCAATGACACCCTAACCAAACCTGAAATTGGCCGTATGGTGGCCCTGATGGATCAGTTTATTTTAAAGTAACGGCTTTGTTGCTATGCGACTTTTCTGCTTCGAGCTGGGCAACTTCTCTGTCCAGCTCGTTTATTTTGGTTGACATTAACTGGTGGCAATGCAGTGCGAGCTTGCGAGCATCTTCCAATTTGTAATTGGACACATCAATAGGTTCTAGCATCTCGGCAATCACAATGCCGTTGTTTCTTCGGTTAAGGTTAATCTTATTGTGCGTTGTGCTGACACACATTGGCGTAATAGGCACGCCCGCTTCAATGGCCATTCTGAACGCGCCTGTTTTAAACGGCAATAACCCCCGGCCTTTACTACGAGTTCCTTCTGGGTAGACCCAAACCGATAAATCTCTTCGATGTATGGCTTCAGCGACTTGTTTGATGGTATCTCTCGCTTGAGACTTGTTCTCTCTGTTGATAAGGATATTTCCAGTTATCCAATACAGCTGGCCAAAGAAAGGCAACCAAAGCAGATCTTTTTTACCAAGAGAAACGGTTCTTGGCCTTAACATTCCAGGGTCTGTGACAAAATCATAGATGCTTTGGTGATTGGAGATATACACGCTTTTCTCTGGCGTTGGTGCATTCTCAAGCCCTCTATGAATGAGCTTTACGCCAACAATTCTTTGTAGCTGATTAAACCAGCGACAGAAAAAATATACATGCTTTGGATTTCTTGGGCTAAACAAGCAATAGACCAAGGCAAATAGTGTCGTAAAGACAATAAATACAGCAGCCAGAATCAGGCGAATAATAGCAAGCAAATGACTTTCCTCATCGAATATAAACGCCGCACACTGACAGTCTCTATCGGGCAGCTATCGCTTAGTCTCTATTTAACCACATTAGGGTATTTCTAAGCGAGTTTGTTTTAAACATGGCCTTTGTAAGGCAAAAGTAGAGCTGTGATTTGGTTTGTTTTTGAGAAACTTAGTGACTCATTTATGGAATAAAAGCTCGACTTATTGTTGTCATTATCCACTTTTTGTTGATTTATGTCTCACTTTTTTTGATATTGAATGTTTTGATGTTAACTAATTCAGTTGTTTTATAGATTGCTTAGAGTTTTATGGCTCTCATATTTTATAAAGTGTTGGTTGTTTTGTGAGCGTCCTATATAGCTAGGAATCTCCTGATATGTTCATAAACGGACTATTCAAGAGAGTAAAACAATAAATATAGCTCAAAAGGATCAGAGCATATGCACAACATGATAAATAAAAACAAAGGAATGTGTTTCCTTTCATCAATGACAGTGGCAATGGCAGGCTTTACATTTAATGCAGCAGCAGAAGTGTCGGAGCTTAATCAGGCTAATCTTCCAACAAAATACATCGTCAAGTTTAAAGATAATCCCCCTTCACCGATGCGAATGGCGGTTTCTCCCCGCGCTGCTGCTCAGTCTAATCAAGTGGTACTTGAGCAAGCTAGCGCACGAGAAATCGAAACATTGAGTGGCCCTTCGATGTTTAGTGTGGAAATGGATCAACAGCAAGTCGCTAAGTTAGAAAAGCATAAGCAAGTTGATTATGTTGAGGTCGACCCACCTCGTTATTTGTTCAGTGAAACCATACCTTGGGGATATACTGCGGTAAATGCTCAGGTGTTGAGCGATGAGAATGCAGGCAATCGAACCATATGCATTATCGATTCTGGCTACGATATGACGCATCACGATCTTAGTGGCAACCGAGTCAGCGGCACCGATGATAGTGGTACAGGATCTTGGAAATACCCGGGGACAGGTAATGCGCATGGAACTCACGTAGCTGGCATCATTGCCGCAATGGCCAATGGTGAGGGAGTGAAAGGCATACTTCCCAACCAAAATGTGAATCTTCATATTGTTAAAGTCTTTAATGAGTCTGGTTGGGGCTATTCATCAAGCTTTATGAAAGCGGTTCAAACCTGCGCTGACAATGGCGCGAACGTGGTGAACATGAGTTTAGGAGGCAGTATTGCCAGCCGAACAGAGCGTGATGTTCTGCAATCTCTGTATGATGATGGCGTGCTTTTGATTGCAGCGTCTGGCAATGGCGGCAATATCGCTCACAGCTACCCAGCATCTTACGATTCGGTGATGTCGATTGCGGCAGTGGACAATCAAAATCATCATGCCGCATTTTCACAAGCTACCGATCAAGTTGATATATCGGCGCCAGGCGTTGCTATCTTATCGACAGTTACCATGGGTGAGGGCGTGCTTGCCGACATTCATTCGAGTGATGGTCACTATTTTGAGCGAGGCGTTGTGCCTCATAACCGTAAGGTACATAGAGTTCCAGCCAATCTGCTTGACCCATACAGACCCGATCCTATTGAAGGCAGTGTCACCGCGCCTCTTGCACTGTGTGATGTGTCCTCTGGCAGCTACGATTGTGGTGATATGTCTGACAAAATATGTCTTACCGAGCGCATTGTTAACCAAAGCCCTGACGTAAGGCCTGAGATTGAGCCAGTTAAAGCTTGTTATCAGGCTGGCGCCAAAGCGGCGATTGTGTTCAGTAACAAAGCGCTTTCTGGGCTGCAAAATCCCTTTTTACTCGACGATGATGATGAGTATCGTTTGGTGTCAGTGACTGTCGATCGCCAACTTGGGTTAGAGCTGGCAGAAAAAGTGGGTGAGAATGTGACGCTCAAAGTCACTAGAGGTGAGGATTACCAGTACTACAATGGCACCTCTATGGCAGCGCCTCATGTTTCAGGTATCGCAGGCTTGGTATGGAGTTATCACCCGCAATGTTCGGCTCAGCAAGTGCGACGAGCGCTTACGGCCACAGCGACCGATCTTGAAGCCCAAGGTAGAGATAACCTAACCGGCTATGGATTAGTGAATGCACAAGCCGCAAAGGAGTATTTGGATATAGGTTGTAGCGGCCCTGATGCTGGAGATAAAGTGCTGGTTAATGGCGTCGCTAAGCAGGAATTATTTGGAGAGAGTAAATCCAGCGAAATATACACCTTTGACGTTCCAGAGAATGCAACAGAGGTAACTTTTGAGCTTAGTGGTGGCACGGGCGATGTGGATATGTATGTGCGTCGCAGCGGTATACCCACAAAAAGCAGTAATGATTGTAAATCAATTGAAGAAGGTAATAGCGAGGCTTGCTCTTTGGATGTGAGAGAAGCTGGCACATACCAAGTACTTATATACGGCTACAAGGCGTATCAAGGGGTGACTTTGCTCGCCACTCATAATGGGCAAGACTCGACCGACACGACGCCCACATACTATAGCAATGAAGACGCCATCGATATTCCAGATCAAAGTGAATCGGGCGTCAGCAGTGAGATTGATGTCGAGCGTGCGGGCGATGCGGGTTTAGTGTCTATCGAGGTTGATATCAGCCATGGTTATATTGGTGATTTGCAGCTCACGTTAGAATCTCCCTCTGGTCAAGAGGTTGTGTTACACAGTAAAACTGGAGGCGCGCTTGAAGCAATTAAAGAGACGTATCAAAAAGACTTTACTGGCTCAGATTCACAAGGGATCTGGAAGCTAAAAGCGGTCGATAATTCTTCTTGGCATACTGGGAAGATTAACCGCTGGGCCATATCTTTTGATACTTTTCCTTCAGAATAAGGAGAGAATATGAGAAATAGGATGGTCACAATACGCACCATAGGTTGTGTTCTCATCTCGCTTTGTCTGCCAGTGGTGACACTGGCAGCAGGCCAAGATCCAATGATGAAAGACAGCCAATTGGCAAAGATGGAAAGCGAGCCGTCTAGGTTTTACGTCAAATATCACCAAGGAAAGCAGCAGCCAGTTCGAGAGCTTTTGCAAACCAAACAGTTAGAAGTGCTCGATTCCATCGAGGATCTCCAAGTATTAGTGGTAGCAGGGCCTGAAGATAAACTTAAACAGCTTGAAGCCAATGATTTGATCGATTATGTCGAGCCAGAACCGACTCGGCAGCTGTATTCGCAGTAGGTTTGGGCTGGTTTTATTGTAAATCTCTTCATATGCGTATTGAGTTACATAATTATCCCCGAATGGGGATATTTTCCATTTTATCCCTACTAGGGGATATTTGTCCTAAACCCCATTAGTAAATAAATACTCATTAAATTGTGAGTAAGGATTTTGTGAGTAATATATTGCTCATTTACCCATCCTCACCATCCATTAATAGCGATTTTAACGCATCGGAAGAAGAAGGGAGTAGTCCGACTTTTAAGCCAAATAGTTTGAATACCTTGTTGAGAATCTCTGTATTATAGCTGCCCCGATCATTCTCTATATCTGAGAGTGTTTTTCTTGAGACATCGACAAGCCTTGCGAACACATCCTGTTTGAGCCCCAGTATATTAATGCGTAAACTTTTCAGCGCTTGACCCTGTGTTAGCTCTCCAAGCAATAAGTGTTTGATGATTTTGTTTGCCTCGGTTTTGCGTTCTGCTGCACTTACTGCTTTGGCGTTTTTTGAGGCTTTCGATCTAGTCAGAGTATAAAGTTGTGATCGTTCGTTAGTCGAATGAGTTGCATTCGTCCCAGTCTTGGGCTGATGTTGATTTCGGTTTGCTCTTAGACGAGCCACCGTATCTTGTACTGACTCCTTATTGCTTGGCTTGTTCATAGCAGTCCCCATTTAGTGAGCTTTTCTGATATACGATTAAGTCCAACGGCTGGCATCTCCAAGATTTGTTCTGGAACTCCTCGTAATGCTAGTCTCTGCTTTAAGTCGATGCATTTACTTGCCGTTACCTGTAGCTCTTGTAATAACACTTCTTTTGGTACGAGATCAGATAAGGTGTCCGCAATTTTGACGAAGTCATAAGTTCCGCCAACCTCTAGTGGGGCTTTCCATTTTGTTGTTCTTGGAATGCCTTCAGGATCAGCTTTCATTGGTGCGAAATCGTAAACGGGAGCAAGCTTTATGACTCCATCACCTTTTAAGAATGAAGTGTTTCTGCCGTGGTTATCACTATTACCAAACAAGATGTTGAGTAGATCTCTCTTCACCCATTCAATGACGAAAGCTTGGGTATCAAAGATATACCCTTGGTGTTTAACCATATTGCTTTCAGTAATTTTTTCTATAAGAGTTTGGATTGTTGTTTCGTGATCAAGAGTGACCCCTGCGCCTTTGCTCAAAATGGAATACACAGATTCCATACCAATTCTCTCTATTTGTTGATCAATAACTTGAACATCAAATCGAGGAAGCCATAAAGAAGGGTAGTTTACTCCTTCCTCCAAGCGCATACCGTCGGTGGATATCGTTTCAACGCCCATTTCAGTTAGCTCGTGGTAGAAGTAGAACTCAGCTCTTAGAATATTACAGTCGATGGTGCTTCTTGAGCCTCTAGGGTACTTTACTAAGTAATGTAAGTCGTGGTTGTTATTGTCATCTTGGTACGGATCAATCCATATTTTTTCGCTGCTAGAGCTATGATCGAAACCACATCGGAGGATTAGTTTTGGCGCTTCACCTCCAGCCCCAGTTGCACCACCTGCGGCTGCTCCTCTTTGTTGTGCGTAGTCGAGAAAATCACCTGCTCGATTTTTAACATCATCAACAGAGAAATAGAGGTTGTCTGCTACTTCGTAGCGCTCAGGAAGAGAGTCTTTTATTCTTAAGTTACCAATAGGCGACATTGTGCCAAACTTGAGTAAAACATAGTCTTGCTCATCTGAACTAAGGTCCTCAATATCTAGGTGCTTGACCCAGTACCGTCTGCTAGCGCCGCTAGGCATAATATCGTCTAGAAACGTTAACCATCCGGGTTTACCCATATCATCAAAAAAGAACGAGATAGGATAGTTTAGTGAAACAGCGTGGAAGTCATCTTTATCATGATGTTCTAGTGCATAGTCGCTGAGGTAGTTGAGTTCAGTCACTCGGAAATTATGTTGGCGACTTTTAGGAAATGAGATGATACCAATATCTATCCATTCACCTTTGATAAAAGCTTGTACGGTTAGTTCTTCCATCGACAACACCTCTACTTATCAATGAGTAAAATTTTACTCGTAAATTGCTTTTTTTTCAAGTAATGAGTAATTATTTACTCATTTTTGGTTTGGGAGATACTTTGTGCGTAAATAATTACTCATAGGCTGTAAGCCAAATTTGTTGATGAACAGAATGGATGGAAATAGCTCGAAAAAGCTGGCCTGACTTATTGCAACAACTTCCGATGGAAGCTGAGCATAAATCAGCACTTAAGAAGCATTGGCAACAATTAAGCAGCTATTTTAAGCTTTTAAAAGGGTAATAAGTCACCGCTCTTTGTGTGACAAATAAGATGTAAACAAAGTGCTTAAGTAAAGCCATTTAGTGTTAGTGGAATGGTGATGAGGGATAGTAGCAGCCAAGGAGTTAGGAATAGCTGGGGTTATGTTGTATAGGTTACTTGATGTGTAATGTTGGTATAATACCCTTAGTATTAAACACTAGGGATAGTTCAATGCTAGACAAGTGGTTTGTTGAAAAGCTCAAGAGTGTACTTGAAGTACCAAAGCTCCAATCAGTACCAAGAAGTGGCAGTGAGGGAGCTGAGGTAGATTGTTACTCTGTTCGTATCAAGCAGGGCGATGTTAATTATATTGGGGAGAGGGTTGAAGGTAATTCTCTGTATGCACTAGCGTGGGTAGAAGGAGACCAAGAATTTAATGAACCAGTAGAGCCAAGTCTTGGTGGGTTAAGTACCTTTGAGTTTGAGGTTAGGCATTTCCATGGTTTGGTTGACCATATTTACTGCACTAAACGAGAGTTTTTGTGGTATGAATGCACAGGCTATTACAAGTTAGTATCGCTCTATGTGCTAGCTAAGTACTGTGTCCATAAGTTCTTCCATAGCAAGAAGCCACTGAAGAGACCAAATAGAATTAAAGTACTTGAAACAGTTGATAGAATGACAGAAGACAATCCACACAAAGAGTTATCAGCCAGAGCTGTTAGCAATGACTTGTACGGAAATATGTCCATTTTTAATAATAAGTCTAAAGTCAGGGTGGATAGAATCCAGCGTATACTTGAGTCGCTTGTAGAATCTGGAGAATTAAGAGCTAAAAATAGCTTTACTTTTACAGCGAAAGGTAAACTACTGGTTACTCTTGAACACCTAAAGGAAGAAAAAGCTAGACAAGACAGGGCGGATAGCAATGCAAGATGGATGGCTATTTTGACTTTAATCCTTGCTATAGCTGCACTCCTTCAGTCAGGGTTAGTGAGAACTACATACTTCTCTAATATTGATTGGTTTATGGAATTGCTTTTTGATGGGATTCAGATAACTAAAGAGCGGATAAAAGATGTGGTACTTTAGTGTGCATCTATACAAAAACAGCGCATTACCAAAAAAGCGTTAACTAATTGATAATACGCTGTTTCCAAACGTTTGGTGGAGCTGGCGGGAGTTGAACCCGCGTCCAAAAACCATTCATCTTCGGTACTACATGCTTAGTCGATCTTTAATTTCGCCACCCACCTGCGAACCGACACGCGAATGAATGACTAGCCTGAATTAAATTTCGCCGTTCATCTCTCAGGCGGGAGAATCCGGGCTAGCGCGTTTGGGTTTGATCCCTCGTTATTCCCCGTCTTACGTGCGGAAGCTAGGGCGAGAGAGGTCAGCTAGTGGTTTAGACTAGAATTACGCCGCTAGGCGTACTGAACCGTTAAAGTCGTCGTTTGCGACTATTTTTTTGCGGCTTTTTACGTGGCCAACCGCCCCACGGCATGCACCTTAGACTGCAAAATTCCTGTCGAATCCTAAATCAGCCCCAGAGTGTTCTTCGCATAGTACCAGAAACAGGCGTACTGTCTAGCGCTATGCGTTTAAGTGGTTAAGATTAGCGCAGTGAGCTCTTCATCACTCGAGCTTTCTGGCGCTGCCAATCTTTGTCTTTCAGATCGTCTCGTTTGTCGTGAAGCTTTTTACCCTTAGCCACACCGATTTTGATCTTCACCCAAGAGCGTGACCAGTAGAGCGAGAGCGCTGTTAATGTCATGCCTTCGCGATTGATGCGTCCTAGTAAATTATCCAGTTCGCGACGACTCATAAGAAGTTTTCGCACACGTGTCGGATTGGCGACAACATGCGTCGATGCCTGATTAAGAGGAGTGATTGTCATGCCACTCACAAAGGCTTCACCGTCACGCATAAATACGTAACTTTCAGAAATATTGGCTTTACCTTGGCGAAGGGCTTTCACTTCCCACCCTTGTAGCTCCATGCCAGCTTCGATTTCATCTTCAATGAAATACTCGTGACGAGCTTTTTTGTTGAGCGCGATGGTATTGCTACCCGCTTTTTGTTTTGATTTTTTCTTTGCCATAATGGAGCCATTATACGGTCAGGCGCTAAGATAAGAAATCCCTTTATTTGCGCTAAGGGCAAAAATAAAAGTAAAATTGATATATGCCAGCTGTTTTGGCATGTATGACGAGGAATCTATATGAAGCAAGTCAGTCGTTCGGCTTTGGTGTCATTTAGCGCACAGCAGATGTTTGACCTAGTCAATGATGTGGCCAGTTACCCAGAATTTCTGCCAGGATGTTCTGGGTCTAAGGTCATCGAGTCGAGTTTATCTACAATGGTAGCTTCTGTTAATGTTTCAAAAGCGGGAATAAGTAAAACCTTTACCACTTCAAATCAGTTGGTTCCGGGCGAAGCGATTTTAATGAGCCTTGTTGATGGGCCATTTAAAACCCTTAAAGGGGGCTGGTTTTTCACCGCTTTGGATGAAAAAGCATGTAAAGTCGAACTCAAACTGGAGTTTGAATTTTCAAGTAAGATGGTTGAATTAGCGTTTGGTAAAGTCTTTAGTGAGTTGACCAATAATATGGTGAATGCATTTACCCAGCGCGCAAAACAGGTGTATTCGTTCTATGAGTATTGAGTCTGAAATGATCCATGTGGAAGTGGTTTATGCCTTGCCACACGAGCAGCGTGTCTACACCTTGGTAGTTAACCGCGCGATGACGGTTGAAGAGATTATTCGCCAGTCTGGGGTATTAGAGCAATATCCTGAAGTGGATTTGTCGGTGAATAAAGTTGGTGTGTTTAGTCGTAATGTTAAGCTTGACGCGACGGTAAGAGACAAAGATCGAATAGAGATTTATCGTCCTCTTCTTGCGGACCCGAAAGATATTCGCCGTAAGAGAGCAGAGCAAGCCAAACAAGCAGGTAATGCCGATCCCGTCACGGGTGGAAAACAAAACCCACTGAGAAAAGAAAGCGCACCTGAATCATAACTATTTTGTGCTTAGCGAAATTAGCCAATTAATCTTATTTAAGGTAAAAGGGTTGAAGTTTATACTTCAACCCTTTTATTTTCAGAGTCATTTAAATGATGAGCTTAATGTATTTGCTCAAAGAAGTCTGAGCTTGGCGGAAAGTCACCGTCAATATTGACCAGTTTACCTTCATCGTTAAAGCGAGCGATAAGATTCTTTTGCACCGAATCTTGGTGGCCTTCGGTCTGATGATCAATGTAGTACCAAGTATTTGGATAACCATTTTCAATGAGCATAGGCGAGCCTAACACAAAGCGAACTTGCTCTTTGGTCATGCCAAATTTCAATTTATCAACGGCTTTTTGCTCTACATAGTTACCTTGATTGATATCAATCCGGTATACAAGCTTCTCTAGTAAAGAACAGCCTGTTAACAGTGTCATTGAGAGTGGAAGCGCAATAACAAGCCACTTTTTTATTTGCATATGTATCAATTCTTGTAACGGAAATTTCTTTAATTGGGCTGATAATAAACAAGCTGAGCGCTAAAGTAAAAAGCTCATCTCGTTTTGAACTGTTTCAGACCGTGATTTTTGAATTAAGTTGCAAACTCGTTCCAAATTTCCATAGCACCGTTACCTTGAGTGGGGATCTTAAGCTGCTATCAGAAGCTCTTTCGCATTGGCAATGGTTGATTCGGTTATCTCACTACCACCGAGTAATCGGGCGAGCTCTGAGACTCTTTGCTCGTTATCCAGTGCGCGCATTTGTGTCTCCGTTTTACCTGCTTTGGTCTGCTTAGCAACAAAGAGTTGCTGGTGGCCACAGCCTGCTACTTGCGGTAAATGAGTTACACAGAGAACTTGAGTTGATTCTCCTAACTTGCGCAGCATTTTGCCAACCACGGCCGCTGTTGGGCCGCTGATCCCTACATCCACTTCGTCAAAAATCAGGCTTGGAGTATCGACTTTTTGCGCGGTAATGACTTGTATGGCAAGTGATATGCGTGATAACTCTCCGCCTGATGCGACTTTGGCAATCGGCTCAAGGGATTGACCAGGGTTGGTTGATACCATGAAACATACAGTATTGATGCCAAGCGGCGAGGGATGTGTATTTTGTTTATCAACTTGGATACAAAACTGCGCTTTTTCCATGCTTAGCTCATGCATGCTTGTGGTAATTAGCTTGTTGAGCTCTTTGGCGTAGCGGCAGCGAGACTTACTGAGCTTTTCTGCGCTTTTAACAAAGCCTTGATAAGCTTCTTCAACATCTTGGTGCAATTCATCCAGCTTTTCATCAGAGCAATCAAGGTCAGCGATTTGGTTTAGTAAATCTTGATGATGCTGATAGAGCTCACTCGGTAGAACATGGTGCTTACGTGCCATTGACATGACTTTTGAAAAACGCTCCTCGACGTAATTCATTCGCGCTGTATCCACATCAATGTTATCCATGTAGCTACGCAGCTCTCGGTTCGCTTCTTCAATCTGAATAATAGCTTCTGAGAGCATATCAGGAAGTTGAGTAAGCGTATTATCTAGCTCGGCCAGCTGAACTAAGGAGTGGTTGGCTGATTGGAGAATACCAAGCGCATTAACTTCTTCACCTTCGTATATAAGTTCGATGGCCTGTTGGCAAATGTTGGCCAACTCTCCGCTGTTGGATAATCGCTTGTGTTCTTGTTCGAGTTGTTCATATTCACCCTCGTCAAGAGAGAGCTCATTAAGCTCTTTGATTTGATACTCAAGGAGTTGTTTTTGCGCTAAGTTAGCTGCGCTATTTTCTTTGAGCCGTTTTAAATGATTATCTGCTTGGCGCCAAATTTGGTAAGCATTACGAGTATTTTTTAATAGATTTCCGTGCCCAGCATATTGGTCTAGCATTGCCATCTGATGATCAGCTTTCATTAATTGATGATGAGCATGTTGGCCATGAATGTTGATGAGTAATTGCCCGAGACTTTTAAGTTGTGACAAAGGAACAGGGCTGCCATTAATAAAAGCCCTTGAGCGGCCCTCTTTACTGATGACTCTGCGCAAGATACAGTCGTTACCATCAAGTAAGTCATTATCTTCAAGCCAGCGCGTTGCATTAATATTATCTTCTAGGGTAAAGGCTGCGCTGACTTCGGTTTTTTCTTCTCCTTGTCTCACCATACTGGCATCTGCTCTACCGCCTAAACATAAGCCAAGCGCATCAATAGCAATCGATTTACCTGCACCGGTTTCGCCAGTGATGGTTGTCATGCCTTTAGAAAGTTCAAGCTGTAACGACTTAACAATGGCAAAGTTATTAACACTTAAATGAGCCAGCATCTTTCACACCTGTTTGAATTACCAATACTGTATAAAGAAACAGTATATACTGTTTCTTTATACAGTAAAGAGGAGTAAATCAAATTATTTTCGTTTTGTCATTATCAGGACCATTGTTGTTGCCTATGTTATTAATAGGTGGTTTTGATTTCACGAGCTGATGGCGCAGGCGTTATAGTCGGTGAAGTTTATATCAATAGCCTATGAGCAAAGTCGCTTTGCCTTACACAAATAAGAAAATGGGAGAATACCTCATGTATAAAACACAACTTGCTGCGCTGATGATGATGTTTTCGGCTACTGCTTTGGCCAATACCACTGACGTAGAAATGATCGATCTCAATTCAGGCAAATCCGTCGGTAGTGTTTCACTTGAACAAACAGCTTACGGAACGGTTTTTACGCCCAATTTGAGCAACTTGCCAGCAGGCTTACATGGATTTCATATTCACGCTAACGCTTCATGTGACAGCATTAGTAAAGATGGCAAGACAGTGTTAGGCGGCGCAGCTGGTGGTCACTACGATCCTAAACAAACCGGTAAGCATGGCACGCCTTGGACTGACGATAATCACCTTGGCGATTTGCCAGCGCTCTATGTTGACAGTAAAGGTATGGCAACTCAGCCAGTGTTAGCTCCACGAGTACAACTGACTGATGTAAAAAATCGTGCGCTTATGATTCACGCGGGCGGCGATAACCATTCTGATCATCCAGCACCTCTTGGTGGTGGTGGCGCCAGAATTGTGTGTGGTGTGATTAAATAACGATTATTTGCAACCAAGGTTAGTGAATATACTAACCTTGGTCGTTTATCCGATGAGCCCTCTAAAACAATCGGCTTGACCAACCTAGTTTGTTTCTCAGTACATGATAATAGCTGTAATCTTTCGGATGGATTAAATTTAACGTATTGGGACTTTGATAAATATGAATTTCATCGCCCGGTGATACAGGTAGAGAGACTTGCCCGTCGCAGCTTACTTCTTGAGTTCCTCTGTTTTCCGGTGACACCACAAGTCTGATTCGGCGTTTACTATCAACAACCAAAGGCCGACTGGAAAGCGTATGTGGAAACATTGGCACCAGAGAAATAGCATTGAGGCTTGGAGAAAGAATCGGTCCTCCACCAGATAGAGAATAAGCGGTCGAACCTGTTGGAGTCGACACTATCAATCCATCCGCACGTAAAGAGAAAGCAAAGCTCTTATCTATATACACTTCAAATTCAATCATATGGGCGACTTGCCCAGGGTGAAGTACGGCTTCATTTAATGCTGCATTGTGACTTTTTACTTGGCCGTGGCGATGTACTTCCGCTTCAAGTAAAAAGCGTTCTTCAACAATAAACTCACCGTCTAAGACATTTTTCAATGTGTCTTGGAAATCTTCAGGGTTGAGGTCGGTTAAAAAACCTAGGCTGCCACGATTAACCCCAATAACTGAAATTTTAAATCGAGATAGCACTCTTGCCGCCCCCAACATATTGCCGTCACCACCAACGACAATCGCCAGATCAGCCGCTTTACCCAGCTCAATCAGACTTGAAAAGTCTTCTCGTGGTATATCGCTGAGAATATCGGCGAGTCGGTCGTCAATAAAAACCTTATATCCTTCGGATTTGAGCCAGTTATATAAGTCTCTATGAGTTTGAATTGCTTGCTGATTTCTGGGTTTACCAATGATGGCGATCACTTCAAAAGGCTTTTTCATAGGTTTTCCGCACTAAATAGGCTTGATTCGACAATCTTCATCCCCATAATAATGGCAAGTTAGCTATTTATGCGAATTTTTATGTGTCTAAAGAGTGATAAACGTGATGCTTTAGATACAGATGGAACTAGATTCTGGAGATATCATGAGCAACGAAGAAAACAAAATTAACCAAGATGAACTACAGCAGCAAGATACGGTGCAAGATATTGAAGCCGAAGTTGTAGGTAGTGAAGCTGATATCGAATGGAACGAAGAGACAGAAAACCTTGAGCAAGATTCAAAGGTTGCGCAACTTGAAGCGGCTCTGCTCTCTAGTGAAGCTAAGCTAAAGGAGCAGCAAGATTCTGTACTGCGTGCTAAAGCTGAAGTTGAAAATATGCGTCGTCGTACTGAAACGGAAATTGACAAAGCCCGCAAATATGCGTTAAACAAGTTTGCTGAAGAATTACTTCCTGTTATCGATAACCTAGAGCGTGCTATTCAATCAGCAGATGCTGAAAATGAAGCGGTTAAACCAATTATCGAAGGTGTTGAGCTAACTCATAAAACCTTTGTTGATGCTGTGGGCAAATTTGGCTTGAAGGAAATCAACCCTGAAGGTGAGACATTCAACCCTGAAATGCACCAAGCCATGTCGATTCAAGAAAGCCCAGACCATGAGTCAAACACGGTTATGTTTGTGATGCAAAAAGGCTACGAGCTGAATGGTCGAGTCATTCGTCCGGCCATGGTGATGGTGTCTAAATAACAACCAATGTTTATATTTGTTAGTTTAAAGAGAGGCTTATGCCTCTCTTTTTTTATCGCGTTAGATTATTGGCAAGGTAAGCATCGAATGTATTGATTTATTGAATTATTTCTCGGTAGCTAATGGTAAGAGAATAAATTTCCTATTGGATATATGTAACATTAGCGTAAACAACGACTTTATTTTGTTACCTTTGTGTGTATTATGTGCGACTTCCGTCACTTTAATGGTCGGATTAAATTATAAAACCATAAAATACATACACAACATCTCGGAGATGCATGATGGACAAATCTCTATCGAGCAAAATTTTTGTAGGCTTATTTGCAGGCCTACTGATAGGTACTGCAATCCAGTACCTGTTTAACGGAGTCGCTATTTTTGATACATATCTACTCGGCGCAGCGGAAGGTGCAGGGGGGATGTTTGTATCATTGATCAAACTTCTTGTCGTTCCTCTCGTATACGTATCTATCGTATGTGGTATCGTTGATTTAAAAGACATTACTGCCTTTGGCCGTCTAGGTGGTAAAACTTTTGCACTCTATATTATCAACACCATTATCGCGATTGCGGCAGCATTGACGGTAGGTCTACTTGTCCAGCCTGGTGCGGATGCTAATTTAGCGGGTACAATCTCAGAGTCGGTTAAACTGACAACAACTGAGACGCCAGATATTTTCTCTCTCGTTGTTAATATTGTTCCTAGCAACCCTGTTCAAGCATTTGCCAACGGTGACATGCTGCAAATCATTTTTATGGCGATTCTGACTGGTCTTGCAATCCAAGCTTTGGATTCACGAGGTGGCCCAGCCATTCGCACTTTTAAGCTAGCCAATGAGATCATGATGAAATTGGTTGGCTTGGTGATGAGCCTTGCGCCGTATGGTGTTTTTGCGCTTATGATCCAACTAGGTGCAACGCTGGATGCACATACTCTAGCATCGGTAGCGAGTTATGTGGCGTTAGTGATTGCCATGCTGGTATTCTGGATCTTTGTGTTCTATCCAGTGGCGGTAGGCATTGCAACAGGCACGTCTCCTAAGACTTTCCTTCGTGCAACTCGTGAGCAAATTCTGTTTTCACTATCAACAGCAAGCTCGAATGCGACTATCCCTGTCACAATGAGAACCTTGACCGAGAAACTAAAAGTATCGGAATCGGTTGCAGGTTTTGGTGTGCCACTTGGCGCTACCATGAATATGTCTGGCGTGTCGATTTACATTGCGCTCGCGACTATTTTCGTTGCTAACGCTTTTGGTCAACCAATTAATACCGCAGATGTCTTTACCCTTGGTTTGACTATTCTTCTTTTGTCTATCGGTGCTGGTGGCGTTCCTGGTGGTGGCGTGGTTATGGTTGGTGTTTTGCTGCACCAATTGGGGTTACCACCAGAAGGTTTAGCCATTATTGCGGCGGTAGACCGTATTAATGACATGTTCTGTACTTCTTCAAATGTTGTTGGCGACACAGCGGTGAATACCATTGTTGCTAAAACAGAAGGTGAAATCGGTAAACAAGAGCAGGAAGTAAAAACCGCGCAAGCGAATGTTTAAAGCTTGATCTGTTTATACCTGTATTGAAAAACGAGGCCAATGGTCTCGTTTTTTTATATTCGATTTTTTTTCACTTTTTTTTCACTATCCCCTTGAAAAGACATTTAGCGACCCTATTTATTTGGCATAAGTGAAACAAACAAAATTATTTTAGTTTGTGGATAAGGGTTGAATCCCTATTCTCCATCCCCACATAGGGGATATAGCAAAACGAAAATAGAATTTATTCGGAGATAACCTGATGGGTAAAATCATTGGTATTGACTTAGGTACTACTAACTCTTGTGTTGCTGTTCTTGACGGTGACAAGCCTCGCGTTATTGAGAACGCAGAAGGCGAGCGTACAACGGCATCGGTTATTGCATACACTGATGGCGAGACTCTAGTAGGCCAGCCAGCAAAACGTCAAGCGGTAACCAACCCTGAAAACACATTATTCGCTATCAAGCGTCTAATCGGTCGTCGCTTCGAAGATGAAGAAGTTCAGCGTGATATCGAAATCATGCCTTACAAAATCGTTAAGGCAGATAACGGTGACGCTTGGGTTGAAGCTCAAGGCCAAAAAATGGCAGCTCCTCAAGTATCAGCTGAAGTACTGAAAAAAATGAAGAAAACAGCTGAAGACTTCCTTGGTGAGGAAGTGACTGGCGCTGTTATCACAGTTCCAGCTTACTTCAATGATGCGCAGCGTCAAGCTACAAAAGATGCAGGTCGCATTGCTGGTCTAGAAGTAAAACGTATTATCAACGAGCCAACGGCTGCTGCACTAGCATACGGCCTAGACAAGCAAGGTGGCGATCGCACTATCGCTGTTTACGACCTTGGTGGTGGTACATTCGATATTTCTATCATTGAGATTGATGAAGTTGAAGGCGAGAAAACATTCGAAGTACTAGCAACTAATGGTGACACTCACCTAGGTGGTGAAGACTTTGACAACCGAATGATCAACTACTTGGTTGACGAGTTCAAGAAAGAGCAAGGTATCGATCTTAAGAACGATCCTCTAGCAATGCAGCGTGTTAAAGAAGCAGCAGAAAAAGCGAAGATTGAGCTTTCTTCTACTTCACAAACTGACGTAAACCTACCTTACGTAACGGCTGACGCGACTGGTCCTAAGCACATGAACGTTAAAGTGACTCGTGCAAAACTAGAATCTCTAGTTGAAGACCTAGTACAACGTTCTCTTGAGCCTCTAAAAGTTGCTTTGGCTGACTCGGACCTTTCTGTTGGTGACATCACTGATGTTATCCTAGTAGGTGGCCAGACTCGTATGCCAATGGTTCAAGCTAAAGTAGCTGAATTTTTCGGTAAAGAAGCACGTAAAGATGTGAACCCTGATGAAGCAGTAGCCATGGGTGCTGCGGTTCAAGGTGGTGTTCTAGCGGGTGATGTTAAAGACGTTCTTCTACTAGACGTAACGCCTCTGTCTCTAGGTATCGAGACTATGGGTGGCGTGATGACTAAACTAGTTGAAAAGAACACGACTATCCCAACCAAAGCGAACCAAGTTTTCTCTACAGCAGAAGACAACCAGAATGCGGTAACTATCCATGTTCTTCAAGGTGAGCGTAAGCAGGCTATGTACAACAAGTCTCTAGGTCAATTCAACCTAGAAGGTATTCAGCCAGCGCCTCGTGGTATGCCTCAAATCGAAGTAACTTTCGATCTTGACGCGGACGGTATCTTGCACGTTTCTGCTAAAGATAAGCAGACAGGTAAAGAGCAGAAGATCACTATCCAAGCATCTGGCGGTCTAAGCGATGACGAAATCGAGAAAATGGTTCAAGAAGCAGAAGCAAACAAAGAAGCGGACAAGAAGTTCGAAGAGTTAGCAACTGCACGTAACCAAGCTGACCAAATGATCCACGGTACTCGCAAGCAAGTTGAAGAAGCAGGCGAAGCTTTGCCAGCGGAAGACAAAGAGAAAATCGAAGCGGCTATCTCTGAGCTTGAAGAAGTGAAAGGCGGCGACGACAAAGAAGCGATAGATGCGAAAGTTCAAGCGCTAATGACAGCTTCTCAAAAGCTAATGGAAATCGCTCAGCAACAAGCTCAAGCACAACAAGCAGCAGGTGCTGAAGCTGGTGAACAGCCTAAGCAAGAAGACGATGTTGTTGATGCTGAATTTGAAGAAGTGAAAGACGAGAAAAAATAAGTTTTAACTCGGACTTAGCTTAATGCATAATTGCGGGCGTTTGGGGTAACTCATGCGCCCGTCTGTTTGTAATTGACTTGTCAGTCTAGATAATGGTTCCCGAAACTGTGATCTCGAATTTTTATCTAGAATGATATAAACACCAAGCGACAATAGGTCGTTTGCAGTAATAAATTGGTGACGAAGAAAATGTCAAAACGTGATTTTTACGAAGTATTAGGCGTAGGCCGTGATGCATCAGAGCGCGATATTAAAAAGGCTTATAAGCGCCTTGCAATGAAATTCCACCCCGATCGTAATCAGGGTGATGAGTCTGCTGCAGAAAAATTTAAAGAAGTAAAAGAAGCGTACGAAATCCTGCTTGATCCTCAGAAAAAAGCAGCTTACGACCAGTATGGCCATGCTGCATTTGAGCAAGGTGGCATGGGTGGCGGTGGTTTCGGTGGTGGCGGAGCTGGTGCTGACTTTGGCGATATTTTTGGTGATGTGTTTGGCGATATCTTTGGCGGTGGTCGTCGAGGTGGTGGTCAGCAACGTGCGCAGCGCGGTGCCGATTTACGCTATAACATGGAATTGTCGCTGGAAGATGCTGTGCGTGGCATCTCTAAAGAAATTGAAGTTCCTACCCTAGTTAACTGTGATGTTTGTGACGGTAGCGGAGCGAAAAAAGGCTCAGCACCAGAAACTTGTGGTACTTGCCATGGACATGGCCAGGTGCAGATGCGCCAAGGTTTCTTTGCCGTTCAGCAAACCTGTCCTACTTGTCATGGTAAAGGCAAGGTAGTGAAAGACCCATGTAATGCATGTCACGGTCAGGGCCGTAAACAGAAGACCAAAACACTCAATGTTAAGATCCCAGCAGGTGTAGATACTGGCGATCGCATTCGCTTATCTGGTGAAGGCGAAGCAGGAGAAATGGGTGCGCCAGCGGGTGACTTGTATGTTCAAGTACATGTCAAAGAACACCATATTTTTGAACGCGATGGCAACAACCTTTACTGTGAAGTACCAGTGAGCTTTGCAATGGCAGCTTTAGGCGGTGAAGTGGAAGTGCCGACTCTTGATGGTCGTGTCAACCTTAAAGTACCAACTGAAACTCAAACTGGCCGTATGTTCCGTATGCGCGGTAAAGGTGTTAAAGGCGTTCGTGGCGGAGGGGTAGGCGACTTGATTGTGAAGTTGGTAGTCGAAACGCCAGTGAATCTAAGCAATCGCCAAAAGGATTTGCTGAAAGAGTTTGAAGAGTCTTGTGGCGGTGAAGCAGCAACGAAGCACAAGCCTAAATCAGAGGGCTTTTTCAATGGCGTCAAAAAGTTTTTTGATGATCTGACTAGCTAAGCATTAGCTTGATTATAAAGCCTGCATAGATTGCAGGCTTTTTTATTGCCAGCAATCTTGGGGAAACGTCCTGTTATTTGCGTCAAGACTAAGATGGTCAGTGTTATTACTGGCAAGGCAGTCATCAAGAGTTTGCTGGCTCTGTTCTTGAGCAATCGCTTTTATGACATAGGGCGAATCAGTGCTTGCCTGTATTTCAAATATGAAGCGTTCTGGCTCAGAGCGACAAATGAGACATTTTCCGTTAGAGATTAAACTTTCCCAATGGTAACCCTCGTCATAATTATGCTCTATTTCTAGTTGTAGCTTAGTCAGATCGCTAATGGCTGCCGTTCTGTGCGCTGTCCTTATTTGTTGCTGATAATTGGGGTAAGCAAACAGTGCAAGTAGACTCACCATGGCGACAACAAACAAGAGTTCGATTAACGTCATTGCCTTTACACTTTTCTTACTCAATTTGCAGTAATTTACCAGCATTGTCTCGAATCCTATCTATTAGCCAACACGAGTTATTGTTGAGCAGTGTTAGCATCAAACCAAGTATGGTTTTGAGCTCCTGACTGCTTGCAGGAGAAGTTGAGAAATGACTCGTGGATTTACCTTATTTGAGCTGGCGATTGTCATCGGATTGATAAGCATGACTCTTTTATGGGCAATCCCCAGTTTTCGCTCAGTGTCAGAAACGGCCAACATGACTCGCCTTGCCAGTGAATTATATGGATTTATAGTCCAGGCTAAATCGCAAGCGAGATTACGAGGGCAGCCTTTATGGATTCATATTGTTGAGTCAGGCAAAAATTGGGAGTTAAGACTTACAGATGATCAGGATAGAACACAAGGAATGCTAATCACAAAGCTCTCTGGCTTGTCATTTAAAGGCATTTCTCTTTTCTCAAATCACAGTGCTAATCGAATCAGTTTTGATGCTAGCCACGGTAGGCCAAAAAGCGGGAGATTGTTTTTTTACCCTTCACTTAACCCTGAGCTTAGTCTTGAATTGAGAACCCATTTTCGTTCAGCAATGGTTCGTGTATGTGCGCCGAACACCCCTCATTTAGGCTATGACGAATGTTAAAGCCCAAAAAGTATTATCAGGGAATGAGCCTTGTTGAATGCCTTGTGTCAGTGGCAATTAGTCTGGTATTGATGGCGACACTAGTGAGTTTGCTGCTGCATAATGCTCAGATAACAAATGCGGGTATTAAGCAAAGGCTGCTGCAACAGAGCACTCACAGTGTTAGCCAAATCATAAAGCATGATTTATATCGCGCGGGTTATGGCGGTGAACTAGGCCAAGTGATTAAAATCTCAGGCGCCGACAATGTTTATTATTGGCTGCAAAACTCGGCGACTTCCCTAGTCGGTTATGCATACCTCTCTGGTGAACTAGGCTCAAAGGAAGCTTACGTGAATGTGGTTTATCAACGTAACAATCACTACCCAAATCAGCTTAGAGTTTGCGAAGCAAAGTTGCCTAGGGTGATATCTGTCACGGAAGCTGCCAACTTTAATGCCTACTTTGGTAATCGGTGTAATACCTTGTTTGACAGCAAGCAAATAATGGTGACAGCGTTTGAATTAAAGAGCGAAACCATTCCATCTAGCTTACCTTCATCTACTTTGCTCACGGTATCAATAACAACCGCTCTTACCGATTCGCCAGAGCAAAGTTTATCTGTCTCATTTGTCCTTAAGCCGAGAAACTCATGAGATGAAGACTCAGTCTGGCGCAACAAGCATTATTATGACTAGCTTAATGATGAGCCTCATCCTTGTTTTTGTGATGACAGGTGCTAAGGGGATATTTTATCAACTTAAGGACAGCAATAATCAAATAGATAGCCGTCGCTCCTACTGGCGAGCAGAAGGAGGACTTGAATGTGCATACGCCAAGATGCTAGCCAGTCGAAAGCTCACACATAACTTTGGAAGCTGTATCGAATTACTTGATTTAGATGAGTTAAGCGTTGAGCAAGGTCGCCCAAACCTGATTTATTCACGCAGTGGTTATGTGACTTTATCGAAAGCTTTTTATTTGCCGAGGCTACAAATAAAAAGCCCAATCACCACTCGTTCAACTTTGTTGGTGAATGGCAATTTAAAAGTCAGTCCTCATGTGGGAGATAGAATAAATAGCGCCGAATGGGAATGTTATTCGATTCGCTATGCTGGAGAGCTGTATGCACTAAGCTTTGCAACTAAATACCCCACGTCGCAGCAAGTGAGTGAGCAAAATACTTCTCGTATCTATACACAGGTTCGCCCTCAATGTGCAGATTCACACTTTACTCGCTTGGCGTGGCGCTCTGAAGATACGCAAAAAGACTTTCGTTTTGAGCCAGAAGTAGACCCTTTCAAAGAAGTGTTTAATCTTGACCGGAGTCAGTGGTTTAGGATAATGTCTGATACATCGAGAATTGCTCACGTTCCAGTAACCCTGACCAATGCGCTGCCAACTAGAGCTGATCTTCTTCCAAAACCTAGGTTTAACCATACATGCGTCAGTCAAATACTCACTTTGATCAGATCGTTTCATGATTTGATTTGGGTGTATGGCGGGTGTGAGATTTTGGAGCAGGATATCGCTTCTATTAACCTTGCCATTGAACGGTATTTAGATTCGGGTTTACTGCTGGTGTTACATAACGGTATTGTCTCTATCTCTTCGCTGCAGCCTCTCAATGGGCTTATCTACCACTTGGTAACCTCAGAAAATATACAATTTAGTGATTGGTCCAAAACAGCAAACGATAAGCCACCTTCACGTTTAAGCCAAACCATAGCGCAATTACCGGCAGCTCAGCTTAGCAAACAGCAAATCAGTTATTTTCAGCATGGCCGCTTTTATCCGCTTGGAGGTTTGGTCCTTGATGCACCGAATCACTATGCTGTGGTTAACGGTGGGCTGAGTACAAAATACAGTCAGCGTGTGACCGAACCAGTGGCCCGACACTTTCACTCGCTCACTTGGGTGCAGGGTAGTTGGTATGATCTTTAATCAAACAGGAATGAGCCTTATTGAGGTTTTGATAGCGCTTTCAATCGTGTCAGTCGGTGCGATTGGATTGGTTAAGCTCCAAGTTGATGTTGAAGTTAAAAGCGAAACCGCTAACCAAAAACTCATGGCGCTCAATTTGGCAGAGTCTCACCTAGAAAGGTTTGCAGCCAATAGAATTTGGCCCAGAGATTGCCACCTAGCATCTAAATGTGTAGCGCCTGAAGATGGTTATTTTCAGATTCATTGCACAGCAGAGCCTGTCATCCTTGAAGGCACGCAAGTTAAAAAAGTTCAAGTTGAAGTTTGCTGGCAAGAGCGAACGAGACGCATACAATCGGTAAAACTCGATACCTTGTTTGCTCCGCAGCCTTAAATAACTTGGTTTTAAGGATAGTTTGTATCAATCGGCGAGCTTTTACTTATCTTGTGTTAATTGTAAAATTACTCAGTCGTTAGAGAAATAGTTAGGAGCGCTTTTGTCACAGCCTCAATTTAGTGAACAAGACCATCGTTTTATGCGCAGAGCTATCGAGCTGGCAGCACAGGCTGAGCAAGAGGGAGAAGTCCCTGTTGGCGCAGTATTGGTCAGAGAAGGCGAGATCATTGCCGAAGGTTGGAATCAATCTATTTCTCATCATGACGCTACGGCTCATGCAGAAATGCAAGTACTGCGCAAAGCAGGGCAGGTAATCAAAAATTATCGACTGCTTGATACCACACTCTATGTCACACTTGAGCCTTGCCCTATGTGCGCAGGAGCTTTGCTGCACAGCAGAGTGAAGCGGATAGTTTTTGGTGCACCAGATCTAAAATCAGGCGCAGCGGGTACAGTGCTAAACCTATTTGAGCATCAAGCAGCCTATCATTATGCCGAGGTCGAGCAAGGGCTATTAGAGCAGGAGTGTCGGTTGCAACTGCAAGCTTTTTTCAAGCGCCGCCGCAAAGAGAAAAAAGCACTTAAACAAGCCAAAGAATAAACACTGTGGGTATGAGAGTCTGTTTCTTTTATTGCTACTAGATAGCGTTTACATGCAACAGACTCTAGCTAGGGGTACTGATTTATTGGTACTAGGCGCAGATTAACTGCATAAAGGCTCTGTGGCGTGCGATAACTTTTTTCTTATTGTTGCTTAGCATTCTTTTACGACGATTAGCTGCAACAGTTTTACTTAGGCGTCTTGACTGAACTTTGCGTCTACGCATGAAAACACCCTCCTATTTGGGTTGAAATAAACACAAGTTACTATGTATGGGCGCAGAGCAATAATTCAAGTGCTAAGGAGCACTTGAATTATGAAACTTTAATTACTCTTGTGTTTGCTCTGTCAAAGGCTGTGGTAAGGTTTCATGCGCATCAGAGAGTTCTGCGTCTGGAATTTCAATCACTGCAATATCGTCAACGTTATTATCACTATTGTCGATAGGCTTTTGATCAATGTGGCCTATGATGCTTTGGTAATAACGGCGAATATTTTCGACATAATTTCGCGCTTCATCACCTCTTGCGTAACCGTATTTGGTCTGACTGAAATATTTCTTTTGTCGCAGCAAAAGCAATCTGTCCTTTACATCTACCCAAGAGTCTGGATTGGCGCCTTGTTTTTTGGTCAGTCTTCTTGCATCCATCATATGCCCGTAGCCTACGTTGTAGGCTGCAAGAGCAAACCAGATTTTTTCATGTGTCGCAATTGAGTCGGGTATGCGAGACACCATGCGGCGCAGATATTCAACGCCGCCGCGCACTGACTGCTGTGGATCGAGGCGGTTAGTGACGCCGACACTTTTGGCTGTAGGCAAGGTCAGCATCATCATACCTCGCACTCCGGTCGGCGATTTTGCTTTCGGGTTCCAGTGAGATTCTTGATAAGCCAATGCTGCCACTAATCGCCAGTCAAATTCATCCGAATATTGCTTAAATAGCGGTGCCCATTGCGGCAATTTAGAGTTTAGAGCGCGGATAAATGCGCGGGTATCAACGTAATCAAAGCTACCTATGTGGCCAATGTATTTTTCTTCAAGAGACGCAAGGTGGCCAGATTGTTTGGTGTAGCCAAAATACTCAATCAGCAGAGCGTAAAGGCTTTCGTCTTCCGAGCGACGCACAAACCATGAAATGGGTTGATCTTCAGTGAGCTCGAACGCCACGGCAATCTCTGGATAAACACGTTGTGACAGTGATAATTCTACCGAATCGGCGACGGTAAACATCAACTCACCTTGGGCGACTTGTTTGAGTAAATCACTGACTTCAGCTTCGGGATCAATCTCGAACACAAAATCTGGGTGATCCTTTTCTCTTAGTGCATTGAGTGTTTTCTTAACGTGTGAGTCACTGACAATTTTAAGCTTAGCTTCTTGTTCACCATCAGCATCATGTCTGCTGACCAATTGCTCCAGCGTTCTTGGTCGCCAGTTGCCTTTTTTATAAACAACTTGCTGACTGACATAGTAATAGGCAGGACCCGGCCGAAAACGTTCCGTGCGCTCAGGGGATGAAATCAACCCTGCTGCTATGATGTCAATCTCTCTTTTCTCAAGGGCAGGATAGAGTGATGAAATGCGATACGCGGGTTTCATCTCAAGTTGAACGCCGAGTTCATTGGCGAACTCTCGCGCTAATTCGTAATCCAAACCAGCAGGGCCATCTGGACCAATATAGTAAGAAATCTGGTTGTTTAATGTTCCGACGCGCAAGACGCCGCGTTCACGGATCTGGTCTAAATCGCTTTTAGGCTCAGATTCGATTTGGCAGCCAGACAGTATTAAGGTAGCAAACAGTAGTGCGCCCAGATATGTCATAGGGTTTAAGTAATGCTTCTTCATTGACCACATTCTCATACTTCCATTATGAGCATTTATATCAAAGTGTCGTGACAAGGCAAGCCAATCAGGCCCTGTTGCGACGAAAGATTTGAAATTACGATTGTTGCGGTAATTCAAATTTGCTGAAAAAATGACGCAAACGGTTGCTTTTAGTGTTACATCACAAAAATAAATCCTTTATAATGCGCTCGTCGGACAGAGGTAGCATCGGCATAAGTTTGCAAGATATTAACATAACCTTCTGAATTTATTCCCATATTACCTTAATATAAGAGACCTAAGCACATGAGAATTTTGCGTGGCTCCCCAGCTCTTTCTGAGTTTCGTGTTAACAAACTACTCGAACTTTGCCGTGAACAAGACTTGCCTGTTATAGGAGTTTACGCTGAGTTTATGCATTTTGCTGATCTAACTGAAGACCTAAACTCGTCTGAGCTTGAGAAACTTGAAAAGCTTTTGACTTATGGGCCAACGATAGAAGAACATGCGCCTCAAGGTCTGTTACTTTTGGTGACTCCGCGCCCCGGCACCATCTCACCTTGGTCTTCCAAATCAACCGATATTGCTAATAACTGTGGCCTAGAAAAAATCAAACGTCTAGAGCGTGGTACGGCTTACTATTTGGAAACGTCGAGCCAGCTATCTGAAGCTCAGCTAATCCAAGTCAAAGCCATTATTCATGATCGAATGATGGAAGTCGTGTTTAATGAACTTGAATTAGCTTCGGCACTATTTACAGTTGCAGAGCCTGCACCTGTTGCGGATGTGGATATTCTCTCGGGCGGACGCGCGGCGCTTGAAAAAGCCAACGTGTCGCTTGGTTTGGCACTAGCAGAAGATGAAATTGATTATTTGGTTGAAAACTTTACCAAGCTTGGCCGCAACCCAAATGATATCGAGCTTATGATGTTTGCTCAGGCAAACTCAGAGCACTGCCGTCACAAAATCTTTAATGCAGATTGGACGATTGACGGTGTTGAGCAGCCTAAATCTCTGTTTAAGATGATTAAAAACACCTATGAGACAACACCAGAGCACGTACTATCCGCCTATAAAGATAACGCAGCGGTAATGACAGGCTCAAAAGTTGGCCGCTTCTTCCCTGATCCAAACTCGCGTCAATATACTTATCATCATGAAGATGCGCACATCTTGATGAAGGTTGAAACTCACAACCACCCAACCGCTATTTCGCCATGGCCAGGTGCATCGACAGGTTCTGGCGGTGAAATTCGTGATGAAGGCGCGACTGGAATTGGTGGCAAACCCAAAGCAGGTTTGGTGGGTTTCACTACTTCTAACTTACGTATTCCAGGTTTTGAGCAGCCTTGGGAAACCGATTTCGGTAAGCCTGACCGCATTGTTAACGCGCTAGATATTATGCTTGAAGGCCCACTTGGCGGCGCTGCGTTTAACAATGAGTTCGGCCGTCCTAACCTTCTAGGCTACTTCCGTACCTATGAGGAGAAAGTGACCTCACACGCTGGTGAAGAGGTGCGTGGTTACCACAAGCCTATCATGATCGCTGGCGGTATGGGCAATATCCGTGATGAGCACGTACAGAAAAAAGACATCCCAGTTGGTGCGAGTCTGATTGTACTCGGCGGCCCAGCCATGAATATTGGTCTTGGAGGCGGCGCGGCATCGTCAATGGCATCTGGTCAGTCAGCAGAAGATTTAGACTTTGCTTCAGTGCAACGTGAAAACCCAGAAATGGAACGTCGCTGTCAGGAAGTTATTGACCGCTGTTGGCAGCTAGGTGATAAAAACCCTATTGCTTTTATTCACGATGTCGGTGCTGGCGGTATTTCTAATGCTTTGCCCGAGCTTGTTGATGATGGTGAGCGCGGCGGTAAGTTCCAACTGCGTGATGTGCCAAATGATGAGCCGGGAATGAGCCCGCTTGAAATCTGGTGTAATGAATCTCAAGAGCGTTACGTATTGGCAGTGGCCAAAGAAGACATGCCTGTTTTTGAAGCCATTTGTCAGCGAGAGCGTGCGCCATACGCTGTGGTTGGTGAGGCGACACAAGAGCGCCACCTTACTCTAGAAGATGCTCACTTTGATAATACGCCTATCGACATGCCAATGGACATCTTACTTGGCAAGCCACCTAAGATGCATCGTGATGCGACCACGCTTAAAGTCGATAGCCCTGCTATTGAGCGAGAAGGTATCGATCTTAGCCAAGCCGTTGATCGCGTATTACGTCTTCCTGCGGTTGCTGAGAAAACCTTCCTCATTACTATAGGTGACCGCACGGTCACAGGCCTAGTTGCTCGTGACCAAATGGTAGGTCCTTGGCAGGTGCCTGTAGCAAACTGCGCTGTGACTGCGGCAAGTTATGACACTTACCACGGCGAAGCGATGTCAATGGGCGAGCGCACCCCCGTCGCTCTACTTGATTTTGCTGCTTCTGCTCGCTTAGCCGTGGGAGAGTCACTGACCAATATCGCTGCCACTGATATTGGCGATATTAAGCATATTAAACTCTCTGCTAACTGGATGTCGCCAGCAGGCCACCCAGGTGAAGATGCCGGCTTATATGAAGCGGTAAAAGCCGTGGGTGAAGAGCTTTGTCCTGCGCTTGGTTTGACCATTCCTGTTGGTAAAGACTCTATGTCGATGAAAACCCAGTGGCAGGATAAGGGTGAAGATAAGCAAGTGACCTCTCCGCTATCCTTGGTGATTACCGCCTTTGGCCGAGTAGAAGATGTACGTAAAACCGTGACGCCGCAGCTGCTTACACCAGCGACCTCAGAAGGGCTAGGTGACACATCCCTCGTGCTTATCGATTTGGGTAACGGCCAAAACCGCCTTGGCGCGACCGCACTTGCGCAAGTTTATAAGCAATTGGGTGATAAGCCTGCGGATGTGGATAATGCTGAGCAGCTTAAAGGTTTCTTTGATGCCATGCAGACTTTGGTTCGCAAAGACAAACTGCTGGCTTACCATGACAAAGGCGATGGTGGACTTGTTGTCACTCTGGCTGAAATGGCCTTTGCTGGTCATTGCGGCGTGCGGGTTGATCTTGCCAATATTGCCAACACATCAGAGCAAGACGTCTTGGCGACCTTGTTTAACGAAGAACTTGGCGCCGTATTGCAAGTAAGCAGCGATGAGCTTGACTCGGTACTGTCTACTTTAGCCGCTCACGGCCTTGAAAACTGCACTCATGTTATTGGTAGCGTAGAGGTATCAGATAAGTTCGTGATTACATCAGGTGATGAGGTAGTACTTGATCGATCTCGCACTGAACTTCGGACTATTTGGGCGGAAACAACGCACAAGATGCAAGCGCTGCGTGATAACCCAACGTGTGCTGACCAAGAGTTTGCAGCCAAGCAAGATGACAATGATCCTGGCTTGAATGTGTCTTTAAGCTTTGATGTTAACCAAGACGTCGCCGCTCCTTACATTGCCACAGGCGCTCGGCCTAAAATGGCCATCTTGCGCGAGCAAGGGGTGAACTCTCATGTTGAAATGGCCGCAGCCTTTGATAGAGCTGGCTTTGACGCTACCGATATTCATATGAGCGACATCTTGACAGGTCAAGCTGCGCTGGATGAATACCACGGCCTTGTGGCGTGTGGTGGCTTCTCATACGGTGACGTATTAGGCGCAGGTGAAGGCTGGGCGAAGTCTATCTTGTTTAACGATGCGGCTCGCGAGCAATTTGAAGCCTTCTTTACCCGTGAAAATACCTTCTCACTTGGTGTATGTAACGGCTGTCAGATGTTGTCGAACCTTAAGAGTTTGATCCCGGGCGCAGAGCTGTGGCCAAGGTTTGTCCGCAATGAATCGGAGCGTTTTGAAGCGCGCTTTAGCTTAGTTGAAGTGCAAAAGTCTGACTCTGTCTTCTTTGACGGCATGGCAGGTTCTCGGATGCCAATTGCGGTTTCACACGGTGAAGGGCTAGTCGAAGTAGCAGGAAGCGATCACCTTGCGGCGATAGAGCAGTCAGGCACAGTAGCGATTCGTTACGTGGACAACTTGGGTAAACCGACGCAGCAATATCCGAATAACCCGAATGGCTCGCCAAATGCCATTACAGGCTTAACCACTCAAGATGGCCGTGTCACCATTATGATGCCTCACCCAGAGCGTGTATTCCGCACTGTGGCGAACTCATGGGCGCCGCAAAATTGGGGTGAAAACGGTGCTTGGATGCGTATGTTCCAAAATGCGCGTAAAAACCTTGGTTAACTAATTAAGGTTTAAGCACTAGAACACTAAGCGCAGGTCATTGGCCTGCGCTTTTTTTGGTCTCTGGAAATCTTGGCTATTCGGAAAACAACTTGTTTTTGATATAGTAAGCGAGTTAATGCGCTAAGGAAAACCAATGAGCCTAGAAAATTTTGAGAGCATGGATACCTTTATCCTACTAAGTATGGTGAACATGAAACTTCGCGATGAATTTGGCGACTTAGATAGCTTGGTTACATTCTATGATATTGATAAAGCCAAGCTGGTGGAAAAACTCGCGAAAGCTGGCTTCGAATATTTAGCCGAAGCCAAGCAGTTTCGTTAAGCTTTTGGCCGCCCCTTAGTGACGGCTGCCCAAATCTTCATCTTGCGCTTGCCCTTGTATCATTCGGGTGAGTTCCTGACAGCGCACAATTCTTCCCTCTGCGAGAGTGAAATTGGCAATTATCTCAAACTTCACACTGTCCCCATTCGCCTTATCGGCCGACACTAGGTGGTGAGTAAATACATGCTCTCCCTGTGCTGCGCAGGCAAGTATAGCCACGCGCCTATTTTTCGTATCTTCTTTCAGCTTGGCCACATGCGCGACAAACTCAGCGTAGCCTAATTCTAAACCATTAACGGTTTGTCGGTAGTTAGGAGCAAAGTATTGCTCAATTTCAGCTTGATCAAATTCTGGGTTGGTCAGTAGCACTTGCAGCGCATTTAAAGCGATTGTTTGGTTGTCCATCGTTTTTCTCCTCATCGTTATGGATGGGATACAGGTTACCGAAACCATCACTGGCAAGATTTCGATATTAAGACAACAAGTTTACCTATTCGGCCAAAATGGAGTGGGGAGAAAATTGTGATTTTTGGCTACTAAGGGTGAAGTGGTTGCTAAAAAATTCTTTTATTTAAGATCTCTACAATGTAAGCGCTTGAAGCAATAAATAAAAGCAATAAATTTATTGTGAGCAATCTCTAATCATAAAATTGATTTATTGAATGTATATAAATGTAAATTACAATCGCGGCTTGGTAATTATTGTGTCAATTTATCTATTGGCGAACTGCTAGTTCACGGCTGTAGAGGCCATCTTCGATGGAGCAGAAAATGGCGAAAAAGATCTACCTTCTCGCAATGGTTGCACTGGTGCTTTCTGGTGCGGTGGTATTTTTTATTTTTGCACCTAACCCAGAGTCAGAACGTCTTGAACAAGAAGCATTGGCAAAGGGCATCTTATCTGCTTTGCCTGCGATAACATTGAGCAGTGAAGCCAATTTCCCTTCTCCGGTTATTGCGCTTCAGCAAACCCTTGCTCATGGCATGGTGGAGGTGGAAAAGACTAAGCTGCCGTTACTCAGTGGCGAGTTAAACCAATTTTCACAAACTAACATCACTGAGGATTATGCCTCACCCCAAGAGTTAGAAGACTTAAAGCAGCGGCTAAACAAGCTGCCATCTTCGAAGCCATAACCATTACACCAAGTAACGATTAAACCAAGGCTGAGCAAAGACTTAGCTACAACCTATTTAGAATAATTAGCAGTGGCATCTATGAAATCAATCCGTTTGACGCGCGCTTTGCGTTTGTCTCTTACCGGCTTATGCCTGGGAGGCATGGCTTCCTCAGCATTCGCGCTGACCTCCGGTGCGGGAAAAAGCATCGAATTATCTGGTGAGTTTGCCGCCTCTGGTGGTGAGGCAACTTATTCCCTTCCCTTGTCAGTCTCGCCCGGTCGAGCTGGGCATCAGCCTTCTTTAAGCCTTGAATATCGCAGTGACTCGCCCAATGGCATGTTAGGGATGGGCTGGAGCATTGGCGGTGTATCTGCCATTTCTCGCTGTGGCCAAAACCTTAATAAAGATGGCCGTTGGGGCGGGGTGCGTTTTAACGGCGATGATAGATATTGTCTTGATGGCAAGCGCTTAGTTGCCGTTTCTGGTCGTGATGGAGAAGATTTAACCGAGTATCGACTGGAAAATAATGGCTATTCGAAAATTATTTCTTTTGGCCGTGCGGGTAATGGCCCTGCCAGCTTTAAAATCTGGTACAAAGATGGCTCTGTATACGAATACGGTGTGACTCAAGATGCCCGTGTTGAGCTACCTGGTCAGGCGAACGCATACAAATGGGCGCTGAATAAAATTACCGACAGCAGCAAGCAAAATCATATTAATTTTGTTTACAGTGAAGACAATGCTGCGGGTAAACATAAGCTATCAGAAATTAATTATGTAGGCGGTAAGGTAAAATTTGTTTACCAAGCTCGCCCAGACACCACCTATCAATATCTAAATGGCGGCTTGCTGCGAAGGCATGAGCGTTTAAGCGCGGTCGAAACTTTTGATAGTCAAGACGCGGCCATTGGTCGTTATAACTTGGGCTATACCCTTTCTCCTAATACATCGCGAAGCCAGTTAACCAAGCTTGATTATTGCGCCGATGGTAAATGTTCCTCTGCCATAGAGTTTGCTTGGACAGGCAAAAATAAAGTGGCCTTAGGCGGCGCGACCAATACTGGCTTTCGCAGTCCAAGGTATTTTGATACCAATGGCGATGGCGTTGCTGAGATATATGGTGAAGTCAGTAATGATTCGCGCGGCAACGCGACAGTAAAAGACCTCAAAGGTGCTCAACGTTCTGGTGTAAAATCGTTCAGTTTAACTGGCAGCGTTATCTCGCCACGCCTTAGCTATAACCAGTGCTCAGTGAATGCGGCTAATCCTTATCGCGCAGCCAATGGTCAACTTGCCAGTTATTGTCAGTTTTCTTCCTGCAGGGGCAGTCAATGTAAATATGGGTCAAAGGGGGTTAACTATGGTGATTTTAACGGTAATGGCATAGAGACTTCTCAACAAGGCTATTTGACGATTGATATTAATGGTGATGGCATTGACGACTTGCACAAATTTGATGTGCCAAAGGGTGGTTATCGTTACAAGATTACAGGCGCGGGTTGGCAAGCATTACCTTCGGCTGGTGAGCGAGTTTTAAAAACCTTTACCGATATCAACAATGACGGTTATTTGGATGCGGTCATGGGCTCCTCATCGAAAAGTGAAAACCTGTCTGTGTATCTGTTTAATGGCGTGTCATTTAACTCGCCCATTTCAATAAACTTAAAACCAACGTTTGACGATAGTATTCACTTTGCCGATATCAATAATGATGGCTATCCAGATATTGGCTTTGGTAAACATTTTTATCTCAATAATAAAAACAATGGCTTTTCTACAAGCCCAGCGTTAACGTTGGCAGCAAACATCTATGCGACGCAAGATGTTAATGGCGATGGTTGGGTAGACATTCTCACTCGCGGTAAAGGCGGGGCTGATAAAGCTTCGATTTATTATTCATCGGCAGCTGTGCAAGATAAAATTACTCATATCTCTGAGCTTGGCGTTGATTACGATGTGGTCTACAAACCAGCAATAGATAAAAGTGTGTATACCCTTTCAGGCACTAGTGCTTACCCTTATAAAATTGTTACCCCAAGTCGTTACTTGGTCGCAAAAACCATCAAAAAACCGAAAGGTTATGCAGCAACCACTTATGACTACCAGTATTCTGGAGCGAAAAGTCATTTGCAAGGCGGCGGTTTTTTAGGTTTTCACACCATTACAGAAACTGAAACGGCGGAAATTGTTACCCGCATTACTACCACGTATGAGCAAACAAGTTTGCCACAAGTGGGTAGGAAACTGGCGCAACAAGTGACCAAGGGCGGAAAGTTAGTTTCTGACACATCCTATCGCTATAAGCAGCATACACGCCAAGGTTATAACGCCAAATATTATCAAGTGTATGCTGATCAGGTGGTGAAGAAGAGTTATGGTTTAGGCAATAAAAGCGTTGAAAGACAAGAAACCATTACCAGAACCCGAGATCGTTTTGGTAACTTACTTGAAGAAACCACAGTCACGTCCAGCGAGTTGGAAGGTGCTGGTCAGTTTACCAGTCATTCTCAGCTTGAATATGTGTCAACAGGACTGAACCAAAACCATTATATTTATGATATTACCAGTGTCAGTAATATCGACAATCTTGATCAGACCCTTAAAAACTTTAAAGCGGGTATGACGCGTTATTGTGGCACTAATGGCGAAGTATTTTTCTCACCCAACGATCATTTTGTGCTGATCCACGGTGAGGTTGATATCCCCATAGTATTAGAGCGCTACAACCACTATTTCAAATACCAAACCACTTCCTATAGCGTCGATCTTGATGGTCTAAGCATTTATCAAGGCCAACTCGTCAATAGTAGTGCCGGTGAGCTTGAATCCGCTAATGTTAAGGCTTGTGGCAGTTATTCATACAAGGACTACGATGGCGACGGTAATATGGAGTTTACCACTGCAAACCGGACCCGAGTCGAGTCTGTCGGTGAAACAGGCGAGAACTTCTGGAAAATTGGCGCAATAAAGCGAGCTATATCGACCATTGTTGATAATAGCACTGGGCTAAAGCGAACGGTTGCCAATGACTATGCGTACAATGCCTCAGGCTTTATGACCTCTGATCGTATGACCAGCTCTGACTATGATTCTAATGGTGAAGTTGCCCAGTCGGCTAAATTTGTTACTCAGCGTTATGGCTATGATAATTGGGGCAATGTCACCAGTGAAAGCATTGAAGGCACGGATTTAAAACGCCGTGAGCAAAGCACAACATTTGATAGCCAAGGGCTGTTTGCCATTGCCGATACGAACGCCGAAGGTCATCGCAGCCGAGTTAAGTATGATGCGCAGGGCTTTCCCGTTCGAACCATTAGCGCACTTAAAAATCGCACCAGCGAATTTAGCTACGATGCGTTTGGCCGCTTAAAAACTGAGACCTTACCAGGCAAAGGCAATGTTAACCGGAGTGAGTATCAAATTGGCGGCGCATGTGGTCAATACGCTACAGCGCAAACCGTCAGCTGCGTCACCACCACGCTAGGCGCAGGTGGTAAGGTGATTACCCTATTTGACTACGCAGGCCGCGAGGTTCGCAAGCTGCATACTGGCTTTAGCGGCCAGTTGGTGGTGGTCGATACCAAGTGGGATCGAAACGGGCGCAAACTCAGTGTCACTCGCCCGCAATATGCTCATTTAAACACGCCAGCGCCCAAAGTCACCTTTGGCTACGATGCGTTGAATCGTGAAATTAGCAAGCAAGAGCCAGCTGCAGGTGGCGGCATTGCTAGCTTTACGACGCGTTATCAAGGTTATAAAACCAGCGTCAAAGACGCGCGCGGTTACACACACAGCACCATCACCAACGTAATGGGCCATATTCTGCGCAAAGAAGAGCCAGATAGCGCTTATCAAACCTATTTGTACTATCCAGATGGCAAGCTAAAATCCAGCACGGATTCGGCTGGCAATACAACCCATATTCGCTACGACAACGTAGGCCATCGTCGCTATCTTGATGACCCAGATATGGGCAAGTGGCATTACGTATATAACGCCGCTGGTGAGCTGATTTATAAGCGTGATGCCAAAGGGACAGTTACCACAACCGACTACGATAATTTAGGCCGTAAAACCAAACAGGTTGAAGCGGGTAAAGTGTCGACTTGGCGCTATGATGAGCGCGGCGCGCTGGGTACTTTGTCAGGATTTGCTGGTAACGGCAGTGAGACTGATTACTACTACAATGCGTCGGGTTTAAGTGAAGAAGTTTCGGTTAAAGTAAAAGGCGAAGTCTTTAGTACCTTCTATTACTACGATGATTTTGAACGTGTGACGCGCGAAGTGCGCCCGAATGGCGCGGCGACCACCTTGGCTGATGCGGCAAAACAGCTTAGTTCGGCCAATAAAAAAGACAGATTAGCCGTTGAGTATGTGTATAACCCTTATGGTTACCAATCTGCGGTGCGCAGCCCGAAAACCTACGCCGATGAAGTCTTTACCAGCAGTAAGTTCCGTGATGATATTGCCAAACTACTTGATGCAGCTAAGCAGCAAGCAGCGCAATATTTAGCTAAAGCGGAGCGCTACTCTCAGCAAACCTCGTTTTTCAGCGACAAAGCGGCGCAATCATAGCGCCAAAACCGTCAATATCCATACTTTAGATGCCAGCTCGCTAGCGCTACTTAAAGACGGTTATCGCTATAAGCAGTGGTGTAATGAGCAAGGTGAGTGTTACTTAAGGCCAGGCACTTGGGTGATGCTACACGATGATGTCACCATTCCAATTGATGTTACCTTGGAAGGGGCCATCTATCGTTTAAACACCGCGCTGGCTAATCGCACTGGCAATGGTATTCGTTACTACAATGCCACGGTTCACCCTGTGCCAGAAAGTGAGTTTAATGGGCAAAACCTAAGCTCTGCACACGATTATTTGCTAACAGATTACGACGGTAATGGCGTCAAAGACTTGATGAGTAATCAAGATATCTATATTGCCGATGCTGATGCCAGTACCCGTGAAGAGCTGCTGTTTAGCGCTGATGATTTAGAAAAAGCGGCGGTTGTGGCGAGCTCGCGTTATAAATTCTACACCGATTTGGCCCGTGAGTTGATTGAGCTTTCTGAGCAAGTGGCGAGGTTAAGCGGTCAATACTGTCAGTATGCTAACCAGCTGGGTGGCAATCAAATTGATAGTGCTAAGCGCGCTAGTTGCCAAAACAGCCAACAATCAAGTCAGGCCGATCACCTTAACTTGATTTTGACTCAGTCTCAGTTGGCCGATTCAACCAAAAATAAAGCCTATGTGTATTACTGGCAAAGGCGAGAAACCGATGCCTACGATCATACCCTTGCTGAAACTTTGGGTAATGGTTTAGTTAATACCTATAGCCATGATGCCAATACGGGTCGACCTAACTATATTACTACCCATAAAGCCAGCGTCTTGTTTGATCCAAGCATTCGCCAAAGCACGGCTAAAGGGCGCAATGTACGCTTTATTCAGTATCGTTATGACAATCATAATAATGTCACCTACCGCTACGATGAAAGCCTAGGTATTACCGATACTTGGCAATACGATGGGCTTGACCGCGTGGTGCACAACAAAGTTTCACTGGTGAGCAAAGACAGACATGGGGTGAATAACCCAGATTTTGCTGGGCCGTTTGAGTATCAATACGACAAACTCGGTAATATCAAATACAAGAGCGATATTGGCCGTTACGACTACAGTGGCCGCAATGCTGGGCCCCATGCGGTGACTAAGGCTAATGGCCTACATTACCAATACGATGCTAACGGTAATATGCTAAGGGCCAGAATTGATGGCAGCGCGCAAAATGAGCGTGAGCTGGAATGGACGGCCTTTAACAAGCCAAGCAAGATAGTGCGTAACGGTAAAACGGTGGAGTTTTTCTACGATGCTAACCATAACCGCTATCTGAAGAAAAACAGCGATGGCATCGAAACCTTCTACTTTGGTAAGAGTTACGAGCGTATTACTGATAGCAATACAGGGGTAACTCAGCACAAACACTTTGTTTACGCCGATGGCAAGTTAATTGCGCTTAATACCCAAAGCATGGATGCCAATAACCAGCTAAAAGATAAGCAAATCCGTTACTTACATCACGATGCACTTAACTCGGTGGATATGATCACCGATGGTTACGGTAATGTGGTTGAGCGCCGCAGCTATGATACTTGGGGCAAGCAACGTAAAGTGACTTGGCGCGAAGAGGGCCCTCAAGATGTGGTGCAATCGGTGATCACCAACCGCGGTTATACGGGCCATGAAGAGATCGCCGAAGTGGGTCTAGTACATATGAATGGTCGAGTCTATGACCAAGAGCTAGGACGTTTTATTAGCGCCGACCCATTGGTGCAATCTCCTTATATCACCAATAGCTTTAACCGTTATTCTTATGTAATGAATAACCCGCTTAAGTATATTGATCCAAAAGGCTATTGGTGGAGCGACTCTAACGGAAATGGTGCTACGGGAACATGTAATACAGATGGCAGTGAAACAAAACCTGATCGTGATAAAAATGATAATAATGGTTCTAATCCTGCACCTCAAGAGGACCTAAAAGGTGACGGTATTGGTTTCACGTTAGGTTATATTGGTCGTGCTATCGGTTCACTCATTGGAGGAGAAGGAAATACGCCACCTGATCAGAAAAAAATGAGAGCTTTAACCGCAAAAGCAAAATGCAGAAGGGGATGTGGTCCTAAAGAGTTCAGAGCTATCTCGGCTGCACTTGACGATCCAGATGTAAGCTTCAGTAATAAAACGTGGAATAATTTGGCTAATTCTGTAAGCGCAGGGAAGGTATACAATATTGCAGCGTTGGATATAGTCCAATCTAAAGCATTTCAAAAAGAACTAATGACAGTGGCAAAAAATCACCTTGAGGTAGGTATACGTGTGTTGCAAGGTGTATCTGGAGCAGTCCAAACATATGCAGGTTCTGCTATGGTAGCTTTTGGAGCTGTTGGCTGCGCCTCAGGAGCCGGATGTATTGCTGGAGCGGGTTTAATGACTCTTGGTTCTTTACTAGCAGCGCATGGTGTAAACAATGTTATTGAAGCCATAGAAGGTAATGGCTACATGGGCCCTGTCAAGCGAGCATATGTTGGTGTTCTCGGTCCAACTAATGGACAATATGCTTATGCAGCTATGGATGTAGCTTTATCTGTTTCGGGATATAGTAAGATGGTAGCTGATCCAACTAAGTTTTCATTGTTTTACCCTGATAAAGTCAGAACTTATTCTAAATCGGGTATTGCATTAGGTGTTCCTAATGATTTTAATACAGCATATCAAACATACACTATGGAGAATGAGTAAATGTTAGAAATAAGTACTGGGTGTTATGTGATTGTTAGTTTGCTTTCTATAATTTCTCCCCATATTACGTCCAGATTTTTTAAAGGGAGTTTTATTTATGATGTCATGTTTAGATTTATTATTTATCCACTATTTATTTTTATCCATTGGGGTGTGTTTGAATACGGTCGCGAATTTAAAATTTTATTAATTTCTGGAAGTAGGGAGACCAATGAAAGTATTAGTATGCTATTTTTTATAATAATGGTCTTGTCATATGTTATAGCAAATTACTTAAATGATAAAAAAGCCGAAAGAGAGAGGTGGTGAAAAAATCAGGCCTTACTTTCCTCTCTACTTCCATTGAAGGTAAGGCAACTTAGATATTTGGTTAATTTTTTTAGGGAAGAAAAACAACTAGGACCATTAAGGGTTGAATTTTCTGGTGCATTATATTATCTGAGATCCTGATAACATGCACCACAGCCCATATAGCTAGATAAGTAAGACTTTACTTTGTTTATAGAGCCAGTGAACAAAAAGTAGCTTTATAACTTTGCGCTCGAAACGCGAGTTAAAAAATCAAACCAAGCTCTCTTGATACTAAGGGAGCGTTAACGTCAATATTAAAAATTAAATAGGTTAATTATGAAAAAAATAGCTTTAATCTTTACGCTTTTATTTAGTGCTTATTCTTTTGCAGATGAAATAACTCAAAAACGCATTGTAGATAACATACAAATGGATGCGCACGGGACGTATTACTTTAGCTCGGATGAAGGTTGGGGTGCCCCAGGTTGCCCTAATGCTAAATATATTTTTATTAGAAAGCATGAGGTTCCTGCTTCGGAGGCCATGTTAAGCCTTGTGCTTTCCTCTCAGGCACAAAACCGAACTATTTACGCTAAGGGTAACTGTACTGATCCTGTGCACTTTCAGTTAAATTATATTTTCCAAGGGCCAAAATAAAATCCCAACAACCAATAGTTAATAGAAAGAAAAGAGATAAAAATGAAAAAAATAATCGCATTAGGGTTATTATTCGCCAGCTCATCGGTATCGGCAGCTTACGATTGCACGGGTACCGTCAACCATGTTCTTGTTTATGCAGATGGCTCTGTCAATCTGCATGCGACATATAGAAATGCTTACACCTATGTATGTAATCTAAAAAATGATTGGAAAGGGGTGAGTCCACAGGCCTGTAAAGGAATGCTCAGTACTTTATTAACCGCCCAGTCGACAGGGAAAACAATCAATACTTACTATAAATCGTATACTTGTGAAACTTTACCTCACTATGACTCAGCTCCTGGTCCAACTTATATTGGTATAGTTAAAAGTTAAAATTAAATTAGGAGGCAAGATTTGCCTCCTTTTGAAACTACAGTCTAATTCCCCACACCTATGACCAACCGCTTATTAAAACTTCTCAAGTGAGTAAAAACGTCCAAGCTGCGCCTAGTGGACTTGTTATAGCCTAAGTCATCAATTTTCCTCTCAAACTTAACGGTTGTGAGGGAAAACTCCGCAGTATTTTAGAGTTATGGTGAATAGGTGATGGCAAAGAAAAAAATACTTACCGTTTTTGGTACTCGGCCAGAGGCGATCAAAATGGCGCCTTTGGTTGATGCGTTAGCCAAAGATCAACGTTTTGAAGCAAAATGCTGCGTGACCGCGCAGCACAGAGAAATGCTTGATCAAGTACTTGAGGTGTTCTCAATTACGCCCGATTACGACTTAAATGTTATGCAGCAGGGGCAAAACCTTAATCAGGTAACGGCGCGTATTGTGGTTGAATTAAAGCCGATATTAAAAGCCTTTAAGCCTGATGTAGTTTTGGTCCATGGTGATACGGCCACTACCTTTGCTGCTAGTTTGGCCGCTTTTTATGAAAAAATTGCTATTGGTCATATTGAGGCAGGGCTTAGAACGGGCGATCTCTATTCGCCGTGGCCAGAAGAAGCCAACAGGCGACTCACTGGTGTATTTGCGCATTATCATTTTGCGCCAACCGAGACCTCAAAAGCCAACTTAGTGGCAGAAAATGTCCCACAAAAGCGAATTTGTGTCACGGGTAATACGGTGATTGATGCTTTGTATCTTATCAAAGATAAAATCACTTCAGATGCTATGCTCAGCACCAACCTTAAACGCCAGTTCCATTTTATAAATCCAGATAACAATCTTGTTTTGGTCACAGGTCACAGAAGAGAAAGCTTTGGCGCCGGTTTTGAAAATATCTGCCAAGCGCTAGTGGTTGTGGCAAAGGCTCACCCCAAAACACAAATTGTTTATCCCGTGCACTTAAACCCTAATGTGCAAGAGCCGGTCAATCGCCTTTTAGCGGGTATTGATAACATCTTGTTGATTGAACCTTTAGACTATCTGCCTTTTGTCTATTTAATGGATAAAGCCGATATTATTTTGACCGATTCAGGAGGTATTCAAGAAGAAGCGCCAGCCTTGGGTAAACCCGTACTAGTGATGAGAGAAACCACTGAGCGCCCAGAAGCGGTAGCAGCAGGCACAGTAAAATTGGTTGGTACTAAAGTGCAAAGCATTGTGGAGCAGCTTAATACATTGCTTTGCGATCAAGATGCTTACCAAGCTATGAGTCTTGCTCATAATCCTTATGGTGATGGTAACGCGTGCGCGAGAATATTGGCGCAATTGGCTGATTAGAAATGTGAGTACTTACTGATTTTTTTGGGGGCGTTATTTATATAAATCAAATCATTGCCAAAAATCACTCACTCCAGATACCCCATAAGCGCCGTGTTGCTTCGCCGCGGTGAGATCATCAGCGCCTACTCCGCCTAGAGCAAAGATAGGCATGGTTGCAAACTTGGCAAGCTTGGAGAAACCTTGCCAACCAATGGTGGCTGCTTCTGGGTGGCAACTGGCAATATGAACCGGAGAGAGGGTGACAAAGTCACATTTTATGCGGTTGGCAATCTCTAGTTCAGCTTGATTGTGGCATGAGGCCGCAATATAACGTGCCCCTGCTTTTTTGATATCTTGGATGAGCGCGTAATCTTGAGCATCTTTAGAGGTTAAGTGCACTCCATGAAACGGACCAAGCTGGCTGCCATCATAGGACGAAGAGTTAACCAGCACTATGCCAGTGAGTTTAGGGCCGAGGATTTGTTTGAGGCTTGTTAGAGAGTGAGTTTTGGCTCGGATTTGACTCATTTCGTTGGTGCGGTTTTTCTCCAGCATTTTTATGATGATGTCTAACTCTTCTTCATTACCCGTTATGGCGTACTTTCTTGGTAATTGGCTCAAGTTTTAGTCCTTATCAAGATACTGGCTCAATCTAAGAACAAAAATACCATTAGAAAGCCTTGTGATAAAGCTCGTCACGCATCTTCAAAGTCTGAAATCAGCAGGTTTGCGGCGGCAAAAGCGGCTTTTTCACGCACCTCTTGAGGTAAGTCTGCTTGGGAGGCAATATCATTGAGTGCGCGTAAGGTGCAGCCAATCGTTTTTGGGATGTAAGCTTGGTCGCCGCTGCCTATTTGGGCGTAAAACTCTTTTACTAAATCACAGCATTCATACACTTTCATGGCTTAATTACTCTTTAGGCTCAGATCTTTTTCAAGATGGTTATTTTTCAAGGTAACTATAGTGACGATTTAGCGTCAGATTGGTTTTGATCTTGCGCAAATAGACAGGTGGTATGGCGAAGTCGTGTCCATTTGGGCAGATGGTCTCAAAAACAGGCTTTATATTAGTAAAAAGCGTGAATTTACAAATAAATAACATATAGTGCCAGATTCATAATAAGGAGAATAAAAATGAAAAAAATATTACTGGTTTTAACGCTTTGTCTATCGGCTATGGTCAGTGCATCCGAATCGGCACATCCTTGCCCTGAGGGAGAGGTATTACGTTGTCCTGCCACAGCACAGGGCTGCTTTTGTATGGCTGAGTAAATAAGGCTTAGTCAAACAAAAAATGGGACCAAGTGGGTCCCATTTTTGGATCTGGCTAGGCCAAATTAGTGTTAGCTTTGCAATTGCAGTTCCAGTTGAGCGGTTAACTCTGGCGCCAGCTTTAGCTGCTTAGCAAGCTCTTGAAGGTAAGCCTTTTCCATAAAGTTTTGCTCGTCGATGACAATCAATGAAGCAAGATAGATTTCACTGGCTTGCTGCGGTGACTGCGCAAGTTTTGCAATCTCACTCGGGTCGAGTGGCTTGTTAAGCTCAGTGTGCATCAGAGATTGCAGCTGACTATCCGCACCTGCTTCTTTAAGCGTTGATTCAATGCGTTGCATCTCATCACCATCCACATGACCATCGGCTTTGGCGGCGGCAATCATGGCTTTTAAAATCAGTTGTTGGTGTATCGCATCCTCACCGTCAAAGCTTTCACTGTTTCCAGCATCAGACTGTTTAGACTGCCAAGTATTGTATGCCGAGTAAGCAAGAGCGCCAAGGGCAGCCGCTCCGCCTATCTTGAGTGCATTTTTACCCACTTTTTTGCCAAGTTTTTTGGTCTTTTTTGAACCCATTAAAAGGCCGACCAGGCCACCGCCTACAGCGCCTGCGCCGAGTGTTTTTAATGAACCAGAGCTTGAGGCCTGCTGAACTTTTTGCTGGCCTTGACGAGCGAGATCTGAGTTTATTGCTTGGTTAAGTAAACTTTTTAAATCCATTCATGCCTCCTAGGTTTTAAGCAGTCTAGCTTAACGTATATGAATACAAGATTAATATAAATCTAGGAGCAAAAAAAACGGGCTGAAGCCCGTTTTACTTTTTATTGAAAATCAGTCTTGTGCGTGACCATGAATACCAAGGAGCTTGCCATCTAAGTAGGCTTCTTTGCCATCTTTCATGATTAAGCGCTCTTCAACCAGCCATTGGACAACCAAAGGATAGATGTTGTGCTCTTGAACTTGGACACGTTTGGTGAGCGTTTCCACTGTATCATCTTCAAAGATAGGCACTTTAGCTTGAAGTATGACAGGCCCGCCATCGAGCTGCTCGGTCACAAAGTGCACGCTGGTACCATGCTCTTCATCACCGGCGTGAATCGCACGTTGATAAGTGTTAAGTCCTGGGTATTTAGGCAGTAGTGAAGGGTGAATATTGATCATTCGTCCCATATAGTGGCGCACAAATTCGCCGCTTAGAATACGCATGTAGCCAGCAAGAACAATCACATCTGGCTTGTATTCATCGATCTGCTTCATTAGTTCGCGGTCAAACGCATCACGCGTGTCGAATGAGTTTGGATCTAAAGAGTGCGCTGCCGCGCCTGCATTTTTGGCACGTTCTAAGCCATAAGCTGTTGCTTTATTAGAAAAAACAGCACTTACTCGGCCGGTTGTGATCTTATCTTCACAAGCATCAATGATCGCCTGTAAGTTCGAACCGTTTCCTGAAACTAAAACAACAATACTTTTCATCGCTTATCTGATCTCTACTTGTTCTTGGTTGGCTTGTGCATCCGCGATTTCGCCAATGACCCAAGCATTTTCACCCTCGGCTTGAAGAAGTTCAACCGCCGCTTGCGCTTGGTCTTTTGGCAGAGCCACGATTAGACCAACACCACAGTTGAAAGTACGATACATCTCATGAGTCGTAACATTGCCTTTTTCTTGTAGCCAGCCAAAAATACTTGGCCACTGCCAGCTGTTACCATCGATGACTGCTTTGGTGCCCTCTGGTAAAACGCGTGGGATGTTTTCCCAAAAACCGCCACCGGTAATATGAGAAATTGCGTGAATATCATGCTTTTCGATCATTTTAAGCGCAGACTTAATGTATATTTTCGTAGGTTCGAGAAGGTGCTCACCTATTGTTTTGCCTTCTAGCTCTTGATTGGTGTCAGCACCAGACACTTCAATGATCTTACGTATTAGAGAGTAACCGTTTGAATGTGGACCACTTGAACCGACCGCTATGAGGGCATCACCAGCGGCCACTATAGTGCCATCGATAATGTTGGCTTTTTCAACCACACCAACACAGAATCCAGCCACATCGTAATCTTCGCCTTCATACATGCCGGGCATTTCAGCGGTTTCACCACCGATCAGAGAACATCCTGCTTGGACACAGCCTTCAGCAATACCAGAGACAACGTCTGCCGCGGTATCGACATCCAATTTTCCTGTTGCGTAGTAATCAAGGAAAAATAATGGCTCAGCGCCTTGTACAATCAGATCATTAACGCACATCGCGACAAGATCGACGCCAATGGTGTCATGTTTGTTCATATCCAATGCAAGACGCAGTTTGGTTCCTACGCCATCTGTGCCGGAAACAAGTACAGGTTGCTTGTATTTAGTTGGTAATTCACACAGCGCACCAAAACCGCCAATGCCTCCCATGACTTCAGGGCGACGAGTACGTTTAACCGCCCCTTTGATGCGGTCAACTAGAGCGTTACCCGCGTCGATATCTACGCCAGCGTCTTTATAGCTAAGAGAAGTGTTATCAGCACTCACAAGCAAGTCCTCAGTTTTAATATTGGATATGAAATCGGCGCTATTCTAACAGTGGACAACACTATATGGCAAACGTTTGCGTGGGTTTTTCTTTTGTTCTAACTCAAGAATTACCCAGCGAAATCATTTATAATCCGCAGGTTTGTTTAAATTTTATCTAATTACTCGGAGATGGAAATGAAAGTTGTTGAAGTAACACACCCTCTGGTTAAGCATAAAATCGGCCTGATGAGAGAAGGTGATATCAGTACAAAGCGTTTTCGTGAGCTTGCAACGGAAGTGGGCAGTTTGCTGACTTATGAAGCAACTTCAGACTTTGCAATGGAAAAAGTCACCATCGAGGGGTGGGATGGTCCGGTAGAAGTTGACCAAATTAAGGGTAAAAAAGTCACTGTAGTGCCTATTTTGCGCGCGGGTTTGGGCATGATGGATGGTGTGCTTGAACATGTACCAAGCGCGCGCATCAGTGTGGTGGGTATTTACCGTGATGAAGAAACGCTTGAACCAGTACCTTACTTTAACAAACTGGCTTCTAATATTGATGAGCGAATCGCTTTGGTAGTAGACCCTATGCTGGCCACTGGTGGTTCTATGATAGCGACTATTGATTTACTCAAAGAGAAGGGATGTAACCAGATTAAAGTATTAGTATTGGTTGCAGCACCTGAAGGTATTGAAGCACTTGAAAAAGCTCACCCAGATGTTGAACTTTACACTGCCGCTATCGATGAAAAACTTAACGATAAAGGTTATATCGTGCCAGGCTTAGGTGATGCTGGCGATAAGATTTTCGGCACTAAATAAATGTAAATAAGTTAAACAAAAAGGGAGCCATGGCTCCCTTTTTACATCGTTACTGTAATCTATTTACGCTATTACCAGCCTTTGACTACGCCGCCTTGGAAAATCTTATAGGCTGCGCTGTAGACTTCTTCAGTTTGGTAAGACTTGATGAAGTTTTGCACATTCTCAGCGTTGACATTGTCTTCGCGTGCTACCACTAGGTTCACGTATGGCGATTCTTTATCTTCAACAAATATGCCGTCTTTTTGCGGTGTTAGCTTGATAGAGCTGGCATACGTTGTATTGATCACAGACAAAGCCACATCATCTAAAGAGCGCGGAAGCTGCGCTGCATCTAGTTCAACAAGAGTCACATTTTTTGGATTTTCGGTAATATCGCGAACGGTTGCAAGTAGTCCAACACCTTCACGTAACTTAATAATACCTTGTTGCTCAAGCAATAGTAGTGAGCGGCCTAGATTGGTTGGATCGTTAGGGACTGCGATACGATCGCCTTTAATAATTTCATCAACCGATTTCACTTTCTTAGAGTAGCCAGCGATAGGGTAAACAAAGGTATTGCCAGCAATTGATAGTTTGTAACCGCGATCTTTGATTTGCTGATCTAAGTAAGGTTTGTGCTGAAACGCGTTAACATCAATTGAGCCATCGTCCAGCGCAGCGTTAGGAGTAACATAATCACTAAAAGTGACCAGCTCCACCTCAAGGCCATATTTTTCTTTCGCGACTTTTGCCGCGACTTCTGCAACCTGAGCTTCGGCACCAGCCATGACACCTACTTTTATTTTATTTGCGTTGTCTTGCTTGTCACCACATCCTGCCAATACCAGCGCTGAGGCGGCGACAGCTGTTGTTAGTAGGCCTCTAATTCCAAATTTCATGACTTTACTCCTTAACTTCAATTCAAATATGGTTATCTATGATCGACACGGCGTACAAGCGCATCACCGATCGATTGAATAATCTGTACTAAAACAATCAACATAACGACAGTTACCGCCATGATCACCACATCATAGCGATGAAATCCATAGCGAATTGCTACATCACCAAGCCCACCGCCACCGACGGTTCCGGCCATTGCTGAATAACTCACTAAAGTGACCAAGGTTATCGTGACTGAGTTAACTATAGTGGGAAGAGCTTCTGGTAGCAGTACTTTGCCAATGATCTGTAGGGGAGTTGCCCCCATAGATTGAGCCGCTTCGACCAAACCTGTTGGCACTTCCAGTAATGCACTTTCAATCAGGCGAGCAACAAATGGGATAGCCCCTATGGTAAGTGGGACAATGGCAGCGGTTGTGCCGATAAAGGTGCCAACCAGAATTTTTGTAACTGGAATAATGGCAACCATAAGTACAAGAAAGGGCACTGAGCGACCTATGTTTACGATAGCGCCCAGTAGACGGTTCAGTTTGGTATTTTCCAGTAATCCACCTTTTTTGGTGGTATGCAGGATAACGCCGAGCGGAATGCCGAGCGCAAAACCGACAATACCAGCAACGGCAACCATGTATAAAGTCTCTCCCGTTGCATTGATTAAAAGCTGGCTATTTAGGTTTAGCCACTGTGACAGAGTTTCAAAGGACATAACCTAGCACCTCGACTTTTACATTGTGCGCGCGAAGAAATTCAATCGCAGCGTTATCATCGTTTTCATTGCCAAACAGTTCTGCGACCATCATGCCAAATTTAACCCCGCCAGCGTAATCAAGATCAGAGCTAAGAATACTGACATCAATATTGAATTTACGCGCGATTTGACTCATCACTGGTGCATCAACAGTTGCACCGGTAAACTCAAGGCGAACCAGTGGATAGCTGCCTGCAACGCGAGTTGACTGAAGACGTGCTTGGTAATCTTCCGGTATTGAAAGATCAAGTGTAGAGCGGATAAATTCATGGGCAAGCTCGGTTTTAGGGTGAGCGAAGATCTCTCCTACAGAACCACTTTCGACCAGCTCTCCGCCTCCGATAATCGCAACTTCATGGCAGATACTTTTGACTACATCCATTTCATGGGTAATCAGCAGCATGGTAATATTGAGCTTGCGATTGATTTCTTTTAGCAGCCCTAAAATTGATTGAGTGGTGGCGGGATCAAGTGCGCTGGTGGCTTCATCACACAGCAACACCTTTGGATCGCTTGCCAGCGCTCGAGCAATGGCGACACGTTGTTTTTGACCGCCACTTAAATTTGCAGGGTAACTCTCATGCTTGTCGGCTAAGCCTACCAGTTTAAGCAGTTCAGTGACTTTGTTCTTTATATGTGCTTTTTCTTTGCCAGCCAGCTCAAGTGGTAAGGCAACATTGTCAAAAACTGTTCTTGATGAAAGCAGATTAAAATGTTGGAAAATCATACCGATATTGCGGCGTGTTTCACTCAGTTGTGATTTAGATAATTGTGTTAAATCGACGCCATCGACAACGATGGAACCAGAAGTGGGTGCTTCCAACATATTAACGCAGCGAATCAGCGTGCTTTTCCCTGCTCCTGATGAGCCAATTACACCAAATATGGTGCCTTGAGGAATATTAAGATTAATATCCCTTAAGGCATGTATTTCTTTGTTTCCTTGCAGAAATACTTTGTTCACTTGATTTATTTCAATCATCGAGAAATCCGCGCTCAGGTTAAGGTCAACTGACGTTTGAACATAGCTTATGTTCGAAAGGTAGCAAACCCCAATCAAAAGTAGATAGTTTGGTACTACGCCATACAGATCACAGATGCTATGGTTTCATACTAAATGTGTCAATAGATATTTTTACGTCTAGACGTCTAAATGCCCTTTTTCATCAAAACCAAGCGGAATTAGATAGTGCTGAATGAAATAAAGCGTGTAATAATTCAGGCATGTGTTGGCCTTTCAAGCAAAATGTATGCGTGAAAGACAAGTGAGTAATAGTAAAAAAGAGAAGTTAATTTTGGCAAAACCTGCTGTCTTTCTAGATCGTGATGGTGTGATTAATGTTGATCACGGGTATGTGCATGATGAACATGATTTTGAGTTTATTGAAGGTGTGTTTGAAGCAACCAAAAGACTCAAAGAAATGGGTTATTTGTTAGTGCTAGTCACTAATCAATCTGGCATCGCTCGTGGTAAGTTTAGCGAAGATCGTTTTTTATCGCTGACTCAGTGGATGGATTGGAATTTCGTTGACAACGGCGTCGAATTCGATGGTTTCTATTATTGCCCTCATCACGCAGAACATGGTCAAGGCAAGTACCAGCAGGATTGTGATTGTCGAAAACCCAAACCAGGTATGTTTATTTCGGCGCGCGATTATCTAGATATTGATATGGAAAAGTCAGTGATGGTCGGTGATAAAGCCGAAGATATGATGGCTGCGCAATCTGCTGGAGTGGGCACTCGTATATTGGTTCGCACCGGTAAACCCATTAACGAAAAGGGACAAGCTTTGGCGTCTACTGTGCTTGATAACCTTAGAGATGTTCCTAATTATTTAGATAAATAACGCAACGAATTAATGGCCATATGTAATGGCCTTTTCATTGGGCTGAAAAATAATGAATGTAAAAGTACTTGGCAGCCTTTGTCTGGTTGTGATGTTACAAGCATGTAGTACCTCGTATGTGACTTACCATTGTCAAGCAGATAAAGAGTTTGATGTGGCTTATACGAAAAATCATGAGTCGGCTGTTATAAGAGTTGATAATCAAGAATACACTTTGATGCAAGTTCCAGCCGGATCAGGGGTAAAGTATGTTCCAACTAGTGAGGAAAAAAACAAGGTTAATCCTCTTGTATTGCACACGAAAGGTGAACATGCACACTTGGAAGTTGGATCTGAAGTTTATAAGGGATGTAGAATATAGTTGCCTTAACTATTTGATGTTCCGTAAGGAATTGTTCACAAGCCATTATGAGTAAAAAACTGACTATCCTTGATATCGCCAAACTTTCTGGTGTAGGAAAATCTACTGTATCTCGTGTTCTGACCAATGACCCCAGGGTAAAGCCCGAAACGCGGGCAAAAGTAGAGCGTGTAATTGAAGAATCTGGTTATGTTCCTTCTAAATCCGCTCAGGCTATGAGAGGGGGCAGCCAAAAAGTCGTTGGTGTTATTATTTCCCGCTTGGATTCTCCTTCTGAAAACCGTGCGGTTGGCAGTATGCTTCAGGTTCTTTATCGCAGTGGCTACGATGCTGTTATTATGGAGAGCCAGCTTAACCGCCGTTTAGCCAATGAACACCTTGATGTACTTGGAAAACGCAATGTTGATGGCATTATTGTTTTCGGTTTCAGTGACTTTGATGTAGAACGCTTAGCCAATTGGCAGGGAAGATCTGTCGTTATCGCTATGGATACGAAAGCGATCTCGTCGATTAATTATGACAATGATGGTGTAATCCGTTTAGCCCTAGAACATCTTGCTCGTCAAGGCGTCAGAGATATTGCCTTTATTGGTGTTGATCCTTGCGACCAAACCACTGGTTATCTACGTCTCGAGTCGTATCTTAGCTGGTGTCAGCAAAACGGGCGCATTGCTCACTATCAAACGGGACAACTCAACCTTGAAAGTGCGTATAACTTGGTTGATCAAGTTCTTACTCAAGAGACTCAAGCTATAAGCTGTGCAAGTGATACTCTAGCACTTGGCGTGATTAAACGTCTTCAGGAGCTTGGTCGAGAGGATGTCATGGTCACTGGAGTTGGCGGCAGTGAATTATTATCTTTCCTTTTTCCTAATGTATTCAGTATTGATCCTGGCTACGCCAAAGCAGGGGAAAAAGCCGCTAATCTTTTGATTTGTCATATTAATGGAGAGACTGACCTAGTTCATCTCACTCAAAGCCCAATTCTCAGCTAACTTACTTATTGTTATATGCTTTTAAATTATACTGTGATCTTATTCAATTAATGGGACCGTTCCCATTTATAATTACCGATAGATTTGACAATATAAATCCCGCTTTGGGAATGTTCCCAATAATTATATTCATGGCTCGGAGTCACCTACTCCGTGTAAAGTGAAAGTCCAATTCAGGGTGGATAAAACTATGAGCAAGATTTCACGGCAAGAGGTCGAGGATCTAATAGAGAATGTGGGTGGGCGAGATAATATCGCGAGTGTAAGTCACTGTTTGACGCGTCTTCGTTTTGTTTTAAATGATACCAGCCAAGCAGATATTAAAGCACTGGAAGCACTGTCTTTAGTTAAGGGGTGCTTCACCAACGCTGGTCAGTTTCAAGTTGTTGTTGGCACTGATGTTGATGAAGTGTATAAGATTTTGATAAAGCTTTCTGGTCAATCAGGAGCGTCCAAAGATGAAGCTAAGCAAGCGGCTCGTCAGAACATGAATCTATTAGAACGCGGTATCTCACATCTTGCTGAAATCTTTGTTCCTCTTTTGCCAGCAATCATTACCGGTGGTTTGATCTTAGGTTTCCGTAATGTGATTGGCGACATCAAGATGTTTGATGGTCAATCTTTGACCCAAATTAGCCAGTTCTGGGCAACGGTGCACAGCTTTTTATGGTTAATTGGTGAAGCTATTTTCTTCTTTCTGCCTGTTGGCGTGTGTTGGTCAACGGTTAAGAAGCTTGGCGGGACACCCATTTTGGGCATCACTCTTGGTGTTACCTTAGTATCTCCACAACTGATGAACGCCTATCTCATCGGCAAGCAAATGCCTGAAGTATGGGATTTTGGATGGTTTGCGATTGAAAAAGTTGGCTATCAGGCTCAGGTGATCCCTGCGATGCTAGCAGGTGTCGCTCTTGCCTTTATTGAGACTAACTTAAAGCGTATCGTACCTTCATACCTTTATTTAGTTGTGGTGCCTTTTGTTTCGATAATTGTTTCTGTCGTACTTGCGCACTCTTTAATTGGTCCATTTGGACGCACCTTAGGTGATGGTGTGGCTTTTGCTGCTAAAGCTGCGATGACAGGTGATTTTGCAATTATTGGTTCTACTGTCTTTGGCTTTTTATATGCGCCCTTGGTTATTACTGGTATTCACCATACCACCAATGCGGTCGACCTACAGTTAATGCAAGACTTGGGTGGGACACCAATCTGGCCTTTGATTGCTTTGTCAAATATTGCTCAGGCGTCAGCAGTTGTAGGCATTATCATCATCAGCAAAAAACATGGTGAACGTGATATCTCTGTTCCTGCTGCCATATCTGCTTATCTTGGGGTAACAGAACCTGCCATGTACGGCATTAACCTCAAGTATAAATTTCCTATGCTTAGCGCCATGATAGGTAGTGCGATTGCTGCGGCGATTTGTGGCAGTGCTGGTGTTATGGCAAACGGTATTGGTGTCGGCGGCTTGCCCGGCATTCTCTCCATTCAGCCACAGTTTTGGGGTATTTACGCATTAGCAATGTTAGTCGCTATCGTTGTGCCTACTGCATTGACGTTATTTTTCTATAAGCGTGCTCAAATGAAAGGCGAGTTAGAGCCAGCGAACGCGTAATGATAGTTTCGGCCGAGTCAGTATTTTCAATCACTCGGCCTTTTTATAATTTTTATTTTTGGTAAGTGAATTAGACGATGACATTCAGCACGGATCCTAATTGGTGGAAAACCGCATCCATCTATCAGATTTATCCTAAGAGTTTTTGTGACAGCGGCGATAAAGGTACAGGAGATATCCAAGGAATTATCTCTAAGCTAGATTATCTCAAGTTGCTCGGTATTGACGCTATTTGGCTTACCCCCGTGTACCAGTCGCCTATGGTCGATAATGGTTACGATATTTCTGACTATTACGCCATCAATCCTGATTTTGGGACTATGCAAGACTTTGAGCAGTTAGTGGCTGAAGCTCGTCAACGTGATATTCGCATCATCATGGATATTGTTGTTAACCATACCTCAACCAAGCACGCTTGGTTTCAATCTGCTTTAGGGGATAAAAATAGTCCTTACCGTGATTACTATATTTGGAAAGATCCTGTTGACGATGAAGTTCCTAATAACTGGCAGTCTAAGTTTGGCGGCAGTGCTTGGGAACTCGATAGTGAAACAGGTCAATACTATTTACACCTTTTTGCCAAAGAGCAAGCGGATCTCAACTGGGAAAATCCAGAGGTGCGACAAGCGGTTAAAGAGGTAATTAGCTTTTGGGCAGAAAAAGGAGTGGATGGGTTCCGTCTGGATGTGATTAATCTTATTTCTAAGCAGCAAGACTTTCCTAGTGACGATCTTGGTGATGGTCGTCGTTTCTACACCGATGGCCCTCGTGTACACGAATATTTGCGGGAAATCAGTCAAGCGGTATTTCGTAAATATGGTAGCGTAACGGTAGGAGAGATGTCTTCCACCTCATTAGAGCACTGCCAGCGGTACTCCTCGCTTGATAACAAAGAGCTTTCTATGGTGTTTAATTTTCACCATCTAAAAGTGGATTATCCGAATGGAGAAAAGTGGACCAAAGCGCCGTTTGACTTCATTCAGCTCAAAGAGATTTTTAATCATTGGCAAACAGGACTTAATGGCCAAGGTTGGGGGGCACTGTTTTGGTGTAACCATGACCAACCACGAGTTGTCAGTCGTTTCGGTGATGATAAAAAATATCGTGTCGAATCAGCTAAGATGCTGGGCACATCGATTCATATGATGCAGGGAACTCCTTACATATATCAAGGTGAAGAGATTGGCATGATCAACCCTGGCTATGGTTCAATATCTCAATATCGTGATGTAGAGAGTACCAATATGTATGACATCATGGTTAATCATAATGGCATGAAAAGTGACGATATGATGGCTATTTTGGCGCAAAAATCTCGTGATAATTCAAGAACTCCAATGCAATGGAATGATGGGAAATACGCTGGTTTTTCCAAGGCTAAACCTTGGCTAGAAGTAGTGGAAAATTATCTTGAGATTAATGCGGCGCAGGCGGTTGATGATCCCAGCTCAGTGTTTTATTTCTATCAACAGCTGATTGCTTTACGTAAGCAAATAGAAGTGATTACTAGTGGTAATTACCGAGATCTTTATCCCCAGCATGAACAGATTTTTGGTTATCAGCGCCAGAGTGAAAAGCAAAGTTTAATTTGTTTGAATAACTTTTATGCGGTCGAGGCCAGTTGTAGTCTTCCTGAGACGTTTGATGCCACTAAAGCGAAATATTTGTTAGGTAACTACACAGATTTAGCAGAGGAAGTATCAATGGAGCAGGTTTTGCGTCCATACGAAACACGAATCATCCTACTAGAAAAATAAAGGCAATAGCCTTCACCCCCATTTTTGTGTTGTCTTTTTAGCCCTGTTTTCAGGGCTCTTTTCTTTTCGTTCAAGATTACTAGATACAAAAAAACCAGCTCAATGAGCTGGTTATCTTAATATGGTGGAGGGGGACGGATTCGAACCATCGAAGGCAGTGCCAGCAGATTTACAGTCTGATCCCTTTGGCCACTCGGGAACCCCTCCAGAGCATTTTTATCCTTAACTGATGTTTTCCCAACACAACAATCAAGCGTTATATGGTGGAGGGGGACGGATTCGAACCATCGAAGGCAGTGCCAGCAGATTTACAGTCTGATCCCTTTGGCCACTCGGGAACCCCTCCAGGGTATTTTTATCCTTAACTGATGTATTCCCAGCACAGCAATCAAGCATTGAATATGGTGGAGGGGGACGGATTCGAACCATCGAAGGCAGTGCCAGCAGATTTACAGTCTGATCCCTTTGGCCACTCGGGAACCCCTCCAGGGTATTTTTATCCTTGTTTGATGTTTTCCCAACACATCAAACAAGCGAGGACCGAATCATAGCAAACTCGTTAACTCTGTAAAGCCTTTTCTGGTAATTTTGAATTGAATGCTGGCTTTTTGGACAAAGAGGCAAGGAATGAGTATTAATCTAGTAAAGATGCGTTTATTTTCTCTTAAATTTCATTCTCTTAGTGGTTTTTTTATTCTTATATCTAGGCTTTGGTCATGACTAAGAGTAACCACAACCACCCGAATTGAACATACTTTGACGATATTGAAGGGTAAAAAACGGCCCAAACTGGTTAAATAGTCGTTTTTTTAGTCTAGATATCAAGGAAAGTAGACTGATTAAGTTAAAAACGAAACTTACAGTTTATTTCCCTTTCTTTACATTGCTTGACGTTTTTATAGTGGTTTAGCGATTAGACTATATGCAGCCTTTTGAATTAGAACTTAATCATGAAAAAAATAATTACTTTAAGTCTCGTTTTTCTATCTCTCTCTAGCACTGTGTCAACAGCGCTTGCTCGAAATGGCCAAATGCAGGCTATTACTGTTGTTACAGAGCAGGTCCAAACGCATGAGGTATCTCAGTCATTAACCTTGGTGGGGAAAGTTGATGCGAAACAATCAGTCGTCATCTCACCTGAGGTAACTGGTCGAGTCAATAAAATTGCTATAAAAGCGAATCAGCAGGTTGAAGTAGGCCAGATGCTTATTGAACTAGACGATGATAAGGCCAAAGCCAGCATCGCCGAAGCTAGCGCTTATCTTGATGATGAATTACGTAAACTTAAAGAATTTGAGCGTCTGGTTAAAAGTAATGCGATTACCCAAACCGAGATAGATGCTCAAAAAGCAAGTGTGACAATTGCAAAGGCTCGTTTAGATGCTGCTAAGGCTGATTTGAGTGATTTACACATCAGAGCGCCTTTTTCTGGAACGGTAGGCTTTATTGATTTTAGTGTTGGAAAGTTTGTCACCGCAGGAGATGAATTAGTATCACTGGATGACTTATCGGTAATGCAACTTGATCTGCAAGTCCCTGAGCGCTATTTATCACAGATTTCAAAAGGCATGAGTGTATTAGCGACTAGCTCTGCGTGGGGCAAACAAGAGTTTAAAGGCCAGGTTGTCGGCGTTGATTCAAGAATTAATCAGGAGACGCTCAATCTAAGGGTACGAGTTCACTTTGATAATACCAATGGGCAACTTAAGCCAGGAATGTTAGTAACGGCCACTATGGCGTTCCCATCTATTAAAGCGCCAATTATCCCAGTGCAGTCTCTTGAATACTCAGGCACTAAGCGTTTTGTTTACATAGTCGATGAGAAGGGCAATGCCAATCGCACCGAAGTCTTTTTAGGGGCTCGAATTGGTAATCAGGTAGTGATTGAACAAGGGGTATCGATTGGCGATAAAATCGTTGTTCAAGGCATTGTCAATATGCGCGATGGTGTGACGGTTAGCGAGCTCGCAGAGGTGGCCTCCAAAGAGAAACCCACACAGAAAGGGGATCTCTAATGTGGTTATCCGATGTTGCTGTTAAACGTCCTGTTGCTGCAGTGGTGTTAAGTTTGCTTTTATGTGTGTTCGGTATTGTCTCTTTTAACAAGCTCGCTGTGCGTGAAATGCCCGATATTGAAAGCCCGGTTGTTTCAATTAGCACTCGATATGAAGGAGCATCTGCCACCATCATTGAAAGCCAAATCACTTCAGTGCTTGAGGATCAGTTATCTGGCATTAGTGGTATTGATCAAATAGAGTCGACTACGCGAAATAGTATGTCGAGAATTATGATTACTTTTGAGCTGGGTTATGATCTGACGACTGGTGTCAGTGATGTTCGCGATGCGGTCTCTAGGGCGCAGCGCTCGTTACCTGATGAAGCCGATGATCCTATCGTTTTTAAGAACAATGGCTCCGGAGAGTCCTCTTTATATATCAATTTAAGTTCCTCTGAGATGGATCGTACCCAGTTGACCGATTATGTTGATCGTGTACTGCTTGATAGGTTTAGCTTGATATCCGGTGTCAGCTCGGTTGAGGTATCGGGCGGGTTATATAAGGTGATGTATGTCAGGCTCAAACCTGCCGAGATGGCGGGGCGCGGAGTAACGACAACGGATATTACCACTGCGCTCAATAATGAAAATATTGAGAGTCCTGGTGGAGAAGTGCGAAATAACCAAATAGTTATGTCTGTGCGAACAGCTCGCAGTTATAGCCAAGCAGAAGACTTTGAATATTTGGTGGTTAAACGAGCCAGTGACAATACGCCCATTTATCTCAAGGATGTCGCTGATGTGTTTATTGGCGCAGAAAATGAGAGCTCAACGTTTAAAAGTGATGGTGTGGTTAATGTCAGCATGGGAATTGTGCCTCAATCTGATGCTAATCCACTTGAAGTAGCAGATCGCGTCCATGAACAAGTCGAGAAAGTTCAGAAATTTTTACCCAAAGGGACGCACCTTGCCATCGACTATGACTCGACTGTTTTTATTGAACGCTCTATCACAGAAGTTTACAACACCTTATTTATTACTGGTGGTCTAGTCATTCTGGTTCTGTACATATTCATCGGTCAAGTCAGGGCAACCTTTATCCCTGCTGTTACCGTGCCAGTTGCGCTCATTTCATCCTTTATTGCTGCGTATTATTTTGGCTTCTCAGTGAATCTCATCACCTTGATGGCTTTGATTTTATCCATCGGCCTGGTCGTTGATGATGCTATTGTGGTGGTGGAGAATATTTTTCATCATATTGAGCGAGGAGAAAAACCGCTTCTGGCAGCCTACAAGGGCACTCGAGAGGTTGGATTTGCTGTTGTCGCCACTACCTTGGTTTTGGTTATGGTTTTTCTGCCTATCTCCTTTATGGATGGTATGGTAGGTTTGCTTTTTACTGAATTCTCGGTGTTACTTGCAATGGCTGTCGTGTTTTCATCTTTGATTGCTTTAACTTTAACGCCAGTGCTCAGTAGCCATCTGCTGAAAGCCAATGTAAAACCAAGCCGATTTAACTTGTACGTTGAATGTCTTTTCTCGCGCTTTGAAACGGGTTATCGAAAAGCCCTTTTGAAAGCTTTGAAATGGACATGGGTTGCGCCCGTTATCATTATTGGCTGTGTTGCAGGAAGCTGGGGGCTGATGCAGCAAATACCTTCACAGTTGACACCATCTGAAGACCGTGGTGTGGTGTTTGCTTTTGTACGAGGAGCTGACGCAACCAGTTACAACAGGATGGCCGCAAATATGGAAGGCGTCGAAGAGCGCTTGCTGCCCTTATTGGGAGAGGGTTTTCTTAAGTCATTTAGTATTCAGTCGCCTGCTTTTGGTGGAAACGCTGGTGATCAGACTGGGTTTGTGATCATGATCCTTGATGATTGGAACGAGCGGGATGTCACGGCCTCACAGGCTTTGGCTGAGGTGAAAAAAGCGCTTACAGGTATTGCTGATGTGAGGATCTTCCCCTTTATGCCCGGTTTTCGTGGTGGCTCGAGTGAGCCAGTCCAGTTTGTTTTGGGGGGCGCCGATTATGCAGAACTTAAAACTTGGGCTGAAAAGCTCGAACAGATCGCTGAAGCTTCTCCCATGATGGAGGGCGCAGACATTGATTACTCGGAAAGAACGCCAGAATTGGTCGTGAATGTTGATAAACAGCGCGCTGCCGAGTTAGGCATTAGTGTTGCGGATGTTTCTGACACGCTTGAAATCATGCTTGGAGGTAAAAGTGAGACGACCTTTGTCGAGCGAGGTGAAGAATATGATGTCTATTTGCGAGGTGATGAAAACAGCTTCAATAATGCCACCGATCTTAGCCAAATCTATTTAAGAACCAGCTCCGGCGAATTAGTGACCTTAGAGGCAGTGACTCAGATTGAAGAAGTTGCGTCATCGATTCGTTTATCCCACTACAACAAACAAAAATCTATTACGATAACGGCCAATTTATCTGAGGGCTATACCCTGGGTGATGCGCTGGATTATTTGGACCAGCAAGCAATCACGATGTTGCCAGGTGATATTTCGGTAAGTTATGCGGGAGAGTCTAAAGACTACAAGGAAAATCAATCCAGTGTGCTTTTGGTGTTTGGTTTGGCTTTACTGGTTGCTTATCTTGTTTTGGCTGCTCAGTTTGAAAGTTTTATCAATCCCTTCGTTGTAATGTTTACCGTACCTATGGGGGTGTTTGGTGGCTTTATGGGTTTACTTGTGATGAGCCAAGGACTCAACATTTATAGTCAAATAGGAATGATCATGCTGATTGGTATGGTGACTAAGAATGGCATTCTCATCGTTGAGTTTGCTAACCAACTTCGCGATAGAGGTTATGCCTTTGAGAAGGCCATTATTGATGCTTCTGCCCGTCGTTTACGCCCTATTATGATGACTGCCTTTACCACCTTGGCTGGTGCGGTGCCACTTATCCTTTCTAATGGCGCTGGTTATGAGAGTCGAGTAGCGGTCGGTACCGTTATCTTCTTTGGTATGGGGTTTGCCACTTTGGTGACTTTGTTTGTGATCCCGGCTATGTATCGACTTATCTCGGTATCGACTCGAGCACCAGGTTATGTTGAAGCGGAGCTAAACAAGGAGCTCAGTCATGATGTAAAAACGCGGAGCTCTCATTAAATCTAGCTTAGCCCCTTTTATTAACCGAAAGGGGCTTTCGCACTTGATTAGCTATAGTTGACCGAATAGCGAGTAGGCTTGTGGTTCATCGCCAACACTATATTAAGTAAAACTGCTCCAACAACGGATAAACCTATGGTTGTCGGTGAAACGAAAAAGCATGAAGTGATAAGAATACAGAAGTCGATAGCAAGTTGACACTTACCTACTGAAATACCGTATTTGTCTTGAATAAATAAACACAGCACATTGAATCCACCCAGGCTTGAACGGTGGCGAAATAAAATGAGCATACCTAATCCCATTAACAGCCCTCCAGCAACTGCGCAGTATACGTCATTGATGGTTTCAAGACTGATCACTAGATACAAGTGATCAGATAATACCGATACTAAGACACCAGAAATGATACTACTCATAGCAAATCTAGGGCCAAACCGCCTCAATGCCAGCAAATAGAAAGGACAGTTAGTCATAAAGTAAAGTGTGCCAAAAGATAGCGGGATGAATTGATTGAGCAAAAGGGCTAAACCCGTGGTACCACCAGTCAACAACTCTCCTGACTGGAGGAAAAAAATACCCTGGGCGACAAGAAATGTTCCAGTGAGGATTGCTATCCAGTCTTCTTTTGGTGAATGTTTATCCATGATATAAAAACAAAATAATAATTAAGGGCGGCATGATAGTGAAAAAGATACTATTTCGGTAGCTTGGGTAGTAAATTTCAGGTAAACCTATGTAGATATTGTTTTACGGGCTGTATAGAGAAAAATTGACACTTTTGTTATTCATCAGTTTTTTTGGCAACATCGGGTGACACTTTGTTGTTCTGCATGAAAAGTCTTCATAAGAAAAAGTATAACTTTCTCTTTATGGCTATGATCAAATTATGTAGAATGCGCGCTATTAACGTGATGCAAACGTTTGCGCGAGTCGGTTGCGCAGATTATTAGGGTCATTCTTAGTTTTTCAGTTTAAATCTGAGTCAGGAGATACAGATGCTAAAGCGTGATATGAATATCGCAGATTATGATGCGGAACTGTTCGCAGCGATCCAAGAAGAAACTCGTCGCCAAGAAGAGCACATTGAACTTATAGCGTCAGAGAATTATACCAGCCCACGAGTGATGGAAGCTCAAGGTTCTCAACTTACCAACAAGTATGCAGAAGGTTACCCTGGCAAACGCTATTATGGCGGCTGCGAATATGTGGATAAAGCGGAAGCTTTGGCTATTGATCGTGCGTGTGAGTTGTTTGGTTGTGCTTATGCAAATGTTCAGCCTCATTCTGGTTCACAAGCAAATAGTGCTGTTTATATGGCGTTGTTAAACCCAGGTGATACTGTGCTTGGAATGAGCTTGGCGCACGGCGGTCACTTGACTCACGGTTCACCGGTTAACTTTTCTGGTAAGCATTACAACATCATTCCTTATGGTATTGATGAAGCCGGTCAAATTAATTATGACGAAATGGAGTCGCTAGCTTTAGAGCATAAACCGAAAATGATCATTGGTGGTTTCTCAGCCTACTCACAAATTGTTGATTGGGCGCGCATGCGTGAAATTGCTGATAAGGTTGGTGCCTACTTATTTGTTGATATGGCACATGTAGCAGGCCTAATCGCTGCTGGCGTTTATCCAACACCAGTTCCGCATGCACATGTGGTTACAACGACAACCCACAAAACGCTTGCCGGACCGCGCGGTGGCTTAATTCTTTCTAACGCCGGCGAAGAAATGTACAAGAAGCTGAATTCGGCAGTATTTCCGGGTGGGCAAGGCGGCCCATTGATGCATGTTATTGCTGGTAAGGCTGTCGCGTTTAAAGAGGCGATGGAGCCTGAGTTTAAAGCATACCAAGAGCGTGTGGTTAAAAATGCTAAAGCTATGGTTGCCCAGTTCCAAGAACGTGGTTATAAAATTGTCTCAAATGGCACTGAAAACCATCTCTTCTTAGTTGATTTGATTGATAAAGATATTACCGGAAAAGAAGCGGATGCTGCTTTAGGTTCAGCTAATATTACGGTGAACAAGAACTCGGTACCTAATGATCCTCGCAGCCCATTTGTTACATCGGGGATCCGTGTTGGCTCGCCAGCGATCACACGTCGTGGGTTTACAGAGGAAGATGCGAAAGAACTGGCTAACTGGATGTGTGACGTACTAGATAATATTGATAATCAGGATGTTATCTCAGCGACCAAAGCAAAGGTTCTTGAAATCTGTCAGCGCTTACCTGTATACGCGTAACCTAGTTATTACTCTGTTTTTTTAAGACATGGCCTCCTAATGGAGGCTTTCTTTTTGCATTGAAATTCGTCCAAGCAATCCCGTTAGTGGCTTATTGTTCTCTGTTTGTGCTTAGTAAAGTTAATCAACCCTAGAAGTTTGCAACTATACTCATCTTTGTTCATATTGATATTTTGATGTTCGAGTATAAGGGGGAGTGAATGCGACCAACGAAATCGAATTTAGATTCTTTGATTGGCAAGGATATTGACATGGATATACGTTTGACATGTCAACCTGAGCATAGCGACTCCGGATATCTAGAAAAACAGTTTGGGGTGACTTTAACTCTGTCCGACGGAAATGTGGTTTTGGCGCGTGACGACTCATCCGTTGATGCTGGAACTTGGGTACCATATGCTGAAACTAAGGCTGTTGTTGGACGTTATCGAGGAGGCGGTGTTGGTTGGATTGCATCAGGGCCGTTTAGTGGCTGTGAAATGGCGGTGGGAGTTGACAATGCACTAGGTAAAGTGTTCGCAGCCCACATAGCTAAACAAAGCGGCTCTACAGCGCCTGGAGACTATCGAAAGTTTCGTTTACATAATGAAGCAAGTGAGTTTTACTGGAATAGAATTCCCATGCCTTTTGAAGATAGGTACTCTTGTGCGTACGTTTTTGTCATTTGCTCGCAGGACGGTATTGTTTCTATGAATTCGCTAGAAGTAGCGACGACCAGTATGGGAGGCAGCAACGGTAAGATATTATCAGTTAGAGCATTCAAATAACGCCGTTGCTGGGCAGACTGGTTAACTTACTTATTTTGAAATACTAAGCAGAGTGCCAGACTTGCACTTGAACGAGTAGTACTTTCGACTCTCGCTGAACTTGCCCAGACCTTCACCGTGGCAATAATCGATATTAATATCACGCATGGTTTCCAGAGTGTCTTCACTGGTCAGAGCAAACTTAGAGCCATCTGCACAAACAATACGAACGCGGCCATCATCGCTTACAGAATATAGTTCAACTTCAGTATTACATAATTCAAAAGAAGCTTCACGAAAGTTATCTTGTTGAGTATTTGATGCACAACCTGCTGTCACTGCAGTGATCGCTAGAGCAATAAAACCTAGTCTTTTCATAATCATCCCTTGGAATAAAAACAGTTTTAGTATTATTAGAGCTAAGCCTATAGAAGAGTGTTGTCTCATTCAAGAAGTGAACAATAAAAAGGGCTAATTGATTCAATTAACCCTTTTATAGTGATGCTTTTATTGTTGTAGCTTAACGCAGTGAGTTAACCTACTTCTATCCCTTGAGCTTGTAGGTCTGCATGGTAAGAGGAGCGGACAAAAGGCCCACAAGCTGCGTGGGTGAATCCAAGGTCCAGTGCAATTTCTTTTAACTCATCGAACTCGGATGGCGGTACATATCGCTCAACAGGAAGGTGGTGACGGCTTGGCGCTAGATACTGACCTAGAGTCAACATAGTTACACCGTGAGCTCGAAGATCTTTCAAGACTTCGATAATTTCTTCTTTTGTTTCGCCAAGCCCCATCATAAGTCCTGATTTAGTCGGAACATCAGGGTGCTGCTGTTTAAATTTCTGTAGCAGCTGTAGAGACCATTTGTAGTTAGCTCCTGGGCGAGCTTTACGGTACAGGCGAGGAGCCGTCTCTAGGTTATGGTTGAAGACATCTGGTGGATTGTCTTTCATCAATTCGAGAGCAACATCCATTCGACCTCTAAAGTCAGGCAGTAGAGTTTCAATTTTGATATTTGGATTCTTTGAACGGATCTCACGGTTACAGTCAGCGAAATGTTTGGCACCGCCATCACGAAGATCATCGCGGTCGACAGAGGTAATAACTACGTATTTGAGTTTCATGTCTGATATGGTCTGGGCCAGTTTTTGAGGCTCATCAGCTTCAGGGGCAACAGGGCGGCCATGTGCGACATCACAGAATGGGCAGCGACGAGTACAAATAGCACCAAGGATCATGAAAGTAGCGGTTCCATGGTTAAAGCACTCAGCTAAGTTAGGGCAAGACGCTTCTTCACACACAGAGTGAAGATTGTTCTTACGCATTGCTGATTTGATCTCTTGAATGCGTTGACTGTCAGCCGGTAGCTTGATTTTCATCCAGTCAGGCTTTCGCAGAATTTCTTTTTGCTCAGTAGGCATATTCTTGACTGGAATTAGAGCCATCTTATCAGCGTCGCGATACTTAACGCCTTTTTCCATTTGGATTGGTTTACTCATGCTTTATTACTTCTCTTTGCTTCTCAACGCGTAGGAGAGGCTTCTGTGCTGAATTCAACTTGCTCATAATCAAGCAAAGTGACAAGTTCTTCGACTAGTGTCGTCTCAACTTGGGCAAGATCTGTTGGTCCACCAAGTTGGCTCATTTGAACCATTTCCATACCCGCATAGCCGCATGGATTAATACGCAAAAAGGGTGACAGATCCATATTCACGTTGAGAGCTAAACCGTGAAATGAACAGCCTTTGCGAATTCTAAGGCCCAAAGAGCAGATCTTTTTACCATCAACATAGACACCTGGTGCATCTGGTCGTGCTGCCGACTCTATATTGTAATATTTTAGTGTTTTTATCACGAGTGTCTCAATTGTCGTGACAAGATCTCGTACACCGAGTTTTTTACGACGAAGGTTAATCAGGAAGTAAGCCACTAGTTGACCTGGCCCATGGTAGGTAACTTGCCCACCTCTATCGCTTTGTACGACGGGGATTTCACCAGTATTGATTAAGTGCTCTGCTTTGCCGGCTTGACCTTGAGTAAAAACAGGGTTGTGTTCAACAAGCCAAACTTCGTCACAGGTTTCCTCTGTTCGAGAATCTGTAAACTCATGCATGGCTCGCCAAATCGGTTCATAGTCCTGTTGGCCCAAGTGCTTAACAACAAGCTGGTTGTGCATTCCTAATCCTATCGTCAGTTAATCAGGTTTACGGAGTATAAACTGGTTCGGTTCATGTAACTATATGTAAGTAAGATATTTTTAACCCTCTGAAAAGTAGAAGATTTATATCTATCTGATATATATAAATAAAGCAGCCTTGTGGCTGCTTTTAAATTTATTTGATTAAATCAAATAAATTTACAAAACCATACGAACGATATCAATCTCACCGAGCTCTTTGTAGAGAGTTTCCACTTGTTCAATAGATGTTGCTGTAATTGTAATAGAAACAGAGTGGTAGTTCCCTTTAGCGCTTGGTTTGACACTCGGACTATAGTCACCTGGAGCATGTCGTTGTATGACTTCAAGTACTTTCTCTGGTAACTCAGGCTTAGCATAGCCCATGACTTTATAAGTAAAGGAACATGGGAACTCAAGCAGATCTTTTAGTTTTGCATCTGAGTTAATAGTCAACATTTTGAAACTCCAAATTGGATGTCATTTAGCCAGCGCGAAATAGTACTGCTATTCAACTTAAATCTCAACAGGCCATAAAACAAAGAAAGCCGCTTTGTGCGGCTTTCAAGTTATGGAAGCTGGGAAGATTAAAACATGCTCTTGAATAACATGACGATATAATCCCAAAGACGACTGAATAAGCTTCCTTGTTCTACGTCTTCGAGAGCAAGGAGTGGGTATTCAGCGACATCTTCGCCTTCTAGTTGATAGTATAGCTTACCGACAACATCGCCTTTCTTAATTGGTGCTTCGAGCTCTTTTTCCAAAACGAAACTGGCCTGAAGATTTTTAGCCTGGCCTCGAGGAAGGGTTACATAGGTGTCTTGATCAAGGCCAAGCGCTACAGTGTCTTTATCACCCATCCAGACTTTTTCTTCGACAAAAGTTTCACCAGATTTGTGTGGTGCAACCGTCTCAAAGAAGCGGAAACCATAGCTTAGTAGCTTTTTACTCTCAGATTTACGTGCATTGGCATTTTTAGTCCCCATGACCACAGCGACCAAACGCATTTGTCCTTCGGTTGCTGAGCTCACCAAACTGTATCCGGCATTACTTGTATGGCCAGTTTTAATACCGTCTACATTCATGCTTTTATCCCACAATAAACCGTTGCGGTTATATTGGGTAATGCCGTTATAGGTGTACTTTTTCTCCGAATAAATACGGTATTCATCCGGAACATCTCTAATTAGAGCTTGGCCCAATAGTGCCATATCGTAAGGCGTTGAGTATAGATTCGGGTTATCTAATCCATGTACGTTAGCAAAATGGGTATCCTTCATTCCTAGGCTGTCTGCCCACGCATTCATCAAATCAACAAACGCATCTTCTGATCCCGCAATGTGCTCGGCCATGGCGACGCAGGCATCATTTCCAGATTGAACAATAATGCCGCGATTTAAGTCTTTCACTTTGACTGTGGTGCCGACTTCAATGAACATTTTCGATGAATCAGGGAAGTTTTTTGCCCACGCATTTTTGCTTATAGTGACATCGTCATCGGGTGAGATGTTTCCACGTTCTAATTCTTGACCAATGACATAACTCGTCATCATTTTGGTTAAGCTTGCAGGTGATAATTTGGTATTCATCTCATGCTCTGCGAGTATTTTACCTGAATGGTAATCCATCAGAACATAGCCTTTAGCTGCAATTTGAGGCGCATCAGGTACGACGATAGGTGCGGCGAAAGAAGATGATGCGAAGGTTGCAGAAAGCGCAATAGAAGAAGCAAAAACGGATTTGATTAGCGTTGTTTTTTTCATATTGACTACAGGTTTTAATTAACTGTCCATATCTTAACAGAAACAATCTCTCAAGCCAGTGTAAGACATGCCTCACACTGGTTTGAGGACTACAAGGATTTTATAAAGGCACTTGAATAGCCCATGAGTTTAACTTGTTCTAACGTTTTTTGCGTCAGCATATAGTCATCAAATGGACCCAAAAAGACACGATGGATATTATTGTCTGAATTGACGTAACTCTTTACTGAAAGGTTTTGACTCAAATCTTTAGCTAAAGTTCGCACTCTGTCTTGGTGTTTTGATGAAGCGACTTGCACGACAAATTTAGGTATCGATTTTTGCTTGTGTTGAGCCGTGGGTTTTTCTACTGAAATAACTTCTAGTTTTATATTAGCGGTCCCTGTGCGAATGACTTCAAGCTTAGTTGCAGCTGCATAGCTAAGGTCGATAACGCGCCCTGGGTGGAAAGGCCCTCTATCGTTGACTCTAACAATGGCTGTCTTCCCATTGTCTTTGTTGGTCACTTTGACATAACTTGGAATGGGTAAAGTCTTATGAGCGGCTGACATCGAGTACATGTCATAGACTTCGCCATTAGACGTAAGATGACCGTGAAACTTTTTGCCATACCATGAAGCAATACCCTCTTGAGCAAAGCCTTGAGGCTCCTTAATGATGGAGTAGTGTTGACCTCTTAGGGTATAGTCACGATTTCCGCCTACACTATATGGCTCGTATTGAGGGTGTGCGTCTTCAATATGATCAACCGAAATGGGGGCGTTTGGCGCTAGATCATCTTCTATTGAATAACGCTGTGACGGAGAAGAAGAGCAGCCAGCCAAAAAAACGGTAATAGCGCAAAGTATACCGATCAGGACATTTTGAAAAATCATTTATGTTGCCTTAGAGAAAGCTTTCCTATGAGTGTGTATAGACATTAATATGCCAAAGCCTGCCATCAGGGTAACCATGGAGGTTCCACCGTAGCTAATGAGTGGTAAGGGTACTCCGACTACAGGTAGGATACCACTAACCATTCCTATATTGACAAAAACATAAACAAAAAAGCTTAAAACTATACTACCAGCCATCATTCGGCCAAAAGCTGTTTGCGCTTTACTGGCTAAAACCAGACCTCGGCCAATGATAAACAAATATAAGCTGAGCAAGGTCAAAATCCCGATTAATCCCCATTCTTCTGCAATAACAGCAAAAATAAAGTCAGTATGCCTTTCTGGTAGAAATTCTAATTGAGATTGGGTACCTTGTAGCCAACCCTTGCCTGATATACCTCCTGAGCCTATTGCGATCTTACTCTGAATAATATGGTATCCAGCTCCCAGAGGATCTGATTCAGGGTTAAAGAGTGTTCGGACCCTGACTTTTTGATATTCCCTCATCAGAAAAAACCACAGGACAGGCAAAAAGGCCCCAAGGCTACAAACCGCAGCGAAGATAATTTTCCAACTGATGCCAGCTAGGAAGATAACGAATATACCAGAAGCAGCGATCAGTATCGAAGTCCCCAAATCTGGCTGTTTAGCAATAAGAATGGTCGGAACACAGACCATTACTAGCGACAGTACTAAGGTTTGAAAGCTTGGTGGAAGCGAGCGTTTACCAATAAATCGTGCCACCATGAGAGGAACGGCGAGTTTTAAAAGCTCTGAGGGCTGGAATCGCACGAAACCAAGGTTTAGCCAGCGCTGAGCACCTTTAGAGGCTTCGCCAAAGAACAGTACACCAAGTAGCAATAGAACACCGACTGTAAACATGAGTGGGGCCAGAGTCTCATAGGTACGAGGTGGTATTTGAGCAAGCAAAACCATAATGCCTAGTGATAGAGCCATACGCATAGCTTGACGGTCCATCATGCCAAGGTTTTGACCACTTGCACTGTACATGACGACAAGACCGAAGCCCATGAGGACTAAAATTCCGAGTAAAAGGGGGAGATCGAGATGGAAGCGCTCAAATAGAGCTCGATTCTGGCCTGTGGATGGATCAAAATCCATGATTATTTTGCCTCTTCTTTTTCTTTGACTAACACTTTATCAAAGACTTTTCGTACTAGAGGGCCACCTTGTGATGAGCCTCCTCCAGCATTTTCTAGTACAACAGTGACAACCAATTTTGGTGAGTTGAGCGGTGCAAAACCAGTAAATAGAGCATGGTCACGTAAGTGTTCAGCAATTTCGTCAGCATTGTATTCTTCATCTTCACCAAGGCCAAAGACTTGAGCAGTCCCTGACTTTCCAGCACTGACATAAGCTGTGTTATAAAATGCTCGACGAGCAGTGCCTTTTTTCCCGTGATTAACTAGACGCATACCTTCAATCGCTAAATCCCAAAAACGGTTTTTAACTCCTGTAATAGGTGGGTAGGTTTCTACTTCTGTTAATACTTGATCTTCGAATGGTTGACCGTTATCAACGGTGCCTCTTAGCAAATGAGGAGGCATGACCTTGCCTCGATTAATCAATACTGAGGTTGCTTTTGCGATTTGCATTGGCGTCGCAGTCCAATATCCTTGCCCTATGCCAACAGGTATGGTGTCTCCTTGGTACCAAGGTACGCGATGTCGCGCTAATTTCCACTCCTTGGTTGGCATGTTAGCTTTACTTTCTTCATAGATATCAATACCCGTTTTATCTCCAAAGCCAAACATCATCATCCAGTTCGAGATGCGGTCAATGCCCATATCGTAGGCGATTTGATAAAAAAAAGTGTCGACGGATTCTTCAATTGATTTGACTATGTTGACTTTTCCATGCCCCCAGCGTAACCAGTCTCTAAAAGGTTTGGTTTTAGAATTGGGGATTTTCCAATAGCCCGGATCGTTACGTGTGGTATAAGGAGTGATCACGCCTTCTTCAAGTGCTGCAACGGCCATTAAAGGCTTGATAGTGGATGCAGGCGGATAAATGCCTAAAGTGGCTCTATTCACTAAGGGACGATTTTTGTCGTTAAGTAAAGCGCTATAGGCTTTGGTAGAGATTCCATGTACAAAGGCATTTGGGTCATAACTAGGGCTGGAAACCATGGCTAAAACGCCGTTATCATTGGGGTCAAGTACTACCACACTACCTCTGCGTTCAGAGAGTAACTGGTGGATATAAAGCTGAAGGTCAATATCTAAATTGAGTACAACATCTTTCCCTGGTGCTGGCGGAATGTATTTAAGTGTGCGAATAATACGGCCACGACTGTTGACTTCTACTTCTTGGTACCCAGCGGTGCCATGTAATAAGTCTTCATAGTAACGCTCGACTCCGAGTTTGCCTATATCTCGTGTGGCTTGGTAATTACCCTCTTTACCTTCCCTAGTCAGTTTATTCATGTCTTTGTCGTTGATCCGAGACACATAACCAATGACATGGGTGAGTACTTCACCGTAGGGGTAATGCCTTTTGAGGTTTGCATTTACTGTAACCCCAGGAAATTTGTGCTGATTGACAGAAAACTTGGCAACTTGGTCTTGGGTCAATTGTGTCAGAATCGGCACAGACTTAAACCGACGCGCATGACGTCGCTCTCGTTCAAAGCTTTCAACTTGCTCGGGAGTAATGTCGAGATATTTTCTTAGTCCTTCAATTGTCCCAGACATATCTTTAATTTTTTCTGGGATAATTTCCAAGCTGAAAACAGGGCGATTTTCCGCTAGTAATTTACCATTACGATCGTAAATTAATCCCCGATTAGGGGCGATAGGTACAATTTTAATCCGATTGTCGTTGGAGCGAGTTTTGTAATCTTGATATTGATTAATTTGAATGTTGTAGAGGTTGGCAACTAAGAGACCAACCATAGTGATGATTCCAATGAAAGCGATGATAGCACGACTTTTGAATAGTTTTGCTTCTGCTTGGTAGTCTCTAAACCGGGTGCGCTTTCGTAACATTGGCTACTTATTCTCGGTGATATGGGTGATTGGCGGTTATGCTCCAGGCTCTGTATAGGCTTTCTGCCATAATTATTCTTACTAACGGATGTGGCAGAGTTAGTGCAGACAGCGACCAACTTTGGTCGGCGGCAGCTTTGCAGGCAGGAGCTAGCCCTTCAGGCCCGCCAATAAGGATAGAAACGTCTCGGCCATCGAGTTTCCAACTCTCAAGTTGTTGGGCTAATTGTGATGTGTCCCACTTTTTACCGGGAATATCTAGCGTAATAATGCGATTGCCTTTCGGTACTGAAGCTAGCATAGCTTCACCCTCTTTTTGCAAAATTCTTGCAATATCAGCATTCTTTCCCCGTTTTCCTGCAGGAATTTCAACTAGCTCCAACGGAATATCATGAGGAAAACGACGTTTATACTCTAAAAAGCCATCTTCAACCCATTTGGGCATTTTAGTGCCAACTGCAATCAGTTGTAGCTTCATTTTTAGCCCCAAAGCTTCTCAAGTTGATAAAGCTCACGCTTTTCCTCTTGCATGACATGCACTATTGTACTGCCCATATCGAGCACCACCCATTCTCCTTCGACATCGCCATTAACGCCAAGTGGTTCAATACCTGCACTCTTTGATTCTTTCGCTACGTGTTCCGCTATTGAGTTTACATGACGTTTTGAAGTTCCAGTACAAATAATCATGTAGTCGGTAATCGATGACTTCCCTCTGACATTTAAGGTCTGTATGTGTTGCGCTTTCATATCATCAGCTTTATCGACTAGAAAATTATTCAGTTTTTCAAGTTGCAAGTTGTTGTCCTCTTTGTATTGTTTAATCAAAGCGGGAAGTATATCACGCTTTTTATAGCTCAACCTGTGGTAGGCATATCTCAGCACTTAATTGGTGTAATAATGGCCAACAGGATGTCTCATATTGAGTTTTAGAGATTATTTCTGCTTTGGCAATTAACTGCATTAATCGCATTATTTTATTTTTTGATAGCCGATTTAAGGCGCTGGAATATAAAGGTCGTTTTGATTGCCAAATTTTATGAGATTCGAATATTGCACCTATAGGTTGAAGTGACATTTTACCTTGCATAGTCAAGAGCAACGTCATCTCTTTTTGAATGGTTCTTAGAAGTATCGTTGGCTCAATATCTTCCGCTTGTAATTGGAGAAGTATCCGCTGGCTACGTTTCGCCTTGCCCATGAGTAGAGCATCGGCCCATTGGAAAGCATTATAATGGTTACTTCGGCTAAGAGACTCTTCTAATCTGACTAAGTTTAGTTGTCCATCAGGGTAGATAAGAGCCAGCTTTTCTAAGCTCTGCACTAATGCAAACAGATTACCTTCATGCCACTGAGCTAGCAGCTGAATAGCTTCGGCGTCAGGCTGCAGTTTCATTTTTCTGCAGCGTGCCTGCACAAATTGCGGCAGTCTGCTGATATCAGGAGAAAGGCAGTTGACCCAGCACCCTTTAGTTAACAATGCTTTAAACCATTTGGCATTTTCTTGTGCCTTGGTTAGCTTGCTGCCGATGAGGACCAAAACGATATCATTATGTAGAATATCAATCAGGTTTAATAACCCATTAGAAATACCTGTATTTACGCCACTTTCAGGTAACTCTAACTCAATTAATTGGCGTGATGAGAACAAGCTCATGCTTTGACAGCACTGATAGAGTAACTCCCAATCGAAATTTGTATCAATAGCAAACCGGTGGCGCTCTTCAAAACCTTGATGATAGGCCGCTTCTTGGATAGATTGACGTGACTCTTGTAACAGCAGAGGCTCATTGCCAAACAGTAGATAAACGGATTGAAGTTGTTTGCTCAGTTGTTCTGGAAGCCTCTCAGCGAAAAGACGCATAATGTGATTACTCTGTACTTTCTGTCTCTTGAGCGGTGTCATTAACTTGCTCATCAAATGAGTCAAGCTCTTCTTGTGTCAGTATGTGTCCTGCTTTGATATCAGTACGTAAACGAGCCATTTGACGAATAATCTGGCCAGTAGCAAATTGACGCATTTCGTCTTCGATCATGTCTCTTTCAACCGATTTTGCCAAAGCGGTTAATGGGTTTTCTAAGTAACTGCGGCTTACGCTAGTCGAGAAGGTTTTATCACCTAAATCAGGGATAGTTACTCTGTATGTGGCAGTAAAAGTAAGCTCTTTTTCTGCCGCGGTGGTATTTTGGTAAAGGGATAAGTTCCTTTCTCCCAAGCCTTCACCGACGATATGCAGGTTGGGAACACCTTCTGATGGCGGAACGACATTTACTTCATTAACGCGTAATTGTGATTTCATCATGCGAGTGAAAGTGCTGTACTGATCGTAACTGGTGAGTGAGAGTGTCCCGAGCTCCTCTGGGATTGAATAATCTCCCCTAAGGTGAAAGCCACAGGCCGACAATAAACTTGCGCTAAGGATAACGCTGACAATTTTTATAAAAGATACTGGAGCTAGGCGCATTGGTGAAACTTTCTCAGTTAGTGGAATACTTATCTTAATCTACTCAGTGAATACATTAAGATAAGTAAAGCAGAGTAAGGTATTTACTCTGCTTAAAGTTAGATTTAAGATTAGTTTGCTACTATGTTCAATAGCTTACCTGGAACATAAATCACTTTACGTATGGTATTGCCTTGTGTGAACTTGGTAACGTTTTCATCGCCTAGAGCAAGCTTCTCGATATCATCTTTCGCTATGTCTGCGGGTACCGTGAGTTTCGCGCGTAGCTTACCATTGACCTGAACAATAATAAGTTTTTCGTCTTCAACTAATGCCTTATCATCATGTTTTGGCCAGACCGCGTTATCGATGTCAGATTCACCTAACGCGGTCCACAGTTCGAATGAGATATGTGGAGTGATAGGGTAAAGCATTACAACAACCGCTTTAAGAGCCTCGTCAAGAATGGCGCGATCTTGCTCAGATTCCTGAGGTGCTTTCGCTAGTTTATTCATTAACTCCATGATGGCTGCAATTGCCGTATTGAAGGTTTGACGGCGAGCGATATCATCTGTGACTTTAGCAATCGTTTTATGTACATCACGGCGTAGAGATTTTTGGTCACCAGATAGAGCCTGAGTATCAAGAGGTTGAGAGTGTCCCTGTGATGCATGCTCATTGACCAGCTTCCAGATACGTTTTAAGAAGCGATTTGCACCTTCTACTCCAGACTCTTGCCATTCTAATGTCATATCTGCTGGAGATGCGAACATCATAAACAAGCGCACTGTATCTGCACCGTATTTATCGACCATTTCTTGTGGGTCTATACCGTTGTTCTTTGACTTAGACATTTTGATCATGCCTGAGTGTTCAACCTCACGACCCTCGTTGTCTTTTGCAGAGATAATGCGGCCTTTACCGTCACGCTCAACTTTTACATCTGTTGGAGCAACCCATTCAGTGCCGCCTTTCTCGTTCTCATAAGAGAACGCATCAGCTAACACCATTCCCTGACATAGCAGTCGTTTGAATGGTTCGTCAGACGTTACGTAGCCTGCATCACGCAGCAGTTTGTGGAAGAAGCGAGAGTAAAGTAGGTGCATACAAGCGTGCTCGATACCACCTATGTACTGGTCGACCGGCAACCAGTAGTTTGCTTTGTCTGGGTCTAGAATATCATCCGCTTGTGGTGAGCAGTATCGTGCATAGTACCAAGAAGACTCCATGAAGGTATCGAAAGTATCGGTTTCTCTCAGCGCTGGTTGACCATTGAAAGTGGTTTTGGCCCACTCTTTATCTGCTTTGATTGGGCTTGTTACACCATCCATAACCACATCTTCAGGCAGAATAACTGGTAATTGCTCTGCTGGTACAGGATGGACTTCACCATTTTCTGTGGTGACCATTGGAATCGGTGCACCCCAGTAACGTTGACGCGATACGCCCCAGTCACGTAGACGGAAATTAACTGTCTTTGTTCCTTTTCCTTCCGATTCTAGTTTAGCGGCGATGGCATTAAATGCCGCTTTGAATTCAAGACCATCGAACTCATCTGAATCGAACAGCACGCCTTTCTCAATGTATGCTTCTTCTGAGATATTTAGTTCGCTTCCGTCAGAAGGTTTGATGACAGGAATAATATCTAAGCCATATTTAGTTGCGAACTCATAGTCACGTTGATCGTGTGCAGGAACTGCCATTACAGCGCCTGTCCCATAGTCCATTAGTACAAAGTTAGCGACGTAAACTGGAACTTCTCGGCCGTTCAATGGATGGATAGCAGTAAGGCCAGTCGCCATACCTTTCTTCTCCATTGTTGCCATTTCAGCTTCTGCTACTTTGTTGTTCTTACACTCATCGATGAAATCGGCTAGCTCAGGGTTTGTTTTGGCGGCTTCTGCAGCCAGAGGATGGCCTGCAGCAATACCGACATAAGTCACACCCATCAGTGTATCTGGGCGAGTGGTGTAGACTTCTAGATCTGCTTGACCTTTAACTTCAAACTTAAGCTCTACACCTTCTGAACGACCAATCCAGTTACGCTGCATGGTTTTAACCATTTCTGGCCAGCCATCTAACTTATCTAGATCATCGATCAGTTCCTGTGCGTACTCAGTGATCTTGATGAACCATTGAGGGATCTCTTTTTGCTCAACGACTGCGCCCGAACGCCAGCCGCGTCCGTCCACAACTTGTTCGTTTGCAAGAACCGTCTGGTCTACTGGATCCCAGTTAACCGTTGACATTTTCTTATAAACTAGACCTTTTTCGTAAAGCTTAGTGAAAAACTCTTGCTCCCAACGATAGTACTCAGGTGTGCAAGTAGCAAACTCGCGACTCCAGTCATAGCCGAAGCCCAGCAATTTCAACTGGTTCTTCATGTACTCGATATTTTCATATGTCCAAGGTGCAGGTGCAGTATTATTTTTAACTGCTGCATTTTCTGCAGGAAGACCGAATGCATCCCAACCTACAGGCTGCATGACGTTTTTGCCTTGCAAGCGTTGGAAGCGAGAGACCACATCACCGATAGTGTAGTTCCGTACGTGGCCCATATGCAGTCGACCGCTTGGGTACGGGAACATAGAGAGACAGTAGAATTTTTCTTTGTTTGGGTTTTCGCTTACAACAAAGGTTTTGTTGTCATCCCAGTGCTTTTGAACTTTTTGTTCAATGTCTTGTGGATTGTATTGCTCTTGCATCGATGATATCCGGTTATCTTGGAAATTGTGAGTTCAGTTAGAACAGACATAAATAGATCGTCATAGAATACCTAAAGGAGAGGAGCACAACAATAGCTTACTCTGTTCAATTGTTAGAAGGAGGCCACTATGTCTAAAAGCAAATCGGGTTATGAGGAAATGTTTGAGGATGTGGTCGAGGTGCTCAAGCATAGTCCTGATGAGATTAATCGGGTATTAGAAACCTCAGAAAAGCTTGTTGAAGCAGCTAACGACATGACCAAAGATGAGCTTGCTCTGGTATCTGCCTATGTGAAATCAGATTTAAAGGAATTTGCAGAAAGCTTTGAAGAATCAAAAGCTGGGCCATTTTATTTGATGATTGCAGATTCAATATGGCAAGGGTTACTGGATATTACTGATAGAACGAAAGTTGAATGGGTTGAATTGTTCGATGATTTGGAGCACCAAGGCTTATACCAAGTAGGTGAAGTGATAGGTTTAGGTGTGCTAGTCTGCGATGAGTGTGGGCATAAAACTCAATATAATCACCCAACAGTTGTTATTCCCTGTATAAAATGCGGCTGTACGGGCTTTAGCCGCCAGGCATTAAAACCATAGTTCTATAATTATTGCCAAGGGCTAAGTGATTACTTAGCCCTTGGGTTTGTTCTAGTCTTTGAGTCGCCAGCCTACAACTAGACTGAGTAATACCCAAATATAGAGTGGCCATGTGCCAAATTTATGGAAAGGAGTCTGACCCTCTGTGGATGTGACCTCGGTTCGCAGGACATGAGTTTCAAACTGAGGGATCTGAGCGATTACTTTTCCTCGATAGTCAGTCACTGCGGTCACGCCGTTATTTGTGGAGCGAATCACTGGCTTAGCTAGCTCGAGTGCGCGCATACGTGCAATCTCCATATGCTGTAGTGGTCCAATCGACTTGCCAAACCATGCATCATTAGATAGCGTCAGAATGAAATCCGTGTCCTCGGTTACGTTTCGACGGACTTGTTCATTAAATATGATTTCGTAACAAAGAGCAGGAGCCATATGGCGACCATTTGCTACTATGTTGGGTTGGATAAAATCGCCACGACTAAAGGATGACATGGGTAAGTTAAATAGCGGAGCGAGTGGCCTTAAGATATCCTCAAAGGGGACAAACTCGCCAAATGGCAATAGGTGATGTTTGTGATACCTCTGGTGCATATTGAGGCTATAGTCACCATAATTGGTTTGACCTAATGTCAGGATACTATTGAAGTATTTGCCATTTTCATCTTGGTTAAGGACACCAGTCACTATGGCGCTACTATTTAACTTACCAGCTGAATCTAGGTTGCTTAAATAGGACGGTATCTCTAACTCAAAAGCAGGAATCGCGGCCTCAGGCCAAATAACAACATCGGCATCCCAATTCTCTCTGGTAAGGTCAGTGTACTTCATTATTGTTGGCCAGCGCTGCTTGGGCAGCCATTTTTTCGCTTGATCTACATTACCTTGAATTAGAGCCAGTTTAGTGGAACTTTCTGGGTTAGGTGTTACCCAGTGAGCGGAATTTAGGCCGAAACCAGTAAACAATATAGTGGCTGGAATGAGTATGTTCATCCATTTTTTACTGACCATTGCGTAGGCTATTGAACCAGCAGAGATGATAAGTAATAGAGTAATAAGTTCTACGCCGCCGATGGGGGCGAAATTACCCAACGGGCTATCGATTTGGCTATAACCTAGCCATAGCCACGGAAAGCCAGTCATCACCCATCCTCTTAGCCAATCGCAGCATAACCATATAGCAGGAGCAGCGAGAAGAAAACGAATTCGGTTATGACGGCCGAAATAGCGGTTTAATGCCCAAGTGAAGAGACCGGAATAGGCTGCAAGATAGCCTATGAGCAGAGACATAAGAAATACGCTGGCAATTTTAGGCATGCCGCCAAACTTATCAATGCTAATATGTACCCAGCTTATTCCAGTGGCAAACTGGCCGATTCCCCATGCATATCCAGTCCAAAGTGCAGCGCGGCTGGATTGGTTGTGGATTAACATCAGTAAAAGTGCAGGGCTGATAATCGCAATTGGCCATAGTTGGTAAGGAGCAAAAGCGAGTGTGGTAAGAGCGCCAACAAAAACGGCCGCGAGCGGCCGTTTGAGGCGATGAAAAAGTCTTTTTAACATCGTTATACTATCTAATCGAGTTTGGGTTACTCTTCTGCTGGCTCAGGAAGAGGCTCTTCATCGGGTATGGTTACCTGCAGCTGTAAAACGCGTCGGTTGTCTGCTGAGGTTACTTTGAAGCTGTATTTCTCAATTTCGACCACCTCACCGCGTGAAGGTAGATGACCGAACGCCGTCATCACTAAGCCACCGACCGTATCGACTTCCTCATCACTAAATGAGGTATTGAAGGTCTCATTGAATTCCTCAATAGTAGTTAATGCTTTGACAGCATAGGTGTGTTTGCTCAGCTTGCGAATATCTAACTCTTCTTCATCGTCAAATTCATCTTCAATATCGCCGACAATTTCTTCCAGAATATCTTCAATGGTTACAAGGCCAGAAACACCACCGAATTCATCTACCACAATTGACATGTGGTATCGTTCCTCTCGGAACTCTTTCAGTAGGCGATCAACGCGTTTACTTTCTGGAACCACTACTGCAGGGCGAATGACTTGTTCGATATCAAAAGGAGCGCAGCCTGAGCCTAAATACTTAAGTAAGTCCTTCGCTAGGAGGATACCTTCAACATGATCTTTGTCTTCACTAATGACAGGGTAGCGGGAGTGCTGAGCATCGGTAATTAAGTGAACGAGTGCGTCAAGGTCGTCACTGCGATCAACGGTTACCATTTGTGAGCGAGGGATCATGATGTCGCGCACGCGCATCTCGGCAATTTCCATAACGCCTTCGAGCATGTCTCTAGTGTCATGGTCTATCAGATCATTTTCTTCTGAGTCTCGAAAGACTTCTACCAGTTCTTGGCGGTCTTTCGGATCTCCTTGAAATAGTTGGCCAAGGCGTCCAAAGAAGGACTTTCTACTCGGACCTTCAGATTTCTCTTTCTTACCCTCTGGAGAAGAGGGCGAATTGTCTTCGTTCATTTTTTCTCATTTAAGTCACGCTATCAGATGTGTGATAGCACACATTAGTAGAGCTTGATATTAAAATGTAACCAACGGAATGTTTGTTACACCAATCTAGCTGCTACTCTTTTTCTGCAAGATATGGGTCATCAAAGCCCATAGATTGCATTATCTCTGTCTCGAGGGATTCCATTTCTTCAGCTTCTTCATCCTCGATATGATCATAACCTAGCAGATGCAGGCTGCCATGTACAACCATATGAGCCCAGTGAGCCATTAATGGCTTGGACTGTTCCTTAGCTTCTTGTTCCACCACCTGTTTACAGATGACAAGATCGCCAAGAAGATCCATTTCTATTCCCATTGGAGCTTCAAAGGGAAAAGACAAAACATTGGTTGGTTTGTCTTTTCCACGATACTCAAGGTTGAGTTGATGGCTTTCACTGTCATCCACAATTCTCACCGTTACTTCCGCCTGCGATTGGAATTTGTCGACAGCGGATGTTAACCATAAGAGAATATCTTCAAAGCTGGGTAAACCTGTTTCTTCTTTGACTGCAATTTGAAGATCAAGTTCTATGCTCATGAGGGTTTTATCTCTGATGATGGTGTTTGCTGAGATGATCCAGCTTCCTGAAATTTAGCCTCGCGCTCTTCTCTACGTCGTTTCTCGTACTCTTTGCGTTCTTTTTGGTCTTGTGCTTCCCACTTCTCATAGGCGTTAACAATACGAGCAACGACTGGGTGGCGAACAACGTCATCTGATAGAAAGAAGTTAAAGCTGATTTCGTCGACTTCATTGAGAACCTCAATAGCATGACGTAGCCCTGATTTTGCTCCTCGGGGCAGGTCGATTTGTGTTACATCACCTGTGATGACAGCTCGCGAATTAAAGCCAATACGAGTGAGGAACATCTTCATCTGTTCAACTGTGGTGTTTTGGCTTTCATCAAGAATGATGAAGGCATCATTGAGTGTGCGACCTCGCATATAAGCCAGAGGAGCAACTTCAATCACGTTACGCTCGATGAGCTTTTCAACCTTCTCAAAACCAAGCATTTCAAATAGAGCGTCATAAAGAGGGCGCAAGTATGGGTCCACTTTTTGACTTAAATCCCCAGGCAAAAAGCCAAGCTTTTCTCCCGCTTCGACTGCAGGGCGGGTTAGCAAAATACGTCTAATTTCTTGGCGTTCCAAAGCATCCACGGCAGCTGCAACCGCTAGGTAAGTTTTCCCAGTTCCCGCTGGCCCAATACCAAAGGAAATGTCATGAGTCACCATATTGACTAGATATTGTGCCTGATTTGGAGTGCGTGGTTTTATGACACCTTTTTTGGTTTTGATGAAGACTTCCTTGCCATATTCGATATCGGACTGAGTGTCTTGTTCAAGAACCCCGGTTTCTTTGATGGCGAGGTGGATTTGTTCAGGTTCTATGTCTGGGATATTGCCTTTTACTGGCGCTGTGCCTACGTAGAGCGTTTTTATGATGTTTAGAGCTGCAGCAGAGGTATGGGGCTTACCCACTATGGTAAAAAAGTTGCCTCGGTAGCTGATCTCTATGCCTAAACGGCGCTCTAAGTGTTTGATATTGTCATCGAAGGGGCCGCAAAGGCTAGCAAGACGGCGATTATCAGAAGGTTCCAGATTGATTTCTAGAGTTACAATTTTATTGCTCAAAGTTGCCTCTCAATGTTTGCCATTAGCAGAGTCCGATTTCGACCGGACTCTCATGGCGCTATATTCCTCTATCTAAGATGGTCACTCAGATGACTATTTTCAAGGTTACGGAGTAAAGGTTGTTACTCCGAGTTCATCTTCGCGCTTTGTTCTCGCCATCATTTGGGTGGGAGAAATGACGGTTCTTAGGTCCATGTCTTTCTCTGTACGAATAATTTCGCCACGCAGTGAGTTAGCGAACACATCAGTGATCTTAACGTCCACAAATTGGCCTATAAGCTCTGCGTTACCCTCAAAATTCACCACACGATTATTCTCTGTACGTGCGCGAAGCTCCATTAGATTCTTTTTAGATGGCCCTTCAACGAGAACTCGCTGCTCTGTGCCAAGCATTAAGCGAGAATAACGCATTGCTTGGGCATTGATTGTTTGCTGCAACTCATACAGGCGATCTTTTTTCGTTTGTTCTGATAGATCACATGGATAATCAGCCGCAGGCGTCCCCGGGCGAGGAGAGAATATGAAACTAAAACTCATGTCAAAGTCGACATCTTTAATCAGCTTCATTGTTGCTTGGTGGTCCATATCAGACTCACCAGGGAAACCAACAATAAAGTCAGAACTTATCTGAATATCAGGTCGAGCTTTGCGTAATTTACGTATAATGGACTTGTATTCAATACCTGTGTGTGGACGCTTCATCATAGTCAAGATGCGATCACTGCCGCTTTGCACCGGAAGGTGTAAGAAGCTAACCAGTTCAGGTGTATCTTCGTAAACAGCGATAATATCGTCTGTAAACTCGAGAGGGTGGCTTGTAGTAAAGCGAATACGGTCAATACCATCAATCGATGCGACAAGACGAAGGAGTTCTGCGAAAGAGCACACATCACCTTCATGTGTTAAACCACGGTAGGCGTTCACATTTTGGCCGAGTAGGTTAACTTCTCTTACACCCTGGTCGGCTAGTTGTGCAATTTCAAATAGCACATCATCGAGTGGACGACTGACTTCCTCTCCCCGAGTGTAAGGAACAACACAGTATGTACAGTACTTAGAGCACCCTTCCATAATGGAAACGAATGCGGTAGCTCCTTCAGCACGAGGCTCTGGCAAGCGATCAAACTTTTCAATTTCAGGGAATGAGATATCCATAACAGGAGCATCATCATTTTGAGACTGTTTGATCATTTCAGGTAGGCGATGCAAGGTTTGAGGGCCGAAAATCACATCCACAAATGGGGCGCGCTCACGAATATGATCACCTTCCTGAGTGGCGACACATCCGCCAACACCAATCACAACACCTTGCTTTTTATCTTTGAGTGTTTTCCAGCGACCCAATTGGTGGAAAACTTTTTCTTGCGCTTTTTCACGGATAGAGCAGGTATTGAGGAGTAATACATCTGCTTCTTCTGGTTCTTCTGTCAACTCATAACCATTGGTTGCATTCAGTAGATCGGCCATCTTTGATGAATCGTACTCATTCATCTGGCAGCCCCAGGTTTTAATTAGCAGTTTTTTACTCATGTTGTTCGCTCGATCGTTAGTTTAAATTAAGGGAGCAAATCGCCCAGTGTTGAACAGTATCGCCATTGTATTTAATTGGCTATATTTTAGCCTATGCTATGGCGTTAAGCCGCGTATTGTACTGGTTTAGAAACCTACTGACTAGAGGCACGAATAAAATCGTTTAATGGTCATGTTTTATAAGGGGTTTGACCATATCCGAGTTAAGGTTTTTGGTTACATTTGGATGATGAAAAAGTACAATGAAAGACTCGAACAACAGAAGTGTAAATTATGACCAAGTTTGATGTTGCCGTTGTTGGTGGTGGAATGGTAGGTGCTGCTGTCGCTGTTGGTTTTGCCAAGCAAGGCAGAAATGTAGTGGTCATCGAAGGGTATGTTCCCAACCCCTTTACATCAGACCAGCCAATGGATATTAGGGTTTCGGCTATCTCGCAGCACTCAGTCTCTATTCTTGATAAACTTGGTGCGTGGAGAAGCATTGCAGACAAACGAGTCTGCCCTTATCGCCGTTTAGAAACTTGGGAAAACCCTCAATGCCGCACCCGATTTCATTCAGACTTACTTGGAATCGACCAGCTTGGCTATATTGTTGAAAATCGAGTTATTCAACTCTCTCTTTGGGAGCAGTTTTCGCATTATTCCAATATCACAGTCCATTGCCCTGATAAGCTAGTTGAGATCGATTTCAGTCAGCCTTGTGCCCTCACTTTAGAATCTGGAGAAACCTTGAGTGCTGATCTAGTGGTTGGTGCTGATGGGGCCAATTCACAGGTACGTTCGTTAGTTGGCATTGGCGTTACAGCATGGGACTATCGTCAACATTGTATGCTTATCAATGTTGAAACCCAAAAGCCTCAACAAGATATTACTTGGCAGCAGTTTACTCCGTCAGGCCCTCGCTCTTTCCTGCCTTTGTGTGGGAACCAAGGCTCTTTGGTATGGTATGACTCTCCCAAGCGTATTAAGCAGTTGTGTTCCATGACCAATGAGCAGTTACGGCAAGAGGTGTTAGCTTATTTCCCAACAGAGTTAGGCGATATTAAAGTATTACAATTTGGTTCGTTTCCGCTAACTAGGAACCACGCTCAGACATATTCAGCGTCTGGATGCGTGTTAGTTGGCGACTCCGCACACACGATCAATCCGTTAGCTGGGCAGGGTGTTAATATCGGTTTTAAAGATGTTGACGCTTTGCTGGAGGTCACTTTTGGGCAGGACTTATACTCTCATCAGGCTTTAAAGCGTTATGAGCGAAAACGACGCCCAGATAACCTAGTTATGCAGTCAGGTATGGATATTTTCTACAAGACATTTAGTAATGACTTAGGGTTAGTGAAACTAGCGAGAAATGCGGCATTGAAAATAGCCGACAATGCAGGGCCGATAAAAAAACAAGTTCTGCGCTATGCCTTAGGGCTAAATTAAACCCAGTTAACCATAAAAAAACGCAGCAAGTTTGCTGCGTTTAGATAATGGAAGACGCTTAGTTATTTAGTAACACGTAGAACAGGTGTTTCACCTACTGAAACTGTACCAGACAGTTTGTTAAGTTCTTTGATCTCATCCATGTTGGAGATAACTACAGGCGTTAATGTTGATTTGGCTTTTTCTTCAAGAAGAGCCAAATCAAACTCAATGATGGTATCGCCAGCTTTAACGGTTTGGCCTTCTTCAGCGATGCGTTTAAATCCTTCACCTTTTAGTTCAACGGTATCGATACCGAAGTGAACGAAAAGCTCAACACCTTCGTCTGATTCAATTGAGAAAGCGTGATTAGTTTCGAAAATTTTACCTATAGTACCGTTAACAGGAGCTACCATTTCCGTGCCAGCAGGTTTGATAGCAATACCATCTCCGACGATTTTTTCAGCGAAAACAACATCTGGTACGTCTTCAATGTTTACAATTTCACCAGATAGAGGCGCAATGATTTCAATTGCATCTGCGTCAGCGCTGTCGTCAGATACTAGCTTCTTAAGTTTGTCAAACAGACCCATTGTGTCATGCTCCTAAGGTTTTTTGTTCAATTCTGTCGAATTATAGTATACCAATCTAGGAAGATAGACGACTATTTTTAGTCGACTATCGTATTGGTATCAGTTAATTATTACGACTTATCTGCAATAAATTTTTCTACAGCAGCTTCAATTTCGGCAGCAGTTGGTAGAGCAAGCGCTTTTTCAGCCATCTCTTTTACTTCGCTAAAGTTTGAGTTGCGTATTACTTTCTTCACTTTAGGGATAGAGATACCACTCATAGAAAATTCATCCAGTCCCATACCTAGAAGTAATAAGGTGGCGCGTTCATCACCAGCTAGTTCACCACACATACCTGTCCATTTTCCTTCTGCATGCGACGCATCAATAACTTGTTTGATCACGTTTAACACTGCAGGGGATAATGGATTGTACAAGTGAGAAATCATTTCGTTACCTCGATCGACTGCCAGTGTGTATTGGGTTAAGTCGTTGGTGCCGATAGAGAAGAAAGACACTTCTTTTGCTAAGTGATGAGCAATAGCGGCGGCAGCTGGCGTTTCAACCATTACGCCGATTTCAATGTTTTCGTCGAAAGCATGCCCTTCAGTGCGAAGCTCAGCCTTGTATTCTTCGATCGCCTTTTTAAGTTCACGTATTTCCTCAACGGAGATGATCATAGGGAACATGATGCGCAGTTTACCGTGTGCGGAAGCACGCAAAATACCACGTAATTGATCACGCAGAATTTCACGGCGATCTAAGCTGATACGCACTGCTCGCCAGCCAAGGAATGGGTTCATTTCCTGCGGCAGATCCATATAAGGGAGGTCTTTATCACCACCTATGTCCATCGTACGAATAATAACCGCTTCACCATTCATAGCTTCAGCAACTTCTTTGTACGCTTGGTATTGCTCTTCTTCGGTTGGAAGTGCATCACGGTCCATAAATAAGAACTCAGTACGGTAAAGGCCTACCCCTTCTCCGCCGTTACGCAAAACACCGTCACAGTCTTTGACTGTGCCTATGTTGCCGCAAACCTCAACGCGGTGACCATCTAAGGTTTCTGCATGCAGATCTTTAAGCTTTGCTAGCTCTTCTTTTTCAGCGATGAAAGCGTCTTTTACTGCTTTTGCTTCTTCAAGCTCTTTATCTGATGGATTGATAATGATTTTATTATTCATCGCATCAAGGATCAAAGTATCGCCGTTTTGAACTTTCTTAGTGATATCGTTAGTACCAACGATTGCCGGTAACTCAAGAGAACGGGCCATGATAGACGTGTGTGAAGTTCGCCCGCCAATATCACAAGCGAAGCCCAGGACATAATCTAAGTTTATTTGTGCCGTTTCTGAAGGAGTAAGATCGTAAGCAACCAAAATAACTTCTTGGTCTATATCGCTTAAAGATACGATGTTAATACCTAGTGCATTTTTTACAAAACGGGAGCCAATATCGCGAATGTCGGTTGCACGCTCTTTTAGATACTCATCATCGAGCGATTCAAGTGCAGTGGCTTGTTCTTCGATCACAGTATGAATAGCGTTATCGGCGTGCATTTTATCTTTTTTGATGAGAGTAAGGATTTCCTCTTCTAGCTCTTCATCTTCAAGAAGCATTATATGACCTTCAAAGATCGCTTCTTTTTCTTCACCAAATGTTTCCAGCGCCTTCTGCTTAACAGTCTCAAGCTGAGCCGTTGATTTGTCACGCGCTTCAAAGAAACGTGCGACCTCAGTGTCGACTTGCGCATCAGTGATAGAGTTGGTGTTTAGGACAATTTCATCTTCTTGGAGGAGTAATGCTTTACCAATAGCAATACCGGGAGATGCTAGGATGCCTGAAATCATAGCCTTACCTTAAATTGGTCAACTTAAAAACGGGAGAAAACGGGTGTGCTAACGATAATTTTTAGCTTATGTTTGGGTTTATTTCCAACAAAGCCATTTCGTTTTCACAAAATGGCTTTAGAAATGCGAGACCGGATTAGTGCAGTTGGTCCATAAGAGCAACAAGGTGATCAACCGCTTCTTGAGCTTGAGGGCCTTCTGCTGAGATAGTTACTTGAGTTCCTTTAACTAGACCTAGTGTTTGTAGTTTAAATAGGCTCTTGGCACTTGCACTTTTACCGTTAGAAGTCACTGTAATATCCGCATCAAAGCCTTTTGCTTCTTTAACGAATTGTGCAGCTGGGCGAGTGTGAAGGCCGTTCTCTGCAGTGATTTCTACTTGCTTCTCGTACATGTTATATACCCCAAATTGATTTATATTTTGATAGATTCTTAATTAGGTCCAGCTTAACCTCTAAATGAATGTTGTGACAAATACACGATACCCATTTAGTGGCATATATTAACCTAATTGCAAATTTTTCAGATATGATTCCGATCTAGGCCGGATTTCATAACCGATGCTAATTCTGGCTTCTTTTTTATTTTGAAGCTTAAAATAAAACTGCCCCGATATTACCAAAGGTGAGTCAGGGATCAACAAAAAAGCCCCTTTGAGGGGCTTTTTTCGAAGAAAAATTGATTTCATCACATATTATTGATGATTCTCTTTCTCCGTGAAGAGACCAGCGAACAGTGCAGTGCTCAAGTAGCGCTCACCTGAGCTTGGTAGCACAGTTACAATGGTTTTTCCTTTGAATTCAGGCAGCTCTGCTATTCTGTTAGCTGCTACGACTGCGGCACCTGAAGAAATACCAGCCAAAATACCTTCTTCTTCCATCAGACGCCTAGCCATATCGATCGCATCGTCGGATGTAACAGGTTCGACTCGGTCAATAAGCTCTAAATCCAGGTTGCCAGGAATAAACCCAGCGCCGATACCTTGAATTTTGTGTGGGGCTGGCTGAATTTCTTCACCAGCAAGTGCTTGAGCGATGACCGGAGATTCGGCTGGCTCTACTGCTACTGAGACAATCTTCTTACCTTTCTCACCTTTGATATATCGGCTAGTTCCTGTGATTGTACCGCCAGTGCCAACACCTGCAATAAAGACATCGATTTCGCCATCAGTTGCGTCCCAGATTTCTGGTCCTGTCGTCTTTTCATGTATTTCGGGGTTAGCAGGGTTACTGAATTGTTGGAGTAGCAAATACTTTTCTGGATTAGCAGCAACAATTTCTTCTGCCTTTGCGATGGCACCTTTCATGCCTTTAGCTGCCTCGGTTAGCTCAAGGTTAGCACCTAAAGCTTTGAGCAACTTACGACGTTCAAGACTCATGGACTCTGGCATGGTCAGTGTTAGTTTGTACCCTCGAGCCGCAGCAACGAATGCCAATGCGATGCCGGTATTGCCACTGGTGGGTTCGACAAGTTCTATACCGGGTTTTAGCTTACCTTCTTTTTCAGCTTCCCAAATCATGTTGGCGCCGATGCGGCATTTAACGCTAAAGCTTGGGTTTCGAGCTTCTATTTTTGCTAGAACCTTACCTTGACTCACCTTATTGAGTCTGACCAAAGGTGTGTTCCCGATGGTAAGAGAGTTATCTTCGTAGATTTTGCTCATATCATGATCCTTGGGTTGTTGAGCGCCTATGGTCTGTCTGGAGTAGAGACCGTGGACGACAGGTATGGGCCTTGAGAAACCCTGCATGGGTAGAAGAGTAGGCCAGTGATAAAACCTAGAGAAGGATTAAAAAGTTATAAGTTATTAGAATGAGAACAAGAGCATGTTATTAAAATTGAGTTGATGGTCTCCAGAACTAAGTATGATAGGCAAGGTCAACTAACGGCTTTCGCATTTGTTTTAGATGACCTTGCGTCGATCTGTCTGCAGATTAAACGCAGGTAACTCATCAATTTATCGTTTGAACTCTGAGACCCAGATAGCCGTTGCACCACATACGGCAACAGGCATAACAATGAGGTTTAAAATTGGGATAGTGGTGAAGATGGAAATGATTCCTCCAAAGCTATATGCTTTGGCCTGCTTTTGTTTCAAATCATTACGCATATCGTTAAAGCCGATTTTATGGTTATCAAATGGGTAATCGCAATACTGAATCGCGAGCATCCAAGCGGAAAAGGCAAACCAAACAATAGGACCAATTGTCTGTCCTAAACCAGGAATAAGTAACAAAATGAAAAGACCAATCGCTTTGGGCAATACATAGATAAGCTTGCGCCACTCCCTAGCCAAAATTCTTGGCGTATCCTTGATTACGGCAAGTATGTTGTCGTCATTGACTCTCTTTCCTGTCAGATGTTCTTCTACTTTTTCTGCCAGTAACCCGTTAAAAGGAGCGGCAACAAAATTAGCTAATGTGCTAAAAAAATAAGAAAAAGTGGCGAGAATGGTCAAGACTAATAGTGGCCACAGTATATAGGTTAGCCAAGAAAGAAAGCTTGGTAGTTGTCCTATAAAGTGTTCTATCCAAGTATCTAAATGTGAGAAGAGGTAAAACAGGGCTCCCCCTACCAGTAGAACATTTGCGAGTAAGGGAAGAATGACAAATTGGCGGATCCCCGGAGTAACGGCGAGCTTTAAGCCATAGAAAAAGTAACCGAAGCCGGAACGATGTCGTGTTGTTGGATTCATAAGCCTTAACTAAGTAATGAGGTAAAATTGAACGCTTTTTATCTTAACAAAGAAAAAAGCGTGGTCAAAATCACAACATTGTATGAACTTCTCACATTAAGCTGTTCTAAAACAGGTGAGAGTTTTGGTAAAGTTGTAGTAAGAGAAGGTTTAACATGGTTCGATAAGTTTGTTTACGGACTCAACGTATCGATTAATTTGAGAGTGGAACATGCAGGAATTGCGATTTGTACTCATAATCGTCGGAGCGATAGCGATTGCCGCGCTGTTGTTTCACGGCTTATGGACAAGCAAAAAAGAAGTTAAAGCTAAATTTGGTAGCAAGCCACTTCGTAAGTTAGATGTAGATAAAAACAAAGCGATTGAGCCAAGTACAGAACCGGGACAAGCCGTTGCGCCGGAAGATGATTTTGAAATTATTCGCAAGGTACGAAAAGAGCCGGGCTTTGTGTCGGATAATATCATCGCCGATCCATTGATTGACGGTTATCCTGAGCCAAATTCTGAGCAGTCTTTTGTTTCTGATGTTCAAGATAATGAGTCTGACGTTGATGATCCTTTGATGTCTGGCACTTCGCTGCAGGGCAGTGAGCCTTTTCATGCTAATTCTCAGAATAATGCTGGCATTAACGACGCTGAGAGTGTTGTAAGTTCAGAGGTAGAGGGGCCAACAACACAGCAGGATATGGAAGTGATAGTGCTCAATGTTCACTGCGCTGGGTCTGAGCCGCTGGTTGGCACTAAGTTATTTGATAGCATGCAGCAAAACGGTCTACTTTATGGTGAGATGGATATCTTCCATCGTCACTCTGACCTTTCTGGTACAGGAAAAGTGTTGTTTAGTGTTGCTAACATGATGCAACCGGGTACGCTTGCCCACTCGGACCCAGCTGAGTTTAATACTAAGGGCATTTCATTTTTTATGACCTTACCTTGTTATGGCGATCCAGAGCAAAACTTTAAGCTAATGCTTAAAACTGCGCAGCAAATTGCCGATGATCTTGGAGCGAATGTACTCGATGATGGTCGTAATTTAATGACGCCAAATCGTTTGGATGCGTATCGAGCTCAGATTCAGGAATTTAAGACTTTACAAACTGCCTGAAGAATAGAATATTTCATCAAAGGCTCCGAATGTCGGAGCCTTTCTTTTTCGTGTTTTGGTGAGTTTTTAAATAATTTGATCCTAAAAACAGCCTAAACTCAGTCCATTTTTAATCCGTCAGGCATGAATGGCCTAGCTATCAATTTTTAAACAGAGTGAATTATGCCTCTAGATATTCAAGAACAGCTCAATCAATTGCGTGAAACCTTACACTACCATGGTGTGAAATACTACGTTGAAGACAGTCCTGAAATCCCAGACTCAGAATATGATCGCCTGATGCGTGAGTTATTAGAGCTTGAGGCTAAGCACCCTCATTTGATGAGTCTTGATTCCCCCAGCCAACGAGTTGGAGGAAAGCCACTTGATGGTTTTGAATCTGTAAGACATGAGATAGCCATGCTGTCTCTCGACAATGCGTTTGACGATGATGAGCTTGATGCTTTTTATAAGCGTATGCTAGATCGTCTTTCTGTCACGGAGTTGGCACAGTTCTGTTGCGAACCTAAACTGGACGGGTTAGCCGTGAGTCTCTTGTACGAAAATGGTGTGTTGGTCCAAGCTGCGACTCGTGGTGATGGCACAACCGGAGAAAATATTACAGAGAATGTCCGCACCATAAAATCTATCCCACTTAAACTAAATGGTGACGGCTGGCCACCTCGCATCGAAGTTCGAGGCGAAGTGTTTATGCCAAAGCTTGGCTTTGAGCGACTTAATCAAAACGCCCTTAAAAAAGGGGAAAAAGTATTTGTTAATCCTCGCAATGCTGCTGCTGGCAGCTTGCGCCAGCTTGATTCCCGCATAACAGCAACACGACCTTTGAGCTTCTATGCATACAGCGTGGGTGTAGTAGAAGGTGGTGTATTATCACAAAGCCACTATCAACGTTTTGTACAACTAAAAGGCTGGGGGCTGCCCATGTGCCCAGAAACTCGTCGAGTATCGACTCTTTCAGAAGTTAAAGATTATTATCAAGATATTCTGATGCGCAGAGATGAATTGGCCTATGAAATAGATGGTGTTGTTATCAAGGTTGATAATATTGCTTTGCAAGAGCAGTTAGGCTTTGTTGCCAGAGCACCTCGCTGGGCTATTGCTTATAAATTCCCTGCTCAAGAAGAAGTGACGGTTCTTAATGATGTTGAGTTTCAGGTAGGTCGAACTGGCGCAATTACCCCAGTGGCTAAGTTAGAACCTGTGTTTGTTGGTGGTGTTACCGTTAGTAACGCAACTTTACACAACGCCGATGAAATTGCCCGTCTAAAGGTTAAAATTGGAGATAGCGTTATTGTGCGACGTGCGGGGGATGTGATCCCGCAAATTGTGTCCTATATCCAAGACCGCCGCCCAGCAAATGCAGAAGAAATCGTCTTCCCTAGTCAATGCCCCGTTTGTCACTCTCAAATTGAGCGCCTTGAAGGTGAAGCCGTGGCAAGATGTTCCGGTGGTTTGTTCTGTCAAGCACAAAGAAAAGAAGCGCTAAAGCATTTTGTGTCACGTAAGGCTCTGGATGTCGATGGGTTGGGAGAAAAAGTGATAGAGCAGCTTGTCGACCGAGAAATGGTGGAGACGCCTGCGGATCTATTTAAATTGTCTGCTGGTGTGATCACCGTTTTAGACAGAATGGGGCCCAAGTCGGCACAAAATGTGGTTGATGCTTTGAATAAAGCTAAATCAACCACGCTGGCTCGTTTCCTATATTCTCTTGGAATTCGTGAGGTGGGGGAAGCAACAGCAGCAAACCTCGCGCAGCACTTTAAAACTCTCGATAACATAAAAGCGGCAACCTATGAGCAATTGATTGAGGTGCCTGACATTGGAGGCATTGTTGCCAATCATATCATTGCTTTCTTTGCTCAAGAGAAGAATCAACAGGTAATAGATGACTTGTGCGCTCAAGGCGTGACTTGGCCTGATGTTGAAGAGCCTAAACATGATACCCCTCAGCCCCTTATGGGCAAGACGGTTGTGTTAACAGGATCCTTGTCTCAGCTATCACGAAATGATGCCAAGTCGGCCTTACAAAGTCTGGGTGCTAAAGTGACAGGAAGTGTGAGTAAGAAAACGGACATTCTTTTTGCTGGAGAAAACGCTGGCTCAAAGCTGGTGAAAGCACAGGAATTGGGCGTTGAGATAAAAACAGAGCAAGATCTTGTTGATTTAATATAAATAGAGTTTGTGTATCCTTCTCGGTACTTTGTCGGCATTGTATACGTGAGTTCTATGCCTCATCTATATACCAATATATTAAGTATTTGGGATTGGTATCTCAGATAATACTCAAGTTCTATTTACAGCCATCTCACAGGAGATGGTTTTTTTTTGGTGAAAATTATTGATGCTTTTATTTTTATTAAAAAGAAAAATAATGCAGTGATCTAAATCTAATTACTAATAAAGTCGGTATAATAATGGTTCTTATGAGATCTTAATCCCAATCGTTAAATTAACTTTTGGTTATAAGTGTTTGTTTGTTAAGGTCTATAAATTAAACCTGATATTTTTATATAAAATATTTGAGTAAAGTCACTCTGTGGATGAAAATTTGGAGCTGGTCATATTTCTTTATTTAAAGGCCAACTTCTAATTGATATTTTTCGTTGCGAAGTTAGTCTTGATCGTGGATACACTGAATTTATATATCAGTGATAAGTCAAAAATGAGTTATTTTTTGCTTTTAAAACATAATGAAATAGTCCTCCCTTCGGCGGCCAACTTAAGGTGGGGGCACAAAACAGCTATATCCATTTTTAGGAGTTATCCATGGACAGATTGTTCAAATTATCATCCATTGCATTAGCAATATTTGCTAGTGCCAGCCCTGCCTTGGCATCAACAGAAAGCTCTGCTGGTGATCAGTATGTTGAAGCCGTTGATGAATTTATGCAAGACTCAGCGCTTAATGCATTATTTGTTATCGATACACGTTCGAGGACGCGCACAACGGGTAAGCCCGGAGGGTCAAATGGTGATCGTTGGAGCCGATTAAATTATTCAGCCTACAATGCGATATTGGATTTTTCTTCTGGCTATCATGAGGGATGGCTTGGTGCCGATTTGGCCGGGTATTACTCCGGTGACCTTTATAATGAAAGTTTGCAAGGGGATGACGGCTACCTCTGTAATGAAATATCGACGTGTTCCAACCTTGATTGGGGGGCTGGTGAAGGTGAGCAACTCAAGATTTACAAAGCGGCACTGAAATTTAAATCTGATGAAGATTTTAACGCTCGATTTGGTATGTTGCAATCTGGAGGTAATGGGACTATTGGTAACGTGTGGAGTTTTGTGCCAGGGACTTATCGAGGTTTTGAACTCAACGGTAAAGTGGGTGAGTTTAACCTCAGCTATTTTGGTGCAGATCAATTTACCGCACCATGGCTACTTAGTGAGGACGATTATGCTCCTCCTTCTTGGTCTGATACGTCTTGGAGTTATATTCATTCACTTGGCGTGAATAGACAAATAACGGAAGCTTTGTATTTTCAGTTAGGTATAGGCCAAGCAACTGGGGTTACTTATTCCAGTAATCCTTCAGAAGAGAATGACAACACATCCTACAAAACTTATCTAAAGTACCAACATAGCGAGAATACAATCCTTGCCGCTGATTTTTATGGTGTAAATGATGATGTTAAATATGATGGTTTAGGCTATCACGCAGGTCTCTCTTTACAGCAATCCTTTGGGCAATTTTCCTGGATGTCTGAGCTGCGCTACACAGACACAGATAATCGAGCCGATTTTGTGCCACGTACTATCCATACTTATGGAATGACCAATGGAACCTGGTCTCAGTATTGGGATGCGCTCTCTGATTGGAACAAAGCTGGTGAAATAGCTTGGTATAACCGAGTATCTTACGAGCAAGGCAATGGTTGGAGCTATTACTTAGGTCTTGGCTATGGCACAGGATCTGATTCATCTGCTAGTGGTGCATCGGGTGATTGGGATTATGAAAGCGAATATGCAGTAAACGCAACGATTGCTTATTCGCTTCAGAGTGGAGCTTTAAAAGGTGCGACGATTCGATTACATGGTACTGTACTTGAGCGTGATGAGTATTCAGGAGCGAATGATGCAGATGAAACTGACTTGCGTTTCCAAGTACTTATTCCTTATAGCTTTATGTAATCAATGAGGAGCTAGCAAGCTCCTCTAGTACGATCTTATTAGAGTGGTTTGCCGTTGAATATTTTGCAATACAAGGGAGGCAAGGATTGGATTTGACCTTTTTTAAGCTCACATTTTACCTCAGGAGATAGTGTTCTGCCTCCTTGGTTTCCACTGGCGTGCAGGTTAAATGAGATGATAGTTAAAACAGGCAATAACAGTGTTAGCTTCGCTTTCATTCTTTTCCTCGCTCCATAGTCGAGTGTCGGGTGAATTAGGTTTTAACGTAACGGCTGATTTTGATAACCATGTAAATATAGAGCTTAGATAATGAGTGTTACATGGGTTATGTAGTGATAAGTATGAAAGTGAAAGGATTAATATCAAGCTAAAGGGTGATTTTAGATAGAAAATTATCAATTTACGCTGAGGTTCAGCCGCAGAGCAGGCATTGTAATGCCTTCTCTGTGGTTGTTTTTTGGTTCTAAAATGAAATTATTGTGACAAGTAATGGTTTAGCCGATTTAGTTGAGCTTTTTCTCTTCAATCGTCAAAACAATCCCATTTACTTGGGTCACTTCGACTAAAGTGCCTGCCGCTATAGGATGATCAGTTTGTGCAGACCAGGTGCTGTCACCAATTTTGATTCTGTGTCGTCCTGGAGCGATATCCTCTTCAAGAACCACTGTTTGCCCTATCATTTGTTTCTGCTTTTGATTCAGCTCTCTGTGTTCATCATCGCACACATCTTGGTTAAATTGCTTTCTCCACCAAAGCCAAGATGTGGCTAATGAAAATACGGCAAAGGCTATCCACTGAAATTGCCAACTCATCGGCAATAATGATAAGAGTCCACCTATGAGTAGGGCTGAAATCCCTAGCCACAGGAAATATCCAGCCGTACCAAAAAGCTCCATGGCTAGCAAAGCTAGCCCAAAGGCTAGCCAATGCCAATGATTAATTGAATCAAGTAATTCGAGCAAGTGAACCTCTATTTATTTTGTTCAGGTTGTTTGAACATTTCTGCAATACCTGCAACCGAGCCCATAAGTCCAGATGCTTCAAGTGGCAACATAATGATTTTGCCATTTTCGGCCTGACCAATACTGCGCAGCGCATCTGTATAGCCTTGAGCGATAAAGTAATTGACTGCCTGCATATCACCTTTCGCTATAGCTTCTGATACCATGGTGGTAGCGCGTGCTTCTGCTTCAGCTGCACGCTCACGCGCTTCTGCTTGCAATATTGCAGCTTGCTTTTCACCTTCGGCTTTAAGTATTTCTGATTGTTTATGACCTTCAGCTCTGAGAATTTCTGCTTGGCGTACACCTTCGGCTTCTAATATCTCAGCACGTTTATTTCTTTCAGCTTTCATTTGGGCATTCATGGCAGCAGTCAGATCGGCTGGTGGTTGAACATCTTTGATTTCAATACGAGTGACTTTTACTCCCCAAGGGTTAGTTGCCTCATCAACAATGGCAAGTAACTTGCTGTTGATCATATCTCTCTGGCTTAGCATCTCGTCTAATTCCATTGAGCCCAGGACTGTCCTGATATTGGTGAGAGTTAGGTTACGAATGGCATGCTCTAGATCATTTACTTCGTATGCTGCTTGAGCGGCATCGACCACTTGTACAAAGCAAACAGCATCGATCGTTACGTTAGCGTTGTCCTTTGAAATAACTTCTTGAGCGGGAATATCGAGAACACGCTCCATCATATTTACCCTCTGTCCGATGCCATCAATAAAAGGAATAATGATGTTTAAGCCTGGTTTGAGAGTATGTGTATAGCGGCCAAACCGCTCAACGGTCCAATGGTTTCCTTGAGGGACAGTTTTTACACCAGCAACTATGAATGCAATCACAACTACGAGTAGAACGCCGATGGTAATAAGAGAATCAATTGTCATGGATAACCCCCATTTTATTCTTTATGCTGATTGTTGCTTAGATCGGTGTTGAATACAATGATATAAATGCAAGATAATTACATATTTCATACTCTGTCAGTACTGAGACAAAACTAGGATAGCCAAATAAAAGAGTAAAGATGTGGAATAGATATGGTGGCAGTGACGTATTGGCGAAGTAACCTTTAAGATATTAAACTTATAAATAAGAATAACTTATCAATTTATTTCAGTGTTTTTCTTATTTATCTATTACTTGCGAACAGATGATGTTTTTACACTGCAAAAGTGACGAAAGAGGCATTTAGTGAAGAAAAAGCTGAGACCTAACAGCTTTTTCTTATGTAACATTTAGTAAAGTAGTGAATACAGCTTGCGTCTATACTGGGATGCTAACGGGTTGGTTTGACCCAATGCAGCGAGAATATCCATAAAATGCTTTTTTATCTCTCCATCAAGAGCGTTTAAATCACGACTTAGGAACTGCCATAAAATCTCTAGCGCTTCTTGGTCACGATTAACTTGGTGGTAGCTTAACGCCAGCTCGGCGGCGAGCTTTACGTTACTTGATTCAGCTTGAAACTGTTTCTCAAGCGATTGAATTTCAGGACTGTTTGCCGATTGCTCATGCAGTTCAAGCTTAGCCACTAATCCTTTGTAGTAGTTATCTTGATATTCTAAAGGAATGTTACCTAGCAAGACTTTCGCTTGCTCAAAGTCTTGTGTTTCTAACAGACATTCTGCTATTGCTAACTTTACATCGCCTTTTTGTTTTAAATCATCTGGTAACACTTGAAGTAATGAGAGAGCTTGCCCATGTTGATTTGTTTGAATCAACTCCAATGCTTGTTTTATATCGAGTTCATCTTGGCTGGGCAAATGATTGGCCAACATACTCTGAATAGCTTGTAACTCTTGTGGCCCACCTAGCCCATCGACGGGCTGACCATTTACAAATAAAGCGACGGTAGGCAGTGCTTGCACTCCAAACTGACTGGCGATCATCTGTTCTTGTTCGCAGTTTAAAAGCGCTAAAGTAAAGGCTCCATTGTATTGCTGAGCGAGTTCCTGTAGTTGTGGGATAACCTGCGTACTTTCCTGACTCATTGGTGCCCAAAAATGGATAAGGACAGGGGTTTGCATTGAGCCTTCAAGTACCTGACGAAAGTTTTGCTCATTGAGTTCGACTATAAAGGGAGACTGCATTAGAAGATTCCTTGAGACGATTAGTATACTCCAGACATATGGGCGTATAGGGTAAATATCAAGCCGTGAGTTTTCTCAGACAAGTGAACACAGCAATATCGCCGCCATACTGGCGGTATTGCTGTTGTCAAATACAAGCGGAGGTGTTTATAAGACGATAAACAAAGTTAGCGCAACACCCACACTTAGCCAGTTTAATTGGTTTAATGTCATGTTTTTATCCGAATGTAACGCTCTTGAAAGTAATGAAGTTTGTCGCTTCATCTGCCACAATATCGTTTTATTATTACGGTATGATGACATCCTGTTTTTAAGAGGCGCGCCTTAACACCCAATCTAACGTACGACTTGATAGTAAGCGCTTTAATACTGCAAATATCTTAGTTGGTGTTGTAATACGATAGCGAATTCTGGGTTTTTTGGCCTCTAATGCATGAAGTAGTGGCGCAACGCAGGATTCTGGTGGCAGTACAAATGCATTCGTTGATGTCTGGTTCTCCAGTGCTTTCAAGCGCTTTTCATATTCTTCATGATGAACACTTTGGTCAAAATCGATCCATTTCATCAAGGCTTTATGGGCATTTTTTCTAAACTGAGTTTCAATGGGTCCAGGTTCTATTAAACTGATTTTAATGTTTGTATTCGCGAGTTCTAAGCGCAGCGTATCGGTCCAGCCTTCTATGGCAAATTTAGATGCATTGTAAGCCCCACGATAGGACATAGCTGCAAAGCCAAGTACTGAGCTGTTTTGAACGATGCGACCATAGCCCTGCATGCGCATAATTGGCAGTACTTGTTTAACTAGGTGATGCCAGCCAAAGAAGTTGGTTTCAAACTGCTCTCTTAAAGCTTGTGTGGGAAGGTCTTCCAAGGCACCTGCTTGCCCGTAAGCCCCATTATTAAACAGAGCATCAAGTGTTCCCCCAGTTAGTTCCAACGCTTTTTTCACAGCACTTTCAATGCTGTCGCTGCTATTTAGATCTAACTGAATGCAAGTGAGTCCCTCACTTTGTAGCTGTTTAACGTCATCGGCATTTCGGCATGATGCGATGACTTGGTAACCTGCTTTTTGCAGCGCGTGAGCGCAGGTGTATCCAATGCCAGTGGAACATCCGGTAATGAGAATAGATTTAGCCATTAAGTATTTGTATTGTTGGTTTTTTAAACCAATAGCATACAATATTAATCTTGGTGTTGTAACAAGTTTTTCATGGCTGGTTCAATACGAGAATAGCTAAAGCGAAAGCCCAGTTCGGTGAGCTTTTTAGGCTTGGCTCTTAGACTGTCGAATAAGAGTACGGCACTCTCTCCCATGACTATGTTTAATACCCATTTCGGTGTGAACAATAGATGCGGTCTTTTGAGTGATTTTGCCAAAGTTTGGCTGAATTGTTTGTTAGTAACCGGGTGAGGCGCGCACAGATTAAACTCGCCATGAGCGTGCTCTGTTTCTATTAAATAGATGATGCCACGGACCATATCAAGGAGGTGTATCCAGGGAATAAACTGGTTACCTTTGCCAATAGGACCACCCAAGCCAAGTTTATAGGGTAAAATCATTTTGCCTAATGCTCCGCCACCAAGCCCAAGAACAACACCGGTGCGTAAAATACAAACGCGTGTAGATTCAGACCGAGCACGATTAGCAATTTCTTCCCATTTAGTACACACAAGATGAGGAAAACTTTGGTTATGAACGTGTAAGCCCTCGTCGAATGGATGTTCTTGTTGATCTCCATAGTAGCCTACTGCTGAACCGCTAATAAAAACACTAGGCGGTGATGTACTTGCATGAATAAGGTCAACAATTTTTTCGGTGATGTGCCAACGACTGTTGCATATTGTGCTTTTCTGTTTTTCACTCCAACGTTTATCGGCAATAGGCTCGCCAGCTAGATTGACCACGGCGTCAAAGTCGTTGAGATCATTTAAACAATCGAGCTTGGAGATGTAGGTGATATTGCCCATATCAGCATGGCTAACTTTGATTTTTGCGTCACTGGGTGAACGTGTAAGAAGCACAACCTCATAGGTGGTAAAATGTTTTAACAACTCTCTACCAATAAAGCCTGTGCCACCCGTTAGCAGTACTTTCATCCAGATCTCCTATCCGCCTCCTAGATACTGTTTTAATGAATAGATTAAAACAGCAATTCTAGTAATTATAGCGAGTTAGCTATATTTGGGATCATCATAAACGGAAAATTAAAGCAAGAGACAGCAAAAATGCATATTTTCTATTTTTGGTTGTCTATTGCTCTATTTGGGTCAAACTTACATCAGCGTTTTCTCGCCATAACTAATGGCAAATAATTGGACATGAGGTTGATATGCAGGCTGTGGCCGCACTTCTAAAAGCATTTTTAGGAAGTTTGAGAGATTTGTTGCCAATAGTGGCTGTCATTGCTTTTTTTCAACTTATTGTATTACAAGAGCCTTTACCCAACATGTTATCAATATTGTTTGGTCTCGTTTTGGTCGTTATGGGCCTAACCTTTTTTATCTTCGGACTAGAAATGGGGCTTTTTCCAATCGGAGAGTCGATGGCCCAGGCTTTTGCTCGGAAAGGAAGCGTTGCTTGGCTAATGCTATTTGCGTTTTGTTTAGGTTTTGGAACGACAGTGGCGGAGCCAGCTCTCACTGCGGTTTCCGCAGAGGCAGCTCAAGTTGCGGCAGAAGGGGGGATGATCGCGGCTAACGAGGCGTCAATGGATAGCTACGCAAATGGTCTGAGGTATACCGTTGCTCTATCAGTAGGGGTAGCCATTATGCTCGGCGTATTGCGTATCCTTCGAGGCTGGTCGATTCAGTGCATGATTATCGGAGGCTACATAGGTGTTGTGGTATTGACGATGTTTGCACCCGAAAGCATTATTGGGGTTGCCTACGACTCTGGAGGGGTTACGACATCGACGATTACAGTGCCTCTCGTTACCGCATTAGGAGTCGGGCTAGCATCAGCAATTAAGGGGCGTAACCCCATGTTGGATGGATTTGGTCTAATTGCTTTTGCTTCTTTGTTGCCCATGATGTTTGTTATGGTTTACGGAATGGTGGTCGCGTGATTGCTTGGTCTGAATTTATAGGGACGTTTAGCAATACAATCACAGATGTATTGCCGATAGCATCAATTATTTTTGGCTTTCAGTTTGCGGTTTTGCGCCATCCCGTGACGAATTGGCCTAAGGTTATCGTTGGTTTTGGGTATGTCATTCTTGGCCTTTCTCTGTTTCTAGTCGGACTTGAACTTGCATTGTTTCCTCTTGGTGAAACTATGGCGATGCAGTTGACCCAACCTTCCTTTTTACAAGAGTTTGGTACGGCTTCAGAGGGAACTATAGGCTGGCAGGATTATTATTGGGTGTATTTGTTTGCATTTTGTATTGGTTTTAGCACCACAATTGCTGAACCCTCTTTAATTGCGGTGGCGATAAAGGCTAACCAAGTGTCTGCTGGGGCAATCAGTGTCAATGGACTTCGTGTCGCAGTCGCACTTGGGGTTGCTTTTGGTATTTCATTGGGTAGTTACAGAATTGTTGTAGGGGATCCTATCCATTACTACATCATTACAGGTTACATTGTTGTGGTCGCTCAGACATTTTATGCCCCGAAACTTATAGTACCGCTCGCATACGACTCTGGAGGTGTAACAACTTCTACCGTAACCGTACCTTTGGTGGCGGCTTTGGGGTTGGGCTTAGCCTCTACAGTACCTGGACGAAACCCAATGATTGATGGTTTCGGGCTTATCGCATTTGCGAGCTTGTTTCCCATCATCTCTGTTATGGGGTATGCACAAATAACTCATTGGCTTGGCAAAAGCTCATCACAGGAGGATAAAGATAATGCGCTTTAAATTGATACTCGCATTTGTTGAAGATAGCAGAACCGATTCTGTGCTTGATGCAGCGAGAGAGGCAGGAGCGACAGGAGCGACTGTTATAAATCACGCAAGAGGGGAAGGGCTAAATAAGAAGTCCACCTTTTTCGGCCTTACCCTAGAAGTACAAAAAGATGTACTTCTGTTTGTTGTTGAAGAGCATCTTTCGAGACATATTCTGGAAAAAATCAGCGAGGTGGGTGAGTTTGATCAAGAGTCTGGTCAGGGAATTGCTGTGCAAATTGATGTTGAAGATGCGGTTGGTGTAGCTCACCAAGTCGCAAAGTTGTCGGAAGTGGTAGGGAACGAGTTATGAGTGGTGATCAAAAAGTATGTGTCCGTGATGTTATGGCCGATAACTACGTTATGATAGATGGTCTAACGACGGTTAGGGAAGGGATTCTGCTGGCGAGAAAGCATCAAGTTAAAGCTTTAGTGGTTAATAAGCGTAATGATGACGATGAATATGGCCTGGTACTGATGAATGATATCGCCAAAAAAGTACTGGCAATGAATCGCTCGCCTGATCGGGTAAACATATATGAAATTATGACCAAACCTGCGTTGGCAGTAGGCCCTGATATGCAGGTAAAATATTGCGCTAGGTTATTTGAACGTTTTGGTATCAGCCGTGCACCCGTGATCGAAAACGGTCAAATCCTTGGTATGGTCAGCTACAACAATATTGTTCTCATTGGCATGGCGAGGGATGAATAGATATTCATCCCTCAAGCAGAAAATTGAAACTGTGAGTTAGTTAGAAAACAGAACGGTAGAACCGTGGTTCAGACTGGTAAGTAACAATGTATTTTCATTAACGATATCTATTCGTCGGCTTTGCTGAGCATCCATTTTAAAGATTTGAGTAATGAGTTTAAGCTGCTCTTCGGTGAAATCTTTACTTTGAGCTGATGATACATCTTTAAATGTGACCGGTGATACTAGAAGGTAGTTATCACTGATATCCCATTCACCTTCTTCAGAAATGTTAATAACACTCTCATTTTTTGTATCATTGCCATATAGTTTTACGGTAGCAAAGCGGTTGTACTGACCATTTGGCAAATATTTCACATTTGAATCTACGGTGACACGGCGAAGAGATCCTACCGACTCTTCTCTTAAACTGTCCGTTATAAGTGTTACCATTCTGGACTGCCACTCTTTAGATATCAGCACTTGCTCAACTTTTAGATCACTTCCCCAATAAAGCCAACTACTAAACAAAGCTGACAAAACAAGTAAACTGGCTGCAATTTTATGGTTCATTTTACTTTTCCTATTGGCAAACTTTGTTGAGATCTTTTTGGTCGGCAAATATACGAACAGTGATGTTTTCACCTGAACTAGCAACCGAGTGTATGTAGTTGAGTACTAGCTGGTTATTTTGACCGCCAGTAGCAATGACTTCTACTGGTGCTACAGAAGCATGGACAGTGTTATATCGCTTCACACACTGCTCGATTGATGGATACCAAGGAGTTAAATCTGGATGGTTAATCGGTGTTTTCACCGGCGTACCGTCATACATCGCAATTTGACGAAAGGTAGATTCAGCAGGGTTAGTAAATAAAATAACACTCAAAGGGATAAGTAAGGCGAGTAATAACATGACTCGTATTCCCCATCGTGGTGATTCCACCGAGGGTGATGCTATTTGGTCTGCTTGAGGCTTTGTTTCAGCTATGGGTGAGTATTTTGTGTCGTCTATGCCTATATTGGTAGTGGTTTCACTATCTAGTTGGGTGGCTTCTGATGCTTCCTCTTCTAAAGACGGAGTGCCACTCATCAAAGGCGTTGTGCGTTCAACACTACAAATCAATTGGTAACCACGTTTTGGTACTGTTTTGATAAATTGTGGTGATTTTGTTGAGTCTTGAAGCTGTTTTCTAAGTGTTGAAATAGCTTGAGTTAAGCTCGAGTCATCAACTTCAAAACCTTGTTCTCTCCAAACAAAATCATGCAGTTCGTTTCGAGATACAATTTCATTGGGCTTTTCTGATAGCAAAAGCAAAATTCTGCTTTCATTGCTTCCCAAACGTATAACTTCGTTATTATCGTTTGAGTTGTCCACCAGAGAGTTTGTATTGGGGTCAAAAGTAAATCTATTTGAAAGATTGAACTTAGTGCCTATGTTACTCATTCGGTATAACCATCTTGTTAGTTATGTTTTATCAGATGCGCCAAAAAACGTGTTTCGAGAGACGGTAAATATTGTTTTTGATTTTTTGAGGTGCAAGGATAGACAAAATAAAATCAAAAAAACAATGTTTTTATGAATTTTGACCTTGAATTTACATTTGGCACCCTCATGTTAGTTTGCAGATTATGTCAGCGTCGGCCTCATTTATAAATGTAAGGCCTGATAATTATAGATGTTATGGAGCGAACATGAGCGAAACGGCAACACAAAATAAAGAAACTCGTGGCTTTCAGTCTGAAGTAAAACAGCTACTTCACTTGATGATTCATTCTCTTTATTCGAATAAAGAGATTTTTTTACGTGAGCTTATCTCTAATGCTTCGGATGCTTCGGATAAACTACGTTTCCAAGCTTTGTCTAATCCTGATTTATATCAAGGAGATGCAGATCTTGGTGTCAAACTCTCTTTTGATGAAAACTCCAATACACTGACTATTTCTGACAATGGTATAGGCATGAGCCGCGATGACGTTATCGAACACCTAGGTACTATTGCGAAATCAGGTACAGCAGAGTTTTTCTCGAAGTTGTCAGAAGACCAATCTAAAGACTCACAACTGATTGGCCAGTTTGGTGTTGGTTTTTATTCCGCATTTATTGTTGCGGATGCAGTAACTGTTCGTACTCGCGCCGCAGGTCTTGCATCGGATGAAGCAGTTCAGTGGCATTCAGCTGGTGAAGGTGAATACACGATAGAAACCATTTCGAAGGAATCTCGTGGTACCGACATCGTTCTTCATATGCGTGAAGAAGGCAAAGAATTCTTAAATGAGTGGCGCCTTCGTGAGGTGATCAGCAAGTATTCTGACCACATCGGCATTCCAGTGTCTATTCAGACTGCGGAACGTGATGAAGAAGGAAAAGAAACGGGGGAGAAAAAGTGGGAGCAAATTAATAAGGCTCAAGCGCTTTGGACTCGTAACAAATCAGATATCTCAGAAGAAGAGTACCAAGAATTCTACAAGCATGTTTCACATGACTTCGCCGATCCTTTGCTTTGGAGTCATAACCGTGTAGAAGGTAAGAACGACTACACTAGCTTGTTGTATATTCCAGCTAAAGCACCTTGGGATATGATGAACCGCGATCATAAATCTGGTCTTAAGCTTTACGTTCAACGTGTTTTCATCATGGATGACGCAGAACAATTTATGCCGTCATACTTACGTTTTGTTCGTGGCTTAATAGATTCTAATGATCTGCCGCTAAACGTGTCACGTGAAATTCTTCAGGATAACAAAGTGACTCAGTCACTACGCAATGCGTGCACCAAGCGTGTTTTGACTATGCTTGAGCGCATGGCAAAAAATGATGAAGAGAAGTATCAGTCATTTTGGAAAGAGTTTGGCCTTGTTCTAAAAGAAGGCCCAGCAGAGGATATGGCCAACAAAGAGAAAGTGGCGGCCTTGCTGCGTTTTGCTTCAACAGACCATGACTCCGAGGAACAAAGCGTTGGTTTGGCATCTTATGTTGAGCGTATGAAAGAAGGTCAAGATAAGATCTATTACTTAACGGCAGACAGCTATGCGGCTGCGAAAAACAGCCCTCATTTAGAGCAGTTCAAAGCAAAAGGTATTGAAGTCATTTTGATGTTTGATCGTATCGACGAATGGCTCATGAACTATCTAACAGAGTTTGATAGTAAGCAATTCCAGTCTATCACCAAAGCAGGCCTTGATCTTAGCCAGTTTGAAGATGAAGCTGAGAAAGAAAAACAGAAAGAAACGGAAGAAGAGTTTAAATCTGTTGTCGATCGCACCAAAGAGTATTTAGGCGATCGCGTAAAAGAAGTTCGTACGACTTTCAAACTTGCTTCAACTCCCGCTGTTGTTGTGACGGATGATTTTGAAATGGGTACACAAATGGCTAAGTTACTTGCCGCGGCAGGACAAGCAGCCCCTGAAGTGAAATACATTTTTGAAATTAACCCAGAGCACGATCTCGTTAAACGTATGGCTGATGAAGCGGATGAAGAAGCATTTGGCCGCTGGGTTGAAGTGTTACTTGGTCAAGCTATGCTAGCTGAACGAGGTTCGATGGAAGATCCATCACAATTTGTTGGTGCGATTAATTCGCTGCTGGCAAACTAATAATATTGATTAAAAAGCTCGTAATATGCGGGCTTTTTAACGATTGAGTTTCGTTGCTGATACAAAGAGGTTGCTAAGGTTAGTGTGAGTAAGCGGGCAATCTTAGCTTTTGAACTGATCTGTAATGATCGATTGTGTGATAGAATGCAATCTTGAAACTCAGTGAACAGGCGTGTAATGTGCACGCCTGTTTTATTATCAATAAATAACACTTATACCAAAACTTATCGTCGCATAACACTGCGTATAGTAGTGAAATCAATATTGTGAGCTTCGGTATAAATCAACAATCTTAAGAGGATTTAACATGCGCATCATTCTTCTAGGTGCTCCAGGTGCAGGCAAAGGCACTCAGGCTCAATTCATCATGGAGAAATATGGTATTCCACAGATTTCTACAGGTGATATGTTACGTGCTGCGATCAAAGCTGGCACTGAGCTTGGCAAGCAAGCCAAAGCTGTTATCGATGCTGGTCAGCTAGTCTCTGATGACATTATCCTTGGCCTGATCAAAGAACGTATTGCGCAAGATGACTGCGAGAAAGGTTTTTTGCTTGATGGTTTCCCACGTACTATCCCTCAGGCTGATGGCCTAAAAGAAATGGGTGTTGTGGTTGATTATGTTATTGAGTTCGATGTAGCAGATGATGTCATTGTTGAACGCATGGCAGGCCGACGCGCTCATTTGGCCTCTGGCCGTACTTACCATGTTACTTACAACCCGCCAAAGGTTGAAGGTAAGGATGATATCACTGGTGAAGATCTCGTTGTGCGTGATGACGATAAAGAAGAGACGGTTCGCGCGCGCCTTGGTGTGTACCATGAACAAACAGCGCCTCTCATTGAGTATTATGGCAAAGAAGCTCAAGCAGGAAGCACTCAATATCTAAAATTTGATGGCACGAAACGCGTTGAAGAAGTGAGTGCGGATATAGAAAAAGCATTGGCTTAATTCTATTTACATCGTAATTAAAAAGTTTGATATAGTGAAGGCGACCGTTTAGGTCGCTTTTTTTATCTTTACCTTTTGATCGGTAAAGAGGTTTACGTCGTAAGGTCTGTTTTATAGTGTCGATGAGGTGTTATGCAAAGTAAAAAAAAACATGGGGTGTTGTTGGTTAACTTGGGAACACCTGATGCACCGACAGCCCCAGCAGTAAAACGCTTCTTAAGCCAGTTTCTGCATGATAAACGAGTAGTAGATATGACGCGTTGGCTTTGGTGTCCGCTATTGCACGGCGTTATTTTGCCAATACGTTCCCCAAAAGTAGCCAAATTATATCAAACGGTATGGATGAAGGAAGGTTCACCTCTGTTGGTATACGCCACAAGGCAAGCCGATAAACTTAAACAGCAGATTGATATGCCAGTAGAGCTTGGAATGACTTATGGCAACCCTAGTCTTAAAACTGGGCTTGAAAAGTTGATGGCATCGGGTGTTGAAGATGTTATTGTGCTGCCTCTTTACCCTCAGTATTCTAGTACAACGACAGCTGCTGTGTCTGATGGGTTAACCAAGGCCTTTAAATCCATACCTGTTATGCCCAATTATCGACTAATACGGGATTATCATGATCACCCCACGTATATTAAGGCCTTGGCTGAAAGTGTTAGACGTTCTTGGCAAGAAAAAGGTCAAGGCGATTACTTGTTGTGCTCTTATCACGGCATTCCCAAGCGTTATGCCGATAATGGTGACATTTACCCTAATCATTGTAAAGCAACCACTGAATTATTAAGACTTGAATTAGGTTTAACAAAAGAGCAAGTGGGGATGACTTATCAGTCTCGATTTGGTCGTGAAGAGTGGCTGCAACCTTATACGGACAAGACGCTTGAGCAACTCCCGAGTAAAGGCATTAAGAAGCTGGATATTATCACTCCGGCTTTTTCCTCAGATTGTCTGGAAACGTTGGAAGAAATCTCAGAGCAATGCTGCGAGCTTTTCATTGAACATGGAGGAGACGTGTTTAATTTTATTCCATGTTTGAATGATGATGAGCTTCATATCCAAATGATGATAGAGATAATTAACGAGTCCTAAAGTAATGCTGAATAAAAGCCACCTTTGGGTGGCTTTTATTTATGGGTAAGGTCGACAAAAGGTCTCAATACCTTGCCATAATACGGATTTAGGGCGCTGAATATATTTAATATCGTGCAATGCTTCTTGCCATAGTTCTAAACAAGCTTGTTTTCTATTTTGGCTTGAATAGAGATCAAAGACATGTTCCGCTGGAAGTGTTGTTGTTAATGCTGAAATAGCCTTCAAATAATAAGCAAGATACATCTGCTTGTTGCCTTTTTCTCGATTGATATTGGCTTGGAGAAGAAAAATCAGCGCATTATCAGGAATTTCAGCCGCGTATTCTCGTTCAAGCATCCTAAGGCTTCGTTCAACATCTCCTGATCGATAGGTGATAAGAGCTAGCAACATATGCAAATCGGGTGGGGTAATTGGCTTGCGTTCCTTAATTTTAGCGATCCATTTTTTAAAATCAGCTTGTGATTGGTCTGTAAAAAGTAACTCTCGGGTGTAAAACAGCACTTCCATATCTGAAAGAGGACGGCTGAGTAAATTATTCAAGTTGGTATTGGCAATTGGCGTGATAAAACCAGATACATGATGAGAAAAGCTTTGTATATCTTGTGGCAGCTTAAAGTAATCACTTAAATCCGCATTTAATTGATTCACGGTTTCGGTTAGTTGTTGTGGTTCAAAAGGATAAATATTTCGCCATGCGACTCTTCCTGAAGCTGTTAGGTGCAAAAGGCTTTCCAAATGGACTTTTCCGCCTTCATCTTCCCACAAATTAAAACGTAAACTGTAATCTGAGTCATAGGCGGCATCTGAGCCAGGGAAATGACAGTGCTCGCTTAAGCTGTGCAAATAAAAGCTCGGTGAACTCATATTAGACAGGTGAATATACGGAGATGAACTGTAGGCATAGAGGATCAGCGCTTTAATTTTGAGTGCGGCATCCTCGAGCTCCTCATCTTCACAAACCACAGTATCAAGCAATAGCCGTACTTGAGGGACATGCAGGGTATTATTTTGTTTGCTTTGGTTGAAGTGAGACCAAGTATGTATGGCAAATAATATAGTCAATGCCGAAAACACAACACTAAGACTCCATCCCATGTAGCGCATGATGGTGCTCTTAGTGGTGGAATTTACGGATATATTGGGAGTCGGGCTCGGTGTATTGGTTTCGTCTTTGTCGATAAGCTGAACAAAACTTTGTGGTATATAGTAACCGCGCTTGGGGTAGGTCACGATGATTTTGGTTGAATCGGCTTGCTCAGTATGCTGACGAAACAGATTACGCAATAGGCTTATTCGGTTTGTTACCACATTTTTCGAGATGTATTGATTTTCCCACACCAGCTCGATAAATTCATCAATCGATGTGGGTTCATCCACGTTAGAAAGTAACACTTCCAACAAGGCGATGTTTCTGGGCTCTAGAGGAATCTCTTCTTGCCCAGAGCGTAAAGACTTGTCATGAGGGTTGTAGACAATATCGGCTATAGCAAGGTTGCAATGTTCGTTTTTGGCTTTTTCGAGTAAATTCATTCATCTCTATTGAGAAATAGCATTATATAATCAGTGTATCCTAATTTTGCTGTCGAATATAAGTGTAAGAAATGTTGTATTTGTCCCATAAATGAGAATTCATTTGGGTGGGATTGATTATTAATCGATAAATCAATGAATTAATTTAAGTGTTGAGTATGATTTAGTCGATGATGGGATAAGTTTAGTATTTAATAAGCACACCTATTTATGGTGATACCGCCAAGTTTACGGCATCACCCTTGTTGGCTAAAACCTGAACTTAGCGTTAATATATGCGTTACTGTAGTGTTCAACAAATTCCGGACACTAACTTAAGCCGATTTTCGGCAGTAACTGGCGATAGCCCATCATTTGCTTGATGAGGCCGTTGCCTATTGTAGTAATCCATCAAGTAATAACTGATATCCTTCTTTGCCTGAGTTTGGGTTAGGTACCCAGTAGTTGGTATCCATTCGGTTTTTAGACTTCTAAATAGCCTTTCCATTGGGGCATTATCCCAACAGTTACCTCTACGACTCATGCTCTGAGTTATGCGATATCGCCAAAGCCTTTGACGATATTTAAGGCTGCTATATTGGC